>CANGKZ010000050.1 GCA_947454705.1 Verrucomicrobiota bacterium
TCGATGCACGATTTGAGCCGCGAACCCCGGGTTCAACGGACGTCTCAAATCGGCAGTTATCCCAGGCGCCGACCTCCACAATCCTAACCCAGCCTCTCTCCTGACCTACTCGCAAGAGTGTCAAATCCTGACCCGGACTTGACCGAGCGATGCTGGGCCGTGGATGCTGGATGAGGCGGATTGGGTTTGGAGTCCCGTCTTCAGACGGTTCCGGGGGGGGCGTGAGAAGGATGACGTGGGTGAAGATGCAGTCCTGAGGTTCCACGTTCCGTCCAACAGCAGAGCCGCGTAAACGCGGTACTCCAAACCTGCTTCAAGCCCGAACCTCCCCTTCCTGCTTTCATGCTTTCCAGATTCAATCCGTTCTCTGCGTCTCCGCGCCTCTGCGGTTTTGATGCGTCGGCTTGCGGGTGGACGTTAAGCAAAGCGGCGTGGCGCTGCGCTTCCCGCCGCACTCCAAGCTCGGTTTGGCGAAGGCATGGCTCGGAGGGTCTCAATTTTGATTCGGGTGAGGTTCGGCCTTCGGGTAGTCCTTCTTCTTCCGGACATTGGACCTTGGACTCAGGAAATGGGTCCTGCCTCAATTCTGGTCGAGGTCGGGGTTGTCGGTCGCGGTGGGGCGCGGTTTACTCCTTTCGTTGTACAACGTTTGGATCATTAATCGCACCGCGACGCGGCTCCTCCTCATGACCGGGTGGATCGCCGGTTTGATCGCGACCGCGTGGGCCGACGATGAGCGCGGACGTCCAATCCTTCGCACGTGGCGTGCGTCCGAGTATTCCGGCGGAGCCGAGGTGTGGGCGGCGGCGCAGTCCGCGGACGGCGTGATGCATTTCGCCAATCTCGACGGAGTGCTGGCGCATGACGGCCGGGATTGGTCGTTCCTCAAAATCACGCCGCAGTACGTGCGCAATCTGGCCTGGTCGGACGGCGGCACCAATCAGCCGGGGCGCCTGCTCCTTTGCGGAGTCGATGCCTTTGGCGAGATCACCCGCGATGCCGATGGGGTGATTCATCCGGTCGATTACCTCGCCCAACTGGCCGCCACCAATCGATCGGTGGGCTTGCTGCGCGACCTGGTGGTGCGACGCGACGGGGTGTTTGCATCGGGCGATGGCGGCGTGGTGCGTTGGGATGGAGCGAAGGCTTCCCGCCAGGAATTCAGCGGCGCGGGAAAACTGCGATTGTTCGCCGCGGATGATCGGTTGTTCCTGCACTCCTCCAGCAATGGATTGATGGAATGGAGTGGAACCACGTGGCAGCCGCGGGTGCCGGTTACCGCATTCGTGGGTGCGAGTCCCGGCGGTGCGGTGGGAGGATGGACGAATGGAGCCGGGGCGCTGCGCCTCTTGGTGCGCGGACGCGGTGTGGTGGAGCTCGGGCCCAACGGAACGATTACCCGCGTGACGACCGATGGCGCCGACTGGCTCGCGCGGGTGGATCCGACGCTGGTGCGGCGTTTGCACGATGGATTGATTGCCATCGGCACGGTGGGAGATGGACTGGGATTGCTGGATCCCGAAGGACGCCGACTGCAGGTGGTGAACACATCGGCCGGACTCACCAGCGACACGGTGCGCGGGCTGACGGAGGATCGCGAAGGTGGGCTCTGGATTTGCACGCAGGATGGATTGAACCGCCTGGATCGAGCGGTTCCGGTGACGTTGTTTCCCCGGGAGGATGGACGGCAGAACACGCGCATCGGCGGTGCGGTGCGGCACGAGGGAACGCTCTATTTTTTCTCGGACGATGCCTTGATGCGCGTCGTTCCAGGAATCCCGGCCGAGGGGCGGCCGGCGCGGTTGGAACGGGACCCGCGGGTTCCGCCCGGCTTGCAGGGAACGAAATTGTTGAGCCATCCCACCGGCCTGCTGATCGGCGGTGCCGCGGGGTTGTATCGTGTGGGGGCCGATGGGGCGCGACTGGTGTTCGCCGCGCCGTCGCCGGTGCTGAGCCTCGCGCAGTCGGTGACCGATCCGGGGCGTATCTTTCTTGGTCTCGCCGACCGTTTGCTCAGCGCGGTGGTGACGGAAGGAACGTGGCGCGTCGAAGGCGTCGTTCCGGAAGTAAGTGGCGAGGTGATCTCGGTGCTGCAGGAATCGGACGACACGTTGTGGGCGGGCACCTCCACCCGGGGAATCTTCCGGGCCGTGCGTGCCTCGCGTTCTGTGCCTTGGTCCGCGGCCAAGGTGAGCCAGTACGTGCATCCGCAGCGTCCCCGCGGGCTGCCGGAGAATCATGAGCAGATCTTCCTGTTCGACAGTTCGCTCGGACCCCATTTCAGCACGGCGGCGGGGTTGTATCGGTACGACCGGACGACGGACCAGTTCAGCGTGGATGTCCGCCTGCAGGTGCCGGGACGGACGAATCTGATCGTGGATCCGGTGATGCGCGGGGCTGCGGGCGACGCATGGGTGAACGCGATCCAATCGCTGAAGGAAACGCCGTATCCGTTGGCGCGGTTTCGTCAATCGGCGGATGGCACGGTCCGCTTCGAACCGGCCACGGCGGCGTTGCGGGCGTTGATCGGTCGTCGCGGATTCCAGTTCGCCCTGTGGGAACCGGAGCCGGCGGGCGGAGTGCTGTGGGTGAAACCGTTCGGCGGTTCGGTTTTTCGTCTTGAGCTGGGAGACTACCGCCCGTTGGAGCCGCCCCGCTGGGCCCCGTTGATTCGATCGGTTCATGCCTGGGGAACGAATCAGCCGCTGCACGTTTCGGGCTTGTTCCGTCATGGCCGGGACCCTGTGCGATTGACCTTCGCTGCAGCGCAGTTCGGCACCGGCGCGGTTGCGGGGTATCAGACCCGGCTGCGTGGGCTGGATGATCGATGGAGCGACTCGACGCTGGAGACGGAGCGCGAGTTCCTGAATCCCGAGGGTGGACCGTTCACCTTCGAGGTGCGTATCAAGAATGAGGCAGGCGAAGTGGGGCCGGTGGCGGTCTATGGCTTTGACGTGCTGCCTCCGTGGTATCGCGGCGGACCGGCGATTGCGGCGTATGCGTTTGCCGCGTTGCTGGCGTTTTACGGCGTGCTGCGTTGGCGGCTGCAGCGGGTGGAGGCGCGGTCGCGCGAGCTGGAATCGCTGGTGGCGGTGCGGACGCGCGAACTCGAGGTGGCCAAGGATGCGGCGGAGGAGGCGAACCGGGCGAAGTCGCGCTTCCTTGCCAACATGAGCCACGAGCTCCGCACGCCGCTCAACGGCATCCTTGGATTTGCGCAGATCCTGGGCCGCGATGCCGACATGAACGAACGCAACCGCGAGCGGCTCCGCGTGATCCGGTCGAGCGGCGATCATTTGTTGGGCCTCATCAACGACGTTCTCGATCTGGCCAAGGTGGAGGCGGGTCGCGTGGAGCTCCGGTTGGCGCCGTTTTCGTTGAAGAATTTGATCCGCGACGTGGAGGCGAGCTTCGCAACGCGTGCGGCGCAGCGGGCGTTGAAATTGGAAGTGGTGACCGCCGGGGTGCCGGATGGGACGGTGCTGGGCGACCAGCAGCGGCTGCGTCAGGTGCTGGAGAATCTGCTCGGAAATGCGATCAAGTTCACCCAGCGCGGAACGGTGCGACTGGAAGTGAATCCGGAAACAACGGTGACCAAAAAAGATTCATCGTCCGAGCCGGTGGTGTTCCGGTTCACGGTCATCGACACCGGTCCGGGGTTGGCTCCGGACGATGTGGCGCGTCTTTTTCAGCCGTTTTCCCAGGCGGTCAACGGGCGTCCGCCCGAGCAGGGTGCGGGGTTGGGGTTGGCCATCAGTCAGCATCTGGTGGGTCACATGGGCGGACGCATCGAGGTCAGCAGCTCGGTCGGAGTGGGAAGCCGGTTCACCTTTGCGGTCCCGCTGACGCTTGCAGGCGGACCCGAAGTGGCATCGGCACCGCGCCGCATTCTCGGATACGACGGGCCGCGTCGATCGGTGCTCCTAGTGGATGACCTGGAGATCAACCGTCGGCTGCTTCGCGAATTCCTGGAGCCGCTTGGATTTGCGGTGCACGAGGCGGCGAGCGGCGATGCGGCACTGGCGTTGCTTGCGGGCGCGCCGGCGCGGGTGACGGTGGATCTGGTGTTGCTGGATTTGCGGATGCCCGGCATGGACGGCTTTGAATTGAATCGTCGGTTGAAGTTGTTGCCCGGATTTGAGGCGCGAGTCGTGGCGACGTCGGCGTCGGTGCTGGGATTCAACCGCGACGATGCGCTGCGGGCCGGGGCGGATGAATTCCTTCCGAAGCCGTTCCGCGAAGAACAGCTCTACACGGTGTTGAAGGAGCAGTTGCGGATTGAATGGCGCATGTCGGAGGCCGAGCCGGCGGGAGCGATGGAGCGGGGGGCTGTTGGCGATTCCGCCGCCGCTTCGTCAGTGACGGCCGGGCCGGTGGTGTTGCCGCCGGACGCGCTGCTGGGACCGCTTCGTGCGGCGGCAAACCGGGGGGACATCGTGGCGTTTCGAGCGGCTTTGGCGGCGTTCCGAGTGGAGTCGCCCGCGCACGCGGCGTTTGCATCGGAGCTGGAAGCGCTTGCCGCCAGTTACCAGATGGCGGCGATTCGTGCGCGGTTGAATCCTGACCCTGCGGTTGAAGGGGTGAAGAGTTGAAGGGGATCCGCTCATCACTGCGCGGGCGGAGTCCCAAGTCTAAAGTCCAATGTCGAGAACGCGCGCGGTTTTAGAGTTTATCTGCGTTCATCTGCGTCCATCTGCGGTTCTATCCCCGGCGTCGTGGGTGAACCAAGGATGGTAATTTCCGGCAGACGGCGGCAACATTCGCACCGCGGTTCGGCGTTGTATCCGAATTCGAATTGAAACCCTCCGATCCCATGGCCAGCGCGACTCTCCTTGTCGTGGACGACGTTCCGGCGAATCTCAGCCTGTTGCTGGATGCGTTGTCGCAGGCGGGTTTCCGCGTGCTCGTCGCCGAGAGCGGCGAGGGGGCGCTGGCCCAGGTGGCGCATGAAGTACCAGATTTGATCCTGCTGGATTTCATGCTGCCGGGCATGAACGGGCTCGAAGTGTGCCGGCGGCTGAAGGCGCGTCCGGGACTTGTCGAGATCCCGGTGATTTTCCTGACGGCGGTGGACGACGTGGGGGAGAAGGTTCGCGCGCTGGAGGCGGGGGCGGTGGATTATGTCACCAAGCCCATCCAGACGGCCGAGGTGCTGGCGCGGGTGCGGACCCAGCTGCGGATCGCATCGCTGCAGCGTGCGTTACAGGACGAGGTGGTGATGCGGCGCGAAGCAGAAGAGCTGCTGCATGATTCGCTCGACCGGGGACTTCTGTTGTTCGACGACCAGGGGCGGATCCGTTTTTCCACCCGGCTGACCCAGACGTTGCTGGCGCGTTTTTTCCCGTCGGTATCCCACGATCAGACGCCGTCGGTGCTGCGCGAATTGGCCGGGTCCAAACCGGGGGCCGAGTTGCCGTCCGGGCTGGAGGTGCGCGTGCTGCGCGCGGCGGCGAATGGCGAGCTGGCGGTGCTGGAGCTGTCGAGCGAACGAACACCGAAACCGGCCGACCTGCTGCCGCTCGGGTTGACGCCGCGCGAGGCCGAGGTGTTGTTTTGGGTGAGCGAGGGCAAGACGAACGCGGAGATTGCCATCATCCTGGATTCGTCGCGTCGCACGGTGGAAAAGCACGCCGAGCACGTGCTGGAAAAACTCAACGTGGAGAATCGTGCCGGAGCCATTCGCGTGGCGCTGGATTTGTTGAGAGTGCGCGGGTGAGGGGAAATCGGAGATCGAATATCGAAGATCGGGCTGAGGGGGAATTTGGGAGGCGGGAAAGCAGGCCTCGGAGCGAAGGCAAAAGTTCAAAGGAAAAAGGCGAAATTGGAACACCGCATCGAGCATTGAGCATCGAGGATCATCGGCTCCGCGCCTCTGCGCCTCTGCGGTTTTCTTCCGGGTACCGGGCTGTGACTTCACGAGAGGTCCGCAAACGAATATGGGGCTTGGGTGGAACCAAGCCCTCCACCGATTCGGGATCTTCGATCTCCCAGATCCTCCGCATCACGCAGCGCCCCCTCTGCGGCTCTGCGCCTCTGCGGTTCAAGTTCGTGCTTTGGACTTTGGACCTTGCTCCGGGGTCTTGATTTCGACCGGGGAATAAAAAGGGGCGCGCGAAATGAGGAGGAGACATTCCGCGCGCCCTTGCACGACGGGTGACCCGACACGGGGCACCGATTCTATGAACCAAATCTGGATCAGAACTTCTTGCTCAGCTCGAAGTAGTAGTAGCGGCCCAGCGCGCTGTGCAGGCGGTAGCTGTAGGCGACGTTGGCAAAGTTGGGGCTGAGGTCGAGGGGAGGGTTGGCGTCCATCACGTTGTTGATGCCGGCGGTGACCTTCACATCCCACGGCAGCTTGTAGGAGGCCTGCACGTCGAAGGTGAGGAAGCTCGCCACGGTGGCGGGGTCGCCGGTGGCGGGGTTGAAGTAGCCGACACTGCCGATGTAGTTCGCGAAGGCGCTGGCCTGAAGTTTGCGGAATTCCCAGGTCAGGCTGGAGGTGGCACGCCAGCGGGGGAGTCCGTCGCCGTCGCCGTACGATTCCCGTCCGGCGAGCCGGTTGTAGGTGCCCGATGCCGGATCCAGGACGCGGTAGCTCAACAGGTAGGAGGCCGTGGTATCAAAGGTCCAGGTGCCGGCGTTCGCCGTGGGAAGGCCGTAGGTGAGGCGGGCGTCGAGGTAGTCGGCAACGGTGGCACCGATGTTGGAGTAGTTGTCGCTGAGGGCTTGCAGGGGGCCCGCACGCAGGCCGGTCTTGGGATCGATCTGCGGGAGCGGCAGCGTCGGGTTTTCGCGGAGAAAGGTGGCATCGCCTTCATACGGACGCCGGGTGCTGTGGTCCGGTTGCTGGGCCAGGTATTCCGGGCCAAAGAAGTCGTAGGCCGATCCGATCTCGTTGTTCCGGCTGATTTGGAGCCAGTCCACGCTGGTCCGCAGTCCCTTCAACTCCGAGGGCGACCAGACCATTCCGGCGGTCCACTGGGTTGCCGATTCGGGCTTCAGGTTCGGGTTGCCGCCGCTCCTGAAATAGACGCTTTCAATCGTGCCTCGCAGCGGGTCGGTGAACCGTTCGGTGCCGGCCTCCAGCGGATGATTGAACAGCTGCTGGAGGGAGGCAGGGCGGAAGTTTTCGGAATAGGACGCACGCAGCATCACCTCTTCGTTCACCGGCCTCCATTCGATGCCGAGGGTCGGCACGGCGGAGATGCCAGCGTCGCTGTAGTGTTCCACGCGACCGGCGGCCGTGAGTGTGACGCGGTGAAACGGGATCACATTCCAGTCCTTGCCGGTGATGGGAATGCGGGTCTCGACGTAGCTGCTCGCGACGTCGCGGGATCCCAGGTCGTGCACGAGGTTCACCCCGGGGAGGCCTTTGCCGATGAGGGTGGTGTCCGGATCGTCGGAGTACCGTTCCGTCCGGTATTCCAAGCCGGCCGCGTAGGCCACGTCGCCGCCGGGGATTTGAAACAGGTTGCCGTTGGCTCGGGCGTCCCAGGAGAGGAGGTCGGTGATCGAGACACGCTGCGGGTCGATCACGAGTTTGCGGGCGGTGGCGGGATTGTTGGGAGAGTTCGGGCCGTTGAACAGATTCAGTGCGGTGGCGGGATTGGGGTCGTTCAACGCGGCCTGAATCTCGTTGAGATTGAATTGCAGCGAACCGGAGCTGTCGGTTTCCGCACGGTTGTAGAGCACGGCGGTTTCGTAGTTAAAGTGCTCGTTGATCTCTCCGCGAAGTCCGCCGACGAAGCGAATCGTGTCGGTTTTCGCCAGGGTGCCGGAGGCGCCGCTGTCGAAAAGTCGGATGCGGCCATCGGTGATGTCCACGCCGAAGGGATTGTAGGGATTCTTGGCGGGAATGGTGAGCTGCTCGCCGAGGATGGTGACGCCCTTGTCCACCACGGTGGTTCCGATCGGAATGCCCGCGCCGTTGCCGCCGCCGAAGAGGTCGAGGCCGAAGGGATTGGTGACCACGTGTTCTTCGAGGTGCCGGTAGGAGAACTCGGCGAAGGCCTGCAGCTGGTCTTCAAACAGGCGGTGATTCAGCGTGGCGTAGATTCCCTCGCGTTCGGACTTGGGAAGCGCCTGGACGTACTTGGTGCGGTCGTAACGGTCCGCGTCGGTGAAGTAGTGGTAGTCGCCCGGCTTCGCCTTGCCGTCGGTATTGCGGGGCGGAACGAAATTGGCGAAATCGGTCGAGGTGGCATCGTAGAACGGGGTTCCGATGAGTCCCGGTGCATTCAACGGAACCGAGAACCGGCCCGGGAATGCGTAGCTGCTCCCGTTGTTGATGCCGCCCAGCGGGGTGTGGTCCGAGAACGAGGAATAGGTGCGGTCGCGATTGTAGAGGTCGTTCTGATGATAGTAATCGGCCACGACCATGAAGTCGGTCCGGTCGTTGCCGCCGCCGTAGGTGATCGATCCCTTGGTGGTGCCGTAGTCCTGGTGGACGGTGTTACCGTAGAAGACCCGGAGTTCGCCGCCGCGATAGGAGCGCTTGGTCTTGATGTTGATCACGCCGGCGATGGCATCGGCGCCATACACGGCGGAGTTGCCTGCGGTGAGAACCTCGACCGAGTCGATGGCTTCGAGCGGCAGGGCGTTGAGATCGACAAAGGAGATGGTGCCGTCATTGGCCATGCCGTAGGGCGCCACGCGGCGTCCGTTCAAGAGCACCAGGGTGGCGTTGAGTCCCAGTCCGCGAAGGGAGACGGCGGTCGCGCCCGGAGCGAATCCGAATCCGTTGTTGGACCCGTTGATGCCGGCAGATCCGATCTGCGGAAGACGTTGGAGCAGGTCGTTCACCGTGGTGACCCCCATCTGGTCGATCTTGGTCCGGGAATAGATTTCCCCGGGCTGCGCGGTTTCGACTTCCGCGGTGGGGATGTTGGAGCCGATCACCACCTGCTTCTTCATTTCGGTTGGTGCCGTGGAGTCGGAAGACTGCGCGAGGAGCAACGGAACCGTAATCAGTTGGACACCCAAACCGACCAGCAGGGAGCGCCTCGCGGTTTCAATTTGTCGCCGGGTGTGGATCTGGATGGGCATAGGGTCGGGTAGGGTGGGGTGGGGTTGGAACGCCTAGTTTGGACGGATGATTTTTTTGGGAATCATCCATCCATGCGCAGAGACCCGCCGAAAGGGATCATGCAAACGTATCTTTTTTGAGTCCCGGCACGGCGTGCGGGAGATCGCCCCATTTTTGGGCAGCGGCGCCGACGGCAGCGGCAGCGGCTAGGAGCGACGGATCGCGAGGAGCGTGATGTCGTCGGCCAGCGGGCCGTTGCCGGAGAAGGCGGCGACGGAGCGTCGGAGTCCGGCCACCCAGTCGGTCAGCGGGGCATCGGTCGGAAGATCGCGGACGGCTTCGGCGAGGCGCTTCGGACCATAGAGTTCGTTGGGATCCGAAAGACCGGGACTTTCTGTGACGCCATCGGTGTAGAGCAGAACGGCATCGCCGGCTTCGAGTTGAAGCACGGCTTCCTCGGAGCGACGGATTCCCGATTGCATGCCCAGCAAGGGGGCGCCGCGAAGGGCGATTTCCTCCACGGTGCCGTCGCGCCGGCGTACCAAAACCGGGGGATGTCCCCCGTGCGCAACGGTCACCCGGCCGAGCGTGTGGTCGTAGATCCCGAAGCAAAGCGTCACGAACATGAAGTTCGGATTGTCGAGGGCCACAGCCTCGTTGAGACCGGCGATCAGGTCGGCCGGGCTGGTCACTCCCTGGGCGATATGCCGCTCGAGCGCGTGAACGAGGGTCATGAAGAGCGCGGCCGCCATGCCCTTGCCGGAGACATCCGCCACGGCGAAGGCGAGCCGGTGATCATCCAGAGGGAAATAATCGTAGAAGTCCCCCGACACCTCCAGCGCGGGATGAAGCGCCGCGGCGAGATCCACCGGACCGGCGGCGAGCTGGACGGCCTGCGTGGGCAGGTAGCCGAGCTGGATCTCCCGGGCCATGGCGAGGTCCCGTTGCATGCGCTCCGCGCTGAGCAATTCCTGATACATCTGCGCATTGTCCAACACGGTGGACACCATCAGGGCGACGGCGGTGAGCAGATATAAATCATCCTGGGTAAACGGCCTTCCCGCCTGAAATCGATCGAGCTGCAGTGCGCCGAAAACCTTTCCGGAATGGGTCTGCAGCGGAACGCAGACCAGGGATTGGATGCCCAGCGCATTGAGCGTCATGTTGGCCATGTAGCTCTGCTCCAGCCGGGTGTCGCTTGCCAGCACGCCCACGCCCTGGTTGAAGACCTTTCGCAGCACGGACCGGCTGAACAGAGGGCCGGAGGGCTGGGCTTCGCCCCGGTTTTTCAGGGCCCGGACGGTGGGTTCATCCCCATCGCGCAGGAGCACCAGCGCGCGTTCCGCCTCCGGGGACAGGATCAACAACTGCTCCAGCAGGCGTTGCAGCAGAGTGTCGGTGTCCACCGATCGCCCCAGGTGATGGGCCAGCTGCAGCACTGCCTGGAGCTTCTGTCCGGAATGATCGCGAAACAGCTCGGCATTGGAGGTCGCGGCCACGGTTTGACGATGGATCGTCATGTCGTGGTCCGGCTTCGCCTCCGCTTCGAGGCGGAAAATGCTGGTGCCGATCCGGAGCGTGTCACCGGGGCGAAGCTGGCTCCGGGCGGAGATGCGGATGTCGTTGATGAAGGTTCCGTTGCTGCTTCCCAAGTCCTCCACAAACACCGACTCGCCCTGCCAGGTAATCCGGGCGTGACGCCGGCTCACCGCGGCGGTGTCGAGGGCGACCGTGACATCCCTCTGTCTCCCGACGATGGCGCCTTCCTCGGTCGGCGTGAGGGTCCGGCCTGCACCAGGGCCGTGGGCGATGTAGAGGCGCGACATCCGGACCGGGAAGCTACGAAACACCGTCCGCCAATGCCAGTTCAAGGCGGGTGAAAGTGGACCAATTCTGATCCTCGACGTTGGAGCGCCTTTTTTTTGATACCTCCTGATCCTTTTTGAGGGCGTTTCACGCTTGTTACTTCGCAGCGCGGCCATCCGCGCCTCCCGATGCATTCCGAATCCAGCCCTGACGAGACGATTTTCGCCGCTGCCCTGCAGTGGGAGACGGCGGAGAGCCGTGCCGCGTACCTGGACGAGGCGTGTGCCGGGGATCCGGACCTCCGCCGGCGCGTGGATCAACTTCTGAAGGCCGGGGAGGCGGCGCAGACGTTTCTGGAGAGCCCCGCCGCGCGTGCCCTGGACCCATTTCCGAAGGACAAGAAGGCAGCCCGGAATGAGCCTCCATCCGAGGCGCCGGGCACACGGATCGGCCGGTATAAGCTGCTTCAGCAAATTGGCGAGGGCGGGTGCGGGACCGTGTTCATGGCCGAGCAGGAGGTTCCGGTTCGGCGGCGGGTGGCGCTGAAGGTGATCAAGCTGGGCATGGATACGAAGTCAGTCGTCGCCCGCTTTGAGGCCGAGCGGCAGGCGCTGGCCCTGATGGATCATCCGAACATTGCCCGGGTGCTCGATGCCGGATCGACTGCGACGGGGCGGCCCTACTTTGTGATGGAGTTGGTCCGCGGGATCCGGATCACGGATTACTGCGAACAGAGTCACCTGGGAACCCGGCAACGGCTCGACCTGTTCGTCCAGGTGTGCCAGGCGATTCAGCACGCGCATCAGAAGGGGATCATCCACCGGGACATCAAGCCTTCGAACATTCTGGTGACGCTCCACGATGGAGTGCCTGTACCGAAAGTGATCGATTTCGGAATCGCGAAGGCCACCGAGGGACGGCTCACCGATGCCACGCTTTTCACCGCGTTTGAGCAGTTTATTGGAACCCCCGCCTACATGAGTCCGGAGCAGGCGGAGATGAGTGGGCTGGATGTGGACACCCGCTCCGACATCTACAGCCTGGGGGTTCTGTTGTATGAGCTGTTGGCGGGAAAAACGCCGTTTGATGCGAAGCAGTTGATGTCCTCCGGACTCGACGCCATGCGGAAGACCATCCGGGAACAGGAGCCCGCTAAGCCCAGCACGAAGCTGAGCGAGACCCTGATGGCCTCGGAGCTGGCGCATCGAAGCGCGGGTGGCGGGAAGGGTTTGGGTTTGGGGCGGATCGACGATTCGCGTCAGCGGCTTCGGGAGCTTCGCGGGGATTTGGATTGGATTGTGATGCGGTGCCTGGAGAAGGACCGGACGCGGAGATATGAAACGGCCAATGGGCTTGCGTCGGACCTTCAGCGTCACCTGGCCAACGAGCCCGTTCTGGCGCGTCCCCCGAGTGCGGCCTACAAATTACAAAAGGCATTCCGGCGCAATCGGCTCGTTTTCACTGCAGGCGGGATTGTCTTTGTGGCCCTGTCGATCGGCATTGCCTGCAGTTTGTGGCAGGCCGTTCGCGCCCATCGTTCGGCCCAACGAGCGCGTCAGGCGGAGTTTCTGGCCCGCCAACGGCTGGACGAATCCGAAGCGATCTCGAAGTTCATGACCGAGGTCTTTCAGAGCCCGGATCCCGCGAAGGACGGACGTACCATCACGGTGGTTGAAACCCTGGGTGCGGCGGCGAAGCGGTTGGAAGCCGAGCTGAAGGCTCAACCGTTTCGCAGAGTTCAGCTGCAGGCGACGCTGGGCAAAACCTTCTTCGGGCTCGGCCTTTTTCCAGAAGCGATCGCTTTGCAGGAAAAGGTTCACGATTGGTACGTGCAAAATCGTGGCCCGAAGGCTGAAGCGACATTGCTTGCCCTGATGGCTCTTGCGCGGTCCTCCATTTACTCGGATCGCAGCCGGCAGGTTCAGACGCCAGGGCTTTGGAGGACGGTGTATGATGGCCTTGCAGCGCTGAAAGGACCGGATGATCCCGCAACCCTGGAGGCGGAGGCCGGGCTGATTGATGCATTCGAACTGAATCAGGGACCGCCGGATTTGCTGGAGCGGTCTCAGAACCTGCTGGAACGAAGGCGGCGCATTCTCGGGGAACGACACGAAGCCACGATCTTTTCGATGGGGCAGGTGGCGCGGATGCTTTCACACCGGGGGCGTTCCAAGCAGTCCGTCGAGATGAGCCGGGAGATGCTCCGTCTCCAACATGGCCCCGGGGGAGCGGCAACCCCCGACGCAATCTCCACTGCGTTGAATCTGAGCGCGTTTCTAAGCGAAATCGGGAGCACCGATGAGGCCGGACGATTGATCGAGGAATATCTTCCCAAGTCCCGTGAGATCCTTGGGCCGGATCATGTGCTTTCCATTGCATTCGAGGGAAACCTCGCTGCGAACTATCTGGAGCGCGGTCGCGATGCAGAAGCCTATGAAATGATCCGGAAGAGCTACGAACGTGAAGAGCGAATCCGGGGAGCCGAATCCCCGGTTGCGTTGACGCTGCAGATGCTTTTGGCGACGGCGAGTGCACGACTCGGTCATGAGGACGAAGCGCTCCGGTTGGGGGGGGCAGTCGTCTCGACGCGTCGACGAGTGGATGGCCCCGGGTCGGGGCGAACGCTGGAAATGATGACGGAGTTTGCGGAGGTTAATCTGACCCTCGGTCGGGTTGCCGCTGCGATTGCCTTGGCTGAAGAGGCGCTCTCGCTCGAGCGTTCCCGGCAGGATTTGATGGAGACTCTGGTTCAGAAGACCATGAATGTGTTGAACAAATGCTACGAGCGGGCGAACCGAATCTCCGATGCGGATGCCATCCGTAAGGAGCTTGAGCAGCTTACCTCCAAAATCTCGAAATCGACGCGTGCCGATAGAGAGGCGCCCACTCCATGACTCCCAATCGCGAAGAGACGCTTTTCGCCGCGGCGCTTGAGCTGCCCGCGGGAGAACGTGTGGCGTATCTGGCCCGCGAGTGCGGAGCGGATGGGGCCCTGCGTGCCCGCGTGGCGGCGCTGTTGGCGTCGTACGACGCAACCGCGAATCCGCTGGTGACCCAGTTTCAGTCGAGCGAAGCCCCGGTGCCCGGATTGAACTTCGCGGAGGACGACCGGGTGGGGCAGATGCTGGGTCGGTATAAACTCCTGGAGAAGCTGGGCGAAGGCGGCTGCGGGGTGGTGTACGTGGCGGAGCAGACAGAACCGGTGCGTCGTCGCGTTGCGTTGAAGGTGATCAAACTTGGGATGGACACCAAACAGGTGGTGGCCCGGTTTGAAGCGGAACGTCAGGCGTTGGCGCTGATGGATCATCCGAACATCGCCAAGGTGTTGGATGCCGGAACCACCGAAGCAGGACGTCCGTTCTTCGTGATGGAACTGGTTCGTGGAATCCGGATCACGGATTATTGCGATCAAACGAATCTGAGCACGCAGGAGCGGTTGAACCTGTTCATCAAGGTGTGCCAGGCGATCCAGCACGCGCATCAGAAGGGAATCATCCACCGGGACATCAAGCCCTCGAACATCCTGGTGACGCTGCACGATGGAGTTCCTGTACCGAAAGTGATCGACTTCGGCATTGCGAAGGCGACGGAGGGGCGCCTGACCGAGGCCACGGTGTACACGCAGTTGAATCAGTTCATCGGAACTCCGGCGTACATGAGTCCGGAGCAGGCGGAGATGAGCGGACTCGACATCGATACCCGCAGCGATATCTACAGCCTCGGAGTGCTTCTCTACGAATTGCTGATTGGAAGGCCCCCCTTTGATCCGAAGGAGTTGATGTCGCTGGGGCTGGATGCGATGCGGAAGACGATCCGCGAGCGGGATCCGGCACGTCCGAGCACGAAGCTGGCGACGCTGGCGACGCTGGAGGCAGAAGAATTGACCACAACAGCAAAACGCCGAGCGACGGAGACGTCGAAGCTGGTGAGCCAGTTGAAGGGGGATCTGGACTGGATCGTGATGAAGTGTCTGGAGAAGGACCGGACGCGTCGCTACGAGACGGCCAACGGGCTGGCCTCGGACATCACGCGGCATCTCACCAATGAGCCCGTGGTGGCACGTCCGCCGAGCGCCAGGTACAAGCTTCAAAAGGCGTTTCGGAGAAACAAGCTGGTCTATGTGGCGGGCACGGTGGTGTTCGTGGCGTTGATGCTGGGAGTGATGTTGAGCGTCTGGCAGGCCGTGCGGGCGCAGCGGGCGGAACAGTTCGCGCGTCAGCGACTGGAGGAGTCGGAGGCGATCTCGAAGTTTATGACCGAGGTCTTCCAGAGCCCGGATCCCGCCAAAGATGGAAGGACCATCACGGTGGTTGAAACGTTGGGAGCTGCGGCGAAGAAGTTGGAGAAAGATCTCGAATCGCAACCCGAGCGACGCGCGCAGCTTCAGGCCGTGCTGGGACAAACCTACGCTTCTCTCGGGCTTTTTGCCGAAGCCACGCAGATGGAGCGAAGGGTTCATCAATTCTATCTCTCCACGAGCGGGCCTACCCATACCAACACCCTCAATTCAGCGTTGCGGTTGGGGGCTGGGCTCGGAGCCGCGAATCCGAAGCAGATCCCTGAGGGCCTCGAACTTTTGCAACGGGCGGTTGCAGAGTATCGCCGGCAGTATGGTTCGGACCATCCGGCGACCCTTAAGGCCATGTTGAAGCTGTCCGGTGGGTTGAGGGAATTCGGCGATCGAAAGGAAGCGTTGGACGTGGGGAGGGATTTGTTGGAACGGCAGCAACGGATCCTCGGTTCGGAGCATCCGGAGACCATTCAGAACATGTCCAATGTCGCGGCCATGCTGATGCTCTTCGGCAACACGACGGAAGCGGTGAAGCTGAGCGCGGAGGCGCTTCGTTTGCGACGCAAGTTGGATGGACGTCCCACGCCTGCCCTGTGTGAAGCCATGTGGTCACACTCCTTCTGTCTTACCCAGGCGGACCAGATCGCTGAAGCCTCGAAACTGTCGGAGGAGCTCTTGCCCATGCTGAGAGAGATCATGGGACCGGAGAACTCTGCCGTGCTGAGTTTGATGGTCAACATGACGGCGGACTATATGACCCTGAATCGTCTGTCCGACGCCCAGCGAATGGCTCAAGAGGCCTATGATCTGGGAATGCGGGTTCAAGGACCCAAAAGCGGCATAGTAATCAATTCACTGGGAAACCTGTCCCAGGTGCACGCACGTTTGGGACACGGTGACGAGGCCGTACGCCTGGGGGAACAGGTGCTCGCAACCTGCCGAGCGCTGAACGGCCCCGATGGCGAGATGACCTTGCAGGCCCTGACAGAGCTCGGGCGAACCTGCCTGATGGTGAATCGAATTCCGGAGGCGATTGCGTATGCCGAAACGGCATTAAAAGCGGGACGCCCTCAACTGCCTGCCATGGCCAACGAGACCACCATTACGATGCGTCTCTTGATCGAGATCTATGAGAAAACGGGCGACGCCTCGCGACGCGCTGCCTTGACCAAGGAGTTGGATCGCTTGACTGCGACGCTCAATTCGACGTCCACCACGAATCAGGTTCCGTCCAAGGGAACCGCCGCAAAACAATGACGAATCCGAATCGCGAAGAAACCCTGTTCGCCGAGGCGCTTGAGTTGCCTGCGGGGGAGCGTGTGGCGTATCTGGCCCACGAGTGCGGATCGGATACGGCCCTGCGCGCCCGCGTGGAGGCGCTGCTGGCGTCGTACAACGCGACCGCGAACCCGCTGGTGACGCATATTCAGTCCGCAGAAGCCCCAGTGTCCGGATTGAACTTCGCGGAGGACGACCGGGTGGGGCAGATGCTGGGCCGGTATAAACTCCTGGAGAAACTGGGCGAAGGCGGCTGCGGGGTGGTGTACGTGGCGGAGCAGACGGAACCGGTGCGTCGTCGGGTTGCACTCAAAGTGATCAAGCTGGGAATGGACACCAAACAGGTGGTGGCCCGGTTTGAAGCGGAACGTCAGGCGCTGGCGCTGATGGATCATCCGAACATAGCCAAGGTGTTGGATGCGGGAACCACGGAAGCAGGACGGCCGTTTTTTGTGATGGAACTGGTTCGTGGAATCCGGATCACGGATTACTGCGATCAAACAAATCTGAGCACACAGGAGCGGTTGAACCTGTTCATCAAGGTGTGCCAGGCGATCCAGCACGCGCATCAGAAGGGGATCATCCACCGGGACATCAAGCCATCGAACATTCTGGTGACCCTGCACGATGGAGTGGCGGTGCCCAAAGTGATCGACTTCGGCATCGCCAAGGCCACCGAAGGCCGCCTGACCGATGCCACGGTGTACACGCAGTTGAATCAGTTCATCGGAACTCCGGCGTACATGAGTCCGGAGCAGGCGGAGATGAGCGGACTCGATATTGATACCCGCAGCGACATCTACAGCCTCGGAGTTCTTCTCTACGAATTGCTCACCGGGAAGACGCCGTTTGACGCCAAGGAGTTGATGTCACTGGGGATCGATGCGATGCGGAAGACAATCCGCGAGCGGGATCCGGCACGTCCGAGCACGAAGCTGGCGACGCTGGGGGCAGAGGAACTGACCACAACAGCAAAACGGCGTGCAACGGAGACTGCGAAGCTGGTGAGTCAGTTGAAAGGGGACCTGGACTGGATCGTGATGAAGTGTCTGGAGAAGGACCGGACGCGCCGATACGAGACGGCCAACGGGCTGGCTTCGGACATCACGCGACATCTCACCAACGAGCCCGTGGTGGCACGTCCGCCGAGTGCCAGTTACAAGCTTCAAAAAGCGTTTCGGAGGAACAGGCTGGTCTATACCGCGGGCACGGTCGTGTTCGTGGCGTTGACGTTCGGAGTGGTATTGAGCGCCTGGCAGGCGGTGCGCGCGGAGCGTGAGGCGAGGCGGGCGCAGCGGGCGGAACTTGCGGCGACCCGGCGGCAGACGGAAGCCGAGGCAATCGCAAAGTTTATGACCGAGGTCTTCCAGAGTCCTGAACCCGGCCGTGATGGCCGTGCGGTCACGGCCGCGGAAATGCTCGGGGCTGCGGCGAAGAAATTGGAGACCGATCTCTCCGGACAACCAGAACGGCGCGCACAACTTCAGACGACGTTGGGGGCAACCTATTTTTCGATGGGGCTCTATGATGAGGCCATCCCCATGTTTGAACGAGTTCGTGACTACTACCTCGCAGGCTCGGGCCCCGAGCACACCAATACGATCGAGGCGATGCATCGCCTGGGGGATGCCTACAAGATGAGTGGACGCAGGGTGGAGTCCGTCAAACTTATGCGTGAGGTGCTGCGCCTGCGGCGTCAAATCAATGGCCCGGAGCATCCTGCAACTCTTACTGCAATGGACTCTTTGGCAGTAAATGAGTCAAAAGATCCGGTCGAGCAAAAGGAGGCAGTCGAGCTCCTGGAAAGCGCGCTCGCGTCGAGCCGCAAGGTTATGCCGCCGGCATCGCCCCTGACCCTGCGCATCATGCACAATCTGGCGCTCTCCTACCGCAAGATCGGCAAGATCGAGAAATCTGTGCCAATGCAGGAAGAGGTACTGCTGCAGTGCAGGAAAAAATTCGGTAATGAGAATCCGCAGACAATCCGGGCGATTCAGACCATGGCTCACTATTACGAGGACAGCGGTCGAGTGGCGTTGGCACTCGATCTTCGCGAAGAGCAGCTTCGGCTCAGCCGGAAGGTGCTGGGGCCTGAGCATCCTGGCACCCACGCTGCACTCGGGTTTTTGAGGTACACCTATTCTATTGTTGGGCGATATGAAGAAGCCTTCAAGCTGGCGGATGAATGCCTTGCGCTGGTCAACCGGATCGATGGCCCCGAGAGTCGTTCGACTTTGCATGATATGCGGGAGGCTGCAGAAATCACGCTGCGGTCGGGTCGAGTGGATGAAGCGATCAAGCGGTATGAGAATCTCGTTGCTCTCCAAAACAAGGTGGATGGTCAGGAACATCCCGCCACCCGTCGATGCATGCGGGAATTGGCGCATGCCTATTTCGCGGCGGGGCGCAAAGGGGACGCCGTGGAAATGCTCAATCGGGTGACGGCGCTGCGTGTGACCGATGAGGCTGGCTCGATCGCGCGTCAGTGGCTCGCCATCTGGCAAGTATGGACAGGCCAAACCGGAGACTATGAAGCGATGCGACGCCAATGGGTGCAACAGACCGAGGGAGGCGAGGATCCGGGCGTCGTTGAACGCGCTTCGAAATCGTTTCTGCTGCGACCTTCGACCGACTCGGAACTTACGTCGAGGGCGCTCAAACTCGCCACGAAAAGTGCGGAGCGATATATGACCGATCCGTGGATGCTGACGACTCTCGGATTCGCCCAATATCGTAACGGACTGTTTGCCGAGGGGGAGCGGAACTTACTGACGGCGCAACGGATGGCTGGACCCACGCATTTTGACACCGTCACGGTGGCGCGAATGGTTCGCGTGATGTGTCTTGTGAGGCTGGGACGCCTGGATGAATCGAGACGCCTCTTTCGCGAAGCGGAGGCGGCGATGCTTCCAATGTCGACGGATGAAAGCCGTCCCTTCTCGGGCAAAAGGTTGGCATTTCCGGACGAGTTGATCGGCTGGCTGGCCTACAAGGAAGCCCGGGCCCTGTTGGCGGAAGCGGCCGCCGTGAAGCCGTGAGTTCTTCCTCCATGAGTGATGTAACCCAGATCCTGAGTGCGGTTCGAGCGGGCGATGAAGCGGCTGCGGGGCAGTTGTTTGAACTCGTGTACACCGAGCTCCGGCAGGTCGCGGCTCAAAAGATGGCGGGAGAGGCCGTTGGTCACACGCTTCAGCCCACCGCATTGGTGCACGAGGCGTGGCTGCGTCTTGGTGCGGATGCACAACCGCACTGGCAGAACCGGGCGCATTTCTTTTCCGCGGCGGCGGAGGCGATGCGGCGCATCCTGGTGGACCGGGCCCGGCGCAAACAGGCGCTGCGCCGCGGTTCGGGCGCGGAGCACATTGATGTCAACGGCGAGGGATTCGAGATCGCCGGGCCTGCCGATGACGAGCAACTGCTGCGCCTGAATGAAGTGCTCGATCAGTTCGTGGCCATCGAACCGCAGAAGGCCGAACTGGTGAAACTGCGATACTTCGTCGGGCTCTCCGTGGAACAGGCCGCCCTGGTGTTGAATGTTTCAGAACCCACGGCGAAACGCTGGTGGGCGTACTCCAAGGCCTGGCTCTATCGCGAAATGAAGGGCAAGGAGTGAGGTAGGAGTGGAATTAAAAATTGGGAATGAGAAATTAAAAATGGGAGAGCGGAGGATCGCAGATGGGAGATCGGAGGATGCCGGATGCTGGATGCTGGGCTTCGTGGGACACCTTGGGCCGCGGGCCTTTGGAGTGCGGTGGCAGAGCGCAGCGTCGACACCGCTTTCGAGCACGTTCACTGAATCAAACCGACCGGTCCGGTTGAGTTGGTTTCAAGAATGAGATGCTCACTGCGGTTTCGTGGTTCTCTAATTTTGGATCCAAGTCCTATTCGAACCCTTCAAAGCGCCAGAGGACTGGCGCACTCCAAGACGCTGTCGCGACCTCGTTCCCCGCGCGGCGACATGGACTTTGGACTTTGGACTATTCGGATCGCCGAACGCGTTCTCAGGCCATTTCGAGGCCGCGCATCGTTCCGGTGGAGGAGGCAAACTTGTCCGATTCGATCCCCATCCGCTGGAGCATGGAGACAAATAGGTTGGGCAGCGGATAGTTCCGCTGGGTGTCGAATGCCAGATGCTGCCCGTGCTTGAATCCGCCACCCGCAAATAGAATGGGCAGATTCGTGGTCACGTGGGTGTTGGCGTTCCCCAGATTGGAACCGTAGAGAATCATCGTCCGGTCCAGCAGGGTGTCGCCCTGTTCCTTCACCCGCTTGAGCTCGGTGAGCATTCCGGAGATCAATTGCATGTGCCAGAGGTCGATCGCCTTCAACTGCGCGATCTTGGCCTCGGAGCGTCCGTGGTGGGAGAGGTTGTGGTAGGCCTCGGTCAGCTTGGTGTCGCCGAGTTCGATCACCGGCGAGTTCACGCTGTCGAGCAACAGCGCGATGGACCGCGTGGAATCAGTCTCGAAGGCGAGTCGTGCGAGGTCGTACATCAGCCGCACTTTTTCCATGTAGTCGCGCGGACTCTCGGGATCGAGCGGGACGCTGGCCGACACCGCGGGCTTCGGCTTGCGCTCCCATTCGCGCGACATCTGCATGCGCTGCTCCAGTTCGCGCACGCTGGTGAAGTATTGGTCGAGACGGTCGCGGTCCGCGCCGCTCACGTTCTTCTTCAACGTGGTGGCCTGGCCCGCAACGGCGTCGAGGATGCTCTGGCCGAGTTCGAGTTTGCGGACCTGGTTCTCCGTCTCCGCGGCACTGCCTTGGAGGAAGAGCCGACGGAACACGTCCGACGCCTTTTCCTCGCACGGAATCAGAACCCCGGAGCCGGTCCAGGAAAGGCTCCGCGCCCCGCGGTCCACGTTCACGCCGAGGTTCAGCGAAGGAAACCGGGTGAGGTGGCCGATGCGTTCGGCGATGTATTGATCGAGCGAGATGGTGTTGCGGAATCCGCCGCTGCCCGGGTGCGGGGCCGCGGTGAGGAAGCAGTTGTCGGCGGGATGGCCGCCATCGACGTCCGGATGCGACACGCCGCTGAACACGGTGAATTGATCCCGGTGATCGCGAAGCGCCTCAAGATAGGGCGACGGCGTGTATCCGCGGCCGGTGGTCTTGGGAAAGAACTCCTCGGGAAGCAGGCCGAGGTTGTTGCAAATCGCGAACATCCGCCGCGGGGTTGCCGGGGCCTTTTCCGCGCCGCGCGCGAAGGCCGGGGACATGGATTCCAGGAACGGCAGCGAAAGCGCGATGCCGCTCCCCACCAGGAAGCGCCGACGCGACAGCGCCTGCCGAGTGGAAACAAACGGCATGCGCACGGAGGATTCGGAGGGAATGGGCTTCATGGGGGCGTTGTTGAATTTATTTCTCCCGGAAAAGGCGGCTCTGCACAAGCTCGTGGATCAGGCTGCGGACCCCGAATTGTCCCTTCGCGGTGCGGTCGAGCATTCGCTCAATTTCGGTACGGTCGCTGAAGTGCACCGGGGCTCCGGTGGCATAGACGGTGAGTTGACGCGCGAGGTTGCGGGCGAGCTGACGCTGGTCGGCGAGAATCAGGCGTTTGAAATCGCGGATGTCGGTGAAGGGGCGTCCATCGGGCAACTCTCCGGAGGCATCCACCGGAAGCGCGGAGTGGAAGGTGAATTTCTGTCCCCCTTTTCCGATTCCTGGGTCGGGCTTGGCGTTGCCGCCGTCGGCCCGGTACCGCTCGCGCCATCCGCCCATCACATCGAAGTTCTCCAGGGCGAACCCGGCCGGATCAATTTTGGCATGGCACGCATTGCAGCTTTCCTGCGTGCGGTGCTTGGCCAGCTGCTGCCTCAGGGTGACGGCGCCGCGGATGTCAGGCTCCACCGCGGGAACGCTGGGGGGCGGCGGAGGCGGTGCCTGGCCGATGATGCGTTCCATGATCCAGACGCCGCGCAGCACGGGCGACGTGGTGGTGCCGTTGGCGGTCACCTTGAGCACGCTGGCCTGGGTGATCAGGCCGCCGCGCGGACTGTCGGCGGGAATCGGGACCTTGCGGTGCAATGCCCCTTCGAACCTCGGCAGTCCGTAATGCACGGCAAGGCGCTCGTTGAGCATCGCGAAGTCCGAGGACACCAGATTGCGCGCCGGCAGGTTTCCGCGGATGAGCTCGGCGAAGAAGGCGCGCGTCTCCTCGAGGGCCGATTCGGTCAAATGGTCATCGAGGTAGTAGTCGGGATAGAGCGTCGCATCCGGAGCGGTGCCTTCCATTTTTCGGAGGTCGATCCAGTAATCGAGGAACGCCTCCACGAAGCGGAGGGACCGCGGATCGTTCAGGAGCCGGTCAGTCTGGGCACGAAGCACCTCGGGCCGGTGAAGACGTCCGCGTCGTGCGGCTTCGCGCAGTTCCGCGTCGGGCGCTGTGTTCCACAAAAAATACGACAGGCGGGAGGCGAGCGCGTAGTCGTCGAGCGTTCCCGGCTTTTCCTCCAGGCCGAGAAACTCGGGCGAACAGAGCACGGCGGTGTAGCCGGCGATCATGGAATCGGTGAAGGAATTGCCGGCCTCCATCGCTTTCGAAATCAACGGAAGGAAGCGCTGGGATTCCGTCCCGGACACCGGCCGTCGGTACGCGGCGGAGACGAAATGACGCAGCAGCGGCTCGGCATCGGCCGCCGGCTTGGTGGAAAGAACCTCGACCCCGGGGGCGGGCTTGAAGCGTCGATTGGCACGGGCGGTGTTGGTGCCCCCGGAAGGTGCGGCCGGGGCGGCCGGTTTCTGGTTGGCGATGGGCAGGGAACCGAAGAGCAGCTGGTGTCCCGGCGTGGGCCATGTGTCATAAATGGGGCCCTCGACTTCCAGCCAACGGAACACCACGCCCGGTTGACCGTCCTTTTCCGCAAGTGGGTTCTGCCATCGGCCGGGTCCGGGACGCGACCGGAAGAGGCGCGCGGGGTCGGGTCGGATGGTTTCCCCCGCGAGCAGATAAACGTCGAGTTCCTTCACGCCCGGTTCCGGGGTGACGTCAAAGGCCCCGAGCCGTCGCAGCAGGTTTGGCGGCACCTCGGAGTACACGGTGATGGGTTCGGAGCGGCGGCCTTTTGAAACGTTGTCGAGATCGGGAATGAACCACTTGTTGGTCGGGCCCGGACCCACCCACACGGAGTAGCCGTGGAAGCGGAGCCTGTAGCGTCCGGCCACCGGAGCGCGGAACTGGTTGAACTTCGGCTCCAGCGGCTCGTAGCTGCCGGCCACCACGCCCACGCCTTCGAGTTCCCGCTTGGCGGGATCGTTTGTACCAACACTGATCGGTGCCTTGCCCGCCCGGACGTCGGCCTGGCCGCCGAAGCCGAGCACCGGGAAGGTGGCGCGTTCGGGCGCGGTGTTAAAAACCGAGAAGGTCATCGGCCCGGTGTAGCTGCGCTGGTCGCGGGTGTAGTAGCGAACGACCGAGGGCTTGGGGCGGTCCGCCTGGGGAACCATGGCGCCGCGCAGGGCGGTGTCGGCGGTGGCCAGGTACCGGGCCATCTGCACGTGCGAGATGTCGAGGGCGTCGCCGATCTTGTTGTAGCGATAGGCCAGGCCGTCCTCGGGCAGTGCATCGCGCAGGGGCAGCCACGGGGACTGGAGCAGATCGCGAACCGTATTTTCGTACTCGTACCGATTCAGTCGCCGCCGCGTGGCGCGTCCGGACTGGGCGATGTGGCGTCGATCCGTTTCGGTGAGCCGGTTGGAGAGTTCCCCAAGGAACGATGCCGTTTCGCGTGCGGCGGGTTGGGGCTTTTTCTTCGGAGGCATTTCTCCGTCGCGAACACGGTCGTGGACCTTCACCCAGAGGTTGAACTCAGCCGGGGAATCGAGATTGAAGGCGAGCGCGGTGAGGTCGAGTCCGCCCTTTTTGGAGTCGGCATCATGACACTCAACGCAGTGCTGCTTCAGCATCGTCTGAACCGTACCGGGCGCCGTGGGAGTTGCCGCACGCGCGTCCACGACGAACGCTGCGGACCAGGACCAACCGCATGCCACCATCAGCAGAGGTCGGATCAGGCGGGCAAAAGGGGAATGAAGGTTCGGCCGCATGGGAAACAGGTCCTCAATGGAAGACCTCCGTGCGACCTGTATTCAAGCCGCGATCCGCGGCGTGACCCTTTGCGCGCCGATTCAGCGGACGCTTGCGGGAGGGGTTTCCTTGTAGGGCACCCCGAGGCGGTCGAAGAGGAAGCTCAGGACATCGGCCTCCTGCTGGATCACTTCGCTCCGAGCGGTGCCGGATCCGTGGCCGCTGCTCGCGCTGGTGCGCAGAAGGATCGGCTCGCCGGAGGCGGTCGCAGCCTGCAGGCGCGCGGTCATCTTGCGGGAGTTCGAGGGATTCACGCGGCCGTCGTTGTCGCCGGTCATGAAAAACACAGCGGGATACTTCACTCCGGCGCTGACGTGGTGGTAGGGCGAGTACGCGTGCAGGGCCCGGAATTGTTCGGGATTTTTCACCGTACCAAATTCGGGAACGTTGAACGCCCCGTTGGGTTCGAGCTCGACGCGCAGCATGTCGTAGATGCCCACATGGGTGACCACGGCGCGGAAGAGTTCCGGATGCTGGGTGAGGGAGGCGCCCATGAGCAGCCCGCCGTTGCTGCCGCCCTCGATGGCCAGTCGCGAGGGCTGGGTGTAGTTGCGGGCGATGAGGTGTCGCGCGCAGGCCGCGAAGTCATCGAACACGTTCTGCTTGTTCACGCCGGATCCCTGCGAATGCCACGTGCCGCCATACTCGCCACCGCCGCGGAGGTTGGCCACCACGTGCACGCCGCCCTGGTCGAGCCAGAGGCGTCCCTCGGCTCCGAGAAACTTGGGCGTGATGTTGATTCCATAGCCGCCGTAGCCGGTGAGGAGCGTGGGGTTGTTGCCGTTTCGCTTCGTGCCGCGGCGTTGAATGATGCTGACCGGAACGCGGGTTCCATCCTTGGAAGTGGCGAACTCGCGCAGGACTTCGCAGTCGTCGAAGGTCACCGGCGATTTCTCCACCAGTGCGGTTCGATGCACGCCTCCCTTCGCGGCATCGGCGCGGAACCATCCGGTGGTTGTGAGAAACGTTCCGACCGAGAGAAGCATGGATCGATCGGGCAGGGGGACCATGGCGCCGACGGCCGAGACCGGCGGCAGCGCTAGCGTGGAGGGCGAGGATCCATCGAGTTTGAAGCGTCGCACGCGCGAGGGGCCGCCGAGCATTTCAATGACCCAGAGTCCCGATTCATTGGCGGCGAAGGCGGGCACGATGTCCAGGCCCTGCCAGTCGTAGCCCACGATCACGCTCTCGCCTTCGGGAACGATGACCCGGGCTTCGCTCAGAATGGGTCGATCGACCGGGAGCTTCAGGATGCGTCCGCGCGGGGCGTCCTTGCGCGAGACGAGGTAGAGCTGGTGCTCGGGTCCGAACACGATGGATTTCACGCCATCGGCAAACCGCGTGATCTGGTTCCATTTTTGATCCGGCCCGCGCAGCCAGTGGGCGAAGTCGCCGCCGTCGCCGTCCTGCACGGTCACCAGCAGGTGGCGTCCATCGGGGCTGACCGATGGGAACACTTCGCCGATGCGCGGGAATTCCTTTCCGATGCAATAGGTGTCGGCCGACTCCGCATCGCCGAGGGCGTGGTGATACAGCTGCTCGTAGAAGGCGAGGTCTGCGGGCGGACGTTCCCCGGCGCGCGGATAGCGGGTGTAGAAGAAGCCGCGGCTGTCGCGGTCCCAGGCCACACTGCCGCCGCCGGTGGGGAAGGAGACGCGTTCAATCCGGTCCGGTCGGGGCGCGCCCGTGACGGCATCGAGCAGCACGAGATTCCCGCGCTCGGATCCGGCATCGGCAAGAATCACGGCCACGCGGGTGCCGTCGGGCGAGGGATAGAATCCGTCGATGGACGTGGTGCCTTTCGAATTTTGGACGTTCGGATCGAGAAGGATGCGTTCCGTTTCCGGGGCATCGGGCGATGCGATGGACACCAGCAGCGGTTGTTCCAGCGGGGGTTGTCGCTTGAGCGCGAGGAGCCGGTTTCCTGCGGGTTTGACCTGGCGGTAGGAAGCCGATGCGGCGGCGCTGAGTTTTTCGAGCCGCTTGTGAATCGGGGAGCGCGCAGGCAGGGCGTCGAGAAAGCCGCGGGTGTGGGCGTTCTGCCCGGCGGTCCAGGTGCGGACATCGGCGGAGGTTGAATCCTCGAGCCACCGGTAGTCTTCGGCGACGGCGACGCCGTGGTAGGTGTCGGTGACGGGTTTTCGTTCGGCGACGGGCGGGGCGGCGTGGAGGGGTTGCATCCGGAGCGAAATCAGCAGGAGGGCGGTGATGCCGACGGCGTGGGGCCACGAGGGCAGCGGGAGTCGCGTCGCGAGTCGAACCATGGTGCAAACGCTGTCACTGGCCTGCGATGGGGGAAAGCGCAATTCCCCGCGCGAGCGGAAGATTGCCCGCGTTGAAACGTCGCGGCAGGATCTTCATTGATCCCATGAAACGCGCCCCGATCGCATCCCTCGTCGTCGCCCTCACCGTCCTGGCTCCTGTTGCGGTTTCGGTCGCGGTCGCGGCCGCTCCGGCCAAGGCGCTGCCCCGCAGCACGCCCGAGGCGCAGGGGATTTCATCGGCAGCCATTCTCGGATTTGTGGAGGAGGCGGACCGATCGATTGATTCGCTGCACAGCCTGATGATCGTGCGTCACGGCCAGGTGGTGGCCGAGGGATGGTGGACGCCGTACGACGCAAGCACGCGCCACGAGCTGTATTCGTTGAGCAAAAGCTTCACCTCCACGGCGGTGGGCTTCGCGGTGGCCGAGGGAAAGTTGAGCGTGGATGACGAGGTGTTGAAGTTCTTCCCGGAGGACGCGCCGGCGAATCCGAGCGGGAATCTCAAGGCGATGCGGGTGAGCGATCTGCTGCGCATGCAGGCGGGTCACGAACGCGAAATCACCATCACGCGCGAGGCGCTCTCGACCCGCGCATTTCTGGCGCATCCGGTTCCGTTCAAGCCAGGCACGCGGTTTCTCTACAACACGCCCGCCACGTTCATGCAGTCGGCGATCGTGCAGAAGGTCAGCGGCCAGCCGGTGCTGGAGTATTTGAAGCCGCGGCTGTTTGAACCGCTGGGGATTGAGAATCCGACCTGGGACACCAACGCGCAGGGAATTTCCCTCGGCGGCTACGGGTTGAGTGTGAAGACCGAGGACATTGCCAAATTTGGTCAACTGTACCTGCAGAAGGGACGCTGGCAGGGGCGTCAGCTGTTGCCCGCCAGCTGGGTGGAAGCGGCGACGTCGCGCCAGACTTCGAATGGAAGCAATCCCCGCAGCGACTGGGATCAGGGCTATGGGTACCAATTTTGGCGCTGCCAGAACAACGCGTACCGGGGCGATGGGGCGTTTGGACAGTATTGCATCGTGATGCCGGAGCA
This sequence comes from Verrucomicrobiota bacterium, assembly GCA_947454705.1. Lineage (GTDB taxonomy): Bacteria > Verrucomicrobiota > Verrucomicrobiia > Limisphaerales > UBA9464 > CAIVQB01. The sequence continues at coordinate 27,790 of CANGKZ010000050.1, forward strand.
GGATGCGGTGATCGCCATGACCAGCGGCGTGCGGGACATGCAGGCGATCTTGAATCTGGTCTGGTCGCGGTTGTTGCCCGCGATGCAGCCGAAGCGCCTTCCGTCCGATGCGGCCACGCAGGCGCGTTTGAAGTCCGTGCTCGGCGCGCTGAAGCTCAAGACGGTCGAGGGCGCGCAAACCTCTCCGATCGCATCGCGGGTGGTGGGGCGGCGCTACGCGATCGCCGCGAACGACCACCAGTTGGAATCCCTCACCGTGGTGAAGTCGGGACCGGAAGGAACCACCTTGAACCTTCGATTCCATGGGGTGGATCGCACTGTGGTTTGCGGGGCGGGCCGCTGGGTGAAGGGGCGCTTGGAGTTTGGTCAGTTCCCGGAACGCATCGTGGGCGCGAGCAGCGCGTGGGTGCAGGAGGACACGCTGGTGGCGAAGCTCTGTTTCCCGGAGACGCCTTACACCCTGAGCCTGAAGCTAAAGTTCTCCGGGGACACTCTGGTGCTGGATCCGGAGTTCAACGTGTCGATCTTCCCCACCCACCTGGCGCGCTGGACTGGCAAGGCGGAGTAGGGCGGAAATTCGAGTTCGGGGAGGGATTCGAGCGGTTTTCTCCCCGAAAAATGACCTACGCCTTGTGGTGTAGGTGGCAATGAACTTGCTAAACTCGCGCATCCAACTGGGGCATACGCATTTTTTGCCGCCCCGGATCGACGCCAAGGAGGCGGGGATGGGGCGGGTATCGAAGATCGCAGATCGCAGATCGGAGATCGTGTCTCGGAAATCGGAGATCGAAGTTCGATTTTCGGGAACGCAGGGTTAGCCGACGTCGTCGTCGCTGACCTTGGCTGCGGATTCGAAGCGGGTGAAACCTTTGAGGAAGGACAGCGGAACGTCGCCCGTGGGGCCGTTACGTTGTTTCGCAATGAGGAGGTTCACCTGCACCACTTCGCCCTGGGGAACGGAGGGGGCATCTTCTTCGTCATCGGTGCTGGGCTTGTAGAGGAGCGCCACCACGTCGGCGTCCTGCTCGATGGCACCGGATTCGCGAAGGTCGGAGAGCCGCGGCTTGCGGTTCTTGTCCTTTTCCATATCGCGGTTCAACTGACTGAGCACGATCACCGGGCATTTCAACTCCTTGGCCAGCGCCTTGACGCCGTTGGAGATGTCGGAGATTTCCTGCTGACGATTGTCCTGCGCCTTTTTGGCCGTGGAGTGGAGGAGCTGGAGGTAGTCGATGACGAACATCCGGATCCCGTGCTGCTGCCACATGCGTCGCGCGCGGGCGCGGAGCTGGAGAATCGAGAGGCCCGGGGTGTCGTCGATGTGCAGCGGCGCCTTGGCCATTTTTGAGGCGGCTCCGGTGAGCTTGCGCATGTCGGACTCGGAAAGGAAGCCGTCGCGGATGGCGCGACCATTCACCCGGGCGACCGAGCAAAGCATACGCATGACCAGTGACTCCGAGGTCATTTCCAGGCTGAACACGCCCACCGGGAGGCCTTCGTTCATGACCACGTGCTCGGCAATGTTCATGGCCAGCGAGGTTTTTCCCATCGAGGGACGGGCCGCCAGGACGATCATTTCGCCCTCGTGGAGGCCGCTGGTCATCTTGTCGAGATCGACGAATCCGGTACCAATTCCGGTCAGACCGCCGGCGCGTTGGTGGAAGTCCTCAATCATGGCGATCGCGCCACGAACCAGGTCCTTCATGCCGCGGTTGCTGACCGATTCGCGGTCCTGGCTGATGCGCAGGATGTCGCGTTCCACCTCGTCGAGCAGGGCATCGACTTCGCCCTCGTGGGTGTGGACGCGTCCGGTCACCTGCGTGCAGGTCTGGAGCATGCGCCGGAGCACGTGCTTCTCGCGAACGATGTCGAGGTAGTACTCGAGGTTGGCCGCGCTGGGGACGGCGTCCATGAGGCTGCTCAGGTAGGCGAGTCCGCCCACGCCCTCGAGCTGGTTGGCATCCTTGAGCCGCTGCTGGACGGTGATGAGATCGATCGGGTCCTTGCCGTCGTACATCGCCACCAGGTGTTCGAACAACGCCTGATGGCGCAGGTCGTAGAACACCTCGGCCCCGGCTTTTACCTTTTCGAGGCACAGCCCGAGGCTGTCGTTGGGCGAAAGCAGGATACACCCCAGCACGCCCTGTTCGGCTTCGGTGCTGTGGGGCGGGAGACGATCGAGCCTCGCGGGATCGACGAGCGGCGAGTTCTTCTGGCGACGGGTGCGCTTGAAGTCGGCCGGGGGCAGGGGAAGCAGCGTGGATTCAGCGGAGTCAGACATGGCGACGGCAACAGCAGGCGAACACTCTAGCGATCAACGCCGGAGAAGGTGCAGGAGAAACCCACGCGGGGGAGGCGGGAGTTACCGACCGGTTGTTCACAGGAGAGTGGGTCGAGGGGGGGGCGAAGTTCGAAGATCGTAAATGGGGGGAGGGCTTGGTTCCACCCAAGCCCTAGCTTCGTTTGCGGATCTCGTGTGAAGTTGCAGTGTGAAATCCGGAGCTCATCGCGGATGTGCACGGGGTAGATTCTGTTCCAATTCTCTGTCGCCCCGCCGGGGCTGAGGAGGTCGTGCGCGAGGAACCCCCGGGCTGAAGCCCAGGGCTATTTTCGAGAATCCCTTCGGCTTGGATGCTGATGCGATGGCGGATCCGGCGTCGGCCCCAGAACCCCTCTGGCCGATCTGCGGTCTTCGAACTCCGATCTCCGACTCCTCCCCACCGCGGCTCAAAAAACAAAAACGGGCGAACGCGGAATGCGTTCGCCCGTGGTGGACTCAATCGGCAGGGCCGATCGAATCGGGATGAATTACTTGGCCTTGCCCTTCTTGGCAGGCTTGGCTTCGGCGGCCGGAGCGGGGGCTTCGGCAGCTTCGGTGCGACGGCCGCGCTTCTCGGTCTTCGGGGCCTCGGACTTCACTTCGGCGGGCACTTCGGGAAGCGGGTTGGCGCTCTTGACGATGATCTTGAGCGAGCTCTTGACCTCGGGGTGGAGGCGGAGTTCGACGTCGTATTCGCCGAGCGCGTGGATCGCCTTCTCGAGGTGGATCTTGCGCTTGTCGAGGGAGACTTCGAGCTGGGTCTTGAGGGCGTCCGCGATGGAGCCGCTGGTGATCGAGCCGAACATCTTGCCGTCGTCGCCGGTCTTCGCCAGCAAGGTCAGGGTGACCTTGTTCAGGCTCTTGCCGAGCTCGGACATGGAGTTGAATTCCTGAGCCTCGCGTTCGGCGCGGCGCTGGCGCAGCACTTCAACGCGGCGCTTGTTGCTGCTGCTCAAAGGAACAGCGAGCCCCTGCGGGATCAGGTAGTTGCGGGCGAAGCCGGCGGACACGGAGACTTGGTCGGATTCACCGCCCAGACCCACGACGGGCTTGATCAGGATGATTTCAGTTTTGGCCATACGGACGAAAAGGGGTGTTGGTTAAGACGGAGTTCGAAAATCGGATTCGAAAATACGGGTTCGGTTCAGAACGGGACATCATCGTCCTCGGGCGGAGGGCCGTCGGAGTCAGGAGCCGGTGCCGGAGCGGCGGGACGCGCAGGGCGGGGGGCCGGTGCGGAGGAGGGACCGGTGCTCGGTCCCGGACCGCCACCACCAGGGCCGTCGCCCGAGCGGGGACCTCCAACGAATTGGAAGGTCTCCATCACGACGCGCAGCTTGGTCACTTTCTGACCCGACTGCTTGTCGTCCCATTGATCCAGCTTTAGGCGCCCTTCCATGAAGAGAGGGCTGCCCTTGCGGAGGTATTGCGAGATCAACTCGGCCTGTTTTCCCCAGGCATCGATGTCGATGAAGGTCACTTCCTCGCGGGTCTCGCCGGATTCGCTCTTATACGACCGGTTGACCGCCATGCCCAAACGAGCCACTGCCATCCCTTTCGGGGTGTAGCGGAGTTCGGGATCGCGGGTGAGGTTCCCGAGAAGAATGACTTTGTTGAAGCTCGCCATAACAACAGACCAGACGGTTTTGCCGTCCGGATCGGTTACTTCGCAGTCTTGGCCGCCTCGGAGAACAGCACGCGATAGACCTCTTCGACCAGTTTGAACTTGGCGTTGAGGGCTTCGACGATGCCGGGCTTGGCGTCAAAAATCACGTTCACGTAGTGGCCGCCGGTGACCTTCTTGTCGGTCACACGGACGAACGGCTTCTTGTCCATCTTTTGGATGGTTTCGACCTTGCCGCCTGCGGCGCTGATCTCGGCCTTGAGCTTGTCAACGGCCTCGTTCAAGCCCTCTTCCTTGCCGGCGAGGTTCAAGATGAACAGTCCTTCGTAGCGTTTCACTTCGTTGTCCTTTCTGCTCTGCTTTCTGCACTAATCCGCGAGAGGGTCATCCGACCATCCCATTGAATAAATTCATTGCCACCGCGACTCCGCGGGAGCACCAGCATTCCACCTGTTCCCCACCCCGTGCGAGGACTTTTTCCAGCATGGGCCTTTCGGAGGCTCCAAATTTGCCCAGCACATGGCCGGCAATGTCCCGAATTCCTGACTCCGGACGGGCGATCCCAATCCGCAGCCGGGGATACCCTCGGGTGCCCAGGTGTTGCTCGACCGATTCCAGCCCATGGTGCCCTCCGGGACTGCCTTCGCCTCGGAGGCGGAGTGTTCCCAGCGGCAGATCGGCATCATCCACGAGGACGAGCACGGATCCAGCCGGCACTTTGTGAAAGGCGGCCATTTTGGCGACTGCCTCTCCGCTGGCATTCATGAAGGTGAGCGGTTTGGCCAGGAGAACCCGGCGGCCACCCACGCTGCATTCGGCCACTTCTGAAAAGAACTTTTTTTCCGTTCGCCACTTCCCTCCGAACTGATCGGCAAGGCGGTCTGCCAGCATGAATCCGGCATTGTGGCGAGTGTCCCGGTATTCCGTTCCGGGATTGCCGAGTCCGACGATCAATCCTGCGACACTCACGTCGGACAAAAAGGACCGGCGCCGCAGGCGCGACGCCGGTCCCTGTTAAAATTACTTCTTCTTGTCGGCAGCCGGCTTCTTGTCGCCGGCGGCAGGAGCGGCAGCGCCGTCTTCCTTCTTTTCCTTGATCATCTCGGGCTGCTTGGCATCGCCTTCGGCTCCCGGAGCCGCAGCAGCGGCTTCTTCGGTGACCGGGGCGGCGACAGCGAACACGGGGATCTTGGCATCGCCGAGGAGCTCAACGCCGCTCGGGGCCTTGATTTCGCCGATGTGGAGGGTCTCGCCGACCTTGAGGTGGCTGACGTCCACAACGATCTGCTCGGGGAGATCGGCCGGGAGGCAGCGAACCTTCACGCGGAAACGCACGTGCTCGAGGGTTCCGCCGCCGTTCTTCACGCCGTCGGCAATACCAGTGGCTTCCACCGGGACTTCGATCGTGACCTTCTCGTCCGCCTTGACTTCGTGGAAGTCGATGTGGAGAGGGGCCTGGGAAAGGGGGTGATGCTGCACGTCCTGCACGATGGCCAGGCGGCTGGGCTTGGAATCGCCAGCGATCGTGAGGTCCACGAGGATGATCTCGGTGTGGGCCTGGTGGACCAGAAGCTCAAACGCCTTGGAATCCACTTCGAGATTCTGCGGGGGATTGTGGCGTCCGTAAATGACCGCAGGAATGCGGCCGAGGGAACGGACTTTGCGGGCCCCCTTGCGGCGGGCTTCGGTGCGCGACTGCGCGCTCAATGCTACAGATTTCATGTCGGTCGTATCAGCCGGCTGCCAGCATTAGCTGGTTCGCCCGCCCTTAAACTCAAACAAGGATGTGACGCTTGAATTGTGGTGGATGCGCTTGATCGCCTCTCCCAACAATCCCGCGACCGACAACGTGGTAATGTTTACGCCGTCGATTGCGGAGCGGGAGACAGTATCGGTCGTGATCAGTTCGTCAATAGAGGATTTTTTGAGACGATCGATGCCGAGGTCGTTGAGCAGGGCGTGGGAGACGCAGGCGATGATCTTTTCCGCACCGCGGGACTTCAGCAGGGCGGCGGCGTTGACCAGCGTTCCGGCGGTTTCGGTGAGGTCGTCCACGAGCAGAACATTCTTGCCTGCGATGTCACCGATGACGGCGGTGGCTTCGGTCTCGGTCGGGCTCTTGCGGCGCTTGGCGACGATGGCGAGTTCCGCGTCGAGCTGCTGCGCGTAGGCGTAGGCCATCTTCAACCCACCCACGTCGGGGCTGACCACCACGAGATTGGTGATCTGCTTCTTGTGGATGTACTCGTAAATGACGGGCGCGGCGTACAGGTGATCGACCGGAATGTCGAAAAAGCCCTGAATCTGCTGCGCGTGCAGGTCCATGGTGAGGATGCGGCTGGCGCCTGCGGCGACGATGAGATTGGCCACCAGCTTGGCGGTGATGGGCACGCGGGGCTGGTCCTTGCGGTCCTGGCGGGCGTAGCCGTAGAAGGGCAGAACCGCGGTGATCCGGCTCGCGCTGGCGCGGCGGAGGGCGTCCATCATGATGAACAATTCCATCAGATGGTGGTTGGTCGGATTGCAGGTGGACTGGACCACGAAGCAGTCCTGACCGCGGACGTTTTCGTCGATTTTGACGAACGTTTCACCATCCGGGAACGTGCTCACCGTGCACTTCCCGACGGGCACCTGAATGGACTCACAGATGGCCTTGACCAGGATGGGATTGGAGTTGCCGGAAAAGATTTTCACGTGTCGATGGTTGTCGGAGGGCTGCCCCAAAACAGAAACGCCACCGTCGCCGGTGGTCGCTCCGTTAAGGTGACGCGACGGTAACAACCGACCCCAAGGGGGCAAGGGGGTTTTTCCGGGATCGGGAGCGGAGAGGGGCTGAATCAGGAGAGATGCTGGATGCTCGGTGCGGAAGTGCGGAGGAGATGGGAGATGGGAGATGGGAGATGGGGGGCTGGATGCTGGATGCTGGATGCTGGATGCTGGGGTCCCGTCCTGAAATAGGTTGACGGCCTATGAATGGAAAACGAGAGGTGCGAGAAGAGGTGTCACGTCCTGATTTCCGTTTGTCACATTTCTGGTGGAGATGCGGGCTGTTGGAGGGCGAGGGGGAGCGGAGGTGAGCGTAGCGAACCGAGCGGAACCGAGCCCACCAACAGCCCGGAGTGGCTGGCATGGTGTACGTCGGATGGTGTCCGTAGGTTTAATGCGAAGTGCGGGCGGCGTTGGTTGTAGAGCTTTCGGGCCTCCGTGATAGCCACTCGGGCCTGATGCTTGGTGTTGAAGTTCCGA
>CANGKZ010000051.1 GCA_947454705.1 Verrucomicrobiota bacterium
GCGATGTCACCGGTCGGTGCGACGCCACGAACGGTTTCGAAAGCGGTGTCGACGCTCCGCTTTGCCACCGCACTCCACAATCGCGCGGCTCGGCGTCTGTGCGGTTGCTTCCACGTTTCGGCCGGCGACTTCACGCGGGGTCCGCAGACCAATATGGGGCGTGGGTGGATCCACGCCCTCCACCAGAGAAGAGATTCGGTCTTCGAACTCCTCCCCAGCTGCCATCTTCCAACTGCCAGCTCCTTTGCGGTTTCTACAGGGTTCCCCTTCCCTCAACACGGAAGCCTAAGCCACGACCGCTTCGGCTTCCGGTTGAGAAGAGGATTCGAGCGCATCGGCCACCATGGGGAGCACGGGACGCAATCGGTCCGTCCGCTGCAGGACGGCACCGACGGTGTCGCGGGCCCCGGCTTGGTACAGCCGCTGGCACGTTTCCAAAAAGGCGCGTGAGACCGCGAGGCATTCCTCCTCGGTGAGCTCCGGCAACGGCTCGTCGGAGAGCAGCGACGTCATCATCCGCGCGGCCATCACCGGGGCGTCGGCTCGCGACGGGGCATCGGCCAGCGCTTTCGCGGCGTCCGCTACACGACCGCGCTGCAACAAGGCGGCACCCTGCGCGACGGCGAGATCGGCATCGGTGGGGTGATGCCGCCGGGCTTCGGCGCACCATTGTTCCGCCACGCCGGCGAGCTCGGGTCGGACCAACGCAATGTCCGCACCGCGCTGCCAGATTCGGAGACACTCGGGGCGACGCAGACCAAACTCGAAGAGCATGCGGAGGGCGTCGCCGTAGCGTTCCCGCGCGGTGAGGAAGCGGGCGTATTCGCGCACCCATTCCTCGGAGTCGGGGTCGCGTTGGATCGCGGTGCGGTAGGATTGATCCGCAGCGTCAAATTCACCGCAGCCTTCCAGGGCCTGACCCAATGCAAGATGCGGCATCGGTCCGGACAATTCCTCGGGGCGATAATACAGGGTCGTCTCCCCGGCCCGTGAGATGGCTTCGCGCAGGTCGCGTGCGGCCTCGGCGTGGCAGCGCATGCGGATCAACGCCGTACCCCGATTGAGCAATTGTCCGGCGGTGAGGCGTCCCGAGGCGGCCAGGGGCGACCGCAGCACTTCCACCACTTCGGGCCATCGACCCGCCTGCAGCAGATAGGTGCTGTACTGGGTGAGCAGCGCCTCGCGGGCTTCGGGCGTGAGGCTTCCGCTGGGTGCGGCTCCCGCCTGGGCGAGCGCGCGGGCGTACTCGCGCAGGCCGGCTTCGCGTTCGCCGGAGCGGACGAGTTCCAGTCCGAGCTGCGTTCGATAATTGAGATTCTGCGGATGCTCGGCGATCCCGAGTCGGAGCAGGCGCAGGTTGCGCGACTTCTTGTTGCGCTCGGCCACCACTTCCGGCGCGTAGCCGTGATGGATGAGGAGCGCTTCGCCGCGTCGATGCTCCATGCCCCAGGATTTTCCGAGCCGTTCCACTTCGGAGAAAGCTTCCTCGTGGACGCGTCCGTGGAATTGAATTCCCGGCGCGTTGCGGAAGAGACGCGGGACATAGGCCAGCGCGCCGTCGCCGAGAGTCGATTCCTTCAACGGCAGACGGAATCCCAGCACGCCGGGGGTGCGCAGATGCGAACGCAGCTTTTGCACGTGGGCGGTGGAGAGTTCTTCATCGGCATCGAGGATCAGGATCCATTCCCCGCGGGCGTGGAGCAGAGATTCATTGCGGGCGGCGCTGAAGTCGTCGCACCAGGTGAAGGCGTGCACTTCGGCCCCGTGTTCATGGGCAATCTCCACGGTGCGATCGGTGGATCCGGTATCGACCACGATGATTTGCGTGGCGACTTCGCGCACCGATTTCAAACAGCGGGCGAGGAACTTCTCCTCGTTCTTCGCGATGAGACACACGGTCAGGCGCGGTTCCACCGGGGTTTCCGGGAGGGCGGGCCAGGCGAGATCGGTCTTGGGGTGTTCCTTGCGGGACTTGAGTGCGTTGCCGAGTTGCTTCACCGCGGAGCAGCCGGGGGCCATCGCGGCGGCGCGTTTATGGGCGCGCACGGCGGCCACTTCGTCACCGGCAGTGCGGGCGACGTTGGCCATCAGCAGGTACGCGTCGGGATGGAAGGGACGAAGGCGGATCGCCTCGATGGCCGCAGACCAGACCCCCAACGGATTGCCCTCCTCTCGGCAAGCCAAGGCCTGGTCCAGCGAGCCGATCGAGGCGACCGCCGGTGGTCCGGATGTGCTCCGGTTTTGAGATCCGGACGACGCCTCACACGTCGCGCCGGGTTCACAAAATTCCAAATCAATCTTGAGCCGCTCGCCATCGGCCAGTCGGCGCGGGACGGCATAGCCCTTTTCTCCCGGGAATTCCGCGGGCAACGCCCACTTCTTGCGGAACACTTCCCAGTTGCGACGCATGCTCGCGGTGTAGTCGATTCCTGCGCCTTGGAAGGTTTGTCCTCCCACGTGGTGCACGAAGGAATCGCGGGCGATGCGGATCTCGAAACCGGCCACGCCGGCGCGGAGGCAGAAATCGTCGTCCTCGAAATTGCCGCTGCCGAAGCGCTCATCGAGTCCACCAATGCGATCAATGACCGCGCGACGCGCCAGCAGGCAGAAGCCGATGACGCGGCTGAGCTTCTCGCTGCGGCCTGCGTGTTCGCGCGACCACTTCGCAGCGAAGGCGGGAAGTCCGTCGAGATCGGTGTAATCCACGGGCGAGACGAGCTGCGGCCCGGCGACGCGGTTGGACACGGGTCCGACGATGCCGGTCTCCGGATGCCGCTCAAACACGGCCAGCATGCGGGTGAGCCAGCCCTCGGTGACCACCGTGTCGTTGTTCAACAGCATCACAAACTCACCGCGCGCCACGGCGAGGCCCTGGTTGTTGCCGGCGGAGAAGCCGCGGTTTTCGGCGTTGGTGATCAGGCGCACTCCGGGCTTTGTGGCCGCGTAGTCGCGCAGGTACTTCGCGGTCTCGGGTCCGGATCCGTTGTCCACCAGGATCACTTCGTGCGACTCGGGGGTGTGGCGTTCGATGCTTTCGAGGCAGCGGCGGGTGTGATCGAGCTGATTGAGGACGAGCAGGATCATCGACACCTTGGGCGCGCGGACTGCGGCTTCGGCGACGTAGGGGCGGATGCGCGAGGTCGGGGCGACGCGGAGGGATCCGTCCTTTTCGGTGATGAAGTCGGGCTGAACCGTTCCCACCCAGCGGGCGTGCAGTCGGGCCACATTGGCCGCCGCGGCGCGGAAGCGTTCGGGTCCGCTCTGCGACTCGTGGTGCACCACCACGCTCTTCGGCTGGTACACGAGGCGAGCACCGGCAGCGCCGAGGCGCAGGCAGAGGTCGATGTCCTCGTATCCGTTCCAGTAACCTTCATCGAATCCGCGCGCGGTCTCGAAGGCTTCGCGTCGGATGAGAACACAAGCCGCGGTGAGGGCCTGGTATTCCATCGCGACATTCACCGCGGGATCCTCGGACTTGCGCTTGTAGTAGATGTGTCGTGCGAGGAGCGGATCGGGCTGCTGACGGTCGTCGAACAGGGCCACGCCCGCGTGCTGCACGGTTTCGTCGGGAAAGAGCAGCTTCGAACCGACGGCCACCACGGACGGATCGGCATCGAGCGTGGAGGTCATCGCCTCGAGCCAGCCGGCGCGCGGTTCGGTGTCGTTGTTGAGGAACAGGATCTCGCGTCCCAACGCCGCCGCCGCACCCTGGTTGCAGGCGCGGGAGAATCCGGCGTTCTCAGAATTGGTACACACCTTGAGCCACGGCTTCACCGCCTGCTGGGCGGCGAGGAATTCCGCGGTGCCATCGGACGAGGCGTTGTCCACCACCACGACCTCGTACTGTCCGGCGGGGGTGTTGGCCTCGAGGGCGGCGAGGCACTGGCGGGTGAGATCGACGCGGTTGAACACCGGGATGACGATCGACACACGCGGGGCGACCCCGGAGGTGGGTTTCAATTCTGATACAGGCAACTCGTCGTGAACGGTCACGGCCGGGCGCAGCGTGCGTCCGCGGGCGACGAGGGCTTTCTCGTATCCGGCGAGGGTCTGCTCGGCGGCGGCGCGCCAGGTGTGGGTGTGACGGAAGAGTTCGCCGAGGCGGGCGCGCTTGGCGGAATCGGCGGCGTAGTTCTTGTGCGCGGAGACCACCGATTCGCGGATCGAGTTCACATCGGCCGGATCGCAGTAGTACGCGTCGTTGCCGAAGTACTCGCGTTCGGAGGTGCGGTTGCTGACCGCGAGGGAGCATCCGGAGAGGGCGGCTTCAATGTTCACAAACGCGGCGCATTCCATCCAACTGGGAAGAGCGTGGACGCGTGCGGCGCGATAGGCGGAGGCGAGCTTTTCGTGCGAGAGGTGCTCAATGAACAGCGTTCCGCGCGGGGCGTGCTTTTGACACATCCGCAGGTAGGCGCGGTCGTAGTTGCGGCCAACCACCACCACGGGGAGCCCGGTGTCGCGCAACGCGTGAAGCAGCATGAGCTGGTTCTTGCGGACTTCGACGAGACCGACGGTGAGCACGAAGTCGCGGACCTTGTAGGTGTCGACGAACCAGTCCGGCGTGGCCATGTCGAACACGCGCGTTTCCGCGGCGTTGAACACCACGGTGTGGGGCAGCGAGACGCCGAGGGTCTTCTGCAGGTTGACCATCTCGGCTTCGCTCTGCGGAAGGAGGTGGTCCACGCGTTCGAGGATCTGTCGCTGATAGGCCTCGTAGCCGTGGTAGTTCGGCTCGGCGGGGCGGGAGCGTTTGTGTCCGTTGACGAGCAGGCGGTCTTGGGCGAGTTGGACCAGGCCCTTCTCGATGGCCTCGGGCTGCGAGGCGGAGAACACGTGCGGTACGGCGCCTTCGGCCCAGGCTTTTTCCGACATGTCCCAATAGATCGTGGAGAGCACGATGGGAACGTCTGGCGCGAGGGCGCGGATGGCCTTGATCTGCGGAAGGGTCTGGTGCGGGAACCAGAGATTCCAGACGTGGACGAGGTCGTATCCGCGAGGATCCGGCCGCGGGGTGCAGCAGACGTCCACTTCGACGCCGAGCTCCTGGAGATACTGCCGCGACTTTTTGATCTGGTGCATGTCCCCGCCGGCGACGCGCGACTCGAAGGAATTCACCATCAGCACCCGCAACCGCGGCGCGGTGCGCGAGGCGCTGCGTTGGGCGACGGACACGGATTCCTCACCAATGTGATCGGAGCGGTCGTTCGGGCGATTGGTCTGGACGGGTTCGGATTTCGACTCCGTCGTGGCGGGTTGAGTCGCGGCGAGCTTTTGAAGTTCGGGATCGGCGGGATACCGCATGAGGCCGCGGCGAGCGATGGATGCGGACGACTTGGGTTGTCCGAGATCCAGATAGACGCGTGCGAGGGACTGGAAGGCGTGCAGGTTCCCGGGGGCGAGATTGAACGCGGAGTGAAGCGTGTCGGCCGCGTGACGCGGCTTGCCGTCGCGCGACTGGGTGGCGGCGATTTTCAAGTATTCCTCCACCACGACGTGCACCTCGGGACTGGCGGCGCGACGGATGATGGAATCGTAGATGGCGATCGATGGCGCGGCGGTGGCGGGCGACGGAACGGGAAGGGTCCGCGGGAAATCTCCCGGTGCAGGAGCGCCGGCGAGGAGCGGGGTGGTGTCCCCGGTGTCGGGAAGGATGCGTCCCTCGCGCGAAAGTTCGAGGGAGCGTTCGAGCACTTCGAAAATATCGGAGCCCCACTTGCCGTACATTTTTCCGCCGTTGCCCTGCTGATTCGAGATTGCGGCGCGGGAGCGGGCGAGGCCGTTGTTCAGCTTGTGGACGACGCCGACGCGGCCTTCGTAGAGGACTTCGTACCCTGCATTGGCGAGGGCGATGTGATGATCGGGATCATCGAACTGGCTCGGGCTGTAACGAACATCGAAGAGTCCGCAGCGGGCGAAGACATCGCGCCGGTAAAGATTGCAGCATCCGCGCACGTGAATGGCACGGGCGAGATAATCGGCCTGGCCGAGATCGGCTTCGTCCTCGTGGCCGAAGAGTCCGGGGAAATGCCGGTAGGGTCCGCACTGGATGCTGCGGTGGGCATCGTCGTTGAGGATCTTGGGTCCGATGCAGCCGGCGAAGGGGCGTGCAGCGAAATCATTCACCATCACCTTCAGCCAGTCGGGCGGGAGGATGATGTCGTCGTCGAGTCGCGCAACGAGTTCGCCACGGCCCCGGCTGACTGCCCAGTTCAACCCGACCGCTGCGCCGGTGTTCACTTCGAGGCGCGAGACTTCGAGCGGGTACGGATAGGTCTTTTGCAGTTCCGCGAGGTATTCGCCGGTGCCGTCGGTGCTGGCGTTGTCGGCGATGAAGACGCGGATGCGGTCCTTCGGGTAATCGGTGAGGGCGAGGCTTTCGAGGCAGCGACGCAGGAGTGGAAGGGTGTTCCAGGTGACGAGGCAGCAATCGACGGTGGGAGTCTCGGACGACGGGCGATAGCGCGTGGGCTCGCCGATCTGCCAGCAGATCTCGGTGTTCGAGTAGAGACGGCGGATCTCGTTGAGGTCGGGCTGGAAGGGATCCCATCCCCACTTCTTTTCCCAATGCGGGGCCTTGGTCTTGAGCGCGGCTTCGCGGGCCTGCCAGGTGACGGCGCGGATCAGCGGCTCGGCTTCACCGACCATGTTGATGCTGGTCGGGGCCCAAGTGTTGGTGTGGTGCACGCCGGTGATGCCGGTGTGGACGAAGACCTTGAAGCGGTGAAATCGGGCGGCGATGCAGAAGTCGTCATCGTCCATCCACGCGGGACCGAACGCGGGGTCGAGTCCGCCGGTGGCCTGGAGGGCGGCACGACGGTAGTACGCAAGTGCGCCGGACACGGTGTCCACTTCACGCACGGCACCGCCGCCGGATTCGACGGCAAAGGCGCTGCGTTCGCGGTGCAGCGGATGCATGCCCACGCCGGTGATGATGTTGCGTCCCTCGGTTTGGACGCGTCCGTCGGGGAACACGAGTCGTGCGCCGATGACGCCGGCGGAGGGACGTTCCTGGGCCGCGGCGACGAACCGCTGGAGCCAATCGGGCGTGTCCACAAGCACGTCGGCGTGGAGGCGGACGACATCGGCCTCACCGGCTGCGGCGAACCCTGCATTGAGGGCGCGCGCCACGCCGCCGCGTGCCTGTCGGAGGACGCGGACGGTGGGAAATTGTTTGAGGACGGCGGCGGTGCCGTCGGTGGAGCCGTCATCCACCACGATGACTTCCCAGTTCGGATACTGGGTGTGGTCGAGCACGGAGCGGAGGCACGCGGCGAGGATGGCTTCCTCGTTGTGCACCGGAATGACGACCGCGATGCGGGGCAGCGAAGGCGTCCGCGCGGCGTCGGGAGGGTAGAAGCTCATGGTCGTTCAGCAGGTGGTTTGTTGTTCCTCGAGCACGCGTTCCGCGAGGGTGAGGGCGCGGGCGATGGCCTGGTCCATGTCGTAGTAGCGGTACTCGCCGAGGCGGCCGCAGATCATGACGCCGGACAACGCCGCGGCGCGCTGGCGGTAGGCTTCGTAGAGCGCCTGATTGGCGGAGTCGGGGAACGGATACTCGTAGCGGTCGCTGTCGGTGGGCGTGGTGGTGATCTCGCGGGTGAGCAGCGTGCCCCGAATTTGATGCGCGAAGGTGTGGGGCATCATGTGCTTCCACTCCAGGGTGCGGATGTGGGGGCCGTTGGCCGGATCGGGATTGTTCACCTGTCCGCAGGGCTGCGCGTAGGCGATGTCGGGTAGGTATTCGTGAACGCGCTGTTGTCCGCGGTAAACGAGGCGGCCGAGATCGTAGTCGAAGAACTCATCGATGGGTCCGGTGAAGATGAGCTGCTTGCGGGCGCGGAAGGCGGTGCGGTTTTTCAGGTAGTCGCATCCGGTGACCACGGGGACGCCCTGGATGAGGTTGCGCGTGAAGTCGGCGTAGCCCTCGATCGGAAGGCCCTGGTACTTGTGGCGCATGAGACGGGGTTCGTCGTCGAGCCGCACATCGAAGCGTCGTGCGAGGGTGGGCGAGAGGCTGCGTGCGGAGACGCCCCATTGCTTCTCGGAATAGCCCTTCACGAATTTCTCGTAGATGGGCCGCGGCATCATGGAGAGCGAGGCTTCCTCAAAATTGGTCGGCGCTCCCTGGAATGCGGGCTGCCAGGATTCGCCGATGGTTCGGCGAATGTAGCTGCCGGCGACGGGCCAGTTCTCGTTGTGGCCATCGACCCAGGTCTTGAGCACCGCCTCGTAGGGGAAGAAGGAGGCGAAGCGATTGACGAACTCCCAGATGCGCTCGGAGCCGGTGCGAAAGTAGTGGGGGCCGTAGGTGTGGACGCGAATGCCGCTGGGGTGCGCGTGGTCGTGGACGTTGCCACCGACATGACTGCGCCGCTCCAGAATCAACACCTCGCATCCGGCATCCTGGAGGCACCGCGCAATGGTGCCGCCGGTGAGGCCAGAGCCCACGACCAGATAATCCGCGCTCAATACCATGACATCCTCCGGTTGAGGATCCGAACCGCGGCCCAGGCCTTTGGGTAAGTCGTCCGGCAAAGAGTGCCCGGACGGGCCGAAGCCACCCGGCAGAATGTTGCCGGATTCCCGAAAAAGGACCGTTTTTGGGCGGTTGAATCCATGTCCAACCCCTTCAAGCAACCGGTATGCCAGCGCGGTTTCAGACCCGGTTCAACGGGCTCCGGAAGACGTGTATCTAAAACGAAACGGGTCCCTTCCGGTGAGGAATGGGACCCGTGTTCAGCGACGCCTGCGGGCGTGCGGGCGTGCAGTCGGGCACGCGAGAGGATTCGGAATCAGGCGGCGAGCAGGCGCGCGGTGCGGTCGGGATCGAGGGTGGCGAAGGCCGCGATGGCGGATTCGGGATCGGCGATCATGCGCGCGATGGCCGATGCGGCGAGCTCGGGAACCTGCAGGGCGTTGAGCGCGCCAACCACTTCAGCAGGTGCGGTGAGCGCTGCGGAGCCGTCGGCGGGACGGGCCGCGGGACGGACGGTCGCAGCGGGCGTCGGAAACGAAACGGAGGAGCCGCGTGATTCAACGAGCATGGGAGAGCGGGATGGGGGGTTGGGGTGGGACTCCGGAGTTGCGATCCGGGAGGGCGGGTTTCGCAGGAAGGCGGGGCAGCGGAATCCGGCCGGGCGCGAGGGCCTGCTGGTTGTTGCGCTGGATTTCGAGATACACTTCCTCTCGATGGACTGGAACGTCTCCCGGCGCCTCGATGCCGAGTTTGACGACGTCCCCGTCAAGACGGACCACCTTGACCGTGATGCGGCCATCGATGATCAGGCTTTCGCCGGGCTTTCGTGAAAGGATGAGCATGCCTCACGATCCCACAGGGAGTGGGTGCTGAAGGTCAAGTCCAAGCGCGTTCAACGGGATCATTTGTTTGCCCGTCATGGTGTGCCGGTTGATCACGATCGGGCCCTTGAGATTGACGGTGGACTTCCCGTGCGCGCGCACGGTGACGATGTTGAGCAGCATCGCGTCCTCGGCGGATTCGAGTCCGATCCGCTCCACGTCGTCCGGCGCGAGGTCGGGCAAGTAGGTGCGGGTGATCTCCTCGGGCGCGATCACCACGAAGGCGAGGCGCGGATTGCCGGCGACCTGGAGCCACTGGAAGGGCGCCTCGTCGGGCACGGAGATCAACACCCAGTCGGTGTATTTCTCGAAGCCGAGCAGACCCTCGGGCAGTCGCACCGGCACCTCGGTGACGCGGGGAGCGGCAGTCATTGCCGGTTCGGATAGGGTATCGATCATGTGTGGGATGTGAAGCAGGCCGCGTACCATTTATGATTCATGCCTTCCGGAAGCGGGTTCCGGGCGTCATGGGGGATGCGTGGCCAGGGGTTCATGTGTGTGAGGGGAGTACCGGATCAGTGAAGGTAATCCATGAGGGAAAGATTCAGGATCTTGGCCCCGGTTTGCAGGGCGACCTGATAGGCGGTCTGGGTCCGCGTGAGATCGGTCAGTGTTTCCGCGAGATCGACATCGGTGATGGACGACGTGCGCTGCGCGACGGAGGCGGAGCGGCTCGCGTTGGCGCTGGTGGCGGTGTCGAGGCGGGCGATGGTCGCGGCGTTCATGCCGAGTTGATCGATGAGATGATTCCCATCGGCAACGAGGCGTCCGGCGTCGGTGGAATTGATCGACGTAACATCCCCGGAACGCAGGTGGTCGCGGAGCGTGATGAGGTGCGCGAAGAGGTCGGCCCCGGTCCGGGTGTCGGCCAGAAGTCCGGTGGTTCCGCTTCCGGTGCTGTTGCTTCCGGGGATGCGGACATCGATGGATTCGCCCTGGGCGATGTCCACGTCGCCGGTGCCGTTGTTGCCCTGGTAGGTGATGCCGGTGATTTGTCCCGAGGAGTCGCGGGTGGCGGCGAAGGGTGCCTGGCGGGTGTTGGTTCCCGAGAGCAGGTAGCCGTCGCCGTACTTTCTGTTCGCCGTGTTGAGCGCCTGTTCCAGCAGCTGGTTCACTTCGGTGGCGTACTGGGAAAGATCCTGCGAGGCATTCAATCCCACGGCACGGGTGGCGATTTCTCCAGCGCGGTCGGCCACTGTTTGCAGGGATTGAATGGTCCCCTGAGTGACGGTGGCGACGTCGCGCTGGCGGGAGATGTTCTTCGCGAACTGCGCGAGCTGTTCGGTCTCGGCGCGGGAATCGAGCAGACGCTGGGCTCCGAGCGGATCCTGATCGGCGGAGGCGATGCGTTGTCCGGACGCGGCCTGACGCTGAAGGCGGACCTGGGCGGAACCGATATCGCCGAGCTGGCCAATGACCGTGTCGCTGAGTGCGTTAAAGCTGACCCTCATGAGTGTTAGCGTCCGAGGTTGATGACGGTGTCGAGCATGGTGGCCACGGTGGACATCACGCGCGCGGAGGCTTCGTAGGCCTTCTGGTAACGGGTCAGATCGGAGAGTTCCTCATCCATCGACACGCCACTGACCGAGCTGCGTTGCTGGGTGAGCAGGTTGGTGACGGTTTTCTGATCCGCGAGATTTTGGGAGACCGACTGCAGGGAGCTGCCGATGCCGCCCACGGCGGCCGAGTAGCGCTGACCGAACGTGATAGATCCGAGCGAGGCCTGCGCCTGGTCGGCGAGGGACGCAATGGAGCGGGCCACCTGATTGTCGCCGGCGGCGCCGGAGGTTCCGGAGGCCTGGACCAGGGCGGGATTGGCGGCGAGTGCGGGATTCACCCGGATGTCCACCGCGGTGGATCCGCTGAAGAACGGCGCACCGGTGCTGCCGTCGAGCGCAAATCCCGGCCCATGGAGGGTGTTGACCTGATTGATCAGGCCGGAGGCGATGGCATTCACCGAGCTGCGGAGATCGGCGATGGCACCATCGCGGGCGGTGATGGTCCCGGCGAAGCGGCCGGAGGTCGGGTTGAGGGAAGTTCCCGCAATCTCGGCCCGGAGCAGGTTCATGCCGGAGCCGGGATCGTACACTTGAAAGCGGTCGGTGACCGAGGTCTCGGTGACGAGGGCGACTCCGCCCACGCTGATGTTCACGCCGCCGGAGATTCCGGTGGAGGTGTCAAACTTCACCAGCGTTCCGAGTTCCTCGAGCTTCTGCTGGCGGGCGTCGCGGAGGTCGTTGGCGTTGCCGGAGGATCCGGATTCGGCGTTCTCGATCTGCCGGTTGAGCTTGGCGATGTCGGCCAGGAGGTCGTTGGCCGAGCTGACGTCATTGCCGAGCTGCGTGTTGAGATCGGACCGGAGGGAGCCGAGGCGCGCATCAACAGCTTGAAAGGTGTTGGCGAGGCTGGCGGCGTTCTGGACGACGGTCTGGCGGGCGGCGAGGTTGCTTGGATCGGCGGCCAGGGCCTGCCAGGAGTTGAAGAATCCGGAGAGACGCGCCGCAATGCCGGCGGTGGGAGTGCCGAGGGAATCGAGCTGTTCGCCGAGTGCGGATTGCGCGGTCTGAAGGGCGTCCTGTTGCGCGGTGAGCGAGCCCGTGTTGGCGGATTCGGTCACGATCTCACCATCGAGGATCTGATCTCGGATCGAGGAGATCCGGGCGACGTACACTCCGCTGCCGACGGCGCCTTCCGAAGTCTGGATCGGCGAACTCGTCTGGAGCGACACGCGCTGGCGGGCGTAGCCGGCGTTGTTGACGTTCGCGATGTTGTGTCCCGCGACTTCGATGGCCTGTTGATTGGCCAGAAGGGCGCGTTGACCCAGGTTCAGAGTGGCGAAGAGTCCCAGCATGGTTGGATCGGGGTCTGGGGTGGAGTCAGCCGACGGCCTCGTAGATCCCGCGACACGGCAGAGCGAAACCGGGCCGGACACCATTGGAGCTGTAAACGGCCCCGCTGCTGGCGGAGTCGGGCGAGAGCGAGCGGATCAACCGCTGCATAAGGTCCATGGAACGGGTGAGCAGCAGGTGATTCTGCCGCGTGCGCTGCTGGACGCGATAAAGGAGCTGGTTGTTTTCATCGACCAGCGCCTGGAGCAATCCGCGGTAATCGCCGGGGGCAAGGCCGATGAGCTCGGTGAAGGGACACGAAGGCGAACAGCCAAGCTCAAGCGCGAGGCAGCAGCGCAGGCGGTCCCGGCGCTCGCGCAGTTCGTGGAGTGTTTCGGTCTCCGCCTCGATGCGAGCGACACAGCCGAGGAGATCCTCGCTGGCACGCTGCACAATGAGCCCCTGCTGCTGGTCGAGAAGCGCGAGCAGCTCGCCGTACTCCTTCAGCTCGTCGCGGAGGGCCTCAATCAGATTGGATAGAGTCTCGTTCACGGTGCGTCCTCAGTCTCGGAATGGTTGACGCCCAGCTCACGACCGAGCTGCGCCTGGAGCACATGCGAGAACCCAAGCCCGCCCTGACTGCTGATTTGATCAGCCATCTGGGAGTTCATGAGATCCTGGTAAATGCCCGCAGAGGCCCCGGACTGGCCGAGGGACGTCTTGAAATGCGGTTTTTGCGCTTCGGAAAGAATCTGCCGGAGCAGGATCGACTCAAACTGACGCGACACTTCCTTGACCTTGTCCTCGGCCGGAATCGTCGAGCTGTGGGCCAGACGGTCGAGCGGCAGGTCCCGGACGGACACTGCGCGGTCGAGGGGCATCGGTTGGAATTCGATCGGCATCAGCGGAGGATGAGTTCGGCCTGCAGGGCGCCGGCCTGTTTCATGGATTGGAAGATCGCCATCATGTCACGCGGTGTGACGCCGATCGCGTTCAGGCCCGTGGCGACGCGTTCAACCGTGGGCATTTCCGTGAGGATGATGAGGCGTCCCTTGGCTTCGCTGACCTTGGTGTCGGTCCTCGGGGCCGCGACCGTGTTGCCGGTCTGGCTCATCGGGGCGGGTTGCGACACATCGGTGGACGAGGCGACGGTGATGGTGAGTTCGCCGTGCGACACGGCGCAGGCGGCGACCTTGATGCGCGAGGTGGCGACGATGGTTCCCGTGCGTTCGTTGATGATGATGCGGGCCGGGATGTCGGGATCGACCTCGATGCTTTCGACGCGGGAGATGAAGCGGACCGGCGAACGTTCCTCGCCTTCGGGAACGCGGACCCGGACGGTCATGGCATCCATGGCTTCGGCGCTGCCGGGGAAGACCTGGTTGATCGATGCGGCCATTCGCGCGGCGGAGGTGAAGTCGGCATCGCGCAGGAGCAGTTCGAGGTGGCGGTCGCGAACGATCTCCGCGGGAATCTCTTTTTCAACCAGCGCCCCGCCGGGGATCTGCGCCACGGTGGGGTGATTCTTCTGCACGGTGGCACCGCCCGAACCGGCGCTGCCTCCGATGAAGCCGCCGACCGCGAGCGGTCCCTGCGCGACCGCGTACACCTTGCCATCGGAGCCGATGAGCGGGGTTTGCAACAGCACGCCGCCCTGGAGGCTCTTGGCATCGCCCATGGAGGCGACGGTGACATCCATGCGTGAACCATTTTTGGCAAACGCCTTGATGTCGGCGGTAACCATCACCACGGCGACGTTCTTCGACGACACGGTGGTCGAGGGAACATTGATGCCGAAGCGTTGAAGCATGTTGGCCACGCTTCGCACGGTGTACACCTGGTCCTTGTCGCCGTCGTTGGCGAGACCGGTGACGAGTCCGTAGCCGAACAACTGGTTGTCCCGAGCGCCGGCAAACATGGCCAGGTCCTTGATGCGTGAGCCGATGGCGTGGGCAGCGGGAAGCGGTCCCAGCAACAGGGTCAGCAGAACGGAGACGAGGAGTCGAAGGCGCATGGGATCAGAAGTTCGGACGTGAGGAAAAAAGGGCGGTCGGAATCAGAAGGGAGCGACCTTGTCCCAGGCCTTGTGGAACCAGCCCTTGCCCTGGGAGTCGGAGACGGCGCCCTTGGAGATGTAGCGGATGGTGGCGTCGGCGATGTTGTAGCTGAACACGGTGTTGTTCGCGGCGACGTCGTCGGAGCGGACCACGCCGCGGAGGATTGCGTCCTGGGTTTCTCCGGCGAAGGAGGTCTTGCGGCTGCCCTCGATCACGAGGTTGCCGTTGGGCATCACGTCCACGACGCGCACAGAGATGCGGGCGGTGATGGTTTCGGAATTGCTGATCTTGCCGCCGCCGTCGTAGGAGCTGCTGCCATTCACCTTGAGCGCGGGATACTGGCCGCCCTTGGTCAGGAATTTGTCCTGCGCGGCTCCGAAGAGGAAGCTGCTGATGGAGCTGTCGATGCCGGTCTTTTTGGACGTGGAGGTGCTGTTGTCCTTGCTGGCCGTGTTGCTCTCCTGCACGAGGATGGTGAGGATGTCACCGACGTTGCGGGCGCGGACGTCGGAAATGATCGAGCGGCTCGAGGCATCGTGCCACAGCGAGTCGCCGACCGCCGGAGCGGCGAGCGTGATCACAAAGGCGGTGCCGACGGCGAGCGCGGCGCGGGTGAGATCAGAGCGTGACGATGACAGTGTCTGCATTTTGAACCTTTCCGTTGAATTCCTTTTGAGAGTGGGGATTGCGGACGCGGATGGTCTGGCCGGGGAGACCGTCTTCGAGAGCCAGCGCGCGGACGGAGATGGTGAGTCCGCCTTCTTGAACAAGGGCTTCGACCAGGCGCCCGCGGGCGATAACGGGGCGCTGCCGGATCATGCGGGCGGTGAGGACCGATCCAGGGAGGAGCGATTCGCCGAGTTCCAATCCTGAGGCATCCGGGGGGAGCGCTCCGACGGCATCGCGGATGGAAAGCACATCGCGACGTTCTCGCGCCCAGGGCGCATCGGTGAGGCTGGTGCCGCGCGGAATCGAGCTGGTGGCGATGTACAGCTCGCGCCAGACACGGGCCTGAAGCGGGATCTGCCAGCTGCCGAGGATTTCGCGTCCGGCCTTAAGTTCAAAGCGGACGATGAAGGAGGCGGAGAGTCCACTGGCGGGAAATTCCACGACGCGCAGGGTGCCCGGTTCGTCGGCAATCACCGGCGTGACCCACGGGCGGGTGGGAATGAGTTCGAGTTCACCGCGGTCGCCCACGTAGGCCTTTTGCATGGCGGCGGTGAGGCGTTCGAGCACTTCGGTTTCCTCGAGCGGACGCGAGCGACGGGAGACACTGCATTCGGCAGCGCCTTCCCAGCGGGGCTGCGGCGGAGCGGCGACGCGCTGACGGAGAATCGATTCAATGAACGCACGGCTGATGGCCGTGGCGTGTCCGACGGTCGGCGCGTTGGTGATCCGGAGCGAGGACAGCGCGGCGAAGTTGGTGGAGCTGCCGAAGTCCACGAGGTCGGAGAGCATCACCCCGGCGGTGCCGGAGGAGGCGAGGGGCCGAAGCGTCCACGCGGACGACGGGAGAGGCGCGGTGGAAGGAGCCGCAACCTCGCCCGCCGTCAGCGCGATCGCACCGCGGACGGCGAGGACCCCCAGCGCTGCGCGCCGGAAAGTCCGCGAAATCAAAGGAAGGAGGTGAAGGATCATCGACAAGGGGGAGTGGGCCGGCGGGGTCAGATCGAATCAGCCCCGGCGGAGGTTGTTGGCCTGTTGCATCATTTCATCCGCAGCCTGCACGGCCTTGGTGTTCACTTCGTACGCACGCTGGGCGACGATGAGGTTCACCATTTCCTCCACCACCTTGACGTTGGAGAGTTCGAGGTAGCCCTGCTGGAGTTCGCCGAGTCCGTTTTCACCGGGGTTGCCCAATTCTGGTGCACCGGAGGAGCGGGATTCGCGGTAAAGGTTGCGGCCCGCGGCTTCGAGGCCGGCGGGGTTGGAGAAACGCACGAGCTGGATGCGGAAGTTCTGTCGTCCCGCGGATCCGACCGTGGTGACTTCACCGGTGGGAGCGATGGTGATCTGGGTGGTGCCCGGGGCAATGGGCTGGAAGCCGCCCTGGAGCGGGAGACCGTCGTTGGTGACGATGCGGCCGTCGGCAGCAGTCTTGAGTCCGCCGTCGCGGGTGTAAGCGCGGGTGCCGTCGGGCATCTGCACTTCGAAAAAGCCGTCGCCCTGGATCGCGACATCGAGTCGCTCACCGGTCTGGGTGAGTTCGCCGGGAGTGAAGATTTTCGAGGTCGCCACGAGGCGTGAGCCATGGCCGATCTGGACACCGACCGGAGCCTGGTTGCCGGCGCCCTGCTCGGCACCGGGGGCGCGGTTGGTTTGATAGAGCAAGTCCTGGAACTCGGGCTTGTTCTTCTTGAACGCGGTCGTGTTGACGTTCGCCAGGTTGTTGGCGATGACGTCGAGATTCACCTGCTGCGACTGCATTCCCGCAGCGGAAGAATAAAGGGCTCGGATCATGGGCGGTGGGGATGGGGTTCAGTCGGGTTCAGGACGTGGCGGTGAGTTCCGAGATCGCCTTGCCCATGCGTTCGTCCTGCATCTGGATCACCTTCTGGTTGGCCTCGAAGGAACGCATCACGGTGATGAGGCTGGCCATTTCGGTGACCGGGGAGGTGTTGGACATTTCGAGAAATCCCTGGCGCACCGAGGGCTGCGCAACGTCGCGCGGGGCGAGGCTGGGATCGTTCGGCTTGAAGTATCCGCCGCCCGCAGCGTGGAGGACTTTCGGATCGGCAAATTCAACAATGTGAATGCGGCCCTTGTTGTCGGTGCCCTGGCTGACTTCGCCGGAAGCAGAGACGGAGGGGGGAGCCGGATTGCGGGGATCGAGCTGGATCGGTCCGCCCTGCCCCATTACCAGGTGTCCCTGCTTGGTCATGAGCTGACCCTGGGTGTTGACCTGGAATTCGCCGTCGCGGGTGTAGGCCATCGAGCCGTCCGGAAGCTGGATCTCGAACATGCCCGGGCCGTCGATCGCAATGTCAGTGCGGCCGTTGGAGGCCTTGATCTCGCCCGGCACGAAACTCGTGACCGAGGTGGCGGAGGGTAACGCGTAGGTGGATTTCTGCCCGCTCGGCAGGGTGAATTTTCCCGACTCGCTGGCGGAAATGGATATGTTGCTCTTCTTGAATCCCGGCGTGGAACTGGCCGCGAGATTCTCGGAGATGAGCTCCTGCCAACGCGAGTGGGCGTTCATCGCGGCGGCGGCCTGGTACAGGCTAACATTCATGCCATCCGGTGAAGCACCGGCCGTGCCACGCTGAAAACGGGCGTTTTTGCTCAGGTTTTGCGGGCTTTTTCCATTTTTGGAACGCGCGCACGGCAAATCCTGCCAGAACCACCGGGGGGATTTTGCCGACTGGATGCACCGCGGGAGGACCCGTCGGGTGCGATCTCAGTACGAGCAGGCGATGCGATGCACCTCGCCGCAGCCGCATCGAACTTCGATGTGGGTGATGCGGTCGCCTTCCCGGATGACGTTGAGGGTCGCGGGGGCGTGTTGCGAGGGAGCCGGAGACGTGGCAGCGGGTTTTGGAAACTCGATCTGCGACGACGCGGGGGAGGAATGCAACGCAGGCTGGGGTGCAGCGGCACCGGCGCCAGCGAGCGGGGAAAACGAGGCGCGTCCCTGGGCTCCAGGAGACGGGGATGAGGCGGGAGTTGCAGGACGCCCGCCGAGCGGGACGAAGGTGGATGCCGGGACGATTTTCACTTCAGCTTCAGCTTCTACTTTTGCTTCTCGTTGCGCATCCGCAGCAGCACGGTGACGCGGCGGTTGCGTTCGTCCTCGGGCTTCATGCCGGGCAAGGGATCGGTGTCGCCGAAGCCGGACACCATGCGGATCTGATCGGGCGGAACGTCGTGTCGCACGAGTTTGCGGCGGGCCTCGTTGGCGCGCTGCGTGGAGATGTCCCAATTGTCGAGGCCGTCCTTGAGCGGGGCGTTGCCCGTCTCGGTGTGGCCTTCGAGTTCGACGCCGAAGTCGTTGGTGAACCGGCCGAGATGCCACGCGAGGGTGGAGAACACGAAATCGCCGTAGGGTGTCAGCGTCGAGGAATCGCGCTCGAACAGGGGCTTCTGATTGCGATCGAAGAGGCTGAGTCGAAGCCCGTCGGGGATCACGTCCACCTTGAGCGGCGTATCCGTCATCTTGTCGTTCGGATTGCTCTGGATGGTGCGGATGATGTCCTGGGCGATGCGCCGGAGGACGTCGAGTTCCATGGCGGCGGGAGAATCGAAATTGCCGCCGTTCTGCCGGGTGGCGAGCGCCTTCTTGCTGGGCATGAGGCCCATGGATCCCTGGGTCATGGCGGAGAACTTGTGCCGGAACGATTTCGCCACGGCATCCTTCACCGCCTGATCCTGCGAGGTGAGCCACAACACGAGGAAGAGCGCCATCATCGCCGTCACGAAGTCGGCGTAGGCGACCTTCCAACTGCCACCGTGGTGGGCGTGTTTTTTTAGGGCCATGAGGTGTCGAAATGGGACTGCAACCGGAACGCGCGCTTACTTGGCTGCGGCCTTGAGCATTTGCTCGAACTCCTCGCTGCCGGGCTTCATGTCGCTGGGCAGACTGCGTCGCGCGATCTCCACCGCCATCATCGGAGGCGCACCATTCGCGAAGCCGATGAGCGACGAGGAAATCGAACGCAGATAACACATTTCCGCCTGGCCGAGCAGGGTGAGCTTGCCGGCGAGCGGGCTGATGAACCCGTACGCGATCAAGATCCCGAGGAAGGTACCGACGAGCGCCGCTGCAACGTGGTGACCGATTTCATCGATCGGGCCGTTGATCGCGGACATGGTGTTCACGATGCCGAGCACCGCGGCCACGATTCCGAATCCAGGCATCGAGTCGCCGACCTTGGTGAGCAGTTCGACGGGTTGATGATGCTCTTCTTCGTAGGAATTCAATTCGGCATCAAGCAATGCGCCAAGCTGGTCGGGCTTCACGCGTCCGTCCACCAGCGGGCGGATGGAGCTGCAGAGGAGTTCCACCGCGTGGTGGTTCTTCAGGAAGAGCGGGTACTTGGTGAAGATCGAACTGCCGTTCGGATTGCTGACGTGATCTTCGAGCGCGATCATGCCGTTGCGACGCGCGAGCATGAAGACTTCGTACAGGGCCTTGAACAGATCGTCATAGCCGGCACGGGTCACCCCGCCGCCCTTCAACGCCCCGAGGGTTTGACCGATCGTGTCCATGAGCACCTTCTTCGGGGCCATGATGATCATCGCGCCGACACCGGCGCCGATGATGACCACGAATTCAGAGGGCTGGATCAACCCGGCCGGATTGCCACCGGCGATCATGAAGCCTCCGAGCACGGAGACGAGCACGACAATGGAACCAATGATAATGGTCATGGGAGGAAATCAGGCTTCCACCAATCGGCGGAGTCGGGCCCGGAGCGTGAGAATGGCCTGGGCGTGGATCTGACAGATTCGGGATTCGGTGACGTTGAACACCGCGGCAATTTCCCGGAGCCGGAGGTCTTCGAAGTAATACATGGCCATGACCTTCTTCTGCATGTCGGGCAGTTGGTCCAGCTGGTCGGTGAGCATCTCGGCCATTTCGGATCGCTCGGTGTCCTCGGAGGGATCGGCCTGCGTGGGATGGGCGACGATCTCGTGAAGCGTGCGGTCCGGATCATCCTCCGAATTCATCACGGCATCGAGGCACACAAAGGTCGCCGGCCGGATTTCATCGAGCAGGCGGAGATACGCCGTGGTGGTGAGTCCGAGTGCCTGGGCGACTTCGGCTTCGGAGGGGGGTTCGCCCTTCGCGGTTTCGAGTTCGGCGATGACGGACTCGATTTTGCGCGCCTTTTCGTGGACGGATCGGGGAACCCAATCCATGCGGCGGAGCTGATCGAAGATCTCTCCGCGGATGCGAACGCGGGCGTACGAGCCGAAGGAGCTGCCCGCGGCGGGGTCGTACTGGCGGACAGCATTCAACAGGCCGACGAGGCCGGCGCTGTGGAGATCGTCGACATCGATGTGCGATGGCAACGAAAGGGCGAGACGGCCGACGATGTGTCGGACGAGCGGGAGGTTTTCTTCAATGAGCTCCGATTCCTGGGAGGAACCCATGGCGGATTGACGGTACCGAAGCGACGCCTGATGGACGTTTCGGGCCGTTGGAAACGGGCCTTGGGGTGGAGCGGCTGGGGGGGCCATAGGTCAGAAAAGGGTTAATTCTTGGCCGGTTGGCGAAGGCGTGCGGCCTCTTGCGCTGCACGGAAGCCGACGAGCCACTGGCGCATCCACCAACGGAGCATCAAGCCACAGACCAACGCCGACGCGGACGCTCGCCAAAAGACGACCGACCAGGGGCAGCGTTGAACCAGGGCAAGACTCATCCCGAGGAGGAATCCAACCAGTCCGCCGAGCATCATCGATTTCTTCATTCGATCACCTTCGGGTTCGGCACAGCAGCCGGCTTGCCAGCCATCATTTCATTGGGGTTTTCGCGGGTTCGGCCGCCCACAGAGGGCAAAAGACGCTGAACCAGGCCCCGGGCGTCGGCCCGGGCGAAGTCACCGGGAATATTCTGCCCACCCGCCAAAAAGCCCGGTCTGCAATTCGTGCCTAGTAACAGATTCCAGATCTTCCCCGCCCGGGTCTCCTCATCGAGGTGGGTGAAACTGATGTCCACGAGGGGCAATCCGGAGAAGGCGCGCACCTGTTTCTGCAGGATTGCCGCGTCGTAAGAGGCGTTGAGCACCAGATGCAGCCGGGGCGAGGGGAGGCGCTGAAGCAGGGCATCGAGGGAGGCGAGCCACGAGGCGTCATCGGCCGCACCCCCGGGGAGATCGATCAACACCAACCGACCCGGATCGAGCCCGATGGCATCCTCCGGCAGGGTGCGGAACACCGGCACGGAGAGGATCTCGCCGTAGACGCTGAGCACCTCGGCGGTGTTGGAGGTGGAACCGTCGAGGCGCCACACTTCGGCGGGACGCCCCTCCACAAGCACGGCTTGGGTGAGCCATTTGCAGACGCAGGTGGTCTTGCCCACGCCTGGAGGTCCCACGAACACGTGAATGCCCGACTCGGGCGAAACCGGGGCCGGATGCAGCCTTGGGAGAATCAGCGTTTCGAGCGCTTCGGCGACGGCTTCCAATTCCTCCTGCAGCGTTGCGGGGGGAACTTCGCCGAAGCGGCTTCGCACCTGGTCCATCACGCGATGCGCATGGCGGGGCAGCAACCCCGCGCGCTCGAGCACCGCGCCCGCGCGCCAGCCACCGTGCGCTGGGGCCTGCGCGACGCCATCACCACCGGTGCCTTCAGAAAACGGTTCGCGACACGCGACGGATCTGCGGATCTCCGCGAGTTCATCGCGAAGTTTGGAAAACATTTCGTCACGGACCGTGGAACCTCCAGCGGTGGCGGAGGAAGCCGCCGCGGCAGCCAGGCTTGGCGCGCTGGGCAGAACCGGAACCGGAGGCGCGGGAGGCGGCGTCGGCTCAGGGACGTGGGCCAGCACCTCGATGCGCGGGCGACGCCAGATGCGCGCGAGGCCGTCCACCGAGAGGCGTCGCACGCTCAACACCACGGCATCCGGCCCGAGCCGGGATCGCACCTGGGACACCGCATCGGCCGCGGAATCAGCGATGAAGGTATGGAGTTGCATGGGATGAACTCAGGACTCTGGAGAAAACCTCAGGCCTCGGGGAGTGCGAGCAGACCAGCGCTCTTGACCTCCACCTTGGAAGGCACCTCGGCGTACGAAATCACGGAAAGATCGCTGAACGTCGCCTCAAAGAACCGGCGGAATGCGAGACGTAGGTTCGGTGCGCAGAGCACCAGCGGCGGATGTCCGGCGGCGAGCATCTGCTGGATCAATTTGGAAAGATTATCGACCACCGTACGGGCCATGCGCGGTTCGAGCAGGAGCGCGACCTCGTTCGAGGACTGCCGCACGCCCTGCAGGAGCTGTTGTTCCAACCGGGGATCGAGGTGGATGCACCAGACGGCACCATTGTCGCCCTGGAACGGCTTGATGATCTGCGAGCACACGGCACGACGCGCCTGCTCGGAGAGTTCATCCGGATTCTTGGTGATGGTGGCGTAGTCGCTGACGCGCTCGAGGATTCCGGAGAGGTTCCGGATTGAGACGCCCTCGGTGAGCAGGTTCTGCAATACGCGCTGCACTTGGCCGACGGTGAGCTGGGCGGGGATGAGTTCATTCACCACCGTCGAATGCGTCTGCTTCAAATTGTCGAGGAGCTGCTGCACGTCCTGCCGGCTGATGATCTCGGCGCAGCGGCGGCGGACGGTTTCGGAAAGGTGCGTGACCAGCACCGCGGCGGAATCCACCACGCTGTAGCCGCTCACTTCGGCGGCACGGCGTTCGGTCTCCGCGATCCAGGTGGCCGGGAGTTGGAACACCGGCTCGACCGTCGGAATGCCCTTCACCTGCACGCGGCTGCTGGTGGCATTCATGGCGAGGAAATATCCCGGCATCACCGATCCCTGCGCGACAGGCTGGCCCTTCAACAGGAAGCGATATTCGTTCGCACCAAGCTGCAGGTTGTCGCGAAGGCGGATCGGTGGAATGAGGATGCCGATCTCCTGGGCGAAGGTGCGTCGGACGCCAGTTACGCGCTCGAGCAGATCGCCGCCGCGGCGCGTGTCGGCCAGGCTCACGAGTCCGTATCCGAGCTCGATCTGAAGCGGATCCACCGCGAGCAGCGACTCGATCTTATCCGATCCCGCCGCTGCACCCGCGCCGGCTCCGGCAGCCGCGCCTCCTGCGGCCTTCTCCCCTGCCCCGCGGGCGGGTTCAGCAGCGGTGCCGGTCTTGGCCTGTTTTTTGTTCAGCTTCTTGGCCAGGTAGCCGGTGGCAACCGCCATGAGGCCGAAGGGAATCATCGGCATGCCTGGTACGATGGCGAAAATCACCATCATCACGGTGAGCAGCGTGAGCGCGCGCGGATACGACAGGAGCTGGTTGCCCAGTTCCTCGCCAAGACTGGCCTTCGACGCGGCGCGGGTGACCAACATACCGGCCGCGAGCGAGATGATCAGCGCGGGCACCTGCGACACGAGACCGTCGCCGATCGACAACAGCGTATACCGTTGGAGCGATTCGGTGAGACTCATCCCGCGCTGCGCGATGCCGATGACGAATCCGCCGACGATGTTGATCAGCGTGATCAACACGGCCGCGATGGCATCGCCACGGACGAACTTGCTGGCACCGTCCATGGCGCCGTAGAAGTCGGCTTCCTGCTCCACCTTGCGGCGGCGGGTGCGGGCCTGTTCCTCATTGATGACGCCTGCGCCGAGTTCGGCGTCGATGGCCATCTGTTTGCCCGGCATGGCGTCGAGGGTGAACCGCGCCGCGACTTCCGCGATACGGCCCGCGCCCTTGGTGATGACCGAGAAGTTGATCAACACGAGGATGGCGAACACCACGAGACCGACCACGTAGTTGCCCCGAACGACGAACGTGCCGAAGGCCTCAATGACGTGACCCGCGTTGCCATCGAGCAGGATCAACCGGGTGGAGGCGACGTTGAGCGCAAGTCGGAACAGCGTGACGAACAGCAATAGGGACGGGAACCCGGAGAACTCCGCGGGTTCACGCACGTAAAGGATCACCAGCAGGATCAGCAGTGACACGGCGATGCTCACCGTGAGCATCAGATCCAGCAGGAATGGCGGTACCGGCAGGACCAGCAACATCACCGTGCCGAACATGCCGGCCACGAGCCAGAGATCGCTCTGCTTGAGGCGGGCGGAGATGGCGGCCATGAGGCCGCTCATTGCGGTGGCTTGGGGAGGATTCACGAAATCAGTTCTATTGGCCCGCCGTGTAGTAGCGGTACCGGTTGGTGCGATAGACGAAGGCCAGGATCTCGGCGACGGCCGCAAACAGCTGGACCGGGATCTCGCCGCCCACGCGGCCGTGCTTGAACATGAGCCGGGCCAGCGGTTTGTTTTCCACGATCGGGACCTGGTGCTGCTTGGCGATCTCGCGGATTCGCAGCGCGTTCAAACGGGTGCCCTTGGCGATGATCATCGGAGCCTTCATCGCCTTCCGGTCGTACCGGAGCGCGACCGCGATGTGCGTGGGGTTGGTCACCACCACGTCCGCCGTCGGCACATCCTGAAGCATCTGGCGCTGCGTCCGCGCGCGACGGCGGCGACGCTGCTGGGCCTTGACCTGCGGATTGCCTTCCGAGCTCTTGTTCTCTTCCTTGACCTCCTCACGGGTCATCATGAGCTTCTTGTACCGGGTCCAGAATTGGTACCCGTAGTCGGCCGCCGCGATCACCGCGAGGGCCACCAGGATGCGGGTGACCAGGCTCTCGGCGGCGCTCATGAGGAAGCGGCCGATGCGGAAGAGGTCGCCGGAGGTGTAGAGGATCGGGTCCTTCAACAGCTCCTGCACCTCGGACCAGGCGAATCCCCCGATGATCGCCAGCTTGATGACCGCGTTGAGTGCGGGGACGAGTCCCTGCACGGAGGCGATGCGGGTGAAGCCGGAAACGGGATTCAACTTCTCCCAATTCAAACTGAGCGCCTCGCTGGCGATGTTGAACTGGTTCTGCGCGGCACTGACCGCGGCCCCCGCGGTGCCCACGGCGAGCACCACCGGGCCGGCGCAACCGGTGACGGTGAGCATGGCCTGCGCGGTCTGACCGGGAAGCGAATCGCGCGTGATGGTCACATCGTGCAGATGGTACAGCACGCCGGACATGACCTCGGAAAACTGAGTCCACATGGTGGGCCCGAACATTCGGATCGCCCCCAGCCCGGCGAACATCACCGCCACGGATTCCAGATCGGGCGTGCGAGCGATGTCGCCGCGATCGGCGGCCTCACGCAGCTTTTTCGCTGATGGGGCCTCTGTTTTCTCTCCTGCATCTTCAGACATGCGCGTGAAGGTTCGGGTTCAGGAGGGTTAGGTGCCTCCGATGAGGCTGGACACCTTCGCCAGGTCCTCGGGGAGGCGGCGGAGCAGGTTGGAGATGTGTTCCGCGGTGAGAAACACCGTCATGCCGAACACGCTGAGTCCGGTGAGAATCCGGATTGCGAAACTGTCGGTGAACACGTTCAACGCCGGGACGGCGCGACTCAGGAGCGCGAACACCATGGTGATCACAAACGAGACCGCCATCAGCGGCGTGGCCATCTCGACACCAATGGAAAAAATCACGCTCGAGCGACGGATCAGGTCGTTGGCCAGCGCCTCACTCACGTGGAATCCGCCAATGGGCACCAGGGTGTAGCTCCGCACGATCGCGGCGATCATCCAGTGGTGGAGATTGAGGGCGAACATCAGCATCAGCCCGAGCCACTGCAGCAGCGTGGTGGGGACATTGGTGGCGCTGTTGGTCAGCGGGCTGAAGGCGGAGGACATCTGCAAGCCGATGTCCGTGGTGATGAGCGCGCCCGCGACTTCGATGGTGAACACCATCATGCGGCAGACGAATCCCAGGATCAGTCCGACGCCGAGCTCCCCAGCCACCGCGGCCACGAACCGGTGGTCGCCGACGGGGGTGGGTCCGGTGGCAATGGGTCCGGTGACAAGCGACAGCACCAGCGCCAGCGCCACACGGACGCGAGGTGGGACATTGGTCATGGAGAATGCGGGCAGGACCGCCATCAGCGCGCCCACCCGCACAAACACCACGAACCAATGGATCAGAAAATCATTCATGTCGCCTGGTCACATCACCCACGTCATGCAGCGAAGCAGCGCCGCATCAGCGGACCATTTCCGGCAGCTTCTGGAGCATGGCCTGGGTGAAATCGAGGATCGACCGGGTGAGCCACGGCAGCAGCACCAGCAGCAGCCCGCTCACTGCGAGGGCCTTGGGGACGAAGGAAAGCGTTTGCTCATGGATGGACGTCACCGCCTGGAAGAGGCTGACGGCGATGCCGACGGCCATGGCAGCGGACAACAGCGGCGTGGCGAGCGCGACGGCCTGGACGATGAGGCCCTTGATGAGTTCGATGGCGAGTTCTGGAGTCATGAAAAGAAGGGGATGAAAAGATGCGGGACGAAATCAGCCGCCGAAGCTGAGGACGAGCGACCGGACCACCAGCTGCCAGCCATCCACGAGGACGAACAGGAGCAGCTTCAGCGGAAGGGAAACGGTGGCGGGCGGCATCATCATCATGCCGAGACTCATGAGCACTGCGGACACCACCATTTCGATCAGCAGAAACGGCAGGAAGAGCAGGAAGCCCATTTGGAACGCGGTCCGGAGCTCGCTGATGATGAAGGCCGGAATGCACACCTTGAGCGGAAGGTCTCCGGGCGAGGTCGCGCCGATTTTGGCCAGATCCCCGAAGAGCTCCACATCCTTGGGACGCGTCTGGCGGAGCATGAACTCGCGGATCGGACGCGAGGCCTCGGCCATGGCGCGCTCTCCGTCGATGCGTTTTTCCATGTAGGGCTGGAGCGCGTTGGTATCGATGCGCGACCAGACCGGCTCCATGATGAAGAAGGTGAGGAACAGGGAGAGGCCGATGATGATCTGGTTCGACGGCGTACCTGGCAGCGAGAGCGCGGAGCGGAGGAAGGAGAGCACGATCACGATCCGCGTGAAGCTGGTCATGAGCAGCACGATCGACGGGGCGAGGCTCAGGAGCGTCATCGCGAACAACACCTTGATGGCGCTGTCGAGTTCCGCGGGCTGCGTGACGCTGCCCGGGTCCATGGAAAGTTTAACCGCGGGGATGCTCAGCGTCTGCGCGGACGCGGTGGAGGTCGCCCCGCCCCACGCGAGCATCGCGAGGACGAGCACGATCCACAGGGAGAACCGGCTGGAGAAAGTGGGGGAGGGCTTCATGAACGAAGGGGCATGACGGCCGGAGTGGAGGCATTGACGCTGCCGGGGAATTCAGCGACGCCGTCGAGATGTTCCTGAAATGAGGCACCCCGGGAGACCGAGCCGAGACTCGCGGAGGGAATCGGGGCAAGCATCTGGATGCCGGCCGGGCCGACCGCGAGGAGCCACTCGCGCTGGTCGCAGGCCACGAGACACAACGCCTGGCGCTGGCCGACGGAGCGGGTTTCAACGATTTGGAGTCGGGCCTGGGAAGTCTTCCAGCTCCCGAGCAACCGCGAGCGGCGCAGCCAGCGTCCGCCGGCCATCACCGCACCGATGATCACAAGCAGGCCTCCCAGCATCCGAATCGATGCAGCCGCCATCGAAGGGGCCCCGGGCGCGGCCGCTGCGGCGGTCGTGGCGACGGGGTCCGCGGCAAGCAGGACGCCCGCGGGGAGGAGGGCGAGCACCGGCAGGCAGCGCATCACCGTGGAGCGCAGCGACCGGATCAAAAAAGAGGCACGAGGACCATTCATGGTACGTGCCCACCTGCAAGCAGGGGGGATGCCAGCGCGAAAAAAGGCCCATTTTTGGGCCTTTTCGACGTGGGCGGAAAGTTCTTCCGCCCCCGTCTCCTGTCCGATCGGGAAAAAAGATCTCCTATGCCGCCGCCGCGGGGGCGTTGCGGACCACCTCGGTGAGTTTGAAGCCGAACCGGTTCTCCACCACCACCACCTCACCCCGGGCAACCAGCTTGGAGTTCACCAACAGGTCCACCGGCTGATCCGCGGTTCGGTCCAGTTGGATGATGGAACCCGATTCGAGCCGCAGCACCTCCCGCATGGGAAGGCTGCTGGTGCCGATGCGAACGGTGAGTTGCACGGGGACGTCGAGGACGACGTCGAGATTCGGCATGGCGGTGTCCGGAGTCATGAAAGCGGCGGGTTGGGAGTCAAAATGGGGGTGAAATCGTACAATCGCCCGGGGCCTAGCGTCGCGCCCGGCCGGTGATCTGAACGGCCCAGCGCCCCTCGCTGCTGCCGAGATTGCCGGTGAATTTGGGGACGCCCCCCACCCTCAGGGTGAGCAGGCTGTTGAAATCGGGCGGGAGATCGATGACGTCGCCCACGTCCAACTGCGCCGTTTCCTGCGCCGTCAGTTGTAGTCCGTGCACCTCGGCCGAGACCGAGATCGGAACCTCGGCGTATTCCGGCTTCCACTGGCTGGCCGGGGTGGCCTCGGGAGCCTTGGGGGTCTCCATGTGGTCCGAGGCCGCACTCATGCGATGAAACAGGGGTTCCACCGAGGAATACGGCAGGGCAATGCGGATGGTCTCGGCGCATTCGCCGATCTGCGTCTGGATGCCCACCACGAGCAGCACCGTGTCGGGCGCGGCGGTATTGAGGAAGGCCCGATTGCTTTCGTAGCCGAGCGAGATGGCCTTGAGATCGGCCACCTTGGACCACACGCCGCACCATTCGCCGGCGATGATCTGCAGGGCCTGGTCCAGCAGCGCGACCTCGATTTCACTGAGGTCCCGCATGATTTCCGGCATGCGTCCGGCGCCGCCGAGGAGGCGTTCGACCATGATCTGGCCGAGGTTCGGATGCACATCCACGAGGCAGGTTCCGCGGAGCGGTTCCACCTTGAACAAACTCACGTGGCAGGGCTCCGACAACTCCTGAAGGAAGGCCTCGTAGGTCTGGGTGACGAACTGCGAGAGCACCATGCCCACTTCCGATCGGAGGTAGTTCGACAGACGCGAACCCAGCGAAAGGACGAAGGATTCGTGATGCTGTCGCAACCGGCGGAGGTCGCCGGCGACCAAGTGAACGGGATTCCGGAAATCGTGCGGCACGACATTGGCAACCGGCATGCGCCGGCCGCTTCCATCGGGCAGATACGCCATGGGCAGAGCCTCCGCCACCTGCGGAGCGTATTCCGCATCGGGCGTGGTCTCCTCCATGGGAGTTGGATATTCCGGTTCGTTCATCAGATTCCGGGCGTGGGTGGGGGTGGGGGCGGACTCGACCTACTGGACCGCAAAGTCCGAGAAGTAGATTTCGTCCACGGCTCCTTCACCCAGGATGGGGGTGAAGGCGGTCATGAGCTCCGTCTTGATGATATTGCGGGCTCCGGGGCGTTCCAGGTCGGCAAGGCTCTTGTTCGCCAGTACGTTCGAGGCTGCATCGCGCAGCTGCGCATCATGCTTTTCGACCAATTCCTTCAATTCATCCGAGGATCCCACCAGCGTCACCCGGGCCACCAGATAGCGGGTTCCCAGGCTGCCCGAGACATTGACCACCAGCTTGTCGGTCAGGCTGACCGAGATCTTTTCCTTGGCGGGTGCGTGTTTCCCGCTGGCGTGGTGGCCAGCGGCAGGCTTCGCGGTGCCGCCGCCCTCCTGGCCCATGCGCGCCTCCAATTTTGGGAGGATCACATAGACCGCCAGGACGTAGGCCACGCAGGGCATGATCACCAGATTGGCGACCAGCGGCAGCCAGACCTTGGCGCCGCCCGATGCCGGCGCGGCGGCGGGCGCCGCGGCGGTTTCCGGAGTGGGGGCAGACATGGGAAGGCGAAGATTAGGGATTAGCGCTTCAAGCTGACGATTTCCTGCATGAGTTCGTCACTCGTCGTAATCACACGGGCATTCGCCTGGAAGCCACGTTGAGCGATGATCATGTTGGAGAATTCACCGGTGAGATCGACGTTCGACTGCTCAAGCGCGCCCTGCTTGATGTCGCCGACCCCGAGGGTGCCCGGGGGAACCGCACCGGAGACGAGACCGGCACCGAGCGGCCCGGCATTCGCGAGACCACTGTACAGGTTGTTGCCCGCCTTGGTCAGGTTGTCGGGCGTCTCAAAGCGCTGGAGCAGCACCTGGCCGCGCACGAAGCTCTGACCGTCGGTCAAGTGAACGGTGATCGTTCCCTGGGCGTTGACACTAAAGCTCTTGAAGTCGCCGGCACCCACGGGCTTGCCGGTATCATCAATCTTGATATCGCCGCGGGTCGAGAGCGTGGAATCGGTGAAGCCCTGCACGCGCTGGCCGCCGGGGGCGGTGAGGTAGCCGCTGGTATCGAGCGAGAAGTCGCCCGCACGGGTGGCGTACACCTCGGAGGTCACGGAATCCTTCACCAGGAAATAGCCCGAACCACCGGACACGGCGAGATCGCCTTCGATGCCGGTGTTGCTCAGCACGCCGTCGGCCTGATTGGTGCGGATGGTTCCACTGCCGACGCCGGTGCCGATCTGAATCGGGCCGGAAGTGGCGGCGGACAGGGTCCGACTGAAGGTATCGGCGGAGTCCAGACGGGCGGACTTATAGCCGACCGTGTTGGCATTCGCGATGTTGTTGCCGAGGACTTCGAGACGGTTCTGGTACTGCTGCAAACCGCTCACGCCGGTGTTAAGGGATGGAATCATAGTGCGTTTTGTTTGATGAGTTTAAGTGAATTGCCTTAGGGGATTGCCGTGCTGGGGACTGCGCTGCTGGGGATTGCCGTGCTAGGGACTGCGCTGCTGGGAACCGCGGCGCTGGGGTTGGCCGCGCTGGGATTTACCGTGCTGCCGACGGGGACGCTGACCTGGGTGACCTGGTCGAGAGTGTACGCCTTGCTATTGACGACGAGCTTCGCACCCGCGGAGGTCGTCTGCACCGAGGTCACTACCCCTGTCACGGGAGCGGAACCATCTCCGGGGTCCACGGTGACCGTCTGTCCAAGCATGGCGCCTGCACGGGCCAGCTGCTGGTCGCTGCGGAGACCGGAGAGATCTGCCTGCATCACCTTCGACTGCTCCAGCGTGTTGAACTGGGCCATCTGGGCGATGAAATCGGTATCCTTCTGGGGATTCAGGGGATCCTGGCTCGACATCTGAGCGACCAGGAGCTTGAGGAAATCATCCTGCCCCAGCGTCTTGGTCGGAAGCCGGGACGAACCGGTCAACGCCGGATTGATCGCCGAGGAGGAACTGATTGCGTCGGTGGGCATAGGTCGGTGGATCCTGGGTTAAAAGCTT
Source organism: Verrucomicrobiota bacterium (assembly GCA_947454705.1). Lineage (GTDB taxonomy): Bacteria > Verrucomicrobiota > Verrucomicrobiia > Limisphaerales > UBA9464 > CAIVQB01. The sequence goes on from CANGKZ010000051.1 coordinate 31,060, forward strand.
CAGGCCCAGTATTCGGCAACGCGTGGGGTCACGCGCCGGCTGGGTCGCCGGGAAACGGTTTCCTGCGGGGCTTGTTCCAAAGTTGGGCGACGGCCAGATGAACTGTCGCGTCGCGCGCCGTCACGGTCGTCGGAGCCCGACGCCCCGCCCTGCGAGCGCGGCCGATCGGAATCGGTGCCTGTACCAAATCCGGTATTGGAGCCGGTGCCACGCCCTCCCACTTCGAGGGGCTGCAACACCACGCCCTGGGCGCGCATGCGCTGCTGAAGATCGCTCCACGAGGTCTGCCACGCTGCGGCATCGTTTCCCTGGCAGCGGGCCGTCATCTCGATGCGGTCCGCCTCGCGACGGACGTGAAGGTGAATCTCGGTGCCGGAATCGGGACGAAGCACTGCACGAAGCTCGTCGGAATGGCCGGCCACCACCGATGAGGCATGCGCCGACATCATGGTCTGCAGACGGTCCACGGTCTCCTGCACCCGATCACCATGGCTCGCCCCGGCTGACTCCGACCGTGTTGGCAGCTCCAGTCGCGACGGGGCCACAGCTCCCGTACTGGCCGCCGCAGCCGCCACGTTCAGGGAACGATCCACTTCCGGTGTCGACGTTCCCCGGGGGGAAGTCTCACCCGGCAAACCTTGCGCGGTGTTTCCGGCAAATTTGTCCGTTGTAGGCTCGTGTGCCATGTCCACAGCTCTGAAAGCAGCAGGCATGCCGAGTTGTAACTCACGTGTTTCCAACGGATGACGCGCCGCCGAACCTTTGGATTCCGACCGATTCGACTCCACGAAGCGGCTCGAGGTGGAGCGCACCGAAGCCAACGGGTCGCTCTCCACGCGAACTGCGGAGGGTTTCGCCGCGCGTTTCATCACCGGCTCGGACGAAACCGGTGCCATCGCAGCGACGGGCACTTCAAAGGAACGTTCCGATTCCTGCGCCGGCAAACCGGTCTCGCGGCGCGGATCCCTCGAATCACCACGGCCGGAATCGCCTTCCCCGGAAGTCTCCGGTTGGGCCGACGGATTTGGCATCACGGGTTCCGACGAGGGGACGAGTGCGGAAATGGATTCCTCAACCGCTCCGGATCGAGTTTCTGATTCTGATTCGGTCGCCGATTCCGGGGAATGCACGCCGGCTCCGCTCACTGCAGCCATTGCACCTCCTTCAACCGTCCGCGACGCCATTCCGCCTGAGCCACGCGCTGCGGGAGCGAGGGAGGGTACCAGCGGCATCATCGCTCCGAACGCGGGATTCGCCATCATGTCCGGCGTCAGCCGTGCCAGGGGTGCACCTTCGAACGGAGCAGAACTTTCCTCCCGATTCGCTTCCGCTGACGGAAACGCGAAGGTTGAAGCCATCTCCTCGGTCTCAACCGGGACTCCGGCGCTTGAACTCGGCACGGAAGGAAGGGAATTTCCGGTAGGGCGGTTCGACGCAGTCTGCGGTTCGAAGGCTTCCGGCCGGGCTTCGATTTCCGGATTCGCCGGAACGTCCGAGCGGATCATCTCAGGCGCCGACTTGGCCGAAGCGCTCTGCACCGCAACTTCCGGACGAGTGACCGAGCCGAAATCCGCCGTGGAAGGAGGCGTGGGTGTGGAAGCGAGGAACGGAGTCGGCTCGTTCGAGAACGCGGCGGGACGTGCTTCGAATTCGCGTCCGCCGCCCAACACGACGGGACGATCCACAATCTTCTCCGAGATGACGTTCGATGCGGTCTGCGGAGCCGAAATCACTGATTCCGCTTCGAACCGCACCAGAGTCTCCTCACGCCGGAACGGACTCTCCACCGGGGCGGGCAGATTTGATTCCGCGCGATCGGTCATCGCGGATTCAACCTTCGCGTCCGGTCGACGTTCCGCCACCGGGGCCTGAACCTCGGAATTCATACGCGGGGCGACCGTGGCTTGCGGAGCGAACTGCGGCACCGCGTTCCGGCTCGCGGGTGCTTCGTCCCGGGGGGCCACGACGGGGCGATTCTGCGACTTCGGTGCCGCATCGGCGTGCCGAGCTGAAGGAAGGCCAACGAGGACTTCTTCGCCCGTGGATTCGGTTTGAACCGATGCTTGAACCTCACGCCCGTCCGCACCGAGACGTTCCGGCTTGGACTCCATCGAAATCGCCTCTGGGTACGCAGCCACCACGGGCTCCTGGGAAGCCTTCCCGGCGACACGCTCCGGCACGATCCCGGATTCGGGCGTCGGTATCCTGGCAGGAACCTTTTGGGCAACAAACGCGCCAAGATTAGCACCGCCTCCCGTTTCGAACTCCGCCTTGGATTCGACTTTGGATTCGCCCGGAATCGAAAGGCGGGATTCATCGGACCCACGGGACACCGAAATTTCCGGAGCGAATTTGGGAGCAACCGAAGCAGACCCGGAGTCCACGATGATTCGTTCCTGCGGCGGAACTTCGGCGCGCGGCGCATCCACCGAAGGATGCGATGCGGGAAGCACGGGCTGCTCGACCACGGCGGATGGCGTGAAAGCCGGAGCGCTCGAAATCATCTGCGATTGTGTGCGCGCTGCAGGAATCGCGGGATTCGCGGGCTGTTTCACATCAACGGACTCCGTCGGGAACCGGGCCGCAGACGATGCATCGGGTGAAGCGATGGGATCGGCCTGATCTGGTTTCGACACAACCGGCTCCGAAGTGGAAGGCGTCGGCACCGGAGCCGAGGAAATCCTCGGAGCGACGATCCTGGCCTGAAACTGCACTTCAGCTTCGACCTCGGGGCTCTGCGCAGGGGTCGGAGTCGTCCCCTGGATTTCGGGGCGATTCACGGCCGTCGGTGCGGCGGAAGCCGTGGGAATCGCTTTCAACTGTAAACGTGCAGTCTCGCTCTCCTCGTTCGGAGACTGCGCATTCGACACCCGGGATTCCACCGTGGGCGTGGCGTCGCGCGAAGTGGACTTGATGACGGGTGTCTCAACGCGGTTGAAGGCAACCTCGGGTGCGACGATCGCCTCCGGTTGGGAATTCTCCTCGGGACGGGACGGCCGGGCTGCGGACTCTTGCTGCGGAGCACCCAAGGGATTCTGCTCGGAAAGCGGAGACTGAATCAGCTCGGAGGAGAGTTTTTCCGGAGAAACCGAAATCGGCGCGCTCAAGTTTTTCGCGTCGCCCGCCGATTCCTTCAATGTCGAAAGCGAAGATGCAGTGCTGCGGAACGTGAGGTTCGAAGGCAGTGCGAGGGGCGCTTGTTCGGCAGATGCAGCTTTGGAATCTGTGAGGGATTCTGAGGCAGCGGAAGGCCGTGAGGAGGCCTGATTAGAAGAGGATGAGGAAGGCACCGTAGGAGTGAATGCCGCACGGTGAGTCGTCGGCTCGTTATCGCGAGCTGCCCCACTGAATTCAGGAACTCGTCCCTCGACGCGAGAATTGAAGATCTCTTCGGCACGTGGACGTGCACTCTCCTGAATCGTCGGCGACTCCAGCTTCACCTCCACCTCGTTTCTCGAAACCGAGTCCGAAAGCGAAGAATTCACCGCGTCGCGTTTGGTTTCCACGACACTTCCCCCGATCCGCTCTGCAGGTCGTTTCGAGTCGGCGACAAACGAAGGTCCAACCTCCGCAAACGCCTCCCCTGAAACCGGTTTAGTCTCTGCTCGAGCGATCGGCGTCTCCGTCTGCGGAGAGGGCGCGGGAGCCGATGCGAGCGAATCCACCTTCGCGCGCGATTCGACCTGGGGCTGCGTCACCGCAGGCTCACGGGTCACTTCACGCGGCTCCTTCGATTCCACACGCACCGGGGTTTCAATCTCCGCGTTCGGCTTCGAAGTGGGGATCGAGCTGGATACCGACGCCTCGCGGGCTGCCGGTGCGGGAGCGGGAGTGTTCTCACGCTGCTCCGTCGAATCCACA
>CANGKZ010000052.1 GCA_947454705.1 Verrucomicrobiota bacterium
TACTTCCGTTGCGCTTCAGCCTCGCTCGCGTACGCCCCACTTTCAAACTCCCGCACCACCTGAAGTTTGAACGCCTCACTGTAGCGGATCACCGCTTTCCCAGCCCGTTTTTCAATCGTCATCCTGACAACCTATTTCAGGACGGGACACGGGACATGGACTTTGGACTTTGGACTTTGGACTCTTCCGTCCTGGGCTCTTGGATGAACGGCTTGCCGTTCTGCGCGGGTGTGTGGTTGACTCGGCCTTCCGCCGGAACACGGCGGGATCCGCACCTTTTCCGTTTTCCGTATGGACGATACCAATTCGCTGATCCAGCAGCGCCGCGACAAGTTGAAGGCCTTGAACGAGGCTGGCGTGGACCCATTCAAGAATTTTGCAAAGCCGACTCATGGATGTGGTGCCGCCCGAGAGATGTTCGAGCGCGGAGATCTGAAAGAGGGGGATCGGGTGCTTATTGCAGGTCGAATCACCGCCCATCGCGACATGGGCAAGAGCCAATTCATCGACCTCAAGGACGTCTCCGGACGCATCCAAGTTTACGCCCAGAAGCAGGAGCTGGAGAAGCGTGGTCCGACTCAGTTTGAGATCTTCAAACAGTTGGATTTGGCGGATTTCATCGCAGCTGAAGGCACTTTGTTCCGCACGCGGACCGGCGAGCCGAGCGTGAAGCTCGAGTCGTTCGTCATCCTTTCCAAGGCCCTGCGCCCGCCTCCCGCCAAGTGGGAGGGACTCGCCGATCCGGAGATCCGGTATCGTCAGCGCTATCTCGACCTGATCTCCAGCGATGAGGTCAAGGCGACCTTCCTCAAGCGGTCGATGATCGTTCGCGAGATTCGCGCCTTCTTCCACGAGCGCGGATACGTGGAGGTCGAGACTCCGATGATGCAGGCCATCCCCGGCGGTGCTGCGGCGCAGCCGTTCAAGACGCATCACAACGCCCTCGGGTGCGAGTTCTACCTCCGCATCGCGCTGGAGTTGTATCTCAAGCGACTGCTGGTCGGTGGCATCGACAAGGTGTTCGAAATCGGCCGCAATTTCCGCAACGAAGGTCTGTCGCGCCGCCACAACCCCGAGTTCACCATGCTCGAGGCCTACGAGGCCTACGGCGATTACGCCACCATGATGGAAACGGTGGAATCGCTGGTGAAGCGCATCGCAGAGCGGGTCGTGGGCAAGCTGGTTCTCGGACGCACCCTCGCGGTGGAGCCGGTTCGACGGCTCCTCGAAGACGCCCTGAATTCGCCCCAGGCGGCGTTTGGTCCCGGATCGTTGTGGGGACGCCTTGAGGCCGAGCAGGCGGAGCGCTTCGCGTTCCTTCAATCGCTTCTCACCCTGGCCCCCGAAACGGTGACCTTTGCCGAAGTGGCCAAGGCGCGGGCGATCTGCGTGGAGTTCAAGCAGTGGTACAAGGAGCTGCATCCGGACTGGAATCAGCAGGCCTCGCTCCCGGTGCAGATTCAGGCGTTCAACCGACTCGAACGCGCGCTGCGTCCGTATTCGGAATCCGAGATTGATCTCAACGTCTGGAATAAGCCGCGCTATCGCGACCTGGTGCGCCAGGCGGTTTCCGAAATGACCGAGGGATTGTTCCCCGATTGGTTCGCGCTTTCTCCCGAAGATCGGAAGAACGTGGCGGTGAATCAACTCGGTCTCGGCGGCGACATCGCGGCCGCGTACGAGGATTTCGAAGTCACCGGTGCGGTGTTCGAGAAGTTGGTCGAACCGACTTTGATCCAGCCCACCTTTGTCACGCATTTGCCCAAGCAGCTGGTGCCGCTGGCGAAGCTGGATCCGAACGATCCGACGTCGGTCGAAGTGTTCGAATGCTGCATCAATGGCCAGGAGATTTCGCCCGGTTATTCCGAGCAGAACGATCCCGTCGCCCAGCGTGAGGCGCTGGAACACCAGGCCGGTGGCGAGCAGCAGAAGCTCGACGAGGATTTCCTCGCGGCCCTGGAACACGGCATGCCCCCGGCGGGTGGTATCGGAATTGGTATCGACCGCCTGTGCATGATGCTCCTTGGTCAGGAGAGCATTCGCGACGTGATCCTGTTCCCGCAGCTTCGCCCGAAGGTTTGAGGCGCCGTCGAGCTCGGGAGCTCAGGACCTCACGGTTTGGTGGTTGATTCGAGTCGGACGACCGCGGCATCGCGGTTGCCCGACCAGTTGCTGCCCCATTCGATCAGGTACAGAGCACCGTCAGGGCCCGACTTCATGCAGATCGGGCGTTTGAATCGGGTTTGATCCGCGGTTCGAATGGCTTCGAGTCGCTTCAATCCGCCGCGCTCGTCGAGCCAGGCGGCCTTGATCCACCCCCGTTCCCATTCGAACAGGATCACCGCGCCGTCGTACTCCGTCGGCAGCTTGCGAACGGAGGCGAGATCGGATCGAAAATGATACACCGGCCCCGCCATCGCCGACCGCGCACCGGAACCCACCTCGGGCCAGCGTGAGGACGGGCCCGGCGGATACCAGAGGAACGCCGGCTGCGCAGGCGGGAGTTCGCGGATTCCGGTGTTGTTGGGCGAATCATTGACCGGATGTCGCGGATCAAACGGTTCGCCGCTGGTTTTGGATTCGAAGTCGTAGGCGCGAAACGGACGGTTGTCGGCGGTGAAATACGGCCAGCCATAGTTGCCGGCGGTTCGTGCGACGTTGAACTCATCAAACCCGGCCGGGCCGCGGGCGTCGTTCGGCCCCAGCGCGTCGGGCCCGACATCGCCCCAGTAGAGCCATCCGGTGACGGAATCGAGGGTGAAGCGGAACGGATTCCGACAGCCCATGATGTAGATCTCGGGCAGCGTTTTCGCGGTTCCGGGCGGGAAGAGGTTGCCCGGCGGAACGGTGTACGTGCCATCGGGCTCGGGATGGATGCGGAGGATCTTCCCACGGTAATCCGCCGTATTGCCCGCGGTGCGCTCGGAGTCGTTGAGCTCGTGTCCCGGGCGTCGATCGAGGGGCGCGAATCCGTCGGACTGCCCCGCCAGGGTGTAATCGCCGGTGGAGGCGTACAGATTTCCCACGCCGTCGAAGCCCAGGCATCCGCCGGAATGGTTTGGCTTCGGAATCAGGGTTGGAACGCGGAGCAGGATCTTTTGCGAAGCGGGATCGAAGGCCCCATCGCGCAGGGTGAATCGCGACACGCGGTTCTCCATCACGCCGGGCGTGGAGTGGTAGAGATACAGCCAGGAGTTGGTCTGGAATCCCGGATCGAGGGCGAGCCCGAGGATGCCATCCTCCGGTCCGGTGAACACGCGGAGTGTTCCGGCGGTGCGCGTGGTGCCATCGGCCGGGGTCCACACCTTGATGGCTCCGTGGTGCTCGGCGAACACCACCCGACCGTCGGCAGCGACGTCGAGGGCGATGGGTTCGTCGAGGTTGGTGGACAGCACGGTTCGCTGGAGCTGCGGAAGTTCGGCCTGCGTGGCCCCAACCACCGCAGAGACTCCGAGAACGGCAACGAGGCCATGGATCGAACGGTTCCAAAAAATATTTACCAGCGATTCCTTCATTCGGCTGTTTCCAATCCGTTGTTTCGGCTGCTCCCGATTTGGCACATCGCCCCCAATTCGCTGCCGCCGTGAAACGCGCCTCGATGGTGGCGACCGCCCACTGACCAAGATCAAAGGGCTGGCTGCGGTCGGCTCGATCCGGTGGGTTGGGGGAAAAAATTTCTCACCAGGTTATTTCTTCTACTTCTTTTCCGAATCTCGCGAACAGGCGAATGCAACTCCACCAATAAATCCAGCGCCGGCCCCGATGGCTGATCCGCAAAGGCCGAAAAAAATAACCCCCATGCCATCGAAAGACTCGTTTCGAATTCTCGCTGCTCCCGCCAGAAAAACAGCTCCAGCAAAGAAGCCGAAGGCAGCTCCCGACAGGAGACCCGCTACAATGTACGATAGCGCTTTCATAAGTACGTGAATCACCTAACCGTTGCTCTGCGGTTTCAAAAACGGTTCATCGCTTAGGCCATGAGTTCGCGGACGACGCGGCCTTCAACATCGGTTAGGCGGAAGTCGCGGCCGGCGTTGCGGAAGGTCAGTTGTTCGTGATCGAGCCCCAGCAACGCAAGAATGGTGGCGTGGAGATCGTGGACGTGGACCTTTTGATCGAGGCAGTAAAACCCGTAGTCGTCGGTGATGCCGAAGCTCGTGCCCGCCTTCACGCCGCCGCCGGCCATCCACATGGTGAAGGCATGGGGATGATGGTCGCGTCCATCCTTGGTTTGCAGCGTGGGCGAGCGACCGAACTCCCCGCCCCAGAGCACCAGGGTTTCATCGAGCAATCCGCGGCCCTTCAAATCGCGGAGGAGTCCCGCGATGGGTTGATCGACTTCCGACGCGAGGCGTCCGTGTTCCTTGGTGAGATCATCGTGCTGATCCCAATAGCCGTGAGTCACCTGGACGAATCGCACGCCGCGTTCGCTGAAGCGGCGGGCCAGAAGGCATTGGCGGGCGAAGGATGAAGTCTTGGGGTCGTCGAGTCCGTACAGGGCGCGCGTGGCGGGCGTTTCGCGGCCGAGGTCCATGGCTTCGGGCGCTTCGGTCTGCATCCGAAAGGCGAGCTCGTAGGATTCGATCCGCGCTTCGAGCGCCTGATCCGCCCCGGAGCGATCGAGGTGTCCGCGATTCATTTCGCCCAACAAATCCAACTGCGCGCGCTGCGTGGCGGCATCGGAATCGGGATCGTGCAGGTAATGAATCGTGGCCCGGTCCACCGGCACGCCTCCGCCAATGGGCGTGCCCTGATGCACGGCGGGAAGAAACGCGCTCGACCAATTGCCCACACCGCCATGTCCGAGTGTGGGATTGATGGTGATGAAGCTGGGGAGATTCTGATTCTCCGTGCCAAGACCGTAGGAGATCCAGGATCCCATGCTGGGACGGACGAAGGTGTCGGAGCCGGTGTGAAGTTTCAGCAGCGCGCCGCCGTGGGCTTCGTTGGTACCGTGGACGGACTTCACGAAGCACAGGTCATCGGCACACGCACCCACTTTGGGAAACAGGTCACTGACCCAAGCCCCCGATTGCCCGTAGCGGCGAAAGGCCCAAGGGGAACGGCCAAGGTTGGCCGTCTTGGCGAATTGGATCCGCGGTTTATCGAAGGGAAGCGGCTTGCCGGAGTCGCGGATGAGCAGCGGCTTGTAGTCGAACGTGTCCACGTGCGACGGCCCGCCGTGCATGAACAGGAAGATCACCCGCTTGGCCCGCGGACGAAACCGGGAGGGATGCGCCGCGAGCGGATGCGTCCCGGAATTGGAACCCGATGCGGCCGCGCGCTCCAGCGAACCCAGGAGCCCGAGCAGGGCCATCTGGCCAAACCCCGCGCAGCATTGCCGGAGCATCTGTCGCCGGGACCGCGGAACTGGAAGGTCGTGAAGCATGGGGCTTTGACAGAGTTAGGAAACGCTCCCGAAGAACAACCACAGATGGACACGGATGAACACAGATTCTGGACCGCCCGAATCTGACGCAGGCGCGATGCCGAATCCGTGTTTATCTGTGTGCATCTGTGGTTTTGAGTTCAGCCGGGTCAGGTCGGGATGGTGTGTATCATTCCCGATACACGAATTCGTTGGCGGCGAACAGCATCTGGCACCAGGCGGTCCAGGCGGCGGATTCGCTGCGGGAGGACATCGATCGGATGAATTCGAGGGCGCGGGCGGTTTCAGCGGCGGTCGGAGGACGGCCGAAGGCTTGTGCGTAGGCGCGGGCGATGCGGTCGGCGGGATTCGACGGGGCGGAGGCGGCAAGCTGCCTGGACCAGGATTGGGCCGATTCCTTCACCAACGGGCTGTTGAGAAAGAAGAGGGCCTGATGCGACACCACCGTGGGAATGCGCCGCGCGGTGCCCACGCTGGGATTGGCAAAATCGAAGAGCGTGAACACATCGAACACCCGGTCGCGAACGATGGGGAGGTACACGGAGCGCCGCGTCGAGGTGGCCGACACCTTGTCCTCGGGGGCGTAGTCGTCGTTCTTCCAATTCACCAGAGTTCCCCCCATGGCGGCGTCGAGTCGACCCGAGACGGCGAGCAGCGCGTCGCGCACCATTTCGGCTTCGAGTCGTTGACGCGGGAAGTGCCACAGCAGGCGGTTCTCAGGATCGTGTTGCAGGGCGGTCTCGCGGACCGACGACGACACCGCACCCGCGCCGCCCTGTTTCCAAGCGTCGCTGGTGAGGAGCAGCCGGTGCATGCGCTTCACATCCCAGCCGGAGGCGCGGAATTGGGTGGCCAGCCAGTCGAGCAACTCCGGGTGCGTGGGGGCGTCGCCGCGAAGGCCGAAGTTGTCGGAGCTGCGGACGAGTCCGTCGCCGAAATGCGCCTGCCAGAGGCGGTTCACGATGACTCGCGAGGTCAGCGGATGCGTGTCGTCGGTGAGCCAGCGGGCGAGCTCCAAGCGTCCACTCCGATCAGGCGGCGGAGAGAGAGTGTTGCGTGCCGAGGCGACCCGGATGAATCCACGCGGGACCGGATCGCGGGCCAGATTCAGGTGGCTGCCCCGCACGTGGACGGGGAGATCGACCGGCTTGTCGTCCTCGACCGCGAGGGCGAGCGGGGCGACATCGCTGACCTCGGCCTTGGCGGCATCGCGCGTGCGCTCCAACGCGGTTAATTCGTCGCGCAGCGCTGCGGAAAACTCCGACCGCGGTTCCTTGGGAATTCCGAAGAGTTGCGGATTCTCCCAGAGGGTTTCGCGCGCTGTGGCGAACTCCAGCGGTTCGCGTTGTTCCGGGGCAATTTCATTGAATTCCCAACGGGCGACCACCGGCTCCTTCGCGGCCGTGGAGGGATCGGTCCCCACGGCTTCGGGATGTTCGAAGTGATGCTTGAGTGCGTCGGCCGAAAGCGCACGGGAATACACCCGGGCTTCATCGAGTCGTCCCTTGAAATGGATGAATCGGTCGGCGCGACGTCCCAGCACCAGCGGTCCCTGGCCCGGAACGCGGGGCCGATTCACAGCGGTTTCCCCTGCAGGAGTGCCGTCCACAAACAGGCGCAGCATGCTGGAATCGTAGGTGAAGGCGAGGTGGTGCCACTTGCCCGGCTTGAGCAATCCGTCGGCGCTCCACACGGCGTACTCGTGCTCGCGTCCGCCGCCGATGTTGAGCATCGCCCCGGCGCGTCCGGCATCGAGCATCAGCGCGTAGTGACCTTCGACTTCCTCGTTGGCGTTCTTCGACACCAGCCAGCGCCTCGCATCGCCCGTCTTGGGAAACTCCGGCGCACGCACCCACACTTCCACCGTCAACTGGGCCGGCTCCAGCGGATCGCTGTGCGGCAATTCCAGGGAGTTTTTGCCCGTGGCTTCAAAGGCCCCGCCCACGCGACCCGGAACGGGCATGGGCATGGACTCGATGCGGCCGGGAATCGGCGCCGGCGGCCAAGCGGCGAACGCTTGGAGACGTATCGGATTTGATACCAACCGGTGAAGCTCACGGCTGACGGGGTCCGCTGCGGGGTCGCGATTCCAAAGGGTCTGGAGGCGGGTGAAGGCGTTGGTCCAGCGCGGGGTAAGACCCGCAGGACGGTTCGAGGAAGCCACGCCGGCGAGCAGGCGGGGAAACAGTTCCGAGGCTTCGCGATGGAGGAGATCGTGTCCGCGTTCTAGGGCGTCATCGACCGCCTTCTGCGCGGCGGCGGCGTGTGCCTTGGCGGCTTCGATTCGAGCGAGGTCGTCGGACGTGGCCACGGGGCGCTCGTTGAATTTCGACACGAACCCGAGGTTGGCCATGGTGCGCGTGCTCTTGAAGATGCCAGCCAGGGCGTAGTAGTCGCGCGTGGGGATGGGGTCGAACTTGTGGTCGTGGCAACGGGCGCAGCCCACCGTGAGACCGAGGAACGCGCGGGTGGTGACATCGATCTGCTCATCCACCAGGTCCATGACCAATTTTGGTTTGTCCTGTTCGGCCAGCATTTTCGGGCCGAGCACGAGGAAGCCGGTGGCGGTCCAGCGGCGGAACACCTCGGCCTGCGGGACGCCGTTGGTGGGAAGCAGATCGCCGGCGAGTTGGTGGGTGATGAATTGGTCGAAGGGGAGATTCTCGTTGAAGGCGCGGATGACCCAATCCCGGTACCGCCAGGCGTTGGCCATCACCTTGTTTTCATCCTGCCCGTTGGTGTCGGCATACCGCGCGAGGTCCAGCCACCAGCGTCCCCAGCGTTCGCCGTAGCGGGGCGATGCAAGCAGGCGGTCGATCATCCGGCCGAAGGGATCGGGTCCGGTGTCGGCAAGAAACGCCGCCACTTCCTCGGGCGTGGGGGGGAGTCCGGTCAGGTCGTAGGTGGCGCGGCGGATCAGGGTTCGACGATCCGCAGCGGGAGAGATCGCGAGCCCTTCCTGTTTCAGTCGCACCTGGAGGAAACGATCCACCGGATGCCCGCTCCGATCGGCTCCGGAAGCGGGGACGGGTGAATTGGCGATGGGTTGGAAGGCCCAATGGTTGGTGGCTGACTGGGCTTTTGTCGGGGCAGGAGTGGACGCGGACGCCGCTTCGTCGCGCGGATCCACAGCACCGGCGGCGATCCAGGCGGTGAAGTCAGCAATGACGGCATCGGGCAGACGTCCCTTGGGTGGCATTTGGAGATCGGCGTTGCGATATCCGATGGCATCGAGCAGGAGGCTGCGGGCGGTGTCGCCCGGGACGACGGCGGCGCGGGTATCGCCTCCATGCCGCAGGCCGCTGCGGGTGTCGAGCCGGAGCCCGCCCTTGAGCTTCTTGGATTCGGCGCTGTGGCATTCCTGGCAGTGCTCCACGAGGACGGGGCGGATCCGTTGCTCGAAGAACGCCGCATCGCCCGGGCTCGCCGCACGCGCCACCGCGCCCGCGAGGAGCAGGAACGCGAAGGTTGGAAGGATCCAGCGGCGCATGGGCATTTCGGGCTACCTCCCGACGCTACCGGTGCGAGGCCCATTCAGAAAAGGAAGGACCGAGCAGAAAGTCCAAAGTCCAAAGTCCTCGGGTCGCCAAGGGGCCGGTCGCTTTGGAGTGCGGCGGGAAGCGGAGCGCCACGCCGCTTTGGTCAACGCCTAGCAGGGAACGAAGCGAAGGAACCGCAGAGGCGCGGAAACGCGGAGTGGTCCCTTTTGGGTTACCGTAGAGAGGGTGCCGGTCGGTCTTTTCTCGGCAGCGGTTTCGAAAGCGGTATCGACGCTCCGCTCTGCCACCGCACTCCAAATTCGCGCGGTGCCAACGTATCTCCGCTGCAACTTCACACGGGATCCGCAGACGAATATGGGGCGTGGGTGGAACCACGCCCTCCACCGAGATACGATCTCCGATCTTCCATCTCCGAGACCCGGCCCCCTATCTGCCATCTCCCATCTCCTCCGCTCTCCCCCCCAGCATCCAGTATCGTCTGATCGATCTTTCATCTGTGTCTGCTGTTTCGGGATCTTTCGGAACTGCGCTTGCGTTCCGGAGTCGGTTTTCGGACAACCTCCACCAACCGCCGTCACAGCTCTGTAACCCGTTCCCCGATCCCAAGGTCACTTCGCCACGCCCGGGCTTTGCCGACGCCGATTCCCTTTGATCCCCCCGTTTTCCTTCTTCCTGTGAACCTGCCTTCCCTTCGTTCGTTGCTGTCCGTGGCCGCCTCGGCACTTCTGCCGCTCGCCCTCTCGGGACAGGTCGTGATCAACGAAATCCTGTATCACGCGCCTGATGAGCTCGACGACCTCCAGTACATCGAACTCCACAACGCCGGTTCGCAACCGGTGAACCTGTCCGGATGGGCGCTGAAAAAGGGAGTCCAGTTCGAGTTTCGCGAGGGCGCACGCATCGATGCGAATGGATTCCTGGTGCTGTGCCGGAGCACGGCCCGGTTCAACCAGTTCTACAAAGTTCCGGTGGCGGGCGAATTCGCCTCGCACCTCAAACGCAAGGGCGAGCGGATTGAATTGGTGGACGCGTCGGGTCGGGTGGTTGATTCCGTGAAATTCTCCGACCGCGCCCCGTGGCCGACCGGACCGGATGGTCATTCCGGATCGTTGGAACGGATCTGTCCCACTTCGCCCGGGGATGACGCTGCGAATTGGATTTCTTCACCACTGACCGAGGATCGCGAAAAACCGGGAGGGACTCCCGGCCGCGTGAATGCGGGATACTCCGCGGTCAAACCGCCGTTGATCGACCAGGTGAAGTTCTCCCCCGCGCTGCCCACGTCCAAACAATCCATCGCGGTCGAGGCGCTGGTCCCCACCTCGGAGCCGGTGGAAAAACTGGAAGTGCTGTACCGCGTGGGAACTCCGGGTGCGGAATCCAAGGTCACGGCGCTCCCGATGTCGCGCGTCGAGGGAGGCCGGTACGCGGCGACGATCCCGGCGCAGAAGGAAGGCACGCTGATCCGCTTTCAGGTTCGGGCCACCGGGCCGAAGGGAAGTCATCGGGAATTCCCCGCCTCCACGGATCCGCATCCGGCGCTGTCGGCCTACGTCCCCCAGCCGTTCACTCCGGCCAAGGTTCCCTTTGGCTGGATTCTCCGCACGACGGAGAAGGAGTTGAAGTCGGCCCAACAGGCGGCGAATCGGCCGCAGTTTGGTGGATTCTTCCCGCCGCCGCCCGACCCGGAGGAAGAGGATCGCGACAACGCACGCGCCGCGCTTGAGCAGCGTCTCGATCTTTCGCCGCTGTGGTTCGAGGTGGGTGTTCGACTCGCCGGCAGCGACGCGAAACTGCACGTCGCGCTCCGCGAAATCATGATGCGCGGCCTGCTCGCGCGCTCCGAATTGTTCAATCGGTTCCTGGACAAGGGCGTCAGCGAACGCCTCCCAACGCTGGGCCGGGTGACGGATGAATTCCTCGCCAAGCAGGTATCAGAATTGGGCGCCCCCCTGTCGGCGGATCAGCGCGCGGTGTTGAACGCATGGGTGGCTGCCGGGCCTGCCCGGGCCCGGACGGGCGAGAAAATGATCGTGAGCCGCGCAGATCTCGAAGGCCTGTGGCAATCGATCACGCTCAATGCGGAACCGAATCCGGATCGGCTGGCGGGCGTGGTCAACGCACTGCGCGCGCTCGATGCGAAGCGGCAGGTGCTGCTCGGCGAAGTGGCGGCGGGTGTTGGAAAGGAAACCCTGTTCCGCAGCCAGCGCGACCGCGCGGATGATCTGGGCAGCAGCCTGGTTCCCACCCTCCGGCCTCTGGTGTCGGATTCGCAACGGGCTCAACTGGACTTCTGGAAGGATGCTCCGCGCGAAGTGGTGGTTGGGTTTCGCGGTGGGCCCATTGCCATGTTCGGAGGCGGTGGAGGACGCGGACCAGGCGGCCCCGGAGGATTCCCCGGGTTTCGCGGACCGATGGGATTCCCGGGCATGTTCGGCGGCGGACCGACCGAACCGGGGACGTATCAATCGGCGTTCGTCTATTTCGATCCAGCCACGGGCAAGACCCAGTTGTTTGATTTCGTCAAAGTCACCGGACGCAAGGGCGGACAAAAGATCCACTTCCAGAAGGATCAACCGCTGGGCGACATGACCACCATTGCCCTGATTTTTGAGGGCGAGACCGAGTCGCTGGTGGAGTTCCTCGCCTACGAGGTGTATCGGCGCGCCGGCATGCCAGTGGAGCAGAGCTATCCCGTCCGACTGTGGCAGGATGGCAAGGCGGCCGGGTATTCGATCCTCATCGAGCAACCCAACAAGGCCTTCCTGCGGCGCAATGGCATCGATGACAACGGCGACATGTTCAAGCTGCTGTGGTTCGGCGGCGACCTTGTGGGGCAGCACGAACGCCACACCCACAAGCGCGCGGGACACACCAATCTGATTGCCGTCGTGGAGGGATTGGAACGCAACAAGGGCGAGGCGCAGTGGGAATTCATTGAGAAGAATTTCGACGTCAACGAAGTCGCCACCTATTTCGCCGTGAACACCGTGCTGTCGCACTGGGATGGATTCTTCAACAACTACTTCACCTACCAGGACACCGGAGGGACCGGCAAATGGATGATGTTTCCGTGGGATCAGGACAGCACGTGGGGCACGCGCGCGATGGGCGGCGAAGGGCCCGGAGGCGTGTTCACCACCATGCCGATCACCTTCGGCATGAACGGCGATGAACCCAGCGGAAATGGCGGTTGGTGGCGTCAGCCGGGATTCTTCTCGGGGCCGCTGCTGGCGAATCCGAAGTTCCGGCAAGTGTTCCTCGCGCGCACGAAGTCCATTCTCGAAACGGTGTACAACGAAAAGGAGTTCGGTCCCTTTCTGACTTCGGTCGAGGAACGGATGATCCCCGAAGTCCGCGCCCGCGCGGAGGCGACGGGGGAGGATCCCAACGCGGCGGTGGAGCAACTGAAGGACGGCATCCGCAGATGCCGCGAGCACCTGCGTCGCCGGGGCGCATTTTTGCTCAAGCAGGAGGAGATCCGGAAGCTGGGCACGGGGAAGTAGTGAGGTGGGAGTAGCGGGGTTGAATCGTTGAACCTAGAAACGGCAGTTGAAGGGTTAAAAAGTTGAAGCGTTGAAGGGGAATCCGACGCTTCGGCGAGGGTTTTCTCATGGGTTTGGAGTCCCGTCTTCAGACGGTTCGGGGAGGCGCGTCTCGAACGATGCAACCGGTTGATCTCCAGCGGTTCGTTGGCCCCTGCGTTCAACAGCAGAGCCGCGTAAACGCGGTACTCCATACGCGTAAGGAAACCCGTAGCCTAAATCCGGCGCTGCGAGAGAAAATCAACGCGGGGAAGAGACCGTTGAGAATCACCCAGCAGGTGAATGAATTGGAGGCGCATCAAGCGACTTCTCTCCCTCTCCATCTGCGTTTATCTGCGTTTATCTGCGGTTCGAACTGCCGCTTTTAGGTTGAAGGGTTAAAAAGTTGAAGGGGTGAAGTCGGGGTTCTTCACACGTTTGGAGTCCCGCGTTTACGCGGCTCTGCTGTTGGACGCGGGGCTATCGACAGGTTGGAAATCAACCGGCTGCATGCCTCGAGACACGCCTCCCCGAACCGTCTGAAGACGGGACTCCAAACGAATAAGGAAACCCTCGCGGCAGCGTCGGATTCCCCTTCAACGCTTCAATTTTTTAACCCTTCAACTGCCGGCCCCGCCCCCCGCGCTACGGGCTCGCAACCCGGCGCGCGACCCATTCGCGCAGCTTCGGAATTTTCATGCGCGGCATCCACTCCAGCGCGGCCCCCGGGTTGGCGGCCACCACCGGTTCCATCGCGTACCAGATCATCCACGGCAGATTCGGATCGGTGGCGTCCTCGCCGTGCTTCACCAGTTCGTCGAGGATGTCGCGTCGATGCCCCACCGGCAGACGCTGCAGGGCAATCGCCACCGAAAGCCGCACCACGGGCGATCCATCACTCCGCACGAGGGCCGCAAATGCGGCGCGGATCAATTCCGAGGGACGCTCCTTCTCCGCCAGCAGCCGGATGGCCCATCCGCGCACGTGGGGATCACCATCCCGAAGGAGTGTGAACAACCGCTGTTCTGGCACACCGCCCTCGGTCCCGGCGTGCAGCGTCCAAAGCGCGTGAAGCCGCTGAACCGGCTCGGGCGCGTTTGCGAGCATCGATTCCAACGCGCGACGCGAGGATTGATCGAGTCCGCGCTGGGCCAACACCACCCGGGCCTGCCGCACCATCCATTCGTTGCGCGATCGCTGGAGTTCCACCAGACGCGACGACGGCTCGCGCCACAGGTTCACCGGCTCGGGGCGGGTGTCGCCGTACCAAACCCGATACAGCCGGCCGTGCTCGCGGTCGGTGATGTCCACGTCGTGGCATTCGCCGGTGTCCGACCAGTCGATGCAATACACCGAGCCATCGGGTCCGTACTGGAGGCTCACGCCCTTGAACCACGGGTCGTTGGCCATCAGGAAATCCGGCGAGTGATGGGCGGTGAACCCGGATCCGCGGGCTTCCAGCCGGTCGTTGTTCACCCGGTGCCCGTGGGTGTTGCAGGCGAACACGGTGCCCCGGTATTGGGCGGGGAAGGATTCACCGAGATAGATCATGCACCCGGCGTGGGAGTGTCCGCCGCCCGCCACGCTGTGAATCCCTTCGCCGCCGCGCGAGGTGGTCCAATCGCCATCGCCTCCCCAGTGGAGATGATCCGCAATGGTGGGGATCATTTCGAAGGTGTACGGACCGGAGTCATTGCCCCAGTTCACCCGCGGGTAGTGGCCGCCGGGAAGGACGTGCCACAAATGGGACACCACGTTGTTCGAAATCACGAATTCGCCGTGTTCGTCGTAGTCGAGTCCCCACGGATTGGCAGTGCCCTCGGCGACTTTCTCGAACACGCGGGTCACCGGATGATACCGCCACACCCCGCGGTTGATCTTCACCCGGTTGGCGTCGGGGATGCCGGGGGCGCCGATCGCGATATCAAAAATGGTCCCATTGCAGCCGTACAACCAGCCGTCCGGGCCCCAAATGAGGGAGTTGGACAGGTTGTGCACGCCCTTCGCGCTCCATCCGTTGAGGCGGATCTCAGGCG
Source organism: Verrucomicrobiota bacterium (assembly GCA_947454705.1). Classification (GTDB taxonomy): domain Bacteria; phylum Verrucomicrobiota; class Verrucomicrobiia; order Limisphaerales; family UBA9464; genus CAIVQB01. The sequence continues at coordinate 14,450 of CANGKZ010000052.1, forward strand.
GTCCGGACGGACGGTCGGCACCATCCTCCATCGGATAGAACAGGAGGTTGGGCGCATCGAGCACCCACACGCCGCCGCGTCCCACCAGCACGCCGCTGGGGTATTGGAGTTGATCGGCGAACACGGTGCGTCGGTAGCCCGAGGCCTTGATGGAATCGCGTTCGAACACCACGATTCGGTTCTGCGCGTTGGCCTGCGGGACCGGATAGGAATCGTTCTCGGCGACCCATAGGCGGCCCATCGGATCGATCGAAAGGGCGATCGGCTGGTGGATCTCCGGTTCACCCGCAACGAGCGATGCGTGGAATCCTGGCGGCAGGGTCATGGCTGAGGCGGACTTTTCCAGCGCGACCGGGCGGGTGCTTTCCGATCGCTCGCGCTGGTGCGGGTCCACATCGTCGGCGCGGATCCCGAATCCCGAGAGGCCCGAGGTGAGTCCGATGACCGCGGCGACGAGCAGGGCGCGTCCGGGGCGGTTGAATCGCGACGGACGTGGAAGGGTGGAATTCGGACGGGGCTCGGACGTTGGCATAGTTCGCACTCCGGAATTGGGCGGGAGCCAGTTGCCGGAATGGGTTGAACACTCATGACCCGCCAGCGGGATGCCAAGATTCTTCCCACTCGGTTTGCGTCCGCGTTCGCGCCTAGCCTGAAAAGCAGCACTTTCGGTCGCAGAAACTTTGTGTAGCGTCCCTCGAACGAACTATGAAAAAGCCCATCCTCCCCATTCTTGTGTCGCTCGGAATTCTCTGCGCCGCGCTCGGCTGCAAAAGGGAACCCGAGGTGTCGGGCACGATTGATCGTCTCAAGGCCGAGGCGAACCAGATCGCGGCCGAGCTGGACGACAAGACGTTCGCCCAGCGGGCGGAATTCTCGGATCGGATGGAGAAGCACATTGCGTCGCTGAAGGTGGAGATCAACGAGCTGGAGGCGCGTGTTCAACAGACCAGCGGAACGGTGAAGGAAGAGTCCCTGGTGCGAATCAAGGAACTGCGCGCCAAGACGTCGCAGCTGGATACTCATCTGGAAGCCATCAAGCGCGCCTCGGAATCCACCTGGGAATCGGTGAAGGCGGGTTCGAAGAAGGCGCTCTCGGAAGCCCAGGATCAGTTCAAGCAGATGCGCCAGAAGCTGAGTGAAAAGATCGCTCCTTGATCGGAAATCGAAGATCGGGAAGGCGATGCTGGATGCTGGGGGGAAGTGCGGAGGAGATGGGAGATGGGAGATGGCAGATAGGGGGGCCGGGTCTCGGAGATGGAAGATCGGAGATCGTGTCTCGGTGGAGGGCGGGGTTCCACCCACGCCCCATATTCGTCTGCGGACCCCGTGTGAAGTCGCAGCGGGGATACGGTGGCGCCGCGCGCTTTTGGAGTGCGGTGGCAGAGCGAAGCGTCGACACCGCTTTTGAAACCGATCGCGGTGTCGTACCGACCGATGACATCGCATCGGCGTGAAAGAACCTCTCGGAAACCACTCTGCGTCTCCGCGCCTCTGCGGTTTATTCCCTGCGTTCCTGGGTGGGCGTTGAGCAAAGCGGCGTGGCGCTGCGCTTCCCGCCGCACTCCAAAATCGGGCGGATGAACTGGGTTGCGGTCGGGCAACCCCAATCAAACGACGGAGGCCTTTCCACATTCGAATGATCCGCCTCGTCCCCTCGGCGGCTACGAAGAAGCCGACGTTTCCAAGTTGAGCGGAGCAGGATTCAACCGCCCAGCGGCTACAGCGCGCGGCTGTGGATTTGCGATTGGGCGGAGTGCGAGGTCTTGATCTGACGGGCCCCGCGGTCTTCGCGGAGGTCCTTGGATTTCGAAAACGGCTTGGCCGGTTTGACCGCTTTCCCAGCCGGCACGGGGGCCTCTGCCGGTGCCGGTGCCGCGGGCTGAATCGTGTGGGGAGGACGGGGAACGTTGTGGGGCTTTTTCATCTCGGGTCGGGTTTCTCGAATGGAGCTCAGTGACTGGCTTGCGAGTGGGCCTCGACGAACCACAGCCATTTGTCGGTCCCACGGGAAATCTCGGTAAAGAGGTCTGCCGTGCCGGCATCGTCGAAGGCGTTGGCTTCGTCCACGGTCTTGCGGACTTCCTCACCAAACAGCGAAAGCCCACGGGCCACGGCTTCCACATGCGCGGATCCGTCGGCGATGTCGGCCGGGTACTCGGGCAGACGCGTCCGCAGCGTGGCCGAGCGAATCGTTCCTTCGGCAATTCCGCCGAGCTGCACCACGCGCTCCGCGATCGTGTCCACATAGCCTTCCACTGCTTCGGCCACCTGATCGAAGAGCCCGTGGAGGGCAATGAAACTCGGGCCTTTGACGTTCCAATGCGCCTGCTTCATCTGCAGCTGCAGATCCACCGCGGAGGCGAGCCGCAGATTCAACAGGAGGATCAGTTCCGATCGCTGACGCTTCGGAATGTCGTTTTCGGTTTCGTACAATTCCGGTTTTTCAGCGGAGAGGGTCATCGGGGAATTCATGGTGTGGGGCTTCAGTAAAATGGCGGCGGTTCAGGTGGGATTGTGGAATCCGTGGATCCGGGTTTTCGCCCGTTCCGCGATGAGTTCGGCTTCGGCAGAAAGCCAGTGCTGAACATCGTGTCCCAGGGGCGACCCGTGATTCAGAAAGGTGAAATAGGCGCGGCGGGCCACTTCGTCGGGATCGGGCGTGTACTGGGGATCGACCTGGCGGGACACCTTCGACTTGGGAGGCATCGGCGTGGATCCCTTCGCGCGATCCGACCCCAAAGGGGCGGGGGACTGCGGGTCCGAACTCATATCGGAAGCAGCGTGGCCGGGCGTTTCTCCATCTGGGCCAGGCGATCCGGATTGGGTGATTCCAACTGCTCGCCGGTGAGATTCACAAACACCGTGGAATCCATGTAACTGATGCGTTGAACGAGGTTGGTGGAGATCTCGTTCTCGTGTCCGGAGAAGCGATGTCCGGTCTTGATGACCAGTTTGCAGATGCGCCAGGCCTGCTGGTTGATTAGGAAGTCCTCCACCTTTCCCGCCACGCGGTCGGTGCCCTGGATGGCATAGCCTTCCACCGCGCGGGTGGCGCGAAGGTGCGGATCGCCCTTGGGAGTGAGGGCCCCCGGCGTTGTGGGGTCGGATGCGCCGGCTCCCGGAATGGGGGAGGGAACAATTGCGCCCATGCCTTCTCCGATCCAATACGAGGGCCAGCCGAAGTAGCGGTAGTATTCCTCCTCGTACTGACGCGATACTGGCAGGTGGGTGGCGATGGAGGGGCTGTTCTCGATCTTCGCCTTGTTCAGTTTGACCGCCAGGATCTTGCTGTTGGGTTCCGCGGGGCCGAGGACGTGGGGTGGGATGAGCACCTGACGGCCCGGAAGCCAGTCACCGGTGTCCACCACCAGGTAGCGGATTTTCCAATCCTGGTCATCGAAGTAGAGATCCTTCACGTGACCGATGTTGCCGTCCGTGGCACCGAGTTTGTTTCCGTAGAGGGATTTTGCGCTTTTGAGCATAAGAGGGGGTTCTTTTTTGGGGCTTGTATCAGGGGCGATCCGCGTTCTTGGCCCGGTAGGCCATCCAGAGCGTGCAGGCGAGGCCGGTGCCGCGGAGTACGGATTGGAGCAGGCTGGGTTTGCTGGGGGCGGCTGCCGGATCGGAGCGGCGGTAGTTCACGATTCCGGCCACGAGTCCCGCAGCGGAACTGAAGATCGTGCCCAGCGAGCGGTCGCGCGCCCCGAGCGAGTGAATGCCGGCTCGCACCAGGGTGAGCTCCTGGATCATCTGATCCCGATTGAGATCACTCTGGGCAATCAACGCCTGCTTCCGGGTTTGGAGCGGATTCATTGGAGGAGTTGTTCGAGGCTGACCCGGTCCTTCCGGAGTTGTTCGAGGGACGCGACGAGGAGGTGTCGCTCGACCAGCGCCACCGAGAGTTTGCGATACAGCAGGAATCCGGTGAGGGCGTAGATCACGGTGAGCATCAAAAGCACCCACACCGGGGAAACGGCGTGCACCGAGAGGACGATCGCGGCGGTGAAGGTCCCGCCAGCGAGCAGTCCGAAGGCGGCGATCCCGAGTGCGAGAAGGCACGCCTTCATCAAGCGTTCGCGCCCCTCCTCCATCTCCACCGCCAGAAGCTCCAGCCGGTTTTCACCGATGAGCAACAGCCGTCGCGCGAGTGTTTTTGTGGACGTGCTCACGTGTCGAAGGGTGGCGGTGGATGAATCCATATGCGCTCAGCCGCGGTTGCAGCCGCTGCGCCGGGTGATGAGGTAGCCGAGGATGGCGCCGATCCCGAACGCCACGCCGATGGCCTGGTAGGGATTCTCGCGGACGACTTCATCGGCGACCTTCGCTCCGGCGATTGCCTTGTCGCGCGCCTGACCGCAGAGGTCGCGTCCGTTCTCGAGCGCCGCGGCGAGGCGTTTGCGGGCTTCGGTCACTTTGTCCCCGGCGATATCCGCCGTTGCCGAAACCAGCGCACGGGCGTGTTCGGCGATTTGTTCCATTTCGGCGCTCATGGCTGCAGTGGGTTTTTCCATAAAATGATTTCCTTCCCCGGGCCTCCCGGGACTCCGGGGCTTCCGAGGCGTTTACAACAGTGACCGTTCCCATCGTGGATTCGAAATGGGGTGAATCCCTACCGGTGATTTTGCGGGATAGAGAGCCGGGGCAGACGAAAGCGAGTTCGTGGGCGTGCCCGGGTTCGCGCCGTTCGTTGAACCGGGTTCAGGATCAGAAGGACCGTGACAAACCCCAGCGCGGCATAGGTCGCGAGCATCATCACTCCGGTGAGCCGTCCTCCGAGTTGGGCAAATACGCCCCACTCAATTTTGATCCCGCGGGCGAGCGCGAGGCTGACGGCTGCAAACATTCCGCCCGTCATGAGAAGCAACCCGCTGGCTGCGCCCCGGCTTCGAATCCCGGCGAGGATCAGCCCGCCGGAAATCGCTTCGAGGGCTGGGAGAACCCACGCAATCCAGAGAATCGCCCCGTGCGGAAACACGCGCAGCGTCTCCAGCGTCCGTGCGAGCTCCTCGGAATCCCGAAGACGAATCAATCCCGCCACCAGGAACGCGCCTCCAACCAGCATTCGAAGGAGCCTTCGTCGCGGCGCGTTCCTTGAGAGATCGTGGTGGGTTCGGTAGGTGGATCGATATTTCCGATCCGGTGGATGGGCGGTCATGGGGTTCGGGGAAGGCTGCTGCGCCTCGTGCGAAGGTCCGGTGCTCCCTTCGGAGGAAGACCCCGTTTGCCGGGCTTCCCATTCCGAACGGCTCTCACACTTTCCCGGAGCGTTGCACCCGTTTCCATGGGGTGTTCACCGGATCCCCGTGTTTGCGGTCCAATTCGGTTCGGGTTTCACCCCATGGAAGCGCGGGGGCTCGCTGTGAAACCGTTCGAGATGGGTTTCCTTCATCGATGCCAGCTGCGATCCAATCCCCCGGGGCTCGATGTCGACTCCGACTGGATGTCGGGCCGCTTGCAACGAACGGGGCGCTCCCTGGCGATGCTCATGCGGGTCGCATGGTGGTCCGAGGCTCAGCCCGTCCGGTTCATCCGAATCGTTCGCCGGCTGCCGCGCCTGCTCTTCAGCCGGTGCCTCACGCAGGGCGAGCCCACCGCCTCATTCCGTCCCGGTGGACTCGACTGATCCTGCTTCCTCACGTTCCGGTCAAATCACCTCCGAGCTTCATTTCTCTTCCATGGAACGTATTCCAGCAGCCAGCGCCCTCGGAACCCTGTTGGATTGGTGCTCAAGCCAGGGAGCGACCGACATTCATGCCCAGGCGGACCGGCGGTACGCGTATCGGGTGGAAGGCGAACTGCGGCGGATTCCCCCGGAAGTTCAGCCGATTCCTTCGCACGACCGCATTGTTGAAATGCTGCGCGAGGCCTTTTCCACCCCCATTCGGGATCGGATCGAGCGGCTGCACGAGATGGATGTCAGTTTTCTCTGCAATCAAATCCGGTACCGGGCGAACTTCAGCAAGCAGCAGGGCAGCCAGTCCTTTTCGCTGCGCGTGGTACCGCAGCGGATTCCCCGGCTGGCGGATCTGAATCTGCCCTCGACCGTGGCCGAGCTTATCCGTGAACCGCGGGGACTCCTGCTCGTCACCGGTGCTTCCGGCCAGGGAAAGAGCACCACCGTTTGCGCGCTGCTTCAGCGCCTGAACGAAACCCTGGCGCTGCGGATCATCACCATCGAGGACCCGATCGAGTACCTGTTCATCGAGGATCAGTGCCAGTTCGAGCAGCGCGAGGTGGGGGTGGACACAGCCAGCTTTGCCGACGCGATCCGCAATGCGGTCCGGCAGGATCCGGGCGTGATCTTCATCGGGGAAATCCGGGATCGGGAAACCGTCCAAACCGCCATGCAGGCCGCCGAGACCGGGCACCTTGTTCTCGCCACGCTTCATGCCGATTCCGTGGCCCAGACCATTGATCGAATCCGCGAACTCCATCCCGCCTCGGAGCAGGACAATGCGAGCACGCTCCTCGCCCGCAGCCTGAACGGGATCTTGTGTCAGCGACTGGTTCCCAACATCGCGGGAGGCCGCACTCCCTGCCTGGAAATCCTGCGCCGCAACTCCGCCACCCAGGACGCCATTTCCAGAAATGATCTCCACCTGCTGATCCGCGTCATCGAAGCCTGCCAGAACGAGGGCATGCACAGCTTTGATCAGCATCTGATCCAGCTGCTGCGGGACGGAACCATCAGCGCCGAGACGGCACGCTACTACGCGATCAACTGGAACCGGCTCGAAATGGAACTCCACGGCTACGTCTCCGCGCTTCCGGGAATCCTCAAACCGGATTCCGACCGGTGACGCTCGAAAGCGGAGCAACAATCGCAGAGGAGGAACCGCTGATAAACGCTGATAAACGCGGATGGGGAAGATCGGCAGCACTTTGAGTCGAGGTGAACGGATCCGGACACCACCTCATGGGTGCCGTGCGATGAGAGCTCGCCCTGCAGTCAGGCCGCTCACTCCCGTGCCACGAGGTCAGTCCGCAGCTTCGACGGCTTCCCGGCTCATCCGACCCAGCGCCTGAACGGTGCTGGGTTCGAGTTCGATCCGGGTCACGCGAAGCGCGAAGGAGATCCTCAGATCCCGGGAGTTCCACGGCTCGGCCACTTCTTGGAAATCAACGCTCAAGCGGCCCGTTTCCATCAGGTACGATCTCAGCACGCTCTTTCGCGACGTGCTGAATCGCATCACGGAGTCGGCTCCAGAGTGGGAAATGGAGGAAGGGAAGACACGTGTCCCAATCTTGAAACTGCTTTCTGCAGTGTCCATTTCCGACCGGGCCATGGTTAGACTCCAGAAGGAGAACGGAAACACGAACGTGTTCGACCGGAATTCTGGCGGGGAGAAACTCCATTCGCGAACAAGGGTTCCGTCGCTTCCGGACTGATTAAACAGGACTGCAGCAGGAGTGCCTGCGGTGGATTGCATGCGGAATGAATTGGGCGGGGCAGGGGGCTCAACCGGCGTTTTCATCGTCGGCCGGCATGGGCTCTGACTGAATGGTGAGCTGCACGCTGCTTTCGATAATGCCCGTCGCAATCGCGTAGCGGGTCAGACCGGCGGTGTCGTGGATATCGAGCTTCTTCATCAGGTGCTCGCGATGCTTCTCCACGGTCTTCATGCCGATCCCCAGTTCGGCCGCGGTCTCCTTGTTGGCCTTGCCTTCGGCGATCAGTTGCAGGACTTCCATCTCGCGTGAGGTGAGCAGCACGCGCTTTTGAATTCCCACCGGCCCACGGCGTGCACCGAACGGATTCAGCCGGTCGAGGCGGCGCACGATGCTCGAACTGAAGTGAACCTTGCCCTGATGCACCGATCGGATCACGAGGCAGAGGTCGTGGGCGGAAGTCTGCTTCAATAGAAACCCGGACGCTCCCACCTCCATGGCGCTGCTCACATAGGCGTCATCGTTGTGGGCTGACAGAATGATTACTTTCGATTTAGGGAAGGCCTTCACGATCTGCCGGGTGGCCTCCAGGCCGTTGAGCAGCGGCATGGCGATATCCATCAGAATGATGTCGGGCCGGAGCGTTTCCGCGAGCCGGACCGCGCCGCGGCCATCCTGCGCCTCGCCCACGAGGATGAAGTCCGACTCGTATTCCAGGAGCCGGCGAAAGCCCTCGCGCACGACCATATGATCGTCGGCCAGCATCACGGTGATTTGGGAGTTCCGCATTCAGGCCTTTTTGGTGGAAGTTCCGCGAGTGCTTTTGGAAGCCCGATTGGCCGGAATCGGAATGGGAATGCAGACGCTCACGGTGGTTCCTTTTCCCGGGGAGGATTCGATCAAAAACGTTCCGCCCACCATTTCCACCCGCTCCCGCATTCCAATGAGCCCCAGACGGCGCCCCCGGTTCGCATGCATCACACTTGGGACATTGAAGGATTGCCCGTTGTCGTGGACATCCATGCAGGCGTGACCGTCTGCCCTGCGAAATGAGATCCCGACATGCGTCGCCTCAGCGTGCCGGGAGACATTGATCAACGCCTCCTGGGCCACCCGGAACAAGACGGTTTTTCGGACGGAATCCATCTGCTCGATCTCGGGAAACCCGTTGAGTCTCGCCCGGACTCCGGTGCGTTCGCTGAAGCTTTTGAGAAACGCGTGCAGCGCGGGGATCAGGCCGAGATCGTCGAGCACCGCCGGCCGAAGTTCCCGGGCGAAACGGTGCACGATCTGCACCGACTTCTCCACCAGCCGCTGGGTCTTGGTGATGTTGCCCGCGAGTCCCTTGGTGTTGACTGCGGCATCCCGCTTCAGGGTTGCCAGGCGGACGTTGATCCCGGTCAGCGTCTGCGCAATGACGTCATGAAGCTCACGGCTGATCTTCTTCCGTTCGTCCTCGTGCGCAGAAATGATCTGGCGCGACAGGAGCCGCATCTGCCGCTGGAGCCGGTTCGATTCCTTGAGCAGGTCGGCGTAGTGGATCTTGCTCTGTTCCAGCGCGTGCTCCACGGCCTTGCGCTGGGCGATCTCCACGTTGAGTTCAAGATTCGATGCGGCGAGCTGGACGCTCCGGCGGCTGAGGATCTCCACGAACCGTTTGAGCTGCTTCATCGCCGACCGGGAATCGGGCGTCGACTCCTCCATGGGGGAGAGCGCTGCGGCGAAAAAGACGCCGGCCCGGTGAATCACCCCGGGTCGCTTCCGGATTGGCGTCGCGGGGAGCACTTCACCCACCAGGGCGCGCTCGTGGAAGCGGGCCAGGTCGGCGCTCAGCAGGCTCGACTCCAACGCGATGGCTCCGAACTCGTGTGCTGGGGCGAGATGCTTTGGGTCGGGTTGGGCAAGGTACTCGCGCAACGCAGTGATGTAGCCACTGCAGAGGGGGGATTCGGGGTCGATCATGGGCGTTTTAATGAGTTGGCCACAATGGTGAGCGATCGAGCCGACTGGCGAACCAGTTGTTGGGTCTGGTTGATCTCATTTCTAAACCCCGATGTGCTGTTGCGCGCCTCGTATTTGAGGGCACTGAGGCGGATACTGATCCCAAGCAGGTTTTGCGCGATCTCGTTCTGCAGCTTTCGACTCACGATCATCCGCTCCGCCTCCTGTTCCGTGAACACCCGCTGCGTGAGGCGTCGCAGGTCCATTTTCAACTCGCGGGAGGATTCCACCAGACAGGCGTATCGCTTCCCGCTTTCCTTCAACGCCCCCTCGGCATGGATTCGTTGCTTCAACCCCTGCTTCAGGGCCTTCCGGCTTTCCGCGAGCTCGCGATTCCTTGTGGTCAACGTGGCAGTTAGTTTCCCGAGCTCCGACCTGCATTGAACGGCGGCCTGATGCGTCTTAACCATCGGCAGAATCGCCTCGGAGAAGAACAGCTCACTTCGACGGGTCTGTCTCGAACTGGCTCTGGGCTTTGGCTTCGAGTCCGCATTCGCCTTCGATTTCACGTTCCATACCTCCGCTCCCCCCAGGCTCCGCTCGTGGATTTGCGCCATCGCCAACAGGTGGATACCCAGGACGACCGCTTCGCCCCCGAGCCGCAGCGCCGGGCGTAGATCCGATCCCCGCGGCTGCGCCACGTACCGACGCACGGCAAGACCGTATCGTTCCGCAAATTCCCCGACGTTGTGTTTCATGATGCTGCTGGCTTCCAGGGTTGTTGCGGTACGATCGTGGGATCCACAGTTCCCGCCCGATGGGGCCGCCCAACCATCCCGAGTAGATCCGATGGAGGATGGAGCGGCTATGGGGTGAATCCCCCATACGGAGAAGACCCCATGGAAGGGCATGTCCCCCCCCGCCTAGGTTCAAGGCTCGCGGAATTGCGGGACCCGACGGCACTTGCCGAACCCGCTCCGCCCACCGCGGTCAACTCGGCTCCATCCATCCATTCATTCATTCATTCATCCATCAACATGACGAAACTTGAACTCAAGGGAGACTGGAACATCACCATGGGCAAACTGAAACAACGCTGGGCCCAGCTCACGCACGACGACCTCCAGCTCGTCGAAGGCCAGCAGGAAGAACTTCTAGGGCGGATCCAAAAACGGACCGGAGAAACCCGGGAAGCCATCGTCAAGGCGATCCAGGAATCCAGCTCGACCTGCTGCCCCTAGAGAGAGGGAGGTCAACGCTCGGACCGGACGGATCGCTCAAATCCATTTTGATCCGTCCCCCGTTCAATAGGAACACCAGCCGTTCGCCACCGCCGGACGGCTGGTGTCGATTTCACCGCCCGCTGATTCCGATCCCGCCCCCGGCAGTCCTCGCCGCCGACGCGATTCGTCATCCGTCCCAGTTCGGTTCCCATTTTTTACGTCCCCATGAATTCCAAATCGTCCCCCATTTCCGCTTTCGTCCTTCCCTCCGCGCTCGCCCTGGCGTTTGCGCTTTCCCTCGCGTCCGTCGGTTGCAGTAAGGAGAAGTCCACCAGCGAATCCCTCGATCAACTCAAGGCGGAAACCAAGAAGGTTGCCCAGGAGGTGGACGACTACACCTTTGCGCACCGCGTGGAGTTCAGCGGGCGCGTGCAGTCCCAGCTTACCGCCATCAACATGGAGCTCACCGAACTCGAAGCCCGGGTCGCAAAGAACGGCGGAGAGGCCAAGACCGATGCCGAGGCCCGCATCAAACTCCTGCGCAATAAAACTTCGGACCTCGGCAAGCAGATCGATCAATTGAAGGACGCGACCGAATCCAACTGGGACTCGGTGAAGTCCGCCACCAAGAAGGGACTCGTCGAGATTCAGGACCAGTTCAAGCAGGTTCGCCAATGGATGAGCGAAAAGATCGCCCCGTGATCCGGCGTCCACGTTGCCCTGGTTCCGAAGCTGCTTAACGAATCGTCGGAGCCGCGAAGTCGCCAGCCCCGGAATGCCATTCCGGGGCTGGTTTGCGTTTCGGCCCCTGGGGTTGCGCTTGGGTTCGGGTTACACCCCATGGAGAACGCGATACGCCCCAACTAAGGTTCTCATGGCGTCCAACGGACTTCCTCCAGCGGCCGCCTCATTCCCTGTCCCATGAAACTTCTCTCGAATTCCCGTCTTTTTCTAAATCCCGTCCTCACCACCGTGCTGCTTCTCTCGGCCACCGGAGGCGTGGTTCGCGCTTCGGAAACCGATGACCGCATCGAGTCCGCAGCCTCGAAATCCTACGTGTTCAAGACCTACCTCAAGAACGATTCCATCAAGACCCGTTCCAAGGACGGCAAGGTGGTTCTCACAGGCACCGTCTCCGAGTCCTCCCACAAAACCCTGGCCGAAAACACCGTGGAAAAACTCCCAGGCGTCAAAAGCGTCGACAATCAACTGACCCTCAAGGGCGATCTTCCCGAGGAACACTCCGATTCCTGGATCGCACTCAAGGTGAAGACCGTCCTGCTCTTCCACCGGAACGTCAGTACCTCGAAGACCGAGGTCGATGTGAAGGATGGCGTGGTGACCCTTCGCGGCACCGCGCTGAACACTGCTCAGCGCGAGCTCACCGGCGAATACGCCAAGGACGTGGACCACGTGAAGGAAGTGAAAAACGAAATGACCATCGCCGAGAAGCCGGTCAAGACCGACGAGACCTTCAGCGACAAGGTTGACGACGCCTCCATCACCGCCCAGGTGAAGCTCACCCTGATGTCCCATCGCTCCACCAGTGCCCTCAAGACCGGGGTCGAGACCGTGGACGGCAGCGTCACCCTCACCGGCGAAGCCAAGAATTCGGCCGAGAAATCCCTCGTTACGAAACTCGTCTCCGACGTCCCGGGCGTCGTGTACGTGAACAACCGGATGACCGTCGCCGTGGAATAACCACCCTCTGCGTTTTGGGAATCCGCACCAACCCGGGAGCAGCCGACTCACGTCTCTCCCGGGTTGTTTCCCGCCGCTTACCCTCTCAGCCCGTCATCGTATGCTCTACACCATCGCCGTCGTTCTTCTCATCCTGTGGATTCTGGGGCTCGTCACCAGCGCCACGATGGGCGGATTCATCCACATCCTTCTCGTAATCGCCGTGGTCATGCTCCTCGTTCAATTCATCTCAGGGCGCAAAACCGGTTGAACTCGTTCCGGTAAGTCTGACTCCGGCTGCTTCTAGTCCCTGAATTCCTCTCTGCTAAAAGAATCCAATTTTATGAACCGAATCGTTTCCGTCGCCATTCTCTTTGTGGGAGTGGCTCTCATTGTCATCGGTGTGAATGCCATGAACTCCTTCGGCTCCGACGTGTCGCGCTTCTTCACCGGCGCCCCGACCGATCGTGCGGTGTGGATGCTTCTTGGCGGCATCGCGGCCGTGATCATCGGAGGCCTGCCGCTCCTGCGCGGCACCCGCCCGTAGGACCGCACCTTCTCCCGGATTCGTGGCAGGAGTTCTCCTCTGCGTCTCCGCGCCTCCGCGGTGAGCCCCCGCTTGCGGTCTGCGACTTCACACGAGGTCCGCGAACGAAGATGGGGCTTGGGTGGAACCAAGCCCTCCACCGGGACACTACCTGGGATCTGACGTCGAGAAACCGCAGAGACGCAGAGCCGCAGAGGAGGGAATGAATTTGGAAAGCATGAAAGCAGGACTGGGAAATTGCGTGGGAGGTAAGTTCGAAGCCTCTCATCCAGCATCCTGCATCCAGTATCTTCCCCCGCTGCATCGTTCCAACGGGGTCCACAAACGAAGATGGGGCTTGGGTGGAACCCCGCCCTCCACCGGAACGCGATCTCCGATCTCCGATCTTCGAGATCCGATTTCCCCGCCCCGCTCCCCCTCTTCCAATTTTAAATTTCCCATTCACAATTTTTAATTCCTCTTCCCCCTTTCCCGAGGTCTCGCTTGATGGCCGTTGGCTTTCCAGCCACGGTTTCCGCAATGAGCCCTCGCAGCAGCCAAAGCCCTTGCACTCCATGGCGATCCCATGGCGCGGGCGCCCGGCATCTGTTCCGCCCCATTTTTGGTGCGATCGCCGCCGGATGGTGGATGGCCACGGCCTCGCTGACCGCCGCTTCTTCCGCGGCGACCGCCACGAATCACTGGGCCTACCTGCCGATCACCAAGCCCGTCCCGCCCGCGCGTGTGGATCGTTCCCACACCGACATCGACCGCTTCATCGTCGCCCCGCTCAAGGCGCGCGGGCTCTCCCTCGCCCCGCAGATTTCCCGACGCGATTGGATCCGCCGCGCCACCTTTGATCTCACCGGGCTGCCGCCCTCCTGGGACGAAGTTCAGGATTTCCTCGCGGACAAAACCCCCACCGCCCGGGAGAAGGTGATCGATCGCCTCCTGAATTCCCCGCGCTACGGCGAACGCTGGGGACGCCACTGGCTCGACCTCGCCCGCTACGCCGACACCCACGGCGGAGCCGCCATCGGGTTCACCCGGTTTCCGTTTTCCTACACCTACCGCGACTACGTCATCCGCGCCTTCAACGCCGATCTGCCCTACGACCGCTTCGTCACCGAGCAGATTGCGGCCGACCAACTCGGCCTGAAGGACCAAGATCCCGCCCTCGCCGGGCTCGGGTTCCTCACCGTCGGCATGCAGTACCGAAATCGGCACGATGTCATCGACGACCAGATCGATGTCGTCACCCGCGGCCTGATGGGCCTCACCGTGGCGTGCGCCCGTTGCCACGATCACAAGTTCGATGCCATCTCCACGCGCGACTACTACTCCCTCTACGCCGCCTTCGCCGCCAGCCACGCGCCCGAGTCGCTGCCGGTGATCGATTCCGAAGCCGGCACCGAGGCGCGTCGCGACTATCAAAAGGAACTCGCGCGCCTCCAAACGCGGCACGACGACATGGCCTCGGAGCACAACGAGGTCATGCGCGGTCGCCTGCGCAATCAGGTGGGACTGTACCTCCGCGAGATCGCCAAGGGCGCTCCGGAACAGGACATCTCCACCGAGTTTCTGTCGTACCGCACCGACGACATCCGCCCTCTGATTCTGAATCGTTGGCGCGATTACCTGATCGCGATGCCCGACACCGATCCGGTCTTTGGCCCCTGGGTCCGGCTCGCCCGGTTGCCGGCGGAAGGATTCGAAGGCGCGTGCACGAACCTGCTGACCACGCTTCGGAAGGAAAACGGCGACCCCGCCGCCCTCAAGAACCTGCACTCGCTCGCGGCCGAAGCGCCGCGATGGAATCCACGCGTGCTGGACGCCCTCGGGAGCAAGCCGCGCAAGTCCATGGTGGATGTGGCCGATGCCTACGGGGACCTCTTCGGTTCCGTGCATCAGGCATGGTTGAAGGCCCTCATGACCGCCTCCGCCGAGGCCGCCCCCGGGGCCGAGATCATCCCCGATGAAGATCCCCGGCAGCTCGAAATCAACAGCCCGGTGGTCCGCCAACTGCGACGCCATCTCTACGGCGCGAACACGCCCACCGCGGTTCCGGATTCCATTGCCACCAGCCTGTTGAACCGCACCGTCAACGATTCGCTCGGCGGACGTCGCGGCGCCATTCACGAGCTGCACCTCAGCGCCGCAGGATCGCCCGCACGCGCCATGGTGCTGAAGGAATCTGACGCGCCGCCCACGTACCACGTGTTGAAGCGCGGCAATCCGCTGGCCCGGGGCGCCGCCGTGCAGCCGCAGTTTTTGAGCGCGATCAATCGTGCGGGTTCGGAACCGTTTCCGGATGGCGCACGACGGCTCGGTCTGGCCCGCGCCGTGGTTTCGCTTGAGAATCCCCTCACGCGGCGGGTGCTGGTGAACTGGGTCTGGCAGCACCATTTCGGACAAGGGCTCGTCCGCACGCCCGACGACTGGGGCACGCGCGGCAATCGCCCCACACATCCTGAATTGCTCGATTATCTCGCCGCGACCTTTGCGTCCGACGGCGACTCCATCAAACGCCTCCACCGCCGGATCATGTTGTCGGCCGTGTACGCGCAGGGAGCCGTGGAGAATGAAAAGGCCCGCAACGTGGATCCCGACAACCAGCTCTGGTGGCGCATGCCCACCCGGCGACTCGAACTGGAAGCCATGCTCGACTCCATGCTCTACGCCTCGGGGGAACTCGATCTGACCATGGGCGGCCGGCCGTTCGATCGACAGGCCCAGCCCGGCGTGCTGCGTCGGAGCGTGTATGCGTTTGTAAACCGCGACATCGTGTCGAACCTCTCCAGCACCTTCGATGCGGCCAATCCCAGCTCCTGCACTGCGCGTCGGCCCGACACCACCGTTCCGCAGCAGGCGCTCTTCGCCCTGAACTCGGAATTCGTCCAGGACCGCGCCAAAGCCCTCGCCGCGCTCACCGCCAAATCCGCGGGCGCGGATCCATCCCTTCGCATCCGACAGCTTTATCAACGCGTGTTCGCCCGCGAACCCCGCGCAGCCGAGCTCGAGCGGATTCTTCGATATATCCAAGGCGCCGACCCGGCGGAATCGGCCCGGGAAATTGCCTGGCAGCAGGTCGCGCACTCGCTCCTCGCGGCCAACGAATTCTCCTTCCTGGACTGAACTGGACTCCCCCATGAACACCCCGCTTCCCAACTCGCGGCGTCAATTCCTCAAGCGATGCGGCATGGGCTTCGGCTCGCTCGCGCTTGCGGATCTGGTCAGTCAGCGCGCCTTCGCCGGCGAAGTGCCCCTCTCGCCGCACTTCCCACCCACGGCCAAGCGCGTCATCCACGTGTTCCTCAACGGCGGCATGTCGCAGGTGGACACCTTCGACCCCAAGCCCGAGCTGACACGCCGCGCGGGGCAGATGCTGCCCTACGAGAATTTGCAGACCGAACGAAAGACCGGCGTGGCCCTTCCGTCGCCGTTCACCTTCCGTCGGCACGGCCAGAGCGGCATCCCGATCAGCGACCTGTTTCCGCACTTGTCGCGCTGCGCCGATGATCTGGCTGTGATCCGGTCGATGCACGTCGAGCTGCCCAGCCATGAGCTGTCGTTGATGCTCATGAACACCGGCGATCAACGCCTGGTACGTCCCAGTTTTGGTTCCTGGCTCACCTGGGGCATGGGCTCTGAAAATCAGAACCTGCCCGCCTTTGTTGCCCTCTGTCCGGGCGGCATGCCCGTGGGCGGCGCGGCCAACTGGCGTTCCGCATTCCTGCCGGGTTCGTTTCAAGGAACCCACATCGACACCTCGCAGGCGGATCCCCGGAAGCTCATCGACCACATTCGCAACGCACGACTCGGCCCGCAGGATCAGCGGCGTCAATTCGACCTGCTGCGCGAGTTGAACGCCGAGCACCTGGCATCGCGCCCGGGCGAAGCGGCATTGGAATCCCGGATCAAATCCTTCGAGCTCGCCTATCGCATGCAAATGGAAGCGACCGACGCCTTTGACGTCGATCAGGAGCCGGAACACATCCGGAAGGCCTACGGGGAAGGCCCGCAAAATCGGCAATTGTTGATCGCGCGTCGGCTCGTGGAACGCGGCGTCCGGTTCGTCCAAACGTGGCATGGCAACATGCAGCCCTGGGACAGCCACTCCAACATCCGCGAGGAACACCGCAAGGTCGCCAACGAATGTGATCAAGGATTGGGTGCGTTGATCACTGATCTGAAGCAACGCGGGATGCTCGACAGCACGCTCATCCTTTGCAGCGGCGAATTCGGTCGCACGCCCTCTGTGGAAATGAGCCAGAACGGAGCGGGTGCGGCACAGGGGCGCGACCACAACCACTGGGGATTCTCACTGTGGATGGCCGGCGGCGGGATCAAGGGCGGGACGATTTACGGTGCGACCGACGACTTCGGATTCCGCGCCGTGGAGAATCCGGTGTCGGTCCATGATCTCCACGCCACCATGCTGCAACTGCTCGGGTTCGATCACGAGCGCCTGACCTTCCGTCATGCCGGCCGCGATTTCCGTCTCACCGACGTCTACGGCAAAGTCGTCCGCGAAGTCATCGCTTAGCCTGGGGCTGCCTGCTCGCAATCACTCGGAAAGATTAAATTTGGAAAGCAGGAAAGCAGGAGGAGAACTCGCAGAGCGCGCCACGGTGGAGGGCTTGGTTCCACCCAAGCCCCATCTTCGTCTGCGGACCCCGCGTGAAGTTGCAGACCGCCAGCCAAACCTCCCCGCGGAGGCGCAGAGACGCAGAGGGGAAATCGCAGATCGCAGATCGGAGATGGAAGATCGGGCGGGAATGCGGACGATGCTGGATGGGCGCTTCGTTTTGCCGTTTTCCTTCTACCTTTAAACTTGGCCGTGGCCTCGGCCTCGGCCTTTGGAGCGCGGTGGCAGAGCGCAGCGTCGACACCGCTTTCGAGCCCGTGTGTCGTGCAACACCGACCGGCAACCCCAATAAATCGGCGGATAACCATTAACGCGCGGTTGATCCGCCTCGTCCCCTCGGCGGCTACAGGAATCCAAATTCGCAGATCGAAGATCGCATCACCGTGGAGGGCTTGGTTCCACCCAAGTCCCATCTTCGTCTGCGGACCCCGCGTGAAGTTGCTGTCCGCAAACCAAACCTCACCGCGGAGGCTCAGAGGAGAAATCGAAGATCGCAGATCGGAGATGGAAGATCGGTGGGAATGCGGAAAATGCTGGATGCTGGATGCGGTGTCCCAATTTCCCTTTTTTCCTTTAGCTTTGTTTCCAGTCGGTGGATCGAAATCTCGCCAACTCGGGCTCCGAGACATGAGCAGCCGCAAGGTCACTCATTATTTCGGTCTTCAGCTTAGTCGCAGAAGTGCGAAATGCATCAAAGTGGGTCTCCACCTCGGAAACACTCCGAGCATCAATGATTTTATTCCGCGCCACAAACGCTAACTCCGCAAGTTGACCAACCTTTTCAGCTGTATCACTTTTTCCAATCATCCATAGCGTTGTCGTTAAATCAGTGAACAATGATACCCCATCAGTGCTTCTCGGATCCAACTTCTTATCCAGATCCCGCTCCTCAGATTCAGTCAACGACCCTTTCAAGTGTACCGTTGAGGTGTGTATTGCAAGTGTCCGCATCAGATTAACCTCCTCCGTCTGATACGCTACGAACATTTTACAAGCTTCTTCAATCATCCGAAGCCTCCGCCCTCGACGGTCAATCAAGACTTCTTTGCCAAACGATAGATACTGCGTGAAAATCGACACACCTCCACCAATTGTGGCTCCCAAACCAATCTTGATGAGCGAATCCGCTACGTCGACCCAGGTACTCGCCATAATGAACTCCTTTTTCGCCACCTCCGCATTCAGAACGCAGCCGTCAGCGTTTTGACTTAGTTACATTTTCAACCGCTGTCCTAAGCAGCCCAAATATATCTCTTTCAGTCAAACGCCCATTCCCAACATTTGAATCACCTCTCCCGAAAAAACGCCTAGAAAGATATTCCTTGATTTGCTCTCTCTTGGCGGGCGTGAGATGAACCAAATAGGCATCAATCGAAGCAAGTTCGAGATGCATTCTGGAATATCCCCTCTGTTTATCTCTATGTTTTGCGGATTCATTTGCTGCATAGGCCGCTGGAATCAACAGTACCAGCGCAGTAGATATTCGGAACATGAAATCCTGGGTCTTTACGTCCTTTCCAAAGCATTCAACGAAGGCTGCTATTGAAACGCCAACGACGAGAACCATAAAGAACACAGCACCGCGCCGCCACAGATCTGCCTCGTCGCGTTCATGAAGCGCCTCATTTCTAAAATTTCCCGCGTAAGCCGAGGTGCCAATTGCTCCGAAGATCTCGTCTACTTGCTTCTTTTTTTCGACAAAATACTCAAGATTGATGTTGTACTGCTTGATCCATGACTCTTGAGCCTCTTGCACACTTTCGTTCCAAGAAATAAGTTCTTTCTCACCGACGCGCCGAAATTCGTCCTCAGCTCTGGAGAGTTGAGCACGGATTTCCAAGATAGCCTTCCCGAATTCCATAACTCTTCCCTCCTGCGCCGAAGAAAACTGATCTTGAAACGTAGAGATTGCACTATCGATCCTCACCAAGCTTCTTGATATTTCAAGGTCAACCGAACTCAGTTTTCTCTGGACTTCAGAAAGTTGACCATCGATTTCCGAGAATCTTACTTCGATTTTATCAAATTTTGATAAGTTCGACTCGATCGCAGCGCTAATCCTGCTTTGCGCGTATGAATTAATCTCGGCGACCGATTTAAATTCTTCTACGACCGAACCAAGATCGAACGGACGAAACTCACGAATCAACTCATCTACGTTTTGATTTACAATCTTTAGATACTCAAGGTCATTGGAGTTCCTAAAGTTTGAGACGTGAACTAGAATGCTATCGAGGTGGCTTGCGCAGCGACTCCACGTATCAATGGTGTATAACTCCGGATCAAACTTCCCCAGCCGTTCTTGAATCAATCGGAGCATCTTAGTCGCGCGAGAAAGCTCCAATAGGCCGTGTGAATTGTTTAGATCAAGCTCTAGTCCCTCAAGTGATGAGATGGCAGCCTCGACTTTAGTTTGGCATCTCGTTGCATCAAATTCCTGTTTCCATCGCGACATCGTTTCCTCCTTTTTGGGGCCTGGGTTGTTCCACCGATCATCTTGTTGGGATCAGCGTTTTTGAAGAAAAGGTCAAGATACAAGGCGCGCCGAACCAACGCCAAGAAGGTGCCGGAGTGTATCTGGGCCGTGGAAACGCCGACCCGCCGCGAAATCGGTCCTACCCCTGCCAGCGTGGCCTGTCGCCTGTGCGTTTCGTGCGCGGGCCGCGCCCCATCGGCCAGTAGGTCCAACCCTTCAGAATCGGCTAACAGCCCGTCAAAAAAGCGGGTGTTTTCGGAAGTGGAGTAAAAATGAACGCTCTGTGGAAGTTGAACGCAGAGCGGAATGTTTTGCGGGCTGAAGTCGTGCTTGAAGTCGAATCGGGGCGACCAAGAGGGGCCATAGGCGGATAAAGAGA
>CANGKZ010000053.1 GCA_947454705.1 Verrucomicrobiota bacterium
AGTGCGGTGGCAGAGCGCAGCGTCGACACCGCTTTCGAAACCGATCGTGGTGCCGCACCGACCGATGACATCGCATCGGCCTAGAAAACATCCCCGAATCCCCTCTGCGTCTCCGCGCCTCTGCGGTTTCTTTGCCCTGCTGCGCGGTATGCGTTGCAATGCGTCGCCCCTTGTATAAGTGGGGCGCGCGATTATTCACGGCGCGGGTGGAACCGCGCCCTCCACAATGTTTGCGGCCTATGCGCTCGGTGGCCCCCATCCAGGGTGGAGGGCGTGGTTCCACCCACGCCCCATATTCGCCTGCGGACCCCGTGTGAAGTCGCAGGCCGAAATGTGGAAACAACCGCTGAGAATCGCCGCCGCGCGATTTTGGAGTGCGGTGGCAGAGCGGAGCGTCGACACCGCTTTCGAAACCGTTCGTGGTGCCACACCGACCGGTGACATCGCATCAGCCTAAGAAACATCCACGAATCCACCCTGCGTCTCCGCGCCTCTGCGGTTCATTTGCCCTGCTCCGCGGTTGGCGTTGACCAAAGCGGCGTGGCGCTGCGCTTCCCGCCGCACTCCAAAAGACCGCGTCGTGCAAACCTTCGCGCCCCTTCAACTCTCCAACGTTTCAACCGTTTCACGATCCCACATGATGTGCCCATTTTGCCCAGTTGATCTTAAAAACTCGCGCAGCCGACTCTTGCCTTGAAACAGACCGGGATCGCTGAATTTGATTTCGCATGAGTTCAAGGAGGGTGGTTGTCACATGGCTGTGTTTTGTCGTCGCTTTGAGTTGGTTCCATTCATCCGGAATGGCGGCTCCTTGGCGCGTCTACAACGGTCCCACTCTTGTGATGCTGAGCGATGCGGATGAGACGCTCGCACGCAGGCGCATCGAGAATCTGGAGCATTTTCGCACGGCGATGATTGCCTATATGGGCGAAGCATCGGCCACCCGGCTTCCCACCCGTTTGCTGTATTTCGGGAATCACCAGGAATTTGGACGCCACGAAGCAGACATCCTCGGCAAGAAAAGTGAGTTCGACGGTTTCTACTATGCTGATCGATTCCAGAATCTGATCGCGGCTGACGCAGAGGAAGACGTCACAAACCTCGGTCAGGTCCTTCGACACGAGTTCGTGCATCTTCTGTGTCGGGCCCAGCAGAACACCTGGCCGTTTTGGCTCAGAGAGGGAATTGCCGAATGCCTTTCCACCGCTGCCATGGGGACGAATGAGGTTGTGCTGGGCATTCCCCCCAAGGGTTCGCTCAATGCCGTCAATTACCTGACCCGCCCGCCACTTCGCGAGCTGATTACTGCCTCCGACGAATCCATACGCGCCTTGTCGGGCGAGAGACTCCAAGCCTACTACGGTGAGAGCTGGCTCCTGACCCATCTCCTGGTGTTCAACGCCAAGCGCGAGAACGCCGGCAAGGCCGATCAATTCCTGAAACTGATCACCGACGGAGCCTCCACCACCAATGCCCTGAAACGCGCTTGTGGATGGTCTCCGATGAACCTCGCATCGGAAGTCGCCCGCTACCAGAGCCGGGGCCGATTCAAGCTGGTGAAACTGCAACTGACCAATGCGGCTCCGGTGGCGATTGCAGTCCGGCCGGCATCCCCCGGCGAATTCAATCATTGGCTGGGCCACTGGCTGCTCGCCGGAAATAAAACCAATGAAGCCGCAGTCCAATTCCGACTCTCCGAGAAGGCCGAACCCGGCTCCGCTCTCAGCGAGTTCGGACTCGGGCTCTCGGAGCAACGCATGGGCCGGTTCAATCTGTCCGTGGACCACCTGCGCACCGCACGAGCGAAGGATCCGAGGAATTACGAAATCCTGTTTCACCTCGCGTGGTCGCTCGCTCTCGATTCGGAACGCCTGCTTCTGGGGCCCGTCGTCCCGGCACACAATCCCAGCGAGGAGATTTGTGATTTGCTTCTGGAATGCCTGCTGCTTCGTCCGGATTTTGTTCCCGCCTACGACCTTCTGGGCCGCGTCGAACACGCCCGCGGCCATCTCCAGAAAGCCACCGACGCGCTGGTCAAGGCGATCACGCTGGCCACGTTCGAGGATTCAACCCGGCTGGAACTCGCCCGCGTGTTGCGCGATGGGAAGCGTCGCGATCTCGCCCGCGTCCAGTTCCAGCTGGTGGCCTCCAATCCCCGCAACAAACTCGCGGCGAAGGAAGCTGCCGCAGACCTCGCGCGCATGGATTCCAAACCGGAACCGGCCCCGAAGTGAACGCAGCGGACGGGGTTGGAATCCTGGGGCCCGACTTGGTTTTCGGCTTTTCCCGGCGGCAGATCGGCGAATAGTTTGGGCCACCATGCGCCCGCTCCCCGTCCTGTCGACTTTGATCACGGTTTCAATGCTGCTCGCCTCCTGTTCCACCGTTCCGTCCATCGCCCCGCGCACTCCGGTTCCGGGCGATGCCGATTATCCCACCGAAGCGCGCAGCGACCGGCACACGGAAAAAGTCGCCGCCGTTCGCTCGGGACATTACGAGCTGGCCATGATCGGCGATTCCATCACCCACAGCGTCGGGGAGATGCCGGGCTCGATCTACGACTCGCTCAAGGAGGTCTGGGCGCGCCACTACGCCCCGCGCAAGGCGATCAATCTTGGGTACAGCGGCTACCGCACCGAGAACATCCTGTGGAACCTGATGAACGGGGAACTGGAATTCCAGGAATCACCCAAGGTTGCGGTCATTCTTCTCGGCACCAACAACACCGACGACCGGAATTTCAAAACCGTCCACACCGCGGAGCAGATCCTCGACGGCACCCGCGCCATCGTGAAGCTCATCCGCGAGCGGCATCCCACCACGAAGATCCTCATCCTCCGCATTTTCCCGCGCGGGGGCGACTGGCAGCCCGGCTACGCGGCGCGCGTGTTCCACGGAAGCGAGCAATGCGTGGCCACGGTCAACAAGGCCGGACTCCTCACCCGCTCGCTGGCCGACAACCAACACGTGTTCTGGCTCGATGTGAACTCCGTGTTCCTCCGGTCCGACGGCAGCATCAACACCGATCTCATGCCCGACCTGCTGCATCCCAACCAGGCCGGTGCCGAAGCCTGGGCCCAGGCAATCCTGCCCACCGTGGATCGCTTGCTCGGCCGCACCGCATCGAAATAATCGCGGTCCCGCCACAAGGACCATTGCCGATGCGATTAGCGGCCCTCTAGGATCGCGCATCGATTCGATCCGTTTCGATTCATGCGCCGCATCACCTCCATCACGCTGGGACTCGCGCTCACCACGGGCCTCGCCGCCCGCGGGGAATCGGCGGACCAACTTTGGTCCAAGAAGGTGCAGCCCCTGTTTGATCTGCACTGCGTGAAGTGCCACGGCCCGCTGGAGCAAAAGAGCGGACTCGAACTCGACCGGACGGAGGCCGTGTTGAAGGGCGGCGACGAAGGACTGGTGGTGGTTCCCGGCGATGCGACCAAGAGCCGTCTGGTTCGCTACCTCGCCCCGGATGCCGATCCCCACATGCCGCCGAAGAAGCAGCTGTCGGAGGCGGACCGCGCGGCCGTCGCTGAATGGGTGATCGCACTTAAATCGGCACCCGCCGCCAGTGCCGCTGCCCCAGCGAAAGCGCCGCGACCGGCGAAGAAGTACGAAACGCTCACCGCCGCGATCGATGGATGGATCGCAGAGGGCTGGGCCGAACGAGGCATTCAACCTTCGGCCCCGGCAACGGATCCAGTCTGGTGCCGCCGGGTCTATCTCGATCTGGCCGGACGCATCCCTACGGCGCAGGAGCTGGCCGAGTTTCTCGCCGCCCCGGCCGACACCCGTCGTGCCGCGTTGGTGGACCGGCTGCTGTCGGCCCCGGAGTATGCGGTTCGCATGCGTGAATTGTGGGACGTGTTCCTCATGGGCCGCCCCAAGCGCGATTCGCACGAGGATCGCCGACGCCAGAACGGCTGGTGGTCCTTTCTCGAAACCGCCTTCCGCGAGAATCGCCCCTGGGATGAAACCGTCCGCGCGCTGCTGATCGGACGTCCATCACGCCCCGAGGACAAGGGCGCGTCCTGGTTCCTCTACGAACGACGCAACGAGCATCAACAAATCGCCGAAGCCGTGGCCCCGGTGGTGTATGGAACCAAAATTGATTGTGCCCAATGCCACGACCATCCCCTCACCCGCGAGATCAAGCAGGCGCACTACTGGGGACTCGTCGCTGCGTTCAATCGCAGCAAGAACGTGGACGGCGGTAGCGAGGTGGGCGAATCAGCCATCGGTGGATTCATCAATTTCACCAACCTGAAGAAGGAGTCGCAGCCCGCCGTGGTGCTGCTCTTGAACGGACGCAAGGTGGACGAGGTCCGGCCCGCAGCGGATCAGAAGGAGTCCGATTCCGATGCGCTGTACGTCGATCCCAAGGCCAAGGCAAAGGTGCCAAAGCAGTCGCGTCGGGAGGCCTTCGCCGAAGCTGCCACGCGTGACAATCCCCTGCTCGCCCGGGCGTTCGTGAACCGCATGTGGGCTGCCCTCATCGGCCGCGGCGTGGTGCATCCGGCCGATGAAATGAACGGGCGCAATCCGCCGAGCCATCCGGAGTTGCTCGATGCGCTGGCCACCGGATTTGCCGCCGACCACCACGACATTCGCCATCTGCTCCGGGCCATTCTGCTTAGCCGGGTGTATGGGTTGTCCGGCGGAGTGACCGTGCCCGACGCGTTCGCCTCCGCCCCGGAGCGTCCGCTCACCGCGGAACAGATTGCCCGATCCTGGTGCGTCGCCCTGGGGCGTCCGACCGATCAGGACTCGCTGCGTCGCGCAGTAGTTCAAGCTCTGCCCGACGTGCTCCCGCGCGATTACAACGCCACCTTCCAGCAAGCCCAGTTCCTGGCGAATTCTCCGGCATTTGCCGAGATCTTGAAGCCCGTCGAAGGCGGAGCGATCCGGCGCATTGCCTCCCTTCCCGATCCGGAGGAACGCGTGCGTCAGACTTTTTTGGCCGTGTACGGACGCACGCCCGATGCCGAGGAACTCCGGGCCTCGGTTTCTTTGCTGAAGCCCAAGGGCAACCCGCCGGCGGATGCGGCCGCCGGCGTGTCCGATCTGTTCTGGGCATTGCTCACCAGCGCGGAATTCCTCACCCTTCCGTGAAACCATTCCACGGCATCGCGCAGACATGAACACCCCTGATCCCATCCGCGAGCCCGCCCCCGGGGCGTGCCGCACCGATGAGCACGTGTTGCATCGTCGCCTGTTCCTCAAGGGGCTCGCGGGCGGTGCGGCGTCGGTGGCCAGCTTCAGCGGTCTGTTCCAAAACCCCGGGTTTGCCGCCGATGTGAAGCGCGCCCAAAAACGGTGCATTCTCCTCTGGCTCTGCGGCGCCCCGAGCCAGTTCGAAACGTGGGATCCCAAGCCCGGCCGCCCCAGCAGCGGTCCCTTTGGAAGCATTCCCACCGCCATTCCCGGCATTCATTTTTCGTCGCTCATGCCGCGGTGCGCGTCGATCGCGGACCGGTTGAACATCGTGCGCAGCATGAAGACCGCGCAGACGGAACACCTGCAGGCCATCACCCTGCTGCAGCGT
This sequence comes from Verrucomicrobiota bacterium, assembly GCA_947454705.1. Classification (GTDB taxonomy): domain Bacteria; phylum Verrucomicrobiota; class Verrucomicrobiia; order Limisphaerales; family UBA9464; genus CAIVQB01. Next base: position 5,549 of record CANGKZ010000053.1, read on the forward strand.
GGAAATCCGGAGCGCGCGGGCTTCACGCGTCCCACCCTCGGGAGCTCGATCTCGCACGCCCTGGGTCAGCTCGATTCGCCGATTCCGAATTTCGTCTTCATCGATCCCATCCCCGGCGGCAACGAGTTTGAAACCTTCAAGGCGGGCAACTGGGCCGGCTGGCTCGGATCCGAGCACGCCCCGGTTCGTGTGGGCGGTGATTACACGCGGCTCATCGCGCAGGCCGCGGAAACGATTCCCACGCACGATCGCGAATCGCGCGAAACCCTGCGCCGGTTTCTCACCGCGAAGTTCGAACGCGACCGCCAAAGCTCAGTTGCGCGAAGCCAGAACGCCGCGTTCGAGCGGATGCGCGGCATGTCGGCAAGCGCAGACCTGTTCGACCTGAACAAACTCCCCGCCGCCGACCGCGAACGCTACGGCCCTGGGAGCTTCGCGCAGCACACGCTGATGGCGCGAAATCTGGTCGAACACGGGGCCCCGTTTGTGATGGTTGCGAACGGCATGAACTGGGACAATCACGTGTTCCAGCATGAGATCCACCAGATGCTCGTGCCCGAGCTCGACCGCGTGCTCCACAACCTGATTCAGGACCTCGAAGACCGGCGCATGCTCGATTCGACGCTCGTGGTGGCCATGGGGGAATTTGGACGAACGCCGTGGCTGAACACCTCGCGCGGACGCGACCATTACCCGAATGCCTGGAGCATGATGATGACCGGATGCGGCCTGAAGCGAGGCGTGGTCACCGGAGCCACCGATGCCGACGGCGTGGACGTGATCGAGAAGCCGTACAACGAACAGAATCTCTTCGCGACGATTTTCACCGCGCTCGGACTCGATCCCCACGCCGAGTACGACCTGCCTGGAATGCCCACCTTTCACCGGGTGGAAAACCACGCCGAACCCATCCGCGAACTCCTCGCCTGAGGCCACGTCCATGAAGCTCACTCTGATCAAGGACCACAAGCTGCCCACCGGCGTGCTGGGGCTCGCGGTGTCGGCCGATGGCAAACGTGCCTTCACCGCCTGCGCCGATGGAACGTTATCAGCCCTCGATTTGGAAACCGGCCACGCCGAGATTTTCGAAGAGCGGCACACCTCGTTCGCCAGCGGATGCGTGCTCCTGCCCGATGGCCAGACCCTGATCTCCGCAGGATACGACGGATCACTGATCTGGCACGACGTCGCCACCCGCCGCAGCCGCCTGCGCATCCAGGCGCACCATTTTTGGAGCTGGCAGCTGGCGCTTTCCCCCGACGGTCGTCGTGTGGCGAGCTGCACCGGCCAGTACCTGCCGGGCGGATGGAAGTACGAGCCCGCCGTGGAAACCGAGGCTTCGGTGAAGGTGTACGACACCAAGACCGGAGATCGCATCGCCGCACTGCACCACGGTCCGCCCGTGTTGAGCTGCGCATTCAGTCCGGACAGCCGGAACCTGGCCGCGGCGAACATGCTCGGTGAAGTGCGCGTGTGGGATTTGGCGAACGTGCAACCGGGGCAGGCGCGTGAACCGATCTCCAAATGGTCCACGTCGGACTTCACCTCCTGGGGCACGACCAAGACGCATCATTACTGCGGCGGCATCTACGCCCTCGCCTTCGCTCCGGGTGCGGACCAACTCATCGGCTGCGGCATGGGCCCGATGGGCGATCCGATGGCCGGCAACGGCAAGATGACCTGGCAGCGCTGGGCCTGGCGCAAGGGCGAGCGAGTGGACCAAATTCGGGACGGTCAGCACGGCACGGGGTTGATGGAAACGCTGGCGTGGCATCCCGACGGGAAACATTTCCTCATGGGCGGACGCCAGGCGCAGGGCACGTGGAATGCGGCTGTGTTCTCCGCGGCCGATGGAACGCTGGCCCATTCCATCGACACCAAAAAACGCATCACCCGCGCGCAGTTCAGCGCCGATGGGGCCACGCTGTTTCTCGCCGGTGCGAACGGCCAGGGCGCGCGCAAGGACGGCGTGTGGCCCGCGTGGGGAAGACTGCAGTCGTACCGGGTTGAGCGTGCCGAAGTTGAAGGGCTGAAAAGTTGAAGCGTTGAAGGGGAATCCGACGCTGGCGCGAGCGTTGTCTCATCCGTTTGGAGTCCCAGCTTCGGACGGTTCTGGGAGGCGCGCGAGGAGTCGGCCCGAGGAAGGAATCTGGCCCTTCGGTTGTATTCACCGCCCAACAGCCGAGCCGCGTAAACACGGTACTCCAAACGAGAGACCAGCACCCTGCCCTCCTCTTCAACCCTTTAACTTTTCAACCCTTCAACTTTCACCGACAAAAACCGGCATTCTTCCACAGCATTGCCACAACGCCTCAATCCGGGCACGATTTCTGCGGCGCCTCATTTTTGATTTCGCATGCGCATTTTGGTCCTGGAAGACGAACCCCAGCTCGCCCGCCACGTGACCCGGGCCTTGGAACGGCACGGTCACGAGGCCACCGCCTGCCATGATGGAGCCGAGGGCTGCAAGGTCGCCCTGGAGTACGCCCCAGATTTGATCGTCCTCGACCTGAACCTGCCGAACCTCGACGGCCTGTCCGTCCTCGCCCGGCTCAAGGAATCGCGCCTGCCCGCGCGGGTCATCATCCTCACCGCACGCGGCGATGTGGAACACCGGGTGAAGGGATTGAAGGCCGGAGCAGACGACTACCTCGCCAAGCCCTTTTCGATGGAGGAGCTCATTGCTCGAATCGAAGCACTCGGACGCCGCGGGGGCAGTCCGAGTCCGTCGGAATCCCTCCGGGTGGCGGATCTTCAGGTGGACATCCAATCGCGTCGCGTCGCCCGGTCGGGTCAAACGCTCGCTCTTTCGCCGCGCGAGTTCGATGTGCTGCTCGTTCTTGCCCGGGAACCTGGTCGCGTGTTTTCGCGCACCGAATTGTGCGAACGCGTTTGGCAGCGTGATTACGAGTACGACACCCGCACGGTGGAAATCCTGATCGCTCGTCTTCGCAAGAAGGTGGACGCAGGATTCGCCTCCGCGTTGATTCACACCATTCGCAGCGTGGGCTACACCCTCCGCCCGGGCGATGCACCAGTCCGCGAGGACAAGTCCCATGATACAGAAGCCGTCTAACTTCCTCGCCCTCGCCGCCACGCTTGCCGCATTGCTGGTCGCCCCGGCAATCGTGCGTGCCGACGGCGTGACCCTCACGGGCCGCATCGCGCTTCCGAAGGCGCTCTCCACCCCGGTGATGAACAAGCGCTACGACATCATCGCATCGGGCGGCGTGCTCTCCCCCAATCCCCCGCGCGCCGTCGTGTATCTCGACGGAGTCCACTCGCTCGCCGCGACTCCGCGGACCGAGCAGGTGGTTCAAACCAACTTCGCCTTCGTTCCTGCACTCCTTCCGATCCAGGTCGGAACGCGCGTGGAGTTCCCCAATGCGGATCCCACGTTCCACAACGTCTTTTCCTACTCGCCTCCGAAGCGATTCGATCTCGGACGCTACACCCCCGAGGAACGCCCCATTCCGTCGCAGCTGTTCGACAAGCCGGGATTGGTTACGCTCCGATGCGACATCCATGAACACATGCGCGGGTTGATCCTCATTCTCGACACGCCGCATTTCGTGCTCAGCGGCACCGATGGAAAATACCGCATCGAGAATCTCCCCGCCGGCCACTTCACCCTGAAGGCGTGGCTGAACAGCAAGAACACGTTGGAAAAGAGCATCGATCTCCCGTCCACCGGCACCGTTGAATTGAATCTTCCGTGAGCCACGCCCCCTCCAGAACTGCGGGTGGGTTTGGTGGATATCGCATCAAGCTCATGGTGGTGATGATGCTGATGGTCTCCGCCGTCACCGGTGCCGGGCTGTACCTGGCCGAACGCAATCTCGCCGAAAGCGTAACCAGCGGCCTCCAGCGCGAATTCCTCGCCGAGCTCGGCGCCCTGCATGGCATCCAGGAATTGCGTCAGGCCAATTTCGCCGAGGTCTGCCGAGCCCTGGTTCGCAAGCCGCGCATTCACGCCGCGCTCGAGGACAACGCGCTCGATCTCCTCTACCCGATCGCCAAGGACGAGCTCCGCGATCTCATGAACTCGGCTCCCGCCGGCAAGGGTTCCGGATTTGAGGCGGTGTTCTACCGGTTCCTCGATTTCAACGGCCGGGTAATCGCACCGCGCGATTCGCCCGATGCCGGACGACTGCTTCCCGAGGAGGAAGCACAACTTTCGCTTCGAGAACTCCCGCACGGGCATCAAACGGGATACTTGCTTCGCCACACGGGAACCACCGCCGGTCCTGCCTCAGGCTCCCCAGCTGACGTCACCGAAGTGATCGCGACTCCGATCATCTCCACGGAAACCGGCGAACCCATCGCGGCCCTGGCCATCGGCTTCAAACCGGTGGAGCCCGGAACGAAGTCCGGCGACCGCGGCATCCGCAGCGGCATCTGGATGGGCGACCGCCTCCATCTGGCGACCCTCTCCACCGGCGCGCAGTCGATGTTGAGCGAAGTGCTGGCCCGAACCCTGAGCAATCCAGACTCCGAGGAACGCGCCACACCGGTGTCGATCGATGGCACGGCTCACCTGCTCTTTCACAAGCAACTGAATCCGGGATCGATGTTCCCGGCGGCGCACGAAATCTGCCTCTATCCGCTCGTGGACCTCCTCGCACGTCAGCGTCAGCTCCGATGGAGTTTCGCCGGCGGCGGCGGACTCGTGCTGCTTGGCGGGTTGATCGCGAGTGGGTTCTTCTCCGCGCGGCTCTCCGCTCCGGTGGAACAGCTCGCCGTCGATTCCGAGGAAAACCGCGCGCAACGCGCCCGTGCCGAGGCCGCCCTGGAACTCACGCACGAGGGTCTGCAACGCGCGATCCGCTTCTCCGCCGACGCGTCGCACCAGCTCAAGACCCCGGTCACGGTGTTGCGATCCGGGTTGGAGGAAATTCTCTCCCGCGAATCGGTGCCCTCCGAGGTGCGAGAGGAACTGGGGGATCTCGTTCACCAAACCTACCGGCTCACCAGCGTGATCGAGGATCTGCTGCTGCTTTCGCGCGTCGATGCCGGCCGGCTTCAGCTTCACAAGGGGCCTGTGGATTTGTCCCGCTTGCTCGAGGCCGGACTCGATGATTTGGGAATGGTTCCCGAATCCGAGGACTTCGCGGTGGAAGCGGATGTTCCTCCGAATCTCACCATCGAGGGCGAGAGCCGCTACACCAGCATCATCCTTCAAAACCTTTTGGAGAACGCGCGAAAATACAACCTGCCCGGAGGGAAGATTCGCATCGTCGCACGCACGGAGGACGACCGCGTCAGCGTGCGGATCGGCAACACCGGGCGTCCCATCCCGGCCGAGGTGCAGGACCACATTTTCGAACGGTTCCACCGCGGCTCCGTGGGTGAAAACGTGCCCGGACACGGACTCGGACTAAACCTGGCCCGCGAACTCGCCCGGCTCCACGGAGGCGATCTGCGATTGGTTCGATCGGATTCCACCTGGACCGAATTTGAGGCGTGCTTCAACCGCATGCGCGATTCCTTTTCGAGGGAGGTCACGGCGTGAATTCGCATTCCTTCCTTCGAGCGTGCGTGGCCTCTGCGGTCCTCGCCCTGCCCTCGGTGCAGGCTGAGGAGTGGCTCGACCGGTTGGACGACTGGCTCACGGTGTCCTCATGGAATGACCGCATTCGCACGCGACTGAGCGGGCTGATTGACGTCGAGGGATACCACTTCGACTCCGAACCGCCCGGATTGATCGACACTTCGCGGGAGTTCCTCGCCGTGCCGCGGCTCACGCTGATGCTCGATTCACAGATCGGCTCCAAGGTGTACTTCTTCGCGCAAACGCGCGTGGACCGCGGATTCGATCCAGGCGACATGGGATGGCGTCACCGGTTTGAAGAATACGCGGTCCGATTGACTCCAGGCGAGGACGACCGACTGAGCCTGCAACTTGGAAAGGCAGCTTCCGTGGTGGGCAATTGGATTCCACGTCATCTCTCGTGGGACAATCCCTTCATCAACGCACCTCTCCCGTATGAGAGCGTCACGGATCTCTACGACGGCGAGGCCCCGCTCTCGCGCGACGACTTCCTGCACGGCCCTCCGGAAAAGAAGTACGAGTACATCCCCGGGATCTGGGGCCCGGTGTATGCCACCGGAGGATCCGTCGCGTACAAGGCGGGCAAAATCGACATCGCCGCTGAAATTAAGAACGCCGCGCTTTCATCACGACCCGAGGCGTGGGATCTGGGGCATACCGGTTTCGATCATCCCACATTCAGTGGCCGAATCGGATACCGCCCCGATCCGCGATGGAACCTCGGAGTGTCCGCCAGCTCGGGTACCTATTTTGAATCCATCGCCCAATCGACGATTCCGCCGGGGCATCAATTCTACGATTACCGTCAAACGGTCATCGGACAGGATCTCGGATTTGCATGGCATCACTGGCAGCTCTGGGCGGAGGCCTATGAAATGCGATTCGACGTTCCATTCGTCGGGAACGCAGATCTGCTGATGTATTACATCGAAGCGAAGTACCGCTTCACGCCGCGATGCTTTGCCGCGGTGCGGTGGAACCAGCAGTACTTCGGAACCGTGCCCAACGACACCGGCGGATTCGAGCGCTGGGGACACAATCTCTGGCGCGCTGAAGCTGCGCTCGGATTCCGGCTCACCGCACACAGCCAGTTCAAAATTCAGTACAGCCTGCAACAAACCACGGACGCAGGCCACGAATCGAGCAACACCGTTGCGGGTCAGTTCACGATTCGATTCTAGCGGTTTTGCTGGGCATTCTCGCGTTTTTCGCGCGTCGCACCGTGCATGTAACAGCCCCGTTACTGTATCGGCGTTGCCGTTCCGCACACCGATTCGGAATGTGTGGGTGTGTCAACCAGGCAGGCTTCACTCCTGATCGCAGCGCACCCAACGGAATCTGAGTTCTTCAGATCCCGGGCCGGTTCCCCATACCTGCGATTCCGTGCGTCCGCGCCTGGGACATTCAGTTCAGGTACTACCACCCCGCCCAACTCCAAACTGCCAAGTCCCCAAAGTCCCTGAATCCGCATCATTCATGAAACACTCCATTCAACAGAAACTCCCCCTGATCGGGGCTCTGCTGCTCGCCTCGCAGGCGATCGGTCAGGGTTATCGATCGAACGATCTCACCCCCCTTGGAGCCACGAGCGGCAAATTCGTGAGCAACGCCGGCGGCGCTCAGGTCGGAACGATCATCACCGGCGCCAGTGGCTATGCGCACGCCGTGATCGAAAACGGAAATGCGCTCGGCGTGGTGGATCTGAATCCTCCGAATTTCTACTATTCCGTCGCCAACTGCTCCGATGATTCGCAGCAGGCCGGCTGGGGATACGGCATTGCCTTGGGCAATACCCACGCGCTCGTCTGGAATGGCTCCGCCGCTTCGTACGCGGATCTCCATCCGAGCGGCTACATGTTCTCGGAATGCCTAGGCGTTCACAGCGGTGAACAGGTCGGCTACGCGCAGAATCAGTCCTATTTCATCACCGCCTCCCACGCCTACTGCTGGTTCGGCACCGCAGCATCCGGCGTGGATCTGCACCCGACCCAGTGGGTCTATCCGTTCTCCCGCGCCAAGGGCGTTCACAGCGGCGAGGAGGTTGGTTACGTCTCCACCGTCGGTTATCCCGAGGGCGATTACGGTGGCTACCACACCACGAGCCACGCGGTTCGCTGGACCGGATCCGCCGCGAGTGCGGTCGATCTCCACCCGGTCGGGTTCGATGCCTCCGAAGCACTCGCCTCCACCGGCACCCAGCAGGGCGGATGGGCCTACACGGCGCTCGGAACGAACCACATGCACGCCATGATCTGGTCGGGCGACGCCGCCAGCGCAGTGGACCTCCACCCGGCAGGCTACACCGATTCCAAGGTCACTTCCATGACCGCGACTCAGCAGGTCGGTGAAGGCTGGGTTGGACCTGCTTTCGGTTACGGCTCTGTTCGCCACGCCCTCGCGTGGAGCGGCACCGCCGACAGCGTCGTGGATCTCAACCAATACCTGCCCGCGGGCTACACCAATGCGGTTGCCACCGGCGTGGATGCGAACGGCAACATCGTCGGCTACGCCTACAACACCCCGTATCTCGGCGGATTTAACATCTGGCCCGGTTCCATCGCCGTGGTTTTTGCGCCCGGTGCGAACCAGGTTCAGGGGCTGCAATCGCTGAGCCTCAGCTCATCGAATGTGGCACCCGGTGCCTCGGTCACCGCCACCGTCACCCTCGGCTCCCCGGCCCCGGTCGGCGGCACGAGCATCAGCTTCGCGAGTTCTGTGACGAACTTCGTTCCGACCCCGTCCCCCATCGTGATTCCCGAAGGCGCAACGAACGTGGTCTTCACGTTCGTCACCGGCGGAACAACGCTGACTTCTCCCGCGTCGCTGAAGTTGTACGCGACCGACGGCGTGGTGAGCTCCACCGCCGCGCTTACACTCACTCCGGTAGTGAACCTCACTGGGATCAATGCGAATCCCATTGAAGGAGGTTTCGCCACCTACGCCACGGTCTCGTTGAACATTCCGGCCCAGGGCGCCGCAGCGGTTTCCGTGAACAGCGGCAACCCCGCACTCGCCACGGTTCCGGCTACCGTCACCGTGCCTTCCGGCTACCTCGCGTCCTCATTCTCCATCGCCACGGCACCGGTCTCCACCTTGACCACCGTTCCCATCACAGCGAACTACAACGGCAGCACGGTCTCCACCACGCTGACCCTCAGCCCCGCCCCGGTGGTCTCGCTGTCCGGAATCACCGCACCAGAAATGGTCGGTGGCTACCAGCTCCCGGTGACCGTCACCGTCAACAACTTCCCCCGCGCCGCGGAAGGCGCCGTGGTCACGCTCACCAGCGGTGACACCGGCACCCTTCAAGTGCCCACCACGGTGACCATCCCGTACGGGACGTTCAGCGCCACCGTCATGGCCAACACCTCGGTGGTCAACGGTCGCAAGGGAGTCTCCCTCAAGGCCGCCTACAACGGTTCCACCGCGAGCACCACGGTGTTTGTGAATCCGGTTCCCACCGTGACCATCACCCAGGCGGATTACCTCACCGACACCAAGATGCTGAAGATCCAGGCATCGACCAGTTTCACCAACGCCATCCTCACCTACGGCACCAGCCCTGATCTTGCACCGCTCGGCACCATGCAGTTCGAGCTCGGTGTGTTCAAAGGATCCATCGTTCTCGATACCGCGCCCACTCAGGCAACTGTTTGGAACTCCCTCGGCGGATTCGCCACGGTTCCCGTCAACATCAAGACCAGCAGCGCTGCCACCGGCGGCGGCGGCGGTGGTGGTGGTGGCGGCGGTGGTGGCGGTGGTGGTGGCGGAACCACGGCCAGTTCGTACAAGTTGACCATCGTCACCAACGGCAAGGGCACCGTGACCACGAGCCCGTCGGGAACCTCATTTGCTCCGGGAACCGTTGTCACCTTGACCGCAACCCCGGCGACAGGATCCCCCTGGATCGGCTGGACCGGTGCCGTGACCAGCACCAGCAAGACCATCACGGTCACCATGAATTCGGCCCTCTCCGTGACGGCCAACTTCAAGTGATCCGAAGCGTCTAGCTCAATTTACCCCCAGCACAGGAGGCGAGGTTCATCCTCGCCTCCTTTTTCTTTTTCCGGGGGAGTTTTGAATTCGGGGTAAGATTCCCATTCCCCACCGCATCCAACCTGTGAGCCCGCTCACCGGGTTCGAATCAAAACAAATTCAAAACTTCACCCCTACCAGAATGACCACCTTGAATCGCCTTCCCCAACTCGACCCCGCCACCACCACCGGCAAGCCCCGCCAGTTGCTCGATGCCGTTCAGACCAAACTTGGGATTGTTCCAAATCTGATGCGCGTTCTCGCCAACGCGCCCGCGGCGCTCGAAGGCTATCTCCAGTTCTCCGGAGCACTTGCCGGAGGCGTGTTAAACGCCCGGATCCGTGAGCAGATCGCCATCGCCGTGGCGCAGGGGAATCACTGCGACTACTGCCTGAGCGCCCACACCTTTATCGGAGGCAAAGTGGGTGTCGCTGCCGCCGACCTCGCATCGGCCCGCCACGCCGAGAGTCCCAACGCCAAGGACAACGCCATCCTGAAGCTCGCCCTCACCGTGCTGGTTCAACAGGGGCAGATCAGCGACGAGGCACTTCAGCAGGCCCGCACTGCCGGCCTCACCGACGCCGAGATCGTCGAAACCACCGCCCACGTCGCGCTCAACCTGTTCACCAACTACATCAACCACGTCGCCCGCACCGTCGTGGATTTCCCCGAGGTTCGCTCCGCCAATCCGGCCGCTTGAACCGATTCACGCGGGCGGAGTCCTCCCCCGCCCGCGTCTCCTTTGTTGATTGTCGTCCCGCATTGCCACCCTCATTCACCCCATGGCCACCCGATACTTGGAGACCCACTTCACTCCTGCGGTGCTGGACGCACAACGACGTCATCAGGGGCGCACCTATCCGATTCCGGTGAACGCCCCCGAGGATCCGCTCACCGAGGAGGAAGCTGCCTTCATTGCCGAGCGCGACAGTTTCTATGTGGCCACGGTGAACCACGATGGATGGCCCTACATGCAGCATCGGGGCGGAGCGCCGGGTTTCCTCAAGGTTCTTGCCCCCAACCTCCTCGCCTTTCCCGATTACGGCGGAAACCGGCAAATGCTCTCCGTGGGCAATCTCGCCGAGAACGACCGCACTGCGTTGTTCCTCATGGATTACCCGAATCAAACGCGGCTCAAGATCATTGGCCACACCACGGTGCTCGACCCGCGGGAACATCCGGAGCTCGTTGCGCTATGGACCCGATCTCCTTCCGGTCCCCGCATCGAACGCATCTTTCAGATCCGCGTGATTTCCTTCGACTGGAACTGCCCCAAATTCATCACCCCACGATACACCGCCGCGGAAATCGAGAAGGCCGTCGCACCGCTGCACCGAAGAATCGCAGAGCTCGAGGCTGCATTGAATCGTCCCCAAACTTGATTCGCCGAGATTCAAACCATTCACTTCCTAATCTGCGCCCATCCGCGTTCATCTGCGGTTCTAACAAAAGTGACATTCACCCCACCATGAATCCCCGACCACCCCTGCCCCCGTTCACCGAAGAAACCGCGCTCCAAAAGGTCAAAGCCGCGGAAGCTGCCTGGAACACGCGCGATCCCGAACGCGTCGCGCTCGCGTACACCGTCGACACCGAATGGCGAAACCGGACCGACTTCCTCCACGGCCGCGCCGAAGTGGTGGATTTTCTCCGCAAGAAGTGGGCGCGGGAATTGGACTACCGACTGGAGAAAACCCTCTGGGCCTTCACCGGAAACCGGATTGCCGTGCGCTTTGAATACGAATTTCACGATGCCTCCGGACAGTGGTTCCGGGCCCACGGCAATGAGAACTGGGAATTCGATGAACTCGGCTACATGCAACGCCGCTTTGCCAGCATCAACGACCAACCCATCGATGAATCCGAACGAAAATTCCGTTGGGAGCGCACCCCCTGAGAACCCCGGTGAAGCCGGTTCGCAATCATCCGGCTGGAATCTCTTCCGGTACACGATAACGTCGCCGCGGTGGGTGAAACGGAGATCAACTGGCCGGAATTGCTGCGAGCCGCGGACAATGCGTCCGCAGTCGAGCAACTCCGCGGCCTCGTGCTCGCCGCACTCCGTGTGGCGCTTCGGGATCGTTCCGATGTGTCCGAGGCCCACCTCGAGGATTTCACGCAGGAATCGATTGTTCGCATCCTCGCGCAGCTCGATCGATTTTCCGGCCGAAGCCGGTTCACCACCTGGGCCCATGCGGTGGCGATCAACACCGCCTTCACCGAGCTCCGACGCAAACGCTGGCAGGACGTGTCGCTCGACGCCCTCACCGAGGGAGGACGCCAACTCGCCGAGCATCCCTTTGCCCCTGCGGAATCCACCGAGTCGAGCGAGGAGCGGACCGTTCTTCTGGACGTCCTCCACCGGGCCATCGCCGAAAAACTCTCCGAACGCCAGCGTACCGCGATTGTCGGGGAATTGCAGGGACTGCCCTTCGACCAGGTCGTCGCCCTGCTCGGGACCAATCGAAACGCCGCCTACAAACTCCTTCACGACGCCCGCAAGGCCTTAAAACAGCACCTCGCCGCCGCGGGCATTTCCGCCGAAACGATCCGCTCCACCTTCGCCCCATGAACCCGCTCAATTCCCAACAAGTGCGCGAGCTGATCCGAGTCGTGGATCAGACCCGGGAGGTCGAGATCACCTGCAGCGAATGCCGCGACGCAGTGGGCGAATACCTGGAACGCCGCCTCGCCGGTCTTCCCATCGATGCCGCCCTCGAACGGGTGGAACATCACTTCACACTCTGCCCGGAATGCCGTGAGGAATTCGAGGCTTTGAAAAAGGTCCTGAACGCCACCGGATGAATCCTTCGAGGCCGCACCCGATTCCCGCGACTCAGGTGTACCAATATCGGTACTCGCATCTTTCGATGGATTCGCGGCCGCGCAGCGTTGCCGTAGTTCTGCTTCTGCTGCTTCTGTCGCTGACCCAAGGAGTGGTCCTTGCTGCCCCCACCATCGCACGGACCTGGTGCGAAGAGACACTCGCCGCCATCCGCATCGATCGTCCCCACCCGCCCGCGCACGCCCGAAACCTGTTTCATCTTTCCGTCGTGATGTACGACGCGTGGGCCGCCTACGACCCCACCGCCCTCGGCTATTTGCATCACGAGCGCGCCTCGGCCACCGACGTGGAGGGCGCGCGTAGGGAAGCCGTCAGCTTCGCCGCCTACCGGCTCCTGCTTCACCGCTACTCCTTTTCCGCCAACGCGACGGCCACCCGAATTGCGCTCGATGCCCGCATGGTCGAACTGGGGTACGATGCCACGTTCACCAACACCGTCGGTTCCACTCCGGCCGCGCTTGGAAATCGAATTGCCGCCGATGTGATCGCCTGGGGCGCCACCGATGGTTCCAACGAATCCGGCGGTTATGACGACCCCGGATACGTGAATCCGCAACGCCCACTGATCGTGCTGCTCAACGGCGAGGTCGGCGGATTCGGCATCTCGCCCCTCACCGATCCCAACCGCTGGCAACCGCTCGGATTCGACGGAGCTGCACGGTTCCAGAACGGCCTCGCCGCCAGTTCGCTCCAGCCCTACCAAGGCGTCACGTGGCTGCGCACCCTGCCCTTTGCCCTGTACCGTCCCATCCCCGGAATTCCCTGGTTCGACCCCGGTCCGCCCTCACGACTCGGAACCCTCACCGACGCGCAATACAAGGAAGGCGCGATGTTTGTGCTCAAGGCCGCAACCGAATTGGAAAGCGATGAAGTGGTGGATCGCTCCCCGGGCAATATCGGGAACAATTCCGTTGGCGCCGACGATGGACACGGGCACGCCAACAATCCAGTCACCGGCCAACCCTTTGCCCCAAATCCGGTACGCCTCGGCGACTACACCCGCGTGATGGCGGAATACTGGGCCGACGGGCCAAGCTCCGAGACGCCCCCCGGACACTGGTTCCTGCTTGCGAACCAGGTTTCCGATAACCCCCTCACCCAAAAGCGAATCGGTGGAAGTGGTCCGCTCGTGGATGATCTGGAATGGGACATCAAAACTTATCTGTTGGTCGGCTCCGCCATGCACGATGCCGCGTGCTCGGCGTGGAGCCTCAAACGGTTCTATGAGGGCACCCGCCCCATTACCGCGATTCGCTACATGGCGTTGCTTGGCCAGTCCAGCGATCGATCACTTCCCTCGTACCATCCCAGTGGATTGCCCCTGCAATCCGGCCTCGTGGAACTCGTCACCGCCGCCACGGCAGCGCCTGGCGGACGCCATGCAGGAGTCGGCGTGGCGGGCGACGTCGTGGTGTTCTCCTGGCCCGGTGAACCGGTGGATCGAACCAATCAAGTGCAGAACCTGCGCTGGGTTCGGGGTGTCGATTGGGTTCCGTACCAGCGGAAGAATTTCGTCACCCCGGCCTTTCCGGGCTACGTGTCAGGGCACAGCACCTTCAGTCGCGCTGGAGCCGAAGCGCTTACCAGCATCACCGGATCGCCGGTTTTTCCCGGTGGATTCGGCCGCGTGGTCGCCAAGGCCAATTCATTTCTCAGCGCCGAACGCGGACCGAGCCGCGACACGGAGATTCAATGGCCCACCTACTACGACATCGCCGACCTCGCCGGTCAGTCGCGTCGTTGGGGCGGCATCCACGTGCCGGAGGATGATTTTGTGGGACGTGTCCTCGGGCTCAAGGTGGGACAGCGCGCGTGGAGTCTCGTGCAACGCTACTGGGATGCCAGCATCCTGACCGATGGCGTGACCACCACCGTGAAGCGTTCGTCCGACGGCCAATCCCTGCTCTTCAGCACCGTGGAAGCGCACCGCTCCCTGGCGTACCAACTTCAGTCCACCACCGACTTCACCACTTGGCAGCCGGCATCCGCAGCGGTGGTCGCGACCGATGTGAACCTTACCTTCCCCGCGCCGCTGTCCTCCAACGCGCGGTATTTCCGAATCGCGGTCGCGGCCTCGGTCGATGGGCTGCCCAAGGGAGCGTTTTGAGCTCGATCGCATGGGAGGATGTAGCGTGAATTTGGAGTGCGGCGGCAGAGCGCAGCGTCGACACCGCTTTCGAAACCGTTCGTGGTGCCGCACCGACCGATTACACCGCATCGGCCTAAAAAACATCCCCGAATCCACTCTGCGTCTCCGCGCCTCTGCGGTTTCTTTGCCCTGCTGCGCGGTATGCGTTGCGATGCGTCGCCCCTTGTATAAGTGGGGCGCGCGACTATTCACGGCGCGGGTGGAACCGCGCCCTCCACAATGTTTGCGGCCTATGCGCTCGGTGGCCCCCATCCAGGGTGGAGGGCGTGGTTCCACCCACGCCCCATATTCGCCTGCGGACCCCGTGTGAAGTCGCAGGCCGAAACGTGAAAGCAACCGCTGAGACTCGGCGCCGTGCGATTGTGGAGTGCGGTGGCAGAGCGCAGCGTCGACACCGCTTTCGAAACCGTTCGTGGTGCCGCACCGACCGACGACGTCGCATCGGCCTAAAAACATCCCCGAATCCACTCTGCGTCTCCGCGCCTCTGCGGTTTATTTGGCCGGCTGCGCGGTTGGCGTTGCAATGCGTCGCCCCTTGTATAAGTGGGGCGCGCGATTATTCACGGCGCGGGTGGAACCGCGCCCTCCACAATGTTTGCGGCCTATGCGCTCGGTGGCCCCCATCCAGGGTGGAGGGCGTGGTTTCACCCACGCCCCATATTCGCCTGCGGACCCCGTGTGAAGTCGCAGGCCGAAACGTGAAAGCCACCGCTGAGAATCGGCGCCGTGCGATTGTGGAGTGCGGTGGCAGAGCGCAGCGTCGACACCGCTTTCGAAACCGTTCGTGGTTTCACACCGACCGATGACATCGCATCGGCCTAAAAAACATCCCCGAATCCACTCTGCGTCTCCGCGCCTCTGCGGTTCATTTGCCCTGCTGTGCGGTTGGCGCTGACCAAAGCGGCGTGGCGCTGCGCTTCCCGCCGCACTCCAAAAGGCCGGGGCTTCGAACCCCTCGCGCCTCCCGCCCTCAGGCCAACACATTCTTCACCACCTGCCCATCCACATCGGTGAGCCGACGCTCCAATCCGTTGTGATAGTAGGTGAGTCGCTCGTGATCGAGGCCGAGCAGATGCAGGATCGTGGCGTGGAAATCGTGAACCGTGACGATGTTCTCCACCGCCTTGTAGCCAAACTCGTCGGTCGATCCGTGGCTGAATCCCTTCTTCACCCCGGCCCCCGCCATCCAGGTGGTGAACCCCGAGGGATTGTGATCCCGCCCCTTCGACCCTTTTTGGAACGTCGGCATGCGACCAAATTCGGTACACCACACGACCAGCGTGTTTTCCAGGAGTCCGCGCTGCTTGAGGTCGATCAGCAGCGCCGCCGTCGGCTTGTCCAGCACCGGGCCATGCACGCTGTACTGGCCGAGAAGGTCCTTATGCCCGTCCCAGTTGCTCACGCCTTCGCCGCCGGTCTGATACGCGCCGTTGAACACCTGCACGAAGCGGACGCCCTTCTCCACCAGCCGACGCGCTAAAATGCAGTTCCGCGCGTACGCCGCGCGGGTTTCCAGGATCTTGGATCCGCCCTCGTCTGCCCCGTAAAGCTTGAGGATGTGGGCCGGTTCATTGGAAAGATCGGCCACCTCCGGAACGGTGAGCTGCATGCGCGCCGCCAGCTCGTAGCTCGCGATGCGGGCCGCGAGTTCGGAATCCCCGGGAAACCGTGCCGCGTGCTGCTCGTTCAACCGCTGGAGGAATCCACGGGTGGCGCTGTCGCGGTCCGATGCAATCGAACCCGGCCGCGAGAGATTTCGAATCGGGCGCGTGGCGTTGAACTCCGTCCCCTGGAACGCCGCGGGAAGGAATCCGGGAGCCCAATTGTTCACGCTGTTCTGCGGCTTTCCTCGGTGATCCGGAATCGCGACATACGCCGGCAGCGACTGATCCGAACTCCCCAGCGCATACGTCGCCCACGCCCCGAGGCTGGGAAATCCGTCCAGCGTGTTGCCGGTGGACATGTAGTTTTCCCCGGGGCCGTGCGTGTTGGTCTTCCCCTGCATCGAATGGATGAAGCACATCTCATCGGCCAGCGCCCCGAGGTGCGGCACCAATTCTGAAATCATCTTGCCCGACTTGCCGCGCGGCTTGAATTCCCACGGACTCCGGGTCAGCGCTCCCTGCTCGCCCTGGAACGTGATCAATTTTTCCTGCCCAGGCATGGGCATGCCGTGACGGCGAATCAGCTCGGGCTTGTAGTCGAACGTGTCCAGATGACTGCACGCGCCGCTGCAGAAGATCATCAGGACGTTCTTGGCCTTCGGATCGAAGTGCGACTTCCTCGGCGCGTACGGACGCCCCGGCTCAATGGCCGGCCGGAGGGGTTCCAATCCTGATACCGTCGCCCCGAGCAGGCCCTGGCGCGACAGCAGATGCGCCAGCGCGATCGATCCGAGGCCGATGCCGGCATCCCCGAGAAAACGGCGACGATTCAACATCGGACTTCCCAGCGCTGGCATTGGATTGCTCATGGAGAGGGAGGGACGAAGAAC
Organism: Verrucomicrobiota bacterium; assembly: GCA_947454705.1. GTDB lineage: Bacteria > Verrucomicrobiota > Verrucomicrobiia > Limisphaerales > UBA9464 > CAIVQB01. The sequence continues at coordinate 22,623 of CANGKZ010000053.1, forward strand.
TTGAAACTCAGGGAATAAACACGAACTCGCTCGAGTTGAGAACCGCGCGACACAGCGCAGGCAACCCTTGTGAGGCCACAAAAGCCGCGGCATCGGACGCCTCGCGTCGATCCGGCTCGCGGTTGTAGGCCAGCACCCACCCCCGGCGAATCTGCGCCGAAACCTTCCCGCCTGCCTCGCGACGCAGACGGCTGGCGAACTGTTCCGCCTCATCGAGCACGAACTGGCTGTTGAACAAATTCAATGCCTGCAGCGGCGTGGTGGACACACTGCGCTTCGGCGTCACGAGGCTGCCATCCGGACAATCGAATGCGCCGAAGATTCCATCCTGCTCCATGCGCACCTTGAAGGCGTAGATCATCCGACGCGACTCCGCCGGACCAAACCGTTCCTTCGGTTGATAGTGATACACATTCTCTCGATCCACCTCGTGCAGGTAAAACGCGGGTCCACCGGCGGTGCGGTCCAGGTTTCCACTCACCGCGAGCATCGTGTCGCGAATCCCCTCCGCCTCCAGTCGCCGCGGCGGAAAGCGCCACAACAACCGGCTCCCGGCATCCACGCGCAAGGCGTCGGGACGCGGCCGGCTCGATTGGCGCCACGTGGCCGAGATGAGGATCTGCCGCTGCAACCGCTTTAGACTCCAGCCGTGCGACACCAGGTCCGACGCGAGCCAGTCGAGCAACTCCGGGTGCGTGGGCTTGGCCCCGTTGCGTCCGAAATCATTCGGCGTGGTGACCAATCCGGATCCGAACTGATGCTGCCAGATGCGGTTGACGATCACGCGCGCAGTCAGCGGGTTATCGGGACTCGCGATCCAGTCCGCGAGAGCCACGCGACGCTCCTGCTCCGACGCGTTGGTCGAGAGATTGAGCGGACGGAATATCGCCAGCGTTCCCGGGGCCACCGGTTCCCGTTTGGACATCGGATCGCCGCGATGCAACCGGTGCGTGACTCCGGGCGAACCAAAATTCCCCGCGTAAACCATCTCGGACTTCGCAAGAACATCGCGCTGTTTGCGCAGCGACTCCAACGACGCCAATGCGGCACGTCCCTCACCGGCCTCCGCCTTGGACCACCCTTCGAACCGATACACCGGCACCTTGGATTTGGCCTTGGCGACCGGCGTCTTCAACGGTTCGCGATCCGCAGAACTCGCCACCAAGCGCCATTCGTTGGTCCGCGTGGCCACCTCGATGCGATAATCGGTCGGCAGCCGATCCCGATAGGCCCCCTCGCGGTCGCGTCCCCACACCACCCGTTCGATCCGCTCCGGTTTTGCCAGTTCCAGCTGCACCCATCCGCCGCCCGACTCGCTGGAGATCCACGAAAAATTGTTCCCGTATTTGCCGTCGTTGATGTGTTCCAACGCATGCGCGGCGAATCCGGGAAGCGTCCCCGAGGCCGTGGCCCGGGTGCCGCGACTCGCGAGGGCCACATTCACGTTCCCCGACCACACCTCCAATTCATCCAAACACGGCTGGCTGCCCGTCGTGGCCAAAACGGTGAATCGAATCCAACGCGCTTCAGTGGCCGGGAACTCCTCGCGATTGATTGCGAAATCCACCGCCGGCCGAAGTGTCGTCGCAGCCGCTGCACTTCCGGGAATGCCGTTGGTTTGATTGGCGCCTTCCTTGAACCGGGCCAACTGCCGTTCGAGCCCGGCCATCTCCGAGTCGATCCGCTTCAATTCCGCATCGCGTCCCGCTGGAAGTGGCAGCGCACGCTCGCCGTGCCGGACGCCGGAAAACAACGCGACCATCGAGTAATACTCCCGATGCGAGATCGGATCGAACTTGTGCGAGTGGCACCGCGCGCACCCGAGCGTGAGGCCGAGGAATGCGGTGCCGGTGGTGGACACCATGTCGTCGAGCTCATCCGCCCGCTGCTGCAAGGTGAGCGTGGGATCCGGGCTGCCCACGATGTCCACCGGACCGCCGACCAGAAAGCCCGTACCCACATCCACCCCGAGCGCGTCGCCGGCGATTTGTTCGCGGACAAAACGATCGAAGGGTTTGTCCGAGTTGAACGCAGCAATCACGTAATCCCGGAACCGCCAGGCGTTGAGCCGTTCGCGATTCGTCTCAAACCCGTTGCTTTCGGCGAAGCGTACGATGTCGAGCCAATGCCGTGCCCAACGTTCGCCATAGCGGGGATCATCGAGCACACGATCCACGAGACGCTCGAAGGCCAGCGGTTTGCGGTCGGAGACAAAGGCTGCCACTTCCTCCGGCGACGGCGGCATCCCGAGCATCACGAAATACAACCGACGGATCAGCGTGACCCGGTCGGCCTCGGGCGAAGGAGTCAGGCGATCCTGCATCAAGCGAGAGGCGACGAACGCATCGATCGGATTCGAAGCCGCTGCAGTGCGGTTCGCTCCAGCGCCTGCGGGGACGGAAACGGCAGGAACGGCAGGAGCCTGAACGGGACGGAAGGCCCAGTGCGAACGGATCGGGTCTTCCTCGACCTGCGCGACGTCCGGAGCCTTTGCGCCTTGGTCGATCCACGCGCGGAGCGTGCTGATCTCGGCAGACGAAAGTGGGTCGCCCTTGGCCGGCATTCGGGAATCCGGAATGAGCCCCGCCACCAAATGAATGATCGCGCTGTTGGCGCTGTTGCCCGGGAGGATGGCAGGTGCGTGGGTCTCGCCTCCGCGGATCAGGGCGGGAAGCGAATCGACGCGAAATCCGCCCTTCTGCTTTTCAGGCCCGTGGCATGACAGGCACGACCGTTCCAAAATCGGTCGAATCTCGCGGGTGAAATCCACCGGGCGGGTCGCCGCCGGGGGCAGCGTCGAAGTATCGGGAGTTGCTGCGATCGCCGCGGCGGCGCTGCTGGTGACAACGGCGACGACGGACAGAATCCAGATCGCGATTCGCGATCGGAGGTCTGTCGTCATGGAGGAGGATGTCAGCATGAGCCGCGGGACCGGGTCTAACTTGGCGAAGATTCTAGGGAAGCCCGCCGGATTGTCTTTCGATTTCCACCCGACTCCGACGTTTCCCGCCGCCGCACCCATTCAGCGAATTCCAGCGCCGGGAGAAAAGAGACATTTCAAACCGCGGAGGCGCGGAGACGCGGAGGTTCGAAGGAGTGGAGATTCGAGCCCCGTCCTGCACCCAATGAATGGTAAAGCGCCAGAGGACTGGCGCACTCCACGACGCTGTCGTGACTCCATCCCCCGCACGGCGAACTCCGCCAGGTCTTGGACTGCGGTAGTCCTCTACCGCTTTTGCCGGAGCGAACGACGCCAAGCTGAAAACGGTCCAGGAAATCGATGACCAACGCTGATTACTACCTTCGTCCACCCACGTTCATCCGCGGTTGAAACAGTCCGGGTCTCAGGTCGGTTGCGATACGGCGCGGAAGAGGCGCAGGCGGCCGTAGTCGATTCGCCCGCCCAGATGCGCGTGGGCGCCGCTGAGGGTGTTCCAGCTGACTTTCTCGAAGGCATTGCGAATTTCGGAGATCTCCCCGGCGGTGAACAACGACTCCAGCTCCAACTTCTCCCCGGCTTCCACGGCCGAGGCCAGATGCCCCACGATGGTCGATTCCACCAGTTCACGTTGCTTGGCAATCGCCGACACCGTCACTCCCGCGCGGAATTGCCGCAGGGTTTCCCGGACGCTGTCGTTCATCAGTTCTCCCCGCGTCTTTCGCGCCGCGGATGGCGAAGGGGCGGAAGACGGCAGGCCACCGACAAATTCCTGACGCGGATTCGCCGCAAGGTGCGCCGCGATCTCTTCGATGAACGTCGCCCCGTAGGCCTCCCATTTCGCATCGCCCACGCCGGAAATCCGCCGGAACTCGGATTCGTTCACCGGATACTGACGCGCCATCATCCGGAGCGAGTTGTCCCCAAAAATGATGTACGACGGAACGCCCTTCTCATCCGCGATCTGCTTTCGCGTCCGACGCAGTTTTTCAAACAGCAGTTCGTCGCAGGCGATTTCTCCGACGCGCTCCACCTTCGGCCGACTCGGCTCCATCGGCCGGGTCAGCGTGATCCGGCGTCGATCCTTCAACGCGGCAAATCCCTCGGCGGTCACGGCCAGGGTCGGAAACTGCCCGCTCTCCTGCTGCAGATAGCCGAGGCGCATGAGCTCGCGTCCGATCGAACCCCACACATTCCGCGCGTGCTCCTTGCCGATTCCGTAGGTCGACAGCGTGTGGTGCTCCCATTGACGGATCTTCTCCGTGTCCGCCCCCATGAGCACGCCGACCACGTGGTTCATTCCCACGCCGAATCCGCTCTTTTGCCGAATTCGGTACACACAGCTCAAAAATTTTTGCGCCGCCTCGGTGCCGTCCCATGTCGCCCGCGGTGTGAGGCAATTGTCGCACGATCCACAATTGCCCTCGGGAAACTCCTCCCCAAAGTAATCCAGCAGCGCGGCCCGGCGGCATTCGCCGATCTCGGCGTAGTGCACCATTTGCTGCAGTTGCTGGCGCGACCGTTCGCGTTCCACCTCATCCGGTTTTTCGTCGATGAAGATCTTCTGCTTCGCCACGTCGCCCGCGCTGAACAACAGCAGGCATTCCCCGGGCAACCCGTCGCGCCCCGCACGCCCGGTTTCCTGATAATAGCCTTCCAGGTTCTTGGGCAGGTCGTGGTGGATCACAAACCGCACGTTGGGTTTGTTGATCCCCATGCCGAACGCGATCGTGGCACACACCACGCGAACCTCATCGCGCAGGAACGCTTCCTGATTCTTGGACCGGGCGCCCTGGTCAAGCCCGGCATGATACGGCACGGCGCGAACGCCATCGGTCGCCAACTTGGAGGCGAGCGATTCCGTGCCCGCACGACTGGAGCAGTAGATGATGCCGCAGTCGGCCGGACGCGACCGGAGGTAGTCGAGGATCTGCCGATAACCGGAATCACGCGGGGTGACCCGGTAGGTGAGGTTCGGCCGATTGAAGCTGGCCACGAACACCGCCGGATCGGTGAGGTGCAACTGCTCCAAAATATCCTCACGCACCCGCGGCGTGGCCGTGGCGGTGAGGGCCATGAACGGAACGCCTTCCGGAAGACGCCCGCGGAGCTCGCGCATCTGGCGGTACTCGGGACGGAAGTCGTGTCCCCATTCGCTGATGCAATGCGCTTCATCGACCGCCACGCAGGCCACTCCCCACCGGCGGAGATCGTCGATCAAGGTTCCCAGCATCAACCGTTCGGGGGCGAGGTACAGCAGGCGGTACTCGCGTTGATTCAATCCGCGCCACCGGGCTGAGGCCTCGGCATCGCTGAGCGAAGAATTGAGATAGGTCGCCGCCACGCCGTTTGCGGTGAGGGAATCCACCTGATCCTTCATCAGCGCGATCAACGGGGAAATCACCACCGTCAGCCCCGGACGCACCAGCGCGGGGAGCTGGAAGCACAGCGATTTTCCCCCGCCCGTGGGCAGGAGCGCGAAGACGTCGCGTCCCTCGAGGGAGGCGCGAATGATGTCCTCCTGGAGCGGACGAAAACTGCCATAGCCGAACACCTCCTTGAGCGGAGTGAGCAGATCGGTTTGAGATGGGGCAACCACGGGCACGAGTGGAGAGTGGGAGATTTGGGTCAAAGCGTGGAAGAAAATCGCTCGGCCGCCAATCTGTGCAGTTTGTGCACGGGGGAAAAAGTGGGGGCGGGGACGCGAGGAGGCGGTTGAAGGGTTGAAAAGTTGAAGCGTTGAAGGGGGGAAATCGCGGCGGCGCGCGAGCGCGAGCGTAAGACAATAGCCCATGGCCTTCAGGCCTGGGTTCAGAAGCAGTGGACGTTTTCGAGTACCAGCGGGACGGCAGAGGCGCGTTTCTGTCGCCCCTCCGGGGCTCGACCCGTGTTGCACCCCAACCCCCGGCCTGAAGGCCGCGGCTATTTTCATCCAATACCGATTTGCATCGCACCCAAACCCGGTCATCGCGTCGATTGCGGCAAACCCGCGCAAACCACCCCGAATTCAACCACTCCAAGCAGGCGAAAAATTCCAAGGCGAATCCCGCCCTTTCTCCCTCTCTGCATCTGCGTTCATCTGCGTCCATCTGTGGTTTTGAAAGCGTCTCCTCAAAACCCATCTGCTAGCTGCCATCTGCCATCTTCTCCGAGTCTTCCGCGTTTTCCATGAATGGACGACACCCGGGAATCGACAAACACCCGGCCGACTCCGATTCTGACCGCATTGAACCCCAATCCGCACCCGACCGCAGCGTGAATGCTCCGATGGATCCAGCACGTCCCCTCCCCGCTTTGCCCCGCCCGCGCTCCCGCGTCAGCGCCGGCCTCGGGATGATCGGATTCATCGTCTCTTTTTTGGTACATTCCCTGGTCCGGGCGGCAGGCGCGGAACCGTCCGACAAGGTGCTCAACCAACGGTTCGAGACCCAGGTGCAGCCGTTTTTGCGGACGTATTGCCTTTCATGCCACGGGCACGACAAGCCGAAGTCCGGGCTGGATCTGTCGAAGCTGAACTCCCTGGCCGCGACACGTGAGGCCGCCGAGGTTTGGAAGGGCGTGCTCGAGCGATTGGAGGCGGGCGACATGCCGCCGGAGAAGGCCAAGCAACAGCCCGATGTGGCCGCGCGACAAGAGCTGATCCGCTGGAGCCGGGATTTCCTGCGCTCCGAATCGCGCCGCAACGCGGGCGACCCGGGACCGGTGCTGGCGCGTCGACTGAGCCACGCGGAATACGACAACTCCATCCGCGACCTCACGGGACGCGACCTGCATCCGACCCGCGAATTCCCCGATGACCCGTCGAACTCCGCCGGATTCGACAACTCCGGGGAATCGCTCTCCATGTCCCCCGCCCTGGTGGGCAAGTATCTCACGGCGGCGCGCGAAGTGGCCGACCACATGTACCTGCGGCCGGATCGCATCGCCTTCGCGCCCCATCCCATGCGGGCCGAGACCGACCGGGACAAATTCTGCGTCCAGCAAATCATCGATTTCTACCACCGCCACAACACCAACCTCACAAGCTACTTCGAAGCCGCCTGGCAATACCGGCATCGGGCAGCCTTGGGACAGCGGGGGGCCACGCTCAATTCCGTCGCCACCCAGGCCAAGTTGAGTCCGCGGTATCTCACCAACGTCTGGAACCTGCTCACCGACCGTGAGACGCCACTCGGACCGGTTCTCGCGCTGCGAACCCGGTGGAACGCTCTCCCGCCGCCCGGACGCTCCAGCCCGGAGGCCCTTCGCGCCGGTTTGCAGGGCATGCGCGATTACGTGGCCCAAGTGCGGCACAAGGTGGAACCGCGCTTCGCCAACATGAGCGCGGGCAACGTGGACTCCGGACGCCAGCCCCTCATCACCTGGCGCAACATCCAGTACGCCACCCACCGTCGAACCTTCGATCCCGCGCAGCTTCAGGTGGACGGCGAACCCCGCCGCGAACCCGCGGTGTACGTCGAGCCCGGGACCTCGAATCCGTTCGGCCCGGGCAACACGGTCCTCATCACCAATGTTCCCGGCGATGTCGATCTGAAGGTTCCCGCGGGCGAGCGGGCGCGCTACGAGGCGGCGTTCGCCCGGTTTTGCAGCGTGTTTCCCGACATGTTTTACAAGGAGGAACGCGGACGGAATTACTTCGACGCCACGCAGGATCGCGGACGCTACCTGAGCGCCGGATTCCACAACATGATGGGCTACTTCCGCGACGATCAGCCCTTGTATGAATTGATCCTGAGCCCCGCGGAGCAGCGCGAGCTCGATGCCCTGTGGTTTGATCTCCACTTCGTCGCCGCCGCCAATGCCCGCACCTTTGTTCAGTTCTTCCGCGCAGGCAGCCGCGGGGAGGGCCAGCTCGTGCAGAACGAAGCCGGGGCCGTGCCCGAACGTCCCGAGGACCGCGACCCCACCAGCGATTTCCAGATCAACGCGCTCGAAAAGCGCTACCTCGAACAAGCCAAGGGCGGAGCCAACATCGCCATTCGAGCCATCCGCGAGTTCTTCCAAAACTACCGGGAAAGCCTGCGCGGCACGGAACGCGCGCACGTGGAGTCGGAGCCGGTTCACCTCAAGGCCCTGGTGGACTTCGCCGGACGCGCCTTCCGACGCCCCCTCACGGCCGAAGAACGCGCCGAACTAATCGCCGATTACAAAGCCGCGCGGGAACGCGACGGACTCGATCACGAATCCGCCATTCGCGACGGCATTGTCGGCATCCTGATGTCCCCGCAGTTCTGCTACCGACTCGACCTCGCGCGGCTCGATTCCCCAGTCGGACCGGGATTCACGCGGTTGTCCGACTACGACCTCGCGAGCCGGCTGAGCTATTTCCTCTGGTCCGCGCCACCCGACGAGGAACTCCTCCGCCACGCCGCTGCCGGCGATTTGCATCTGCCGAAAATCCTCACCGCGCAGACCCGTCGGATGCTCCAAGATCCACGCCTGCGCGCCCTGGCCGTCGAGTTCGGCGGAAACTGGCTCGAGTTCCGGCGCTTTGAATCGCTGTCCTCCGTGGACCGCGGCCGCTTCCCGCAATTCGACAATGCGCTCCGCACCGCCATGTTCGAGGAACCCGCCCGCTTCCTCCTCGATCTCATCCAATCCAACCGGCCCGTCACCGACTGCCTGCTGGCCACGCATACGTTTGTGAATCCGGTGCTGGCCCGTCACTACGGCATGCCGGAACCGACCGGCACCAACTGGGTTCGCGTGAATCGTGCAGACCAATACGGCCGCGGCGGAATCCTTCCCATGGCGGCGTTCCTCACCAAGAACGCGCCCGGCCTGCGAACCAGTCCGGTGAAGCGCGGCAACTGGGTGGTGCGAAATGTCCTCGGCGAGCACATCCCGGCCCCGCCCCCGACCGTGCCGGAGCTCCCGCGCGATGAATCAAAAATGGATCTCCCCCTGGCGCAGATGCTCGCCCGCCACCGGGCCGATCCGAACTGCGCCTCGTGCCACGCGCGGTTTGATGCGCTCGGATTGGTCTTCGAGGGCTACGGGCCAATCGGGGAGCGTCGTAACGCCGACCTCGCCGGACACCGCGTGGATCCCTCGGCGGTGTTCCCCGGCGGGATGAACGGCACCGGATTGTCCGGCCTCCAGGCCTACCTCCGCGCTCGACGCCAGACGGAATTCGTCGATACGTTCTGCCGGAAACTCCTGGCCTTTGCGTTGAATCGGAGCCTCATCCTTTCGGACGATCTGCTCGTCGAGGACATGACCCGCGCGCTGGCCAGGGACAAGTTCCGGGTCCAGACCGCGATCGAACACATCGTCACCAGCCCCCAATTCCTGAACCTGCGCAACCGCAACGCCGTCACGTCCACGGAATCCCCCCGATGAACCCCCACCGCCTCTCCCCGGCCCCGCAGCGCGCCGCGTTCCAGTTCCCGCGCCGCACCTTCTTGCGTGGCGTGGGCGTCACCATGGCGCTGCCGTGGATGGAATCCATCAACACCCTCGGCGCCGCCGTGGCCCCGCAGGATGGATCCGTCGATCCCGCCGCGCCCGCCACCGGTCATCCGCAGCGCTTCGCGGTGATGTTCATGGGATGCGGCGTGAACATGGACCACTGGTGGGGCAAGAACGGCGTATCAGGATTGGAACTCGGAAAGTCGTTGCAGCCGCTCGACCCGGTGAAGTCGAAGGTCAACGTCATCCACGGCCTGTTCAACAAGCGCGCCACCGGCCAGGGAATCCATCCCGCGATGACCGGCAACCTGCTCTCCGGCGTGCCGATTCAGAAGGGCGCGATCATCCACGGCGGCATCAGCATGGACCAGGTGCTGGCCAATCACCTCGGACAGCAGACGCTGCAGTCGAGCCTGGTGCTGGCCTGCGAGCCGCCGATGACCGGCTATCACGAGACCAATTTTTCCAACGCTTACAGCTCGCACATCTCGTGGCAGAACGCGGACTCACCGGTGCCCAACGAGCTGTTTCCATCGCTCGCCTTCGACAGCCTGTTTGAGAACCGCGGCAGCGCGCGCAACATCAGCATCCTGGACCGTGTGAAGGAACGGGCCGAGAAGCTCGGACGCCGCATCAGTGCGGCCGACAAGGGCAAGCTCGACGAATACCTCACCAGCGTCCGCTCCGTGGAGCAGAACATCGAACGACTCCGCGCCACCAAGGCCCGCGCGGAATCGCGCTCCCGGGAAACCGGACGCGAACTGTTCACGATGAAGCGTCCCGACAACGGACTCCCCGAGGACCTTCGCGAACACGCGCGGCTGATGGTCGACATCATCGCCCTGGCCTTCCAGACCGACAAAACCCGCGTCGCCTCGCTGATCCTGGCGCGCGATCTGTCGTCGCTCTATTACCCGTTCCTCGACGTCCGCGACGGACACCACGGAGCCTCGCACAACGATCTCTCCGACGGCTACGAACGCATCTGCCGGTTCCACCTCGGTCAACTCGCCTACCTGGCGAAGCGCCTTGAAGCGATGCCGGAAGGCGAAGGCACGGTGTTGGACAACAGCTGCCTGATGTTCCTGTCGAACATGATGTCCGGCACCAAGCACGACAACCGCAAGGTCCCCGTGGTGACCGTGGGCGGATTGGGCGGAACCCTGAAGACGGGCCGTGCGTTGAACTATCTCGATGCGGGCGACGACAACCGGAAGCTCTGCAGCCTGTACTTGGGAATCATGGACCGCATGGGCGTACGTCTCGACCACTTCGGCGACGCCGATCACCGCCTAGCGAATCTCTGATTTGCCGCCCCGCCGTGGAGGGCGCGGTTCCACCCGCGTCCCATTCAATCGCGATCCCGACGCGAGCACGTCGCCCACTCGCTTGGGTCGCCCCCCCAAACCCAGCCCGCGCCAAATCAACCTTGGAGTGCGGCGGGAAGCGCAGCGCCACGCCGCTTTGGTCAACGCCAACCCGCGATCGGACGCAGGAGAATCAAAGAACCGCAGAGACGCGGAGACGCAGAGAGATCCGTTTTCGAGGCCGATGCGATAAAGCCGGTCGGTTTTTCCCCAACACCCGATCCCCAAAGCGGTGTCGACGCTCCGCTCTGCCACCGCACTCCACAATCGCGCGGCGCCGAGTCTCGGCGGTTGCTTTCACGTTTCGGCCTGCGACTTCACACGGGGTCCGCAGGCGAATATGGGGCGTGGGTGGAACCACGCCCTTCACCTTGGATGGGGGCCACCGAGCATAGGCCGCAAACATAGTGGAGGGCGCGGTTCCACCCGCGCCCCATTCAATCGCGATCCCGACGCGGCCACGTTGCCCACTCGCTTGGGTCGCCCCCAAAACCCAGCTCGCGCCAAATCAACCTTGGAGTGCGGCGGGAAGCGCAGCGCCACGCCGCTTTGGTCAACGCCAACCTGCGATCAGACGCAGAAAAATTAAGGAACCGCGGAGACGCGGAGGAACAGAGGGTTCCGTTTTCGAGGCCGTTGCGATAAAGCTGGTCGGTTTTTCCCAACACCCGATCCCAAAAGCGGTGTCGACGCTCCGCTCTGCCACCGCACTCCAAAATCAAACCGCCCCTCCCTCAATTTTGAATTTATAATTTAAATTCAGTACTGTCCGGTTGGATTTCTGAGGAATGCTATCGGACCGCTGCAAACATTGGCTAGAAGTGGATTTTGGCGTTTTTTCGATTTGAATTCCACGGCGGCCAGTTGGTGCTTTTCGGCTGGAGATTGACGCGAAAGCCTGCCCCGTGAATCAGGGTCGCACCGTTTTCGCCCAACTGCTGGATTTCCTCCCCAAGTACGAATTCGATAAGTGCGTCGCGCGGTATCGCGGCGACCACAGGATTCGGCGCCTTTCCACCTATGAGCAGTTCCTGATTCTGGCTTTTGCTCAGC
>CANGKZ010000054.1 GCA_947454705.1 Verrucomicrobiota bacterium
CCGCCGTGGCGGGCCGGCCGCCCCGCAACGGCACCTCCCTCTGTCCGGCCCTGCGGTCGGACTCAAGCGGCTTTTCCAAGATACAAGTGCGGCGGGAAGCGCAGCGCCACGCCGCTTTGCTCAACGCCGACCTGCGAATGAGGCGAAGGAACCGCAGAGACGCGGAGACGCAGAGATGCCCCGCTTTTGGAACTGGGGCGATGGAGACCGGTCGGTTGGGTGCCGCGGGCGGTTTCGAAAGCGGTGTCGACGCTGCGCTCTGCCACCGCACTCCAAAATGGCACGAACTGTTTTCCGAGCCCGGTTTTTTAGAATCGAATCCGTTCGTCTAAAGTTGTTCCCGCTCTTACGGCAGCGGGGTGTTGAGGAAGGCCACGTGCTATGGAGTGCGGCGGGAAGCGCAGCGCCACGCCGCTTTGCTCAACGCCGAGCTGCGAATGAGGCGAAGGAACCGCAGAGGCGCGGAGATGCCCCGCTTTTGGTACTGGGGCGAGGGAGACCGGTCGGCTCGGCACCGCGGGCGGTTTCGAAAGCGGTGTCGACGCTGCGCTCTGCCACCGCACTCCAAAATGGAGCTCAGCTCGCTGAGCGGGTGGCGAGGTCGGCGGGGATCGCGGGGGCGCGGTCCATCAGCCGTTGATGCTGCTCGGGTGTCCAGCCTTCGGTCAGGTACCGGAAGATCCAGTTGTTCTGCTGACGGAGGCGTCGATACGACTGCGCCAGATCCAGCACCATCGTGATCCGGCGGTTCGGGCAGTTCAGTTCGCCGACGTCGTGCGTGGCCACTTCCTGAAAACCCATCACGCGGGTGTGAAACCCGTGCGGGTTGTGCTGCTCGCCTTCGAAAATATCGGTGATGTAGTGCGTCCAGCCGCGTTGAACAGTGTCCGCCACCGCTGCACGCATCAGCGCCACGACCGCCAACAGGTTGCGTCGGAACTCGGGGAGGACGGCGAAGCGGCCGATTTCCGCGATCCGGTTGTTCCGCAGAAAGCCTTCCAGATCAAAACCGCGGGAAAGCATTTGGAATCCGTATTGTCGGTATTCCTCCAGCGGGACCTCGTACAGCACACGAAGGACGCCGATGGGCTTTGAATCCGTCAACACGACGAACCAAGACACCCCGGCATCGGAAAGGTCCGCCGAGGAAACGAGTTTATCGTCCTGGCGGATCCACTGTTTCTCATCCCGGTAGATGGCTCGCATGACCTCAAGGGCGAGGTTGCGACCGTCGTCGTCCTCTACCCGGATCACACGGAGCTCAGTCTTCGTCGAAGGCATACTTCGTTTTGCGAGCGTGAGCCTGCCACCGTTTTCCCGAAAGTGTCGAGATGGCGGTCATGATTTCGTCATGAAACTTCTTCGTCAGTTCCGAGGCGGTTTCAGAGGAGTTACAGGACGGTGGCGGCCGCAGATCGGGGCCGAACTGCACCGAAAATGGATCGCGATCCCGGATGGGACGTTGCCCTCCCGTTTGGGCAAAGCGGATACCCCCGGGAACCACGCGAACTCCGGTTTCAACCGCCAGACGCGCCGCGCCCTGGTATCCGCGGAGCAATTCAGTGGGATGCCGGTTGGTGGTTCCCTCGGGAAACACGCCCACCGACCGCCCTTCCCGGAGGCGCTTCGCCGCTTCGTCAAACGGCACGAGCGGCGGCGCGAACCGGGGCTTCAACCGGTTCAGGAAGGCGGGCTTGGCCGCCTTGCGCATGACGATGATGGGATCATGGGCGCGTATCACTCCTGATACACCCGGGATCATCAGGAAATTCCAGTCGGCCATGAAGTGCACCATGCGGCCGCCGCGGTGGAAGCAGAGCCAGGCGGGGACGAGGATGGCTTCGGGCCGCTGGCTGTGGTTGAGGACGAGCAGGAACGGTTCGGAACCGGTGGTGACGTGTTCCAATCCCTGGATCGATCGCACATGACCGTGAAACAGGCTCAGGACGGTGCGACAGAGCAGCCGTGTGCCCGGGCGATCGGCGAGATGCGGGAGCGGCGCGCGCCAGATCGCGGCACGGCTCGGAATCCCGGGCCGGGAAGGCAGGCTGGGGACCGCGGTGGGTTTGGAATCGGTCGGACTCATGGTCGTCCGCCGGTCGATCAGAGCGTCTTCAACACCTTCGCCGCGGCGCGCACGGTGGCGTCGATGTCCTCCGGCGTGTGGGCGGTGGAGATGAACCCGGCTTCGAATTGCGACGGGGCGAGGTAGATTCCCTCGGCCAGCATTCCGTGGAAGAACTTGGCGAACCGTGCGCGGTCCGACTTCATGGCATCGGCGAGATTCCACACCGGTCCCTCGGTGAAGTAGCCGCAGAACATCGAACCGATGCGCTGCCAGGTGACGGGGATCTTCGCCGCGCGCGCGGCTTCCACCATGCCGGCTTCGAGCTGAAGGCCGAGCTGTTCGAGTCGCTCGTAGGCCTTGGTGGCTTCGAGGGCTTCGAGGGCGGCGAGTCCGGCGGCCATGGCCAGCGGGTTTCCGCTGAGCGTTCCGGCCTGGTACACCGGACCGAGCGGTGCCAGGCAGTCCATGATGTCGGTGCGTCCGCCAAACGCTCCGACCGGGAGTCCGGCACCAATGATTTTGCCGAAGCAGCTGAGGTCCGGCGTGAGACTGTACCGTTCCTGGGCACCGCCCTTGGCGAGACGGAAGCCGGTCATCACTTCGTCGAAGATGAACACGGATCCCGCATCGCGGCACAGTTGGGTGATGAGTTCGTAGTAACCGGGACGGGGCAGGTAGAGGCCGGCGTTGGCGGGGACGCCTTCGACGATTACGGCGGCGATCTCGGGTCCGTGCGCAGCGAAGGCGGCCCGGATGGCCTCGGCATCATTGAACGGCAGCACGAGCGTGTGCTTGGCGAAATCGGCCGGGACGCCCGCGGAATCGGGATTGCCGAAGGTCAGTGCCCCGGAGCCCGCCTTGACCAGCAGGGAATCGGCGTGGCCGTGGTAGCAGCCGTCGAACTTGATGATCTTGTCACGCCGGGTGAACCCGCGGGCCAGTCGGATGGCGGACATGCAGGCCTCGGTGCCGGAATTGCAGAAGCGGATTTTGCCAATGCTCGGGACCCATTCCTTCACGCGTCGCGCGAGGGTGACTTCGCCGGGATTGGGAATACCAAAACTGGTTCCGCGATCGGCCGCGGCTTTTACCGCGTCGATGATCCCCGGATACGCGTGCCCCAGAATGGCCGGTCCCCACGTGCCCACGTAGTCGAGCAGGCGGTTGCCATCGACATCGGTGATCCAGGCCCCTTTGGCGCTGGTGACGAAGAACGGGGCCCCGCCCACGGCGCGAAACGCGCGCACCGGGGAATTCACTCCACCGGGAATGTGGTTCAGGGCTTCGGCGAACAGGGCATCGGATTTTCCACGCGGCAACATGCGGGGCGCAGGCTAGCGCGGAACCCGTGCAAAAGGAAAAAGGGAAAACGGCGGAGGGCCGGCCTAATTATTCCGTGGTGAGCGCGGTGTCCCAGTCCTTCCACACGGGTTCGTACCCGAGTCGGCGGATCACGCCGGCTACTTCGGCCGGGCTGCGGGAATCGGAGATCTCGAACTGGCCGGTCGCGCCGGAGCTGCGTCCGACCACCGGTTTGTCCGGAACGAGCGGCGTGCCGGTGTCGATGATCTTGCCGCGCACGGTGTGGTGAAGGCGTTCGCGTCCCGCACCGGTGTAGCCGCCGGGTTCGGTGTGGCTTCCCGCGCTCGCGTGGGTGATGCCGAGCGGGAAGAGGCCGTCACGAAGCCCCGCGGATTCGCGCGTGGACAGCACGATTCCGGCATCGGGCAGGAACAGACGAAATGCGGCGACCAATTGAACGAGATCGCGGTCCAAGAGGTGGGTGAGCGGCTGGAATTCTCCGGCGCAGGGACGGAGCCGGGGCATGGCGACGGTGAGCATGGCCTTCCAGCAATGGCGCAGCAGGTGGGATCCGTGGGCCGCGGTGGCGAGCGCCTCGTATCGCCAATCGGCCAGCCCGTGCAGCGCGGCGATGCCGAGCCTGCGGAAGCCGGCCGCGTAGGCGCGTTCCGGGCAATCAAGCCGCCAGTCGAAATCGCGCTTCGGTCCGGCGGTGTGCATCACCTGATACACGGCGCGGTCGTACGTTTCCTGGTACACCACCAATCCCTCGGCTCCGGCGCGGACCAGCGGGATGTAGTCGGCGGTCTCCATTGGGCCGACTTCCAGGGAGATCGCCGGGATGAATTCGTGAAGCGCGGTGACGCATTCGGCGAGGTAGCCGTTGGACACGAACTTGGGATGCTCCCCCGCGACCAGGAGGATGTTGCGGAATCCCTGCGATGCGAGTTCGCGGGCCTCGCGGATGACTTCATCGATTCCCAGCGTCACGCGGAGAATCGCATTGTCGCGCGAGAATCCGCAGTAGGTGCAGTTGTTGATGCACTCGTTGCTCAGGTAGAGCGGGGCGAAGAGGCGGATGACTTTGCCGAATCGGCGGCGGGTGAGGTCCTGCGACGCGCGGCAGAGGGATTCGAGTTCCCCGGCGGCGGCGGGTGAAATGAGGGTGGCGAAATCGGCGAGCGTGAGGGGAGGAGCATTCGGGGCGAGAAGGCGACGGACATCGGATGCGGTTGCCTCGCGGGAACGCTGGAGCAGATCCGCAAACGGGATCGTTGGAAACTCGGCCGAAAAACTCATGTGGGCGGGAGGTTAGCGGCGGCCGCCGGCATCGCAAGCGGACGGTCTGGGAATGAGGATGGAGAAGAACCGCAAAGGCGCGGAGGAGGGAATGAATTTGGAAAGCATGAAAGCAGGAGGGGAACCGCGGAGGAAAAAGGGGCGAGAATACCGTTTTTGGTACCGGCGCGATGGAGAGCGGTCGGGTTGGTCCCGCGGACGGTTTCGAAAGCGGTGTCGACGCTGCGCTCTGCCACCGCACTCCAAACAATGACGGCGCGGTTCGATCTCCAACCTTCCAGCTCCCTTCTGATCCGCGTTTTCTCTCCTCGGCGTCTCCGTGTCTCTGCGGTTGCTTCCAGGTCTCGGCCTGCGTCTTCACGCGGGGTCCGCAGACCAAAATGGGGCGTGGGTGGAACCACGCCCTCCACCGAGACATGACCTCCGATCCTCACTCGCGGTTTCGGTGTCGACGCTCGGGGCTGCTACCGCTGCTCCAAAGGGCCGAAGGAGGCTTTAGACTTTGGACTTTAGACTTTGGACTTCGAATCTTTCAGCCCGTTCCTTCGGATTCGGCGGCGGATTTCAGGCCGAGTTGACGCAGCTTTTCTCGAAGCGTCACGCGCGAGACTCCCAGCCATCGTGCGGCCTTCGCTTGGTTGCCCGCTGCCAGCGTGATGGCCTGGGTGTAGAGCTCGCGCTCCACCGCTTCGAGAACCCGGCGGCTGGCTTGTCCTTCGTCGGTGGTTTGCGCGATCGCGAGCTCGGCGGCGACGAGATCGGCAAGGCCCTTGCGGTCGCGCGTGATCGCGGGCGCGCCTGCGAGCACGTCCCGGACGATGCCCGCAGTGATCGGATAGTTCCGCCCCCGCAACAGCGCGAGGCGGATCACATTCTCCAATTCCCGCACGTTTCCGGGCCAGGAGTGCTGACGCAGCACGTCGAGCGCCTCGGGCAACAGCGCGGGGGAGGTGATCCCGAGCGACGAGGCATGGAGCCGCATGAAGTGCTCGACCAATTCTGGTAAATCCTCGATGCGGTCGCGCAGGGAGGGCAGGGCGATGGTCACCTGGTTCAGCCGGTAGAAGAGATCTTCGCGGAAGGTTTTTGCGACGATGGCTTCCTCGAGGGCGACGTGCGTGGCGGCGATGATCCGGACATCGACCGGGACCATGTCGCGTCCGCCCACGCGCTGGATGACGCGTTCCTGCAGCACGCGGAGCAACTTGGCCTGGGTGCTCGCGCCCATTTCGCCGATTTCGTCAAGGAACAGCGTTCCGCCGTTGGCTTGTTCGAACCGGCCGATCCGCCGCTCGACCGCGCCGGTGAAGGCTCCGCGTTCGTGGCCGAAGAGTTCGCTCTCGAGCAGCGTTTCGGGAATGGCGGCGCAGTTCACCGCGATGAACGGAGCGGAGGAGCGGTCGCTGTGCTGGTAGAGGGCGCGGGCGATGAGTTCCTTGCCGGTGCCGGTTTCTCCGCGGATGAGCACGTTGACCGGTTGGGCGGCGACGCGGCCGAGCTCTTTGTAAATGGTCTGCATGGCGCGTCCGCGTCCCACGATGGAATCGCGTCCGGGCTTCGAGGCGCCGAGTTCCACCACGGCGGCCGCCTGACGTCCGCTCGACACCGCGCGGGCGACGAGGTCGATCAATTCCTCCATCTCGAAGGGCTTGAGCAGGTAGTCGAACGCCCCAAGTTTGGTCGCCTCGATGGCCGTCTCGGTGGTGCCGTGCGCGGTCATCAGCACGATCGGCAGCCGCGGCTGCGCGGCGTGGAGGCGGCGGATGAGGTCGAGTCCGCCCAGTCCCGGAAGCCGGAGATCGGTGAGCACGCAGTCGAATCCGCCCGCCTCGCCGAGCTGCAATCCCTCATCGCCGCGCCGCGCGTGGACCACATGGTGCTGCTCGGCGGACAGGACGCTGACCAATCCAGCGGCGAGCGCCGGGTCGTCTTCGATCAGCAGAATGCGGGGTTGGGACTTCATGGCATGGATCAGCGGGAAGGGGCGTGGCGGTCCGAGTGTGGTGCTGTCGCGGGTTCCAGGATTGGTACGTCGTCATCCTGCGGCTTCGGAAGCACGACGCCGAAGACCGTGCCGCGTCCGGGCTGGGTTTGGAATTCGAGTGCGCCGCCGTGGCGTTCCACGATGCGGAGGGCGATGGAAAGGCCGAGACCGGTGCCGTTTTCCTTGGTGGTGAAAAAGGGATCGAACAGACGCTCCTGAATATCGGCGGGAATTCCGGGGCCGGAGTCGCCCACTTCGAGCAGCACCACCGGGACCGTGGCCTGGCGAAGCCGCTGCACGGCGGTGCGGGCGGTGAGTTTGAGGGTGCCGTTGGCGCCGGAGGCATCGGCGGCGTTTTGAACGAGGTTGATGAGCACCTGCTTCAACTGCGCGGGATCGGCACGAACGGTCAGGTCTGGGGGCGCTTCGACGGTGAGGTGAATTCCGTCCCGGTCCAGCTGGGGTTTGAGCAGGGTGTGAACCGCGTGGAGCAATTCGCCGGCATCGACTCGCGAAAACTCCGGCGCACCCGGTCTGGCAAAGGCGAGGAAGTCGCGGACAATGCGCTCCAAGCGGTGGATTTCTCCGCTGATGACTTCGGCATCATCGGCAGCCGGCGTGCCCGGCGTGAGATGTTTGCGCTGGGTGAAGAGGCGGGCCTTGATCGCAGTGAGCGGATTGCGGATCTCATGCGCCACGCCCGCAGCGAGGACGCCAAGGGAGGCGAGTTTTTCCTGGCGGGCGATGATGTCCTCGCTTTCCACGAGTCGCATGCGGAGCGGTTGGATCATGTCGCGCCACACCACCACGGCGAGCAGGGCGCCGAGGGCGAGGAGTGCGGCGAGTGCGCCGAAGAGGAGGCCGCGGACCGCCCGCAGTTCGCCGCGGGCCACGGCGAGGTGGTCCTCGAGATTGCCCTGATTGGCCTTCAGCAGTTTGCCTGCGAGCTGACCGAGGCGTTCGAAGCGACTCGCGGTTTGTTCGATGAGATCGGTGACTTCGCTCCACGGCGCGCCGCGGAGGAGTTCGAGGTCCAGGTTTCTCGCCCCTTCGAAGTATTCCTCATAGGCGGCATCAATCTCGACGAGCACCTCCCGTTCGACCCGGGTGGTGACCCGTAGGCGCCGCTCGTCGAGCCAGGCGTCGAGCGCCTTCTGCTCCTTCTGGAATTGGCGCCAGTCGGTGATGTCGTGATGAATCTCGAACCGGGTGAGCAGGGTTCGGAGTCGGTGAAGTTCGGTCTCGAACTGATCGGCGATGCGGAAGTTCTCGGTCTGTTCCCGCAGCAGGGCGGTGCTGAGGGCCTCACCGCGTCCGAGCGCCGTGTGCGCGGCCCAGCCGAGGAGGGCCGCAGCCGCCGCGATGGCGAGCACGAAGCCGGTCAATCGGCGTTGGACGAGGCGGGTCATGCGTCAGCGAGTGAGCAATTGATGGACCGAGCATGCCACCTCAATGAAATCGAAGCCAGCGTGCGGGGGAATCCCGGGGACCGGGGGGTGAGTGGAAACCTTTTGTCCACCTGGAGGATTGGTTTTATCCGCCATCGCGGAGTTCTCCCGGCAGGTGCCCGGTTCTCAATGCCTGAAAACCTCAGGTTTATGGGCTTTTTACGGCTCAAACGGGGGTTGGCACGCTTCTCGCGAATGCTCTCACGTCGGGCGGTTCCAAGCAGTCGGCGCTCGCAGCTTCGACGGAAGCAGGACGCAGGATGCAGGATGAGGAACCGGAGTTGGCGGTGGACGTTTCGACGAGTGCTGAACTGAAACGGACATCATGGGTTGAAAAGTTGGACCGTTGCAGCGGTGGTCGAGCGGTCTGGTTGGAATCCGCCCGAGTTTCAATTTTGGTCCGATGAGATCCGGCAGGGTCCGCGGACCGGGAAGGTTGGTTTGCGGTTCATTCAGTGACTGGGTTCGGGTTCGGATTTGGGTTCCTTGGATTTTAGGTTCTTGTGCGGTTTGCCGTCCGGGTAGGTCGGTGGACATCCCCCACGCCCAAGAACCGGCCCGGGCGGGAGCGACGATGGGGTCGTTCCCGCCCGGCAAACCCGGAACCAACGGATTGCTGGTTCCAGAATTAAACGGATTTGCGGCTGCGAGATTCCGGGGATCGGAGGGGGCGTTACCCGGAGTGGCTTTCAGATGGAATTCAACAAGCCGGTCTCGGTGCCGGCGGGGGAATTGAATGGTAAACGCGGAATCCATGACGGACAGGACGGGGGGAGACTCGGCGCAGTCCTCAGTGTTGCTGATCGAGGAAGATTCTGCAGTCCGGATGTCCCTGGTTCGAGCCCTGGCTTCGGAGGGATTTCAAATCGATGGAATGGGCGCCTCGGTCCAGTTCGAGGAGTTCTTGAAAGGGCATTCCTATCAGGCCCTCGTGGTTTCTTTGGAGACGGGATCGATCGAATCCGGCCGCTCGGTGGGGCCCACCTACCGGCGTCGATCTCCGGCGGTGGACTGGGACCGCATTCGCAGGATTCGGCGGATCCACCCCGGGGGTTGCCTGGTGGCGTTGACCGTTTCCCGGCCGGTGGACTCGATGGAAGGGGTCGACGCCGTCGTTGAAAAGCCGGTGTCCGTGCCCGGGTTGGTCTCCCTCTTGAACGAACTTCTTCACCCGATGCAGCCGCTGTTGCCATCGACTGCCCGCTCAGCCGGAGGATCGCGTTAGCCCCTCGCTCTTCGCGATTCGTCGGTCCAGATCTCAGTTTCTCCCATCATCCGATGTTCATGCCCCATCCAGTCTTCCTGCGTCGATCCCTCCGCCCCGATCTGTGTGTCGGGGTGGTTGCGTGCTGCTCCGTGGGAATGCTCCTTTTTGGTACTCAAGAGCTGCGGGCCGATTCAATGGCCGTTCCCGCCGGTTCGACCGCTTCTTCTTCGTCGTCTGTCGCTCCGGGCATCCAGGGCCCGGTGAGCCTGTCGCAGGCGCGGCTGCTGGCATTCCAGCGCAACTGGGATCTGCTGGCGGCCCGGGCCGATGTGGACATTGCCCAGGCGCAATCGTGGGTGGCGCGTGAGTTTCCCAATCCGACCGTCGGATTGACCGTGTCGAAGATCAACACCGACGGACGCCCTGCATCCACGGTGCTGGGGAACAGCGTGTTTCATCGCAACTACGACACCATTGCCTCGTTCAACCAGCTGGTGGAAATCGGCGGCAAGCGTTCGGCACGCCGGGCGTCTGCGCTGGCGGGCATCGACGGGGCAAAGGCGCGGTTTGCCGATGCGCGACGTCAGCTCGATCTCGCCGTGACGCAGGCGTACTCGGGCGCTGCGTTGGCCGCGGAGAAGGTTCGCATTCTCAACGCCTCCGCTGCATCGCTCCGTCAGGAACTCTCCGTGGCCGAAGTGCGGTTGAAGGCGGGAGATATTTCGCGCTCCGACCACGATCAAATATCCATCGCCGCCGACCGCCTCGAACTGGATGCCCGACGTGCGGAAGCGGACGCCATCGCCGCCCTGATCCAATTGGAAATCCTCCTGGGCGAACCCACCGCGAAGGGAACCGTGGTGTTGGCGGAAGGATTGGATCAGCTCGTGTCCACGGCCTCCGATGCGGCTTCGCGTGCGGCGACGGCGCCGAGTTTGGACGCTGTGGTGGCACAACGCTCCGATGTGCAGGCCCTGCGAGCCGATGAGCGCAAGGCGGCGGCCGAGGTGAAGGCGCAGCGTGCGCAGCGGATTCCCGATCCCACGTTCCTGGTTCAGTACGAACGCGAGCCGGCGGATCAGCCCAACACGGTGGGCTTCGGTGTTTCCTTTCCGATCCCGTTGTGGAATCGCAACCGCGGTGCCATCGCCGCTGCGACCGCCGCGCGAGAACAGGCGCAGGTGCGCGTGAAGCAGGCCGAGGCGGCCGCCGCCGCGGATGTGGTGTCGGCCCGCACCGCGCTCAGCTCCGCCGAGGAACGGCGTCAACGCTACGCGCAGCAGATCACTCCCCGGTCCGCCGAAATCACCAAGACGGTTCGATTCGCGTACCAAAAAGGAGGCGCGTCGCTGCTCGATTTGCTCACTGCCGAACGCAACGACAATGATGTTCGCATGGCGGCCGCGCAGGCCGCAGCGGAAGCCGTCCAAGCGGCCGCAGCCGTGGCCGCCGCCGAGTCGGTGGTCGGTTCAACTTCCCTCTCTCCCAGCTCTTCCAAGCCATGAAACTTCTCATTCCCTGTCTGTTGTCCGGACTGGTGCTCGCCGCCGGATGCCATCGTCAGTCGATCGTCGAGGAGGCCGCGTCCGATGTGAAGGTCGCCGCCGACCGCGTCACCTTTCAGCCGCAGAGCCCGAAACTGTCGTCGCTCTCCGTCGAATCTGCCGAAGCCTCCAAGGGCAGCGCGGTGCGGCTGAATGGGCGTCTAGCCTGGGATGACACCGTGACGGTGCGCATCTACACGCCGTTTGCCGGGCGCGTGATGCAGATCCTTGCCGAGCCCGGGCAGTTGGTGAAGAAGGGCGATCCTCTCGCGACGGTGGCTTCCGCCGATTACGGACAAGCCCAATCGGAGGCGCGCAAGGCGGCCGGGGATTTTGCCCTCGCGGAACGCACGCTGCGACGCGTCCGCGAACTGCTGGAACACGGCGCGGTGCCCGAGAAGGACGTCGAAGCGGCCGAGGCCGACTACCAGCGCACCCAGTCGGAGATGCAACGCGCGTCGTCGCGTCTCGCCTTCTACAACGGCAACACGAATTCCGTGGATCAGGTGTACACCCTCCGGAGTCCGCTGGACGGCGTGGTGGTGGAAAAGAACCTGAATCCCGGGCAGGAAATCCGGCCGGATCAAATGCTCGCCGGCACCGACCGCCAGGCCGCGCCGTTGTTTACGGTCACCGATCCGTCGCGCCTGTGGATTCTGCTCGATGCCAATGAAGCGGATCTTCCGTCGCTGCGCGTGGGCCAATCCTTCGAGCTCCGTTCCCGCACCGTGGCCACCCGCACCTTCGGCGGAAAGATTGAGCTGATCTCCGACTTCCTCGATCCGGCCAGCCGCACGGTGAAGGTCCGCGGCAGCGTGGACAACGCGAGCCGGCAGCTGAAGGCGGAGATGTTCGTCACCGCCGAAATTCTGCCCGACGGCAGGGTGGCCGGCGCCGACGTTTCGGCCCGCGCCGTGTTCCTCAAGGGCGAACGCCAGTTTGTCTTTGTCGAGGAAGGCACGGGCGTCTTTGCCCGTCGCGAGGTGAAGGCCGGCCCCGAACACAACGGCAAGGTCCTCGTGCTCGAAGGTCTCAAGCCCGGCCAGCGCGTGGTGACCGACGGTTCCCTCCTGCTCGAACAGCTCCTTCAAACCCCCGAGGGAGGCTGATCGCCACCGGTTCCTTCTGCAAAACGCGTTCGCTTCGATTGAGTTGTTTACGCGTGTAATCAATATGTTGGTTCAGCCGAGGGGATGCGGCTGGCGAGTGGTTCATCGTCTTTAATTCGCATCTGTTCCGCCATGATCGGCACGCTTACCCACTATTCGCTGCGTCATCGAATGATCGTGATGGCGCTTCTGGTCCTGTTCATCGGGGCCGGTCTGAGTGCCTTCCAGCGCCTGCCGGTGGAGGCGTATCCCGACGTCACCAACGTCCAGATCCAGATCATCACACTCTTCCCCGGGCATGCCGCGGAGGAGGTGGAGAAGTTGATCACCGTGCCGGTGGAGAACGAGATGAACGGCATCCCCAAGCGGGTGTCGATGCGCTCGATCTCCCTCTTCGGCCTGTCGGTGGTGACGTTGGTGTTCGATGACAACGCGCAGAGCGATTTCGTCCGCAACCAGGCCTTCCAACATCTTTCCGCCGTGACGCTTCCGCCGGGCGCGCAGGCGAGCCTTTCTCCTGATGCCACGCCGGTCGGCGAGATCTATCGCTACACGCTCAAGGCCCCGTCGGACTACTCCATGGTGGAGTTGAAGGCGCTGCAGGACTGGGTGGTGGAGCGCAAGCTGCGAACGGTGCCGGGGGTGGTGGACATCGTCGGGTTTGGCGGACCCACCAAGCAGTACCAGGTGCGCGTGGATCCGGTGAAGCTGAAGTCCTACAACGTGACGCTCCAACAGGTCTTCACCGCGCTGGCCAATGGCAATCGCAACGCGGGTGGATCCTACATCGAGCACGGGTCGGAGATGTACGTGGTGCGCGGACTCGGGTTCGTGCGGGACCGTGCGGACATTGCATCGATCGCCGTGGATACCAGAAATGGAACACCGATCCGCATCTCCGACATTGGCGAGGTGGTGGTGGGCAATGCCACGCGACTGGGCCGGGTGGGCAAGGTGATCCCGGGCGAACCGGACCAGGACGATGTGGTGCAGGGCATCGTGCTGCTGCGAAAAGGGGAGAATGCGCTGGAGGTGTTGCAGCGGGTGTTGGCCAAGGTGGATGAGATCAACGCGCACGATCTTCCCAACGGAATCCGTGTGGTGCCCCACTACAACCGGACCGAGCTGATCCAGCGGACCCTCCACACCGTGCGACACAACATGGTCGAGGGCATCGTGCTGGTGCTCGTGGTGTTGATCCTGTTCCTTGGGCTGGGCAACTGGCGTTCGGCCCTCGTGGTGGCGGCGGTGGTTCCGCTTTCCTTGCTGGGGGCGTTCCTGCTGCTCGATCTGCGCGGAATTCCGGCCAACCTGATTTCCATGGGGGCGATCGACTTCGGAATCATCGTGGATTCCGCGGTGGTGATTATTGAGAACCTGCTCCACCTGATGGAATCGCGCCGCGACCGGAAGCAGCCGTTGTCATCGTTGATCATTGAGGCGGTTCGGCAGATGGGGCGACCGATCCTGTTCTCCAAGGCGATCCTGCTGACCGCATTCCTCCCGCTGTACACGCTGCAACGCGTGGAGGGGAAGATCTTCCGTCCCATGGCGCTCACCCTGACCTTTGCGTTGGTGATGGGCACGTTGCTCGCGCTGACGCTGGTGCCGGTGATGGCGAGCGTGGCGGTGCGGAAGAAGATCGCGGAGAAGGAATCGTGGCTGGTGGGACGTCTTCTCTCGGTGTACCGGCCGCTGTTGCAGTGGGCGCTGGCGAGTCGATGGCTCGTGCTCGGATCCGCCGTGGCCAGCCTCGTGGGAGCGGCGGTGTTGCTGGGATTCATCGGGTCGGAGTTTTTGCCCAAGTTGGATGAAGGTTCGCTTTGGGTCCGGGTGCATTACCCGCAGTCGATCTCGCCCGTGGACGCCGCGCGCTACACCGGGAAGGTGCGCACGGCGTTGGCCAAATTTCCGGAGGTCCGCACGATTGTTTCGCAGATCGGACGACCCGATGACGGCACGGATGTGAACGGCTTCGACACCGCGGAATTGTTTGTGGACTTGCATCCGCGCGAGCAGTGGAAGTCGGCCAAGGACCGCGAGGGCCTGGTGGCGTTGATGAATCGCTCGCTGGAGGAAATCCCGGGACTCGATGTGCAGTTCAGCCAGGTGATCGAGGACAACGTCAACGAGGCGGTGTCGGGCATCAAGGGCGAGCTGGGGATCAAGATCTTCGGCGACAATCCGGACAAACTGCAGTCGATCGCGGATCAGATTGTGGAAACGCTCAAGAAGGTGCCCGGGGCTGCCGACGTGGGCAGCGAGCAGTTGCTGGGGCAGCCGCAGGTGCAGATCACGATCGATCGTTCCGCCATCGCCCGCTACGGGTTGAGCATTGCCGATGTGCAATCGGTGATCGAGACCGCGCTCGGTGGTTCGGTGGCGTCGCAGGTGCTGGAGGGTGAGCGCACGTTTGATCTCGCGGTGAAGCTGGCGCCGGAGTTTGTGAGCGATCTCGATGCGATTCGGCACATCCCGGTGTTTGGCGGAAGTGGCGAGCGGCTGACCCTGGGATCGGTGGCCGAGGTGGCGGTCCGGCCGGGATTCGCCCGCATTTATCGCGAGGAGAACGCGCGTCGCATCGCGGTGAAGTTGTCGGTGCGCGGACGGGATCTGGGATCGTTGGTGAACGAGGCGCGCGCGAAAGTGGACGCTGCGGTGAAGTTGCCGACTGGGTATCATCTGGAGTGGACCGGATCGTTTGAGAATCAACAGCGCGCGGTGAAGCGGCTCGCGGTGATCGTTCCGCTGACCCTGGTGGTGATTTTCTTCCTGCTCTTCACGGCATTCGACTCGGCGAAGCTCGCCTTCCTCATTTTGCTCAACGTGCCGTTCGCCGCGGTCGGAGGGTTGGTGGTGCTGCCGATGGCCGGGCTTAGCTTGTCGGTGTCGGCCCTGGTGGGATTCATCGCGCTGTTCGGCGTGTCGGTGCAGAACGGCGTGCTGCTGGTGGAGCGGATCCGCGAATTGCGACGCGAGGGCATGGCGCTGGCCGAGGCGATTCTGGAAGGGGCGTTGTCGCGCGTCCGGCCGGTGGTGATGACGGCGTCGATGGCTGCCCTCGGCTTGTTGCCGGCGGGATTGTCCCACGCGGTGGGAGCGGAGACTTCGCGTCCGTTTGCCGTGGTTATCATTGGTGGGTTGTTCACGGCGACCGCGCTGACGCTGTTCATTTTGCCCATTCTCTATCCCTTGTTTGAGGAGACTGCCGACACGGCGGCTGCCCGGACCGTGGGGGAAGCGATCCGGCCGAAGTCCCACGGGCACTAAGTCGGGTTGGGTGAAAATGGCAGAAGGGGATTGAATCGAGGTTCCGGCTCGGGTTCTCTTTGCGGCACCGAAGAGGCCCGATTCCCCATCGCGGACTTCTTCGTCGCCACCCGGGTTGTACTCGGGTGGTTCACCGTTGCTCCTCATGGCAACGGATCCCCATCCCATGATTCGTAAGCTCATTGCGTTTTCGCTGCATCAGCCGTTGCTCACGTTGCTGCTCGCAGCCCTCTTTGTTTGTGGCGGAGTGGCCGCTTTCAAAACCCTCCCGATCGAGGCCTTTCCGGATGTGTCGGACATCCAGGTCAATGTGATCGCACTTTATCCGGGCCGCGCGCCGGAGGAGGTGGAGAAGCAGGTGACCATCCCGCTGGAAATCGCCCTCAGCGGACTTCCGCATCAGGTGCGCCTGTTCTCCCACACGCAGTCCGGGCTGTGCTTCATGATGCTGACCTTCGACGAGAAGGTGACCGATTATTTTGCGCGCCAGCAGGTGATCGAGCGTCTCCAGGGGGCGGATCTTCCGCCGGGCGTTCAGCCCCAACTCGGGCCACTCTCCACGGCGATCGGTGAGATCTTTCGGTTTCGTCTCAAGGGCGATGGCAAATCCCCGCGCGATCTTCGCAGCCTTCAGGACTGGGTGGTGGAACGTCAGCTCCGAATGGTTCCCGGAGTGGCGGACATCGTGACCCTCGGCGGGTTGATCAAGACCTACGAAGTGAATCCGGATCTCGCCAAGATGCGGTTCCAGGACATTCCGCTTCAGCAGCTCTACACGGCGCTCGGACGGGGGAATGCGAATGTGGGCGGAAGCAAGGTGGACCAGGGATCCCAGCAGTTTCTGATTCGCGGCGTGGGTTTGCTCCGGACTCCGGAGGACATTGGAGACATCGTGGTGGCGGCGCGAAATGGCACTCCGGTGCGGGTGAAAGATATCGCGCAGGTTTCGGTGGCCTCGATTCCGCGCGAGGGAATCGTCGGACAGGATGACGTGGACGACATCGTCTCGGGCATCGTGCTGATGCGAAAAGGGGAGAACCCCTCGGAAGTTCTCAAATCGCTCAAGGAACGCGTGGCGCTGCTCAATTCCCGCATCCTGCCGAAGGGCGTGCAAATCGTTCCGTACTACGACCGGACATGGCTGATCGACACCACGCTCCACACCGTGTTCCACAACCTGCTGGAAGGCGCGCTGCTGGTCACAGCGGTGTTGCTGATCTTCCTCGGGAACCTGCGTGCGGCGTTGATCGTCGCGTTGATGATTCCCATGTCGCTGCTCGCGACCTTCATCGGACTCACCTGGCGCGGCATCCCGGCGAACCTGCTGTCCCTCGGTGCGATTGATTTCGGCATCATCGTCGATGGAGCGGTGATCGTGGTGGAGAACATCTTCCGTCACCTGAGCGAGGGACGGATCAGCCACAAAGACGAACCGGTGCGGTTCCGTGAAGCCATCCAACGCGCCGCGTCCGAAGTGGGCAAGCCGACCTTTTTCTCGATGCTGATCATCATCGCGTCGCACCTGCCGATCTTCACCTTGCAGCGTCATGAGGGACGCATCTTCGCCCCGATGGCGTGGACGGTGACCAGTGCGCTGGTGGGATCGCTGCTGTTCTCCCTCACCGTGGTGCCGTTGCTTTGTTACTTCCTGCTGCGAAAGCCGCTGCCGCATGAGGACAACCACCTGGTCCGGTTCGCCAAGGCGATGTACCAGCCGATTCTCGACTGGAGCCTGGTTCACTGGCGCGCGGTGCTGGGCATTGCCGGCCTTGGGTTGCTCGGGGCGATGGGAATCGCTACGCAGCTCGGGACGGAATTCCTGCCCGAACTCAACGAAGGGACCATCTGGGTCAACACCACGCTGCCCGCCGGGGTATCGATCGATGAAGCCAAGCTCCGCTGTGCGCAAATGCGGAAACGAATTCGCTCCGTGCCCGAAGTGAACACGGTGATTTCGAAGGCGGGTCGGCCGGAAGATGGAACAGACCCCAAGCAGATCAACATGCTGGAGTGCTTCGTGGACATGAAGCCCGCGGAACAGTGGCGTCCGGGCATGACCAAGGAGCGAATCCTGGAGCAGCTGGACAAGGCGCTCGATGATCTTCCCGGGCTGGAGACCAGTTTCTCGCAGCCCATTCGCGACAACGTGCTGGAGAGCATTTCGCAGATCGACGGTCAGGTGGTGATCAAGGTCTTTGGCGAGGATTCCGAGGTGCTGCAGCAGCAGGTGGATGCCGTGATTCGGCGCATCACCGGGGTGCCGGGCGTGGCGCGTGCCTTTGTGGATCGCGCGGGAAATGTTCCACAATTGGTCATCGATGTGAACCGCGCCGCCGCCGGTCGGCATGGGTTGAACGTGCAGGATGTGGAGGACGTGATCGAAACCGCACTGGGTGGAAAAGCGGCGACCGAACTCTGGGAAGGGGAGAAGCATTTCAAGGTCGTGCTGCGTCTCGCCGAGCCGGAGCGCGCCTTGGCCAAGCTCCGAGGCGTGCTGGTGGATACTCCGGCCGGGGCGCACGTGCCGTTGTCCGAAGTCGCCGACTTCAAGACCACCAGCGGAGCGATGAACATCAGCCGTGAAAACGGAACCCGAGTGAAGGCAGTGGGCGTGTTCATTCGCGGACGTGACATGGGCAGCGTGGTCGCCGACATGCAGGCGCGCGTGGCGGGATTGAAGTTTCCCGATGGCTACCTCGTGACCTGGAGCGGCGAATTCGAGAATCAGCAGCGCGCCATGAAGCGCCTGATCCTCATCGTGCCCATCAGCGTGTTCCTGATTTTCCTGCTGCTTTTCAACACGTTCCACTCGGTGAAAAGCGCGGTGCTTATCCTGCTCAACGTCCCGTTCGCCGTGGTGGGTGGAATTGTGGCGCTTTGGCTGACCGGAATCCCGCTTTCGGTGAGCGCGGCCATCGGGTTCATCGCGCTGTTCGGACAAGCGGTTCTCAACGGCGTGGTGATGGTGAGCTGCTTCAATCAGCTCGTGGACGACGGGGCGGAGGTGCGCGATGCGGTCTGCCAGGGGGCGATGCTGCGTCTGCGAACCGTGCTCATGACCGCCATGCTGGCCATGCTCGGATTGCTGCCCATGGCGCTCAGCCACGGAATCGGCTCCGAAACCCAGCGTCCGCTCGCGTTGGTGATCATCGGCGGCCTCCTGAGTGCGACGCCGCTCACGTTGCTCGTGCTGCCGACCTTTTACCTGCTGTTGAATCGCGAATCCGCGAAATCAACGGAGGCTGGGTCCTGACACTTCGCGGGCGACAGGGAGATTGGCGTCTAAGGAAAAGCCTTACGTCCATAAGAGGTGGGCTTATGTGCCTAGAGTGCACACCCCGATAGGCGGAACGGCGTGGGGTTTGAGATAAAGGGTCTAGCGAACGTGATCTGGGTGGGGCCCGAAGCGATCGCCGCATTTACTCAGACCTATGAATCGTTCTCCCAAATCACTGCTGCTGGCCGCGATCACCGCAACCGTCGCCGGCATGGGCCTCGCCAACGCCGCGGTTCCTGGCGCTTACGGAACGATCACCTTTGATCTTTTCACCGACACCACCACCACCTCCGGATCGGTGGGCACCAACTGGAAGGTCGGATCCGTCGCCAACGAAGGCACGCTTCCGGCGATCGAAATCGGTTTCACGCTCAGTTCGGTGACTCCGAATGGTGGTTCCTCCACCGTGCCGAGCGGGTTCGGATCCGTTGCAGGCAAGACCGGCGGCTTCTGCGTTGAAATTGCGCAGAACGTCAATGTGCCGGCCTCCGGATTGACCTACGAGTGGGTTCCGTTGAACCGGCTCGACTACTACTCGGCTCCGGGAAGTGGATCGAATGCCGCGACTTCGTTCGGCATCGACAACGGCGGCATTGGCGTGGCCAAGGCGGTCCTCGTTTCGATTCTTTTCGATCAGGCCTACGCGGGCATCGCTCCGGCCGGCGGCTCCACCACCACCGTTCAGCAGAATCGCTCCGCGTTCCAGCTGGCCTTGTGGAAGCTGACCCACCAGAAGATCGACACCACCGTCGCCGCCGCCAACTGGAGCCTAAACTACACCGGCACCACCGGTACGAGCGACACCTTCGGCTACATCACCTCTCCGGCTGCTGGGGCTGAGACCACCATCATCAATCAGGCCTCGAGCTACGTGAACGCGGTGATCGCCCAGTACAATCTCTCGGGCAACAGCTACAACCCCACGACCAAGCTGATCGGCCTGGAAAGCTCGACCGGGCAGGACTTGATCGCGGTGTCCAACAACTCCGCCTATTTCTCCGCTGTTCCCGAGCCTTCCACCTGGGCCGCCACCGGCTTCCTCGGGTTGGCCGTCGGTGGCACCGCCTGGCGTCGTCGCAAGGCTTGAGGCTGGGACGGCAGTTGAAGGGTTGAAAAGTTGAACCTGGAAACGGCAGTTGAAACCACAGATGGACACAGATTCACACAGATAGAGAAGGAGATGGGTGGTTCGACCGGGCTCGAATGGTTTCACCTTCTGGGTGATCTATGAATCCCTCCGCTCCGCTCAGTTCCATCTGTGTTCATCCGTGTCCATCTGTGGTTGAACTCTTCTGTAACTGCCGTTTTTAGGTTGAAGCGTTGAAGGGGAATTCGACGCTGCTTCGAGGGTTTTCTCATTCGTTTGGAGTCCCGTCTTCAGAAGGTTCGGGCAGGCGCGTATTGAGGCGTGCATCCCGATGAGTTCCATCCGTTCGATGGCCCCGCGTCCAACAGCAGAGCCGCGTCAACGCGGTACTTCGAACGTGTGAGGTGCGTCGCGGCCTAAATCCGGCGGTCCGAGAAAAGACAACCGCAGGGCGGAGGCTATTGCGACTCACCCAGCAGCGGAATACTTGATCGGCTTCCAGGGACACTTTCTCCTGCGTTCTTCCTTTCCAGATTCAGTTCTTCGGCTCCGCAACTCTTGGATTCGGGAATTGCCCAAGTCCGGCTTTTCCTTCGCTTTGTGCTTCTGAACTTCCGCGGTGTTTCGGGATTCATTCCTGGGACATCGCGGAATTTCATTTTGTACGGGGCCGATTTCGATTAGCGAAGCGTCGTGCGCACCGAATCGCTTCAGTTCCTCGAAACCCTCGTCAACACCCCCAGCCCGACCGGACACGAGACGCGCGGGCAGCGCGTGTGGCTCGACTACGTGTCGGCCTTTGCCGACGAAACCTACTCCGACGCTTACGGCAATTGCGTCGCCGTGGCCAACAAGGGCGGATCCCCCCGCGTGATGCTCGCGGCGCATGCCGATGAAATCGCCATGGCGGTGAACTACATCACCTCCGATGGCTACATCCACGTCCGGCGCATGGGCGGCGTCGATCCCGCGATCACCAAGGCCCAGCGCGTCACCATCCACACCCGCACCGGTCCGGTGCTCGCCGTCGTGGGCAATGTCGCGCCGCACCTGACCAAGGGCGATGGCGACCAGAAGGCGCCCAAGATTCACGACCTCTTCCTCGACATTGGCGTTTCCAGCCGCGAGGAGGCGCTGAAGCTGATTCGCATTGGCGATCCCATCACCTTGAACGATCGATTCGAAGTGCTCCGCGGCGACCTCGCCGTGGCCCGCGCCTTTGACAATCGCATCGGCACCTGGGCCGTCGCGGAAACGCTGCGTTTGCTCAAGTCGTACCCCGGTGGATTCGCGGCCGAGGTGAATGCCGTGTCCAACATTCAGGAAGAAGTAGGTCTCCTCGGCGCACGTCAGATTGCCTACTCCCTCAAGCCCGACATCGCGCTGGTGGTCGATGTCACGCACGCCACCGATTACCCCACCGTGGATCAACGTCAGCATGGCGACATCCGGCTCGGGGCCGGTCCCGCGCTCACGCACGGCGGATGCAATCATCCGGCCATTGTGGCCCGACTCGAAACGGTGGCGGCCAATCGCGGAATTCCCCTTCAGCACGAGGCCATGAGTGCCTCCAGCGGCACGGACACCGACGTGATCTTCTGGACCCGCGGCGGCATCCCGAGCGCGTTGATCAGCCTGCCCGACCGCTACATGCACTCGCCTGTCGAGGTCGTGTCGCTGAAGGACCTGGAATACATTCCGCAACTGATGGCGGAATTCGTGGTCAGCCTCACCAAGGGCGAACAGTTCAAGGTCGCCATTTGATCTGAGCTGAGCTGAGCCGAAGAGCGGCCTCAGACGAGACGGAAGGAATCGGTACGCCCGGCCTTCCGTTCCACGCGGACTGCGACGTGGCGGGTCTCGGGAAGGATTAATTTCCGGACCTCCACGCGCACCGCGACGGGTTTGAATTCCTCGAGCACAAAGTCGGCGATGTCCACGGCCAGACGCTCGATCAGTTTCCAACTCCGTCCATCGCCGAACCGGAGCAGTCGCCGGCTGACGTCGAAGTAATTGATCGTCGCATCGATGTCATCCCCTGCGGCGGCGCGGGTGAAATCGGTGTCGAGCTCGACGGTGAGCACGAGCCGCTGCGCCCGTTCCCGTTCGGCATCGGGGACGCCCACGTGGTACCGGACTTCAAGTTCCTGAATGACGATGGTGTCCATGAACGAGGAGCAAAAGGAGGATCGTGGGGATCAAAGATTCAGCGTGTCGCGGCAGGCGACTTCCAACAGGCGACGCGTCGGCGTGTTGAGTTGAAGCTTCCAAGCCTCCGCCACCGAAAGCCATCGGTACTCCTGCGCTTCGTCGTTGAGCGTCACGGGCTGGGTCCCGCGGGCCACGCAGGTGTAGTTCAACAGCAGAAAGTGCGCGGTGCGGTAGAACTCCGGCGGACGAATCGCGTCCTGCACCATCACAAACCGGATCGCTTCGACATGCAGGCCGGTTTCCTCGAGGAGTTCGCGTCGGAGCGCATCCTCGCTGGTTTCACCCCACTCGATTTTTCCGCCGGGAATGCCCCACAGGCCGGACCACTTGCGCGTCCGCACCATCAGCACCTCGCCCGCCTCGTTGAAAATGAGCCCGCCCACCGTGGACACGGGCCGACGTGAAAATCTGCGCTCGGGCGATTCATCGAGTTCGAGTCGCAGCCCGTTCTCCACGAGTCGCGCCTTCAATTCCCCGAGGTGTTCCACCAACACGGTGGGATCTGCCGCGCGGAGTTGATTCAGCGAGTTGTAGCCGGTCAGCACCGCCACGCTGCGAATGCCGCCGTGGCGTGCCGTTTCGACATCGTGCTCCATGTCGCCGATGAACACCGTGGATTCCGGATCCAGGTTGTTTTCCTGCAGAATTCCGAGAATTCGCGCCCGTTTGTCGTCCACGCCGGTGTAGGTGCGATCGAGAAAACTGCCCAGGCCCGTGGCCTCGGCCTGAAGCTCGTAGTGAGCCGGATGCACCGTGCTCAGCAGGAAGGTGCGGAATTCGTTTTCGCGGCAGAACTTGAGGAATTCGCGCGCGTGGGGGAGGGCGACCACGGAATCCTGACATTCGCGGAAGCGGGCATGAAACCAGGTCTCCAACTCCTCCAGCGGAATGTGGGGTACGAATTTGTCGTAGAACCCGCGATAGGGCAGACGGAACTCGGCGCGAAACTCCTCGAGGGTGAGCGGCGTGACTCCGGCCCGGCGAAAGACGTGATTGCTGGCTTCCCAAACGGCGGGTAGGTCGTCCACCAGCGTGCCGGACCAATCGAAAATCACGTTGCGTATCATGAGCGGGCGGAACCTAGCCCCGGACCTCGGAACGGTCGAACGCGAATCTGAAAAAGGAGAATCCAACCTGCCCGCAGGTTCGACGACGAAGTCCGAAAGCGAGATTCCTGCGGGAAATCACCCTCCACTCAACCCTTCAGCCCTTTGGACTTTGGACTTTGGACTTTTTGTTTCGCCGACTCGATGAGTTCGCTGGCGTGACGGCGCGCGGCTTGGCTGACGCCGCCAAGCATGCGCGCGAGTTCGTCGATCCGCGCATCGCCGGTGACGCGGTGCAGACGCGAAACGGTCCGACCCGCTTCGGCTTCCTTGGTCACCACCAGATGCGAGTTCCCGAACGCCGCCACGGGCGCAAGATGCGTGATGCACAGCACCTGCCGGTGCGCGGCGATCTGACGCATCTTTTGTCCCACTGCGGTCGCGGTTTCGCCGCCAACGTTGGCGTCCACCTCGTCGAACACGAGCACCGGGATTTCATCCTCTGCCGCCAGAACGGTCTTCAACGCCAGCATCACACGCGCGAGTTCACCGCTGGATGCAATGGCCCGGAGCGGTCGCGCTGGCTCGCCCGGATTGGGGGCGAACTGGAATTCCACGGCATCCATGCCGGATGCGCTCGGAGCCGACGGCTGAATTTCCGCCGCGAAGCGACCTTGTCGAAACCCGAGGGCATCGAGCTCCAGTTCCACGGCGCGTCCCAATTTTGGTAGAAGCTTGGTTCGCTGCTGGGTGAGGGCCTTTCCATCGGCCTTCAGCGTGGCGTGGATGCCGGAGAGTTCCCGGTCGATGCGGGCCAGTTCCACCTCGCGTCCTTCGAGCGATGCGAGCTCCGCGCGGGCCGCATCGGCCCGTTCCAGCGCGGCGGCGATGGATCCGCCGTACTTGCGCTTCAGGTCGTGGATGAGATTCAGGCGCGTTTCCAGCTGGGCCAGCCGGGAGGGATCCAGATCGATCCGGTCGGTGTAGCTCGACAGGTCGGATTGCAGGTCGCGCAGGGCCGAGGCGATGGACTCCTGGGCGGCTTCCAATTCTGCCGCCGCGGGATCGAGTCGGTGGATTTCGCGGAGGACGCGTCCGAGGTTTCCCGCTTGGGTGATGAGGGAATCGTCATTCTCCGACAGCACCGCCGCCGCTGTTTGGGCCAGTTCCATCAACCGCGCCGCATTGTGGCAGCGGGTGAATTCGGCTTCGACCGCGGTTTCCTCTTCGGGATCGAGCTTTGCCTCGGTGAGCTCACGCACTTGAAAGCGCAGAAGGTCGAGCTTCGCAGCATAGGTGGATTCATCGACGATCAACGACGCCTTCTCGTCATTGAGCCGGGCGATGTTCCGGACTTTTTCCGCAAAGGCGGTGCGGCGATCCTCCAATCGGCCAAACGCATCGAGCAACAGCAACTGCCGGATCGGTTGGAGGAGCGATTGATGTTCGTGCGGACCGTGGAGATCGACCAGCCAGTCGCCCACCGCTGACAACGTGGCCAGAGTGGTGGGGGAGCCGTTGATGAACTGACGGTTTGCCCCGGCGGCGGTGAGGATGCGTTTGAGCAGCAGCTGTCCGCCGTCGCAGGGTTCGAGCCCGTTGGTTTCGAGGAACTCGGCGATGGGAGCGCGAAGGCCGGTGATGTCGAACACCGCCTCCACGCTGCAGGAATCGGCACCGGAGCGAATGGCGCCGCGATCGGCGCGTTGGCCGAGGACGAGGTTGAGTCCGCCCAGGATGACGGACTTACCGGCGCCGGTTTCGCCGGTGATCACGTTCAAGCCGGGGCCCAATTCGACCGTGAGGTCGGAGACCAGCGCGAGATTCTTGATCCGGAGGGTGACGAGCACGGTGCGGAGAGAGTCCCTGATTCCGATTGCCAGTTGCCAGTGGGTTTTTTCGGAAGGCAAGCTGTCCGCACGATGTCGTTTGCCTTTCGCTTCCTGGGATCGGGTACCTCCCAGGGGGTGCCGATCATTGGAAAGCAGTACCCGCCCGAGTTTCTGGCCAATTCCAGGAACCATCGGTTGCGTCCCAGCATCTACGTGGAGACCCCGGAGGTGCGCATCGTCGTGGACACCACCCCGGATTTCCGCACCCAAATGCTGCGCGAGGGGCTGGGGTACCTCGATGCCGTGCTCATCACCCACGCGCATGCGGATCACATCATGGGACTCGATGACTGCCGGCGGGTGTGCGACCTGCGCGGTGGTCCGCTGCCGATCTACGCCAGCGAAACGACCCTTGAATCCCTGCAACGGGTGTTTGTGTACGCCTTCGACGGGCGGACCATTCCCAAGGGGTATTTCCATCCCGATCCGCGGGTGATCACCGGGCCATTCGAGGTGGGCGACCTGCATATCACGCCGTTCGACCTGCCCCACGGACGCTTCCGAACCACCGGGTTTTTGTTCCATCAACGCGGCGGCGGCCGGATGGCGTATCTGACCGATTGCAAGGAAGTGCCGCCGTCGGTCATTGATGCGGTTCGCGGATGCGATGTGGTGGTGCTCGATGCGTTGCGTCCTGCGCTGCATCCGACCCACATGAACCTCGAGGAAGCCCTGGCGGCGGCGGAAAAGATCGGGGCCGGGCGGACTTTTTTGACCCATCTCACCCACGACTACGACCATGACCGCGATCAGGCGGGATTGCCGGATCGGGTGTGGCTGGCCTATGACGGATTGAAGGTGGAAGTGGCATGAATGCAGCGGAATCCATGACGACACAGGAACCCCCACGGCGCGGCAGCGTCTCGGCAACCCCGTTTTACCGGCGCGTGCGTGTGATCTCTCGCGCCCTGTTCCAATTCTGGTTTCGATGGCGGCGCATCGGCCTCGAGAACGTGCCTCCGACCGGTCCGGTGATCCTGGCCTCGAATCACGTCTCGTTCATCGATCCGCCGATGGTGGGCAGCGCCGTGGACCGCACGGTGAGTTTTCTCGCGCGCGACACCCTGTTCTCCATTCCGGTGGTGGGACCGTTCATCCGGAAGCTGAATGCCATCCCCGTCGACCGCGACGGCGGCGGCGGTGCCGGGTTGAAGGCGGTGCTCGACCGGTTGAAGGCCGACGGGTGCATTGTGCTGTTTCCCGAAGGCACCCGGAGCAAGAACGGGGAACTGCAGCGGGCGAAATCCGGAATCGGGCTGAGCGTGCTGAAGTCGGAAGCCGTGGTGGTGCCGGTGCGGATGTTCGGGGCGTACGAGGCCTTTGGGCGTCACCGGAAGGTTCCATTTCCGGGGCAGATCACCCTGAGCTTTGGTCCGCCGCTCACCTTCGAACGCGAGCGCGCCGAAGCCGCGGTGTGTTCCAAGGCGCGGCTCAAGGAGATCTACCAGGAAGTCGCCGACCGCGTCATGGACGGCATCGCCCGTCTGGATTCCGCCGAACCTGTGAACCGGTTTCCGTAATTTCAAAACCGCGGAGGCGCGGAGGAGAGAATTCGGAGATCGAAGATCGATCGGACGAGGCGGCTGGGGCGGGTAGAGCGGGGCGATCGAAGTAAAACATGGTATCCACAACCGTACTCGCCCATTCCTTCTGTGTTTCGAGAGTTGAACCTAAATTCGGCAGTTGAGAGGGAAAACAACCGCAGATAAACGCAAATGGACGCAGATTCAATTGCGCGGAACGGAGGCCATTGAGACTCACCTAGCGGGTGAATGAATTGGAAGTGCCTCAAGCAGTTTATCTCCCTCTCCATCTGCGGTCATCTGCGTCTATCTGCGGTTCGAACTGCCGGATTCAGATTGAACCCCGTTAAGGTTCCAATTCTGGGAATCGGAAGTCGATCTAGGGTTTCCGTTGGAGCAGCGAATCGTACCAACCGGACCATTTTTTTCCGGACTCGGTTTCCATCCACGCGGCGTATTCCTTGAGCAGGTCTTCGGCCTCCGTCAGAAGCACCGTTCGCTTTCGCTGTTTGGCGCGGTCGAGGTTGAAGTGCGTGTCTACGACGGCACCGGACCATTCCCTCTGTTCTTCGATGGGGAGATTTTGGATTCGCTGGATGACGGCGGCGACCGCCGCATCGTTTCCCCCGATTCCGAGGGCCTTCAGGCACTCCCGTGCGAGCCACGCGTTCATCTGGTATTCCGGATTCGGGCTTTCCGGATTGACGCTCCATGTTCGATGAATCGCCCAATAATCCTCGGAAACGGCGTTCTCCAGAAACTCTTTGGCGAAGGCAGATCGGCTGGAAATGCAACCCATTGCCACAATCGCACGAACCATGGCCAGGTAGTCGTCCTTCTTGAATTCAGTTCCCGCAAACTCGTCGGTCATCATCCGAATCAACCGGGAAGCCGCAGCGTCTCCGCCGAGATTTCCAAGAAGCGAAAGGTGGGCAAAACGGTTGCTCGGACTGGAATGCTCAGAAAAGGACCGCAGTACGACTTCCTCCGAGACCAAGCCGATACTGGAGTCTTCCAGCTGATGCGGGATCTTCCAACTGTTGGAAAGAGCATCGGTGACTCTGGGCGGCAGTGCCGCAAACGAAATCCTCTCCTGTGTGATCGCTGTTTCACTGGGTGGGTAACGATTCGAAATGGGGGATTGGAGCGTGCCGTTTTCGGTGAAGTGTCTCGAATCGTTGGTGGCAACGGGCAATCGCCCACTGGTTGAGGAGGATCGAAGAAGTCCAAAATAGAACCCGGACGCAGCGAGAAGGATTGCCGCGAGAAGCCTTGGCTGGAGGAACCGGACGAACCCGCCGACGAAGGTTCGTTGGATGCGGCTCAAACAATCGTGGAAAGCGGCCTTCATCAGATGAACACGTGGGAGACGTTGGTTTACGGCTTGGGAATGGGTTCCCCGCTGGGTGTGGAAGGATTCCAGTTCGCCCAGCGCTTGCCGTGGTCGGTTTTCGTCCACCGGATGAAGTCCGTAACGACGTCTTCGCCGGACTCTGGGAGATGGGGGCCATTTCGGGTCTTCGATCGATCCAAATAGAACATCGCGTCCACGATTGAATCGGCCCATTTCTGTTGCTCGCCGATTGGCAGATTCAAGATCCGCTGGACGATTTCATGAGTCTCTTCGTGCCCGCCGGACCCAATGGCTTTTAGACACGTGCGGGCAAGCCAGAGGTCCGTGTAAGTTTCTGATTCCGGGTTCTGCAAATTGACGTACCAGGACCGGTTTTGAGACCAAAACGATTCCGATGCCGCGGTTAGCAGGAAGTTTTTGGCAATCGGTGAACGGATTGAAATGGCCCCGAGCGCGAATGCGGTGTTCACCATTGCAACCCGGTCCGCTTCCGCCAGGACCTGTCCCGTGAATTCGTCCGTGGTCATCGAAATCAATCGCTTCGCGGATTGGTCGCCACCGATCGCGGCCAGGATTGAAACGATTGCGGTGCAATTACTCGGGCTCGTTTGTTTTTCGAGCTGCGCGAGGATGGTTGCCTCGCTCACTTCATTGAGATCTGCCTCGGTTAGCCCGACCGGAATGTGCCAGCGATTGAAGAGCGCTTTGGCTGCTGGGCTAGGGATCTGATTGGCCAAAAGACGCGTCTCAGCGGGATCTCCTGGGGAGCCCATTGGGGTGCCGGGAATTTCGGATGCTCTTCCGTGCGTCGGGGCCGTCCGGCTGGATGCTGCTACTTTGGCTGCGCTTGCTACCGACTCATTCCATCGGAATCGAACTCCAAGCAACACGCCAAGAATTGCCAACGGGGCTACGAGGATGATTCCAAGGCGCTTCATGGACCGTTCAATCCAAGGGGGGGGAAACTACTTTGCAGGCGGCGTCTGAGCCTCGCGGATGGATTGGCTCCATTTCTTCCACGGCTTCGCACGTTCCGTTTCTCCCCACTTAAAAAACTCGGCTACCAGTGCTTCTCCGTCTTCCGGCAGACGTGGGCCGGGTTTGAGTTTGGCGCGATCCAAGAAGAACATCGTGTCCACCACCGCGCTGGACCATTTCGCCTGAACCTCAAACGAGGATTCCCGGAACTGCTCCGCGAGTTTGAGGGCTTCGTCATGTCCGCCAACTCCAAGCGACTTGAGGCACTCTGTCGCGAGCCAAAAGTTCATGGCGTCGTCTGATTGCGGGCTTTGAGGTGCCAGCAACCACCCGCGATTCTGGGTCCAAAACTCCTCGTTTATGGCGCGTTCTAGGAATTCTTTGGCGAGTGCTGAGCGCGCGGAAATGCAGCCGAGG
Source organism: Verrucomicrobiota bacterium (assembly GCA_947454705.1). Lineage (GTDB taxonomy): Bacteria > Verrucomicrobiota > Verrucomicrobiia > Limisphaerales > UBA9464 > CAIVQB01. The sequence goes on from CANGKZ010000054.1 coordinate 29,017, forward strand.
CAGTAAACCGCATCGATCATGGCGTAGTAGTCCCGGACGGATAGGACCCCACCGATGAACTCGTCCGTCAGCATGTGGATCAACGCGGCGGCCGATTGATCCCCTCCGATTTTATCGAGGATCGAAAGGTGCGCCACGCGATTGCTCGGGCTGGTTTGGATGGCCAATGAGCTGAGGATTGCCCCTTCGGTGACCGAGTGAACGTCGGCCTCGGTAATCCCGAACGGAATCCTCCAACTGTTTGAGAGAGCGTTGGAAATCGCGGGCGGCAGTTCGGAGGCTGCTATCTTTTCTGACGCAACGAGAGCCGTTGCGCCAGTGAGTGCATTCGAGAAGATCGGCCGAGGAACCGCCTTGCCGGGCTGCGACACCACGGCATGTGGCGTGGATGCGATCGATCCGGGGAGTCGATAAAGCGAGCGGAGAATCATCAAGATGCCGGCGGCTGCGAACACGCTCAGAGCGATAACTCGAAGTGCTTTCATCGAATGTTGAGGAGGTTTTTCAACTCACGCTGAACTATTTACGCGAGTGCTATTTGCGTGGTGGAATCTCTGCTTCATGGCTTGAACGGCTCCAGCTTCGCCAGTACTTCCCTTTCTCTGTCGTGGCCCATCGCATGAACTCGTTGGCTACGTCCTCACCTTGTTCCGGCAGGACAGGCCCCTTTTGGATTTTGGCACGGTCGAAATAAAACATGGCATCGACGACTGTGCTCGCCCATCGAGCTTTCTCCTCTGCGGTGGAGAGTCGTATTTGCTCGGCAAGCAGAACCGCTGACTCTTGTCCCCCCACTCCCAGAGCAATCAACGATTCTTGGGCGAGCTGAACGTTGAGCTGATCATCCTGAAAACGGACCGAGTTGTTTGAGCGCCAAGATCGACGTTGCGACCAGTAGGACTCGGATGTGGCATTCTCGAGAAATTCTCTTGCGACCTCAGAGCGAGGCGAAATGCATCCCAGTGCGAAAATGGCGTTCTGGATAGCTGCGCAATCGTTGTCGTCTAAAGTCTGCCCTGCAAATTCCTCCAGCAACATCTTCACGAGTCGCGATGCGGTTTGATCTCCGCCAATCGCACCAAGAATCGAGAGATGGGCAACGCGATTGCTCGGGCTGGTTTGGATGGCCAATGAGCTGAGGATTGCCCCTTCGGTGACCGAGTGAACGTCGGCCTCGGTAATCCCGAACGGAATCCTCCAACTGTTGGAAAATGCCGAAGCAATCGGAGCTGGAAACGGAACAATCCCCGGCGCTTGGTGGCTGTTAGTCTTCGAAAAAGGAATCTCAACCCGGTGATCGGAACCCGCTGGCATCGCCGTCTTGGGTGCCAAATAGGGTTGAGCGAAACGCGCGTCGACCCGATTTTCGGGCTCGTGCATGAACAAGAGTCCGCACAATAATGCGAAGAGCGTGGCGATCGACCATACTCCGATGGATCGAAACCTTTTCACAGGTGAACTGAGTCGAGAGGGGAAAGAGATTGGACTGTGAGGATTGAGGATTGGAGGTGCGCATCATTCATTTTTCGGGACGATCCTCTCCTTCCAGCAGGGACTGATTCCACGCAGTCCAATATCGTCCCCGGTCCGACTCGGCCCAGTTGACGAAGTCGCGCATGAAATCCTCCCCCAGCTCCGGCAGAATCTTTCGCTTCTGATTCCGCGCGCGGTCGAGATAGAACATGGCGTCAACCACCGTGCTTCCCCAACGCTTTTGGGATTCGAGAGTCGAACCCCGGAGGAGTTCTGCAAACTGGAGCGATTCCTCGTGCCCACCAGCGCCGAGGGCAACAAGGCATTCTTGCGCGAGCTTCAGGTTCAACTCAGCGTCCAACAACTCCGGTTGTCTTTCAACCTGCCATGCGCGGGTTTGAGCCCAGAAATCCTCGTGAACGGACCGCTCTAAGAATTCCTTTGCCTGCGCCGAGCGGGCTGAAATGTAGCCAAGCGAGAGGATCGCGCTGCGCATCGCAAACAAATCGTCATCTGTGAGTTTCTGACCTGAGAACTCATCTGACAGCATGCTGATAATCCGTTGGACGGAGAGGTCGCTCCCAATCGCATTGAGGATTACAAGGTGGGAGAGTCGATTCGTTGGTTTCGCTTGAGCGTTGAAGTGACGAAGGATCGCTTGTTCATCGACGGACTCCAGATCCTGCAGTGTGATTCCCACCGGTATCCGCCAACTCTTGGAAAGAGCCCCGACGATTGCGGCCGAGAAATGATTTGTTTCGGATTCAACGATTCGGGTCTCTTTTGGGCTTGGCTCCGAGGGGTATGCCTCGCGGTGAACCTTGGCCAAGCTTGTCTGCTGGTCCGCGGCAACACGATCATTGCCGAACCCGAATTGATGGTGCCTCCGCGAAATCATCATCGTGACCACGAGGACGACGGAAATTGATCCGAGGATGGCTACTTCCCTTTTTGTTTTCATTCGCTTTCAAAATTCAACGACCGAGGGCGCTGCGTTCAGATCGGTTTATTTCCATTCCGGTGGAATTCCATGGAGACAAGAGGGCGGCATCGACGTCACCGGAAGTTCGATGATCAAGACCTCGATTGTGACCCAGTTCGTGGAGCCACGCTTTTGGACCGGGGTTTCCGCAAAGCACCATGTTTAGCCCAGGTTTTGCAAAGCCGAGGAGTTCGATTTGAGGGGTTTTGATGCTTTTTACCTGCTTTACCTGTGAAAATGGAGCATCTGCGAGCGCATAGAGTGCTCCGGCTCGGTCGATGGATAGGTATTCTTGAGTATCAAACGGCGGTGGAAAACGCACTTGTTGTGCGTTGTAGGTGAAGAGTTCGCCGGCGACGGGGACGCTGTCGTCGCGGGTGTATTTGTCGATGTTGGGGTCGTCGTCGCGGATGCAGGAATCGTAGTCGGTGAACATGTCGGCGTGGCCGATGTGGCCCGGATCGGCCCCGAGCAGCGGGTGGTACGAACGGGTTCGGTGATGGTCCATCCCGGGTACCGCCTGGATCGTGAAGGAATAGTACTCGTAGCTCGCCGGCAGCGTCGGGGTGATGTCCACGTAGTTTCCGGGGGAGGTGGCTCCGAAGAGGAAAATCGTGTCGCCGTTGCAGTTCATCGGTCGCCCTTGAATCCGGATCTGCTCCGGCGGAACCGCTCCTCCGTACACGTATTCCCCCAGCGCGTAGTTCCACCGGTAAAACGTGGCCGTGGCCGAGATCTTCACGGATCGCATCCCGCCGTAGGGGTTCACATGCTGCAGCAGCACTTTGCAGGAGGTGGCGTAGCTGTGGCTCCACTTCTCGGTGCCCACGTACCAACTGTGAGTTGTGCCGTCGGACCGCTCCAAAGTCGGGCCCAGGTAGGGCATCGTTCCGGGCGTTTGGCCGGTGGTGTCGATTCCGTTCAACATTCCGGTTCGACGGCTCCCCGTGGGGTTCGACCACCACCATTCGTCGGAGTAGTTGGAGTAGCCGTAGCGGTCGTTGTACCAGCCTTCCATCTGGTGGGTGACGGTGAACTTCCCGGATCGGGGCCCGTTGGGCTCGGGGCAAACGTCGGGACTCGACAGGAACAACGAGACCAAATATGGCGGCGCCTTGCGCGTGGGTTCGCTGATGGTGAGCACATGGCTGTACTCGAATTTCGAGATCCAGACGGTCGTGCTTCGCTGGCAGTACGCGCGGAACGTGGTGAGGTGGAGAAGCACGAGCGGGAGCAACAGGACGGGCACGGGGAGTTTCATGGCCGTGATGGGGAATTCGGCGGTGTGGAACGAACTTCAACGACCGGCAGGGCGGTGGAGGACCGCTTTTCCGGAATCAGGGAAGTATGGATTCCATCCTGCGAATTCGGTCAACCCTGTGCGGCTAAAGCACATGTACTAAGTTTGGAACGAGCGTGTGGTTTTGGAGTGCGGTGGCAGAGCGCAGCGCCGACACCGCTGTGGAGCCCGGACGTGATGGAAAACCGACCGTTGATTTTGCGCGCCGGCCCGGGAAGGAAGCGTGGTGGACTCTTTAGCCTAAAAGCGGCAGTTCGAACCGCAGATGGACGCAGATAAACGCAGATGGAGAGGGAGATACATCGCTTGATGCGCTTCCAATTCATTCTCCTGCCGGGTGAATCTCAATGGCCTCAGTTCCGCGCATTTGAATCTGCGTCCATCTGCGTTCATCTGCGGTTGGTTTCCGTCTCAACTGCCGTTTCCAGGTTTAGACGTCGTTGAGGTCCGACCAAAGCGGCGTGGCGCTGCGCTTCCCGCCGCACTTGTATCTTGGAAAAGCCGCTTGAGTCCGACCGCAGGGCCGGACAGAGGGAGGTGCCGTTGCGGGCCGGCCGGCCCGCAA
>CANGKZ010000055.1 GCA_947454705.1 Verrucomicrobiota bacterium
AACGGATGTCCGGGTCCTTGCCGCAGTTGGGCGGTCGCCACGAACAGCTCCTCCTGCTTCTCTTTTCGTCGTCCCAAGGCCATGGTTATCCGACGTATCCCGTCATGCACTCTTCACACGAAGCGGAGGGTTTTTTGACGGGCTGCTAGGCGGTCAACAGGTTCCGTTTTCCGAGCGAATCTGTTTCACATTTAGCTCATGGACGATGATTCGTGAGTGAACGCGGAAGCTGAGAGATCAAGAGGCTTGCCGTTAAGCCGAATCGAACTGAGATCCGCGCATGCGGAACACTTCCGAAGAGATTTGGGGCGGGAGCGAGGCTCTGCCACCTTCTGGGGATCCCCGGTTACTCGACATTCCACTCCCCGTAATAGCGGACGAATCGAATCCTTGTCGGGGTCGGATCATTCGAGAATCTGCCTCTGACGATTACGTGGATCCGGCTCTCGATTTCGACCGCTTCAATTCGGAAAGAATCTCCGATCCGGCTTTTCTGCATCATCCGGGCTACTCCCGCATACACGCCCCGAAGCTCAGCAGGATCGATCTGACCAATCACCTTGATCCCAGGCGGCATCGCCAAAAAGTATGCGACGGCCGCCACTGCTGCTGCTGGTCCAACCGTTGACAACCATCTCATAGGATTGCAGCGGATCGTTTGGGCTTCATGGAGACGGCTGAGTCCAATGCTTTAGCGCGCGGAGCCTAGCGAAGCAGGCGGTCAAAAATTGTTGGAGTCGCTCAGATTCTTGATTCCTCTGATCCGGTTGCGTCTACCTCTCTCCTTCGCATTTCTTTTCCTCCGCGCCTCTGCGTCTCTGCGGTTCCGCGGTACGATTTCCAACGCCCACGGCCCGAATGGTACCCCGACCCGGAATTGAACCGGGATCAACGGTTTAGGAAACCGCTGCTCTATCCATTTGAGCTATCGAGGCACGAGGAACGGACGACGGAGAATCCCAGAGACCCGGGACGGTTGGAAGTTGGAAGATGAAGCCGTGGCCGGCGGGACGCCGGCTAAGGCAAAAGGCAAAAGGCAAAAGGCAAAAGGAGAAAGGGAACTGCGGAATGGTGACAGCTCCAACCGCGTCGAGGTCGCCCGTCGCTTTGGAGTGCGGCGGGAAGCGGAGCGCCACGCTGCTTTGGTCGGCGCCGAGCAGGGAACGATGCGAAGGAACCGCAGAGTCCCGAAGACGCACAGGGGAAATCGAAGATCGCAGATCGGAGATGGAAGATCGGGCGGAAATGCGGACGATACTGGATGCTGGATGCAGCGCCCTTCACCTTCGCCTTTGCCTTTGAGCTTTCGCCTTCCCTCCGGGGCCTGCTTTCATGCTTTCCAGATTCAATTTCTCCGCGCCTCTGCGGTGATCTCCGCTTCCGGAACTGCGACGTCACACGGGGTCCGCAGACGAAGTTAGGGCTTGGGTGGAACCAAGCCCTCCACCGAGACGCCATCTCCGATCTCCGATCTTCGATTCTCGATTTCCTTTTCCCCCAATCTGCCACCTTCCATCGGCAATCTCCTCCCAGTCTTTACATTCGGGGAGTCACAAGGAATCCTTGTTCCATGACTTCGACACTGACGCAGGCAGGTCAGACCACCATCCCGGCTGACATCCGGCGGACGGCAGGATGGGAACCGGGGGCCACCTTGGACTGGCAGGTGGATGGCGGGAAAGTCGTGGTTCGCCTGATGGTGCCAACCGAGGAGGCACAGACCGTTCGCCTCGTCCGCAAGGGCGGCAAGCTGGTGTTCCCCGCGGGCTTCAAGGCGTCCTCGACTGCCATCGCCGACGCCATCCGGGAGGAAAGAGATTCCCGATGATTTTGTATTGGGATTCGAGCTCCCTGATCGCCGCCCTCATCGCGGGCCACCAGCCGAAGGGAGTGACCCGCACCCACACGCTGGCCGAGGTGTTTTCCACACTTACCGGCAAGGGAATCGAAACGGCGGCGGGACGTCAGCGGCTTTACCCCGACGATGCAGCCGCGCTTCTCTCAAATCTGCCCAGGCTCAAGTTCGTGGATCTAACTCCCGGGGAGGCCTTGAAGGCGCTTGAATCTGCGGAGTCCCACGGCGTTCGCGGCGGATTGGTGCACGATTGGCTTCACGTCCAAGCCGCACACAATGCCAAGGCGGACCTCATCCTCACCGAAAACACGCAGCATTTTCGGACGCTGACGAAGGTGCCTCTCGAAACCTTCGAAGGGAAGTTCACCCGCTAGGGAAACGAAGATCAGCGTCGACGGATTTCAGGAGCGAAAGAACCGCGGAGGGGCGGCGCGAAGGCAAAAGTTCAAAGGAAAAAGGCGAAATTGGAACGCCGGATCCAGTATCCAGCATCGTCCCCACTCTAGACCGATCTTCCATCTCCGATCTGCGATCTCCGATTTCTCCTCGGCGTCTCTGAGCCTCTGCGGTGATCTCCGCTACCAGAACAGCGACTTCACAAGGGGTCCGCAGACGAAGTTAGGGCTTGGGTGGAACCAAGCCCTCCACACGAGATGCGATCTCCGATCTCCGATCTTCGAACGTCAGCGTCCGCGACGCGGGCCAAAGCTGCGGCCACCGCCGCCTCCGCCGCCGCTGGGACGACCACCACCACCGCCGCCGCCGCCCGAGGAACGTCCACCGCCAGGACGGCCGCCACCGCCACCTCCACCTCCACCGCTGGGACGACCTCCGCCTCCGGAGCGTCCACCGCCGCCGCCTCCTCCTCGTTCGCCGCGGTCGCCACGATCTCCACCCGCGCCGCCGGGGGCGCCGGGGGCGCCGGCCGGGGCCGAGGCATTGTAATCAAACCCTTCGGCGCGTTTGCGCAGAATGCCACGGCCGATGAACCGCTCGAGGGAGCGCAACGCCGTGGTGTCTTCCGGGGTGATGAAGCTGATGGCATCGCCCACCGCGTGCGCACGACCGGTGCGGCCGATGCGGTGCACGTAGTCCTCGGCGTGCATCGGGAAATCGAAATTCACCACGTGCGAGATGCCATCGACATCAATGCCGCGCGCCGCAATGTCGGTCGCCACCAGCACGCGAACGGTCCCGGCCTTGAATTCCTGGAGCGCCCGGAGCCGCTGCGATTGCGAGCGGTTGCTGTGCAGCGTGGCGGTGCGGATGCCGCGGTTTTCCAATCCACGGGCGATGCGGTCCGCGCCGTGCTTCATGCGCGCGAAGACGAGGACCATCGACAGGCCCGGGTCCTTGAGCAGATGCGCCAGCAGCGCGGGCTTCAGGTGCTTGGGCACTTCGTACACCCATTGCGCCACGGTCTCGGCCGGGTTGGACCGGCGGCCGATCTGCACGGTCTTCGGGTGGCTCTGGAATTCGTGGGTGAGCGATTCGATCTCCTTCGACAGCGTGGCGGAGAAGAGCAGGGTCTGACGCTTCCTCGGCAGCGCGCGCACGATGGTGCGGATCGATGGGAGGAACCCCATGTCGAGCATGCGATCGGCCTCGTCGAGGATGAGGAACTGGAGCCCGGTGAAGTCGCCGTAGCCGCGGTCGGTGAGGTCCATCAGGCGGCCCGGGGTCGCGATGACGATGTCTACGCCGTTGCGCAACGCCTGGATCTGCGCGCCTTCTCCCACGCCGCCGAAGACGGTCGCGACACGAAGGGAGAGGTGCTTGGAGTAGGCCTTGAGGTTTTCCTCGATCTGCACCACGAGCTCGCGGGTGGGGGCGAGGATGAGCACGCGGGTGCCACGGCGGACCGGGCCGGCGGCGGCCTGATCGGCCAGCAGCGAGATCACGGGCAGGGTGAACGCGGCGGTCTTGCCGGTGCCGGTCTGGGCGATCCCGATGAGATCGTGACGGGCGAGAATGGGTGGAATCGCACCCGCCTGAATGGGGGTGGGCTCAGTGTATCCGGCCTCCTGAACGGCCTTGAGGACCGAGGGATGCAACGCGAGATCGCGGAAAGGCATGTCCGGGCATTGTACCGGGAAACCGGCCGAAGGCACGGAATAATCCCGCGTTCGCGGCGGCTCCGCGAGCCGTGGTGGAGGCGGTGCGGTGAAAAGGCCGATCGAAGGGCAAATTCACAGGCAAACGTGGGGGCCGAACCCAAATCAGTCCGCAAGTGGGATTGGATTTGGAAAGCAGGAAAGCAGGAGAGGAACCGCAGAGGAGCAGCGGGGCAGATGGCGGGCGATACCGGATACTGGATGCTGGATGATCGGCCTTTGCGACTTCACGCGAGATCCGCAGGCGAAGTTGGGGCTTGGGTGGAACCAAGCCCTCCACCGCATTGGCCACGTCGGGTTTCCGTTCCTGCTTTCATGCTTTCCAGATTCAATTTCTCTGGGTCGCTGCGCTTCCGCAGTGAGCGCCTGCACCAGGACCAAGACTTTTCCCTGCTCATTTTCGGTGAAATCGGGTTTGCTCGCCGGGTGCGTTCCGAACTGCTGCGCAACGTCAAACGAGTCGTCGTCAAACTGGGAACCGGCATCCTCACGGACAGCCGGAAACGCCCGGACCAGGTGCAATTCGCCCAGCTGGTGGCGCAGGTCGCCGCCCTTCGCGCCGCGGGCAAGGAAGTGGTCCTGGTCACCTCCGGCGCAGTCGGCGCCGGAATGGGCGTGCTCGGACACGAGGAACGCCCTGCCGCCCTCGCCGAACGACAGGCCTGCGCGGCGGTCGGCCAGTCGCGCCTGATGGCGATGTACGAGTCGCTCTTCCGTCACTACGGCCTTTCCGTCGGACAGGTTCTGCTCACGCACGAGGACCTGGCCGATCACACGCGCCATCTCAACGCCCGCAACACGCTGCTCACGCTGCTCAAGCATGGCATCATTCCCATCATCAATGAGAACGACGCCGTGTCGGTCACCGAGCTCAAATTCGGCGACAACGACCGTCTCTCCGCCCTCGTCGCGAGCCTGCTTCCCGCGGATTTGCTGGTGATCCTCACCACGGCCGACGGATTGCTCGAAGGCTTTGGAACGCCCTTGGAACGTCGGATCTCGGTGGTGGAACGCATCGATGGTGGCATCGAAGGCATGGCCGGCGGCACGACCAGCGTCACCGCCACCGGAGGCATGGCCACGAAGATCCAGGCCGCGAAGATCGTGCTGCGATCCTCGATCCCGCTGGTGATCGCGCCGGGCCGGAAGTTTGACGCACTCGAACGCATTCTGTCGGGTGCCGATGAAGGAACGCTGTTCGTGCCGTGCAGCGGACGCCTTCCCAGCCGCAAACGTTGGATCGCCTTTTACCATCACGCCGCCGGAACGCTGGTGGTGGATTCCGGAGCCCGGCGCGCGCTCGAAGAACAGGGCCGCAGCCTGCTCGCTCCTGGGATCCGGTCGCACACCGGCGAGTTCGCCGCGGGTGATGTCGTGCGCATCTGCGATGAAGCCGGCACCGAGTTTGCCCGGGGCATTGCCCGCACGAGCGCGGCGGACCTGAGCGCCGGAACCACCCCGCGCAAGGAAGTGGTGCATCGCGACGACCTGGTGATTCTCTGACCGACCTTCCCATGCCCAAAGCCCCGTCCCGCAAGCTCGCCCCGATTCGACAATTGGTGGAGATCATGGCCGCCCTGCGCGCGCCCGATGGCTGCCCGTGGGACCGGGAGCAGGATCATCAATCGCTCCGCTGGCACGCGGTCGAGGAAGTGTACGAGCTGCTTGATGCGATCGAGGCCGGCGACGACATCGAGATGGCCGAGGAATTGGGCGATTTGCTGCTGCAGGTGGTGTTTCACGCGCAGCTCGGCAAGGAGCGCGGGGTGTTTGATTTCGATGCCTTGACGCAGCGTCTGGCGGACAAGCTGGTTCGCCGGCATCCGCATGTGTTTGGCGATGTGAAGGTGAAGGACGTGGACCAAGTCTGGGCCAATTGGGAGCAGATCAAGCGCGCGGAAAAAGCCGGTTCGCAGCACGAGCGGAAGTCGGCCTTGGATGGAGTCCCGACGCGTCTTCCCGCCCTGATGCAGGCGCAGAAGCTGTTGAAGAAAGCGCGCAAGGCGAAGCTCGCCCCGGCTGCACCGGCGAAGACCAAGAAACCCAAGGCGTCGAAGCAGTCCGTCGCGGCCGAACTGTTCCGTCTCGCAGAACTCTGCCAGGACCAGGATTGGTCCGCCGAAGAACTCCTCCGCCAGGAAACCGCCCGACGCGAGCGCGTCTGGCGCAAAGCCGAGGCGAAAGCAAAGCCGGGAAATTGAACCGCAGAGACGCAGAGGAGGGATTGCGGATCGCAGATCGGAGATCGGAGATCGTGTCTCGGTGGAGGGCTTGGTTCCACCCAAGCCCTAACTTCGTCTGCGGACCTCGTGTGAAGTCGCTGTTCCGGAATCGGAGATCACCGCAGAGACGCTGATCGAGAGGAGGGCAGATTGCAGATGGCAGTTGGCAGCTGGGAGATAGGGCTGGATTGCGGACGATGCTGGTTGCTGGATGCTGCGTCCTCCACGTTTGCCTTTTTCCTTTGAACTTTTGCCTTCCGTCCGAGGCCTGCTTTCATGCTTTCCAGATTCAATCTCTCCGCGCCTCTGCTTGGTCTCCCAATTTTTAATTTCACATTCCAAATTTTTCATTCCCGCGCCGCCTGCTTCCATCATTGATCCCGGCTCGGTCTCGGGCGTTAATCGGCGGAAGTTGCTGTTCTCATGAACGACCCCCGCATTGCCAAACTCGCCGACCTGCTCATCAACTACTCCTGCGACCTCCAGAAGGGGGAGCGGATCCTGCTCGATCTGATCGATGTGCCGGACGAAATGGGCGTGGCGCTCATCCGCGCAGCGCGCGCGGCCGGGGCGACTCCGGTGGCCGAGGTGCGTCACTCGCGCCTGAGCCGTGAGCTGCAGCGCGGGACCGATCTCGACCACGCCACCACCGTGCGCGACATCGAGCTCGCCCGCATGAAGAAGATGCAGGCCTACATCGCCATCCGCGGCGCGCACAACGCGAGCGAGTCGAGCGACGTCCCGGCCGACCGCCTCCAGCTTTACTCCAAGACGCTCCGTCCGGTGCTCAACTACCGCGTCAACAAGACCAAGTGGTGCGTCCTCCGCTGGCCCACGCCGTCGATGGCCCAGGCCGCCAACATGAGCACCGAGGCGTTTGAGGATTTCTACTTCAACGTCTGCACGATGGATTATCGCAAGATGGCCAAGGCGATGGAGCCCTTGACCCATCGGATGTCCACCGCCGATCAGGTCCGCCTGGTGGCCCCGAACACCGACCTGCGATTCAGCATCAAGGGCATCGGCGCCAAGCCCTGCGAGGGCACGCGCAACATCCCCGACGGCGAAGTGTTCTCCTGCCCGGTGAAGGATTCGGTCGAAGGCGTCATCACCTTCAACACGCCCACGCTCTACGCCGGAACCAAATTTGAGAACATCCAGCTCGAGTTCAAGAAGGGCCGGATCGTCCGCGCCACGGGATCCAACGAAAAGCGCCTGAACGAGATTCTCGATACCGATGCCGGCGCTCGCTACATCGGCGAATTCAGCCTCGGGTTCAATCCGCACATCCAGAATCCGATGTGCGACATCCTGTTCGACGAAAAGATCGCCGGTTCCCTGCATTTCACTCCCGGGCAGGCCTACGAGGAATGCGACAACGGCAATCGCTCCGCAGTGCACTGGGACATGGTGTTGATCCAGCGTCCCGAATGGGGCGGCGGCGAGGTGTGGTTCGACGGCGAACTCATCCGCAAGGACGGCCGATTCCTCCCGAAGGACCTCCAGGGCCTGAATCCGGACAAGCTGAAGTAAGTTTCTCGTCCGCCCGGCGTATCGTGGTTTGCGTAGCCGCCGAGGGGACGAGGCGGATCATCCGGGTCAAGGAAGTCCTCCGCCCCTCCATTGGGGTTGCCCGCCCGTACGATAACTCATCCGCCCGATTTTGGAGTGCGGCGGGAAGCGGAGCGCCACGCCGCTTTGGTCCACCGCCACCCGCGATCTGACGTCGAGAAACCGCAGAGGCGCAGAGCCGCAGAGGGGGAATTGAAGATCGCTGATCAAGCAGATGGCAGATGGAAGCTGGGAGATAGGGCTGGATCTCGGACGGTGCTGGATGCTGGATGCTGGATGCTGCGCCCTCCACATTCGCCTTTGCCTTTGAGCTTTCGCCTTCCCTCCGGGGCCTGCTTTCATGCTTTCCAGATTCAATTTCTCTGCGCCTCTGCGGTGATCTCCGCTTCCAGAACAGCGACTTCACACGGGGTCCGCAGACGCAATTAGGGCTTGGGTGGAACCAAGCCCTCCACCGGGATACGATCTCCGATCTTCGAACTCACTTCGCCGGCCGGTGCTCGATTCGAACGAGCTGGGTGTCGCGGTTGCCGATCCAGGCGGTGCCGTTTTCGAGAACGTACAGGCATCCATCCGGACCGAGCTCCAGATCCATCGGACGCATGAAGGTCATGCCCGCGCAAAACGGTTCGATGCGCAGTGCGCCGCTGCTCGTCTTCGCGATCTGGTTCTGCTCGTCGAGATGCACGGCCAGGATCCAATTTCGCGACCATTCGTAAATGAACAGCGTGTGGTCGAATTCCCGGGGCAGCTTGGTTTCTGATTTGAGGCGGTCGTTGAAGTAATACACCGGACCGGCCATCGCGGTGCGTCCTCCGGATTTCACCGCCGGGAATCGCGTCGAGGCGCCATAAGGATACCAAATGAACGCCGGTTGGGCCGGGGGAAGCTCCTTCGGGCCGGTGTTCAGGCGAGAATCATTGATCGGGTGCAGCGGATCCCAGGCCTCGCCGTTCTTGCGGGTCTCGAAGTCGTAGTGGCGATAGGGCCGGTTGTCTCCGGCAAAGAAGGGCCAGCCGAAATTGCCCGCTTTTCGGGCCTGATTGATTTCATCGAATCCCGCAGGTCCGCGCGATTCATTCGGCCCGCCCGCGTCGGGTCCTACCTCGCCCCAATACAGAAAACCGCTGCGTTGATCCACCGTGATGCGGAACGGATTCCGGTTTCCCATCACATAAATTTCAGGACGCGTGTTCGGCGTGCCCTTGGGAAAGAGGTTCCCGATCGGGATCGTCGCGGTGCCATTGGATTCGGGATGGATGCGGAGGATTTTGCCGCGAAGGTCGTTCGCATTGGCGGCCGATTTCTGCGCATTCCACGGCCCGCGTCCGGGGCGTTCATCGACCGGCGTGTAGCCATCGGATTCGCCGGGATGCGTGTTGTCGCCGGTGGAGGCGTACAGGTTTCCCTGCGCATCAAAGGCCAGTGAGCCGGCGGAATGGCAGCACTGTTCGCGCTGCGTGGCGACGCGGAGGAGGATCTTTTCCGAGGCAAGATCCAGGGCGTCGCCCTTCAACGTGAAGCGCGCCACGCGGTTCTCGCCGATCTTTCCAGTGGCGGGATCGGTGCCGGTCTCGGGGGCCGAGTAGAAGAGGTAAATCCAATGATTCCGGCTGAATTTCGGATCGAGCGCGATGCCCAGCAGCCCGTCCTCGAGTTCCTTGAACACCGGGATCTTGGCCACCACGGTCGTGGCCTTGGTCTTGGGGTTCCAGACTTTCAGGATGCCCGCGCGCTCGATGAAGAACACCCGGCCGTCCTCGGCCACGGCGATCTCCATCGGATCCACGATCACGTCATCGATCTTCCCGTCGCCATCGAGATCGCGATCCGCTTCGAGGATCACCTTTTGAAACGCGCCGTCGGTCTGCGGTCCCGAAGGCTTGGGCGAAGGTTTGTCTTCCGCGTGCAATGCGGTCGCGACTGAAGTGGCAAGGAACAGTCCGAACCCTCCGGTGAGGAGCGATTGGCGCATCAATCGAATTGAACAGGGAATCATGCTTCCACGAGTCAAACGGAGAGCCGGACGGACGGCACGTGTTTTCCGCCGAACTCGCCGAATTCGGAGATCGAGGTCTCAACCCTTGGAGTGCGGCGGCCGAGCGCAGCGTCGACGCCGCTTTTCAGGCCGTTCTCAAATTTAGACCGACCCGCCCCATCGCATCGGTTCCAAAACTGGAGAATCTCCGTGCCTTCGTGCTTCTGCGGTTTCTTCGCACCGTTTGTGGGTTTGCGTGGACCAAAGCGGCGTGGCGCTCCGCTTCCCGCCGCACTCCAAAATGTCGGGCGACTCGGTCTGGCTGGATTAACTCATCTCGCGCCGCCTCCGGTCGGCCTGGTCTCCCTTCCTGCTTCTCCTGCTTTCATGCTTTCCAAATTCAATCCCGTTTCTTTGGACTTCGAAATTCCTGTTCCGCCCCGAAAACGGGGACTTCCGGTGCTGCGCGTGGTGTGAGACGCTTTCTCCGCAATACCCGATGAACCGCCGTGGACATGTCTGGATCGCTTGGATGCTCCTGGGAGCGTGGTTGCGCACCAGCGCGCAGGCCGAGAGCCCCAAGGCCCCGCACTGGGCGTTCCAACCTGTCCGCGAACCCGCGATCCCGGCCATCACCAACACCGCGTGGTGCCGCACGCCGATCGATCGCTTCATCGCCGCCTCGCTCGAGTCGCAGGGCATGCGTCCTTCGCCGCAGGCTGAACCCCGCGTCCTCCTTCGACGCATTGCTCTCGATCTCACCGGACTCCCTCCCTCGGCGGACGAATTGGAATCCTTCGCCGCGAATCCCTCGGCAGCAGCGCTGCAACGCGCGATCGATCGATTCCTGGAATCGCCGCGTTACGGGGAACATTGGGGGCGCCACTGGCTCGACGTGGTTCGCTATGCCGACACTGCAGGCGAAACTGCGGACTACCCGGTGCCCGTGGCCTGGCGTTATCGCAACTACGTCATCCAGTCCTTCAACGCCGACAAACCCTACGACCAGTTCCTGCGCGAGCAGATCGCCGGCGACATCCTTGCGCGAAGCGGCCCACGGTCGCGGTATGCCGAGCAGGTGACCGCCACCGGGTTTCTCGCCATCTCGCGTCGATTTGGATTCGACTCTGAGAACTACCACCACCTCACGCTCCAGGACACGATCGACACCCTGGGGCAGAGCGTCATGGGCCTCACCCTCGGATGCGCTCGCTGCCATGCGCACAAGTTTGATCCGATCTCGATGCCCGAGTACTACGCGCTCTACGGCATCTTCGACAGCACGCGCTACGCGTTCCCCGGATCGGAGCAAAAGCAGCGTCTCCGTGCGCTCGTTCCGCTGATTCCACCCGAGGAATCGGGGCCGAAATGGCGCGCCTTTGAAACCCGCGTTGCTGCCCTCACCGCCCGACTTGAACAACTGAAGAGCGCGGTTCCCTCCGGCACGCTGCGGTCGCTGGATGATTTTGACGGGGACTTCGAACTTCAGGCCCCGGCCGCTGGGGGGAGCAAGGGCGTGCTCGTTCCGCCTTGGATCAACGACGGCCCTATCTCGGTCACCACCGATGCGCAAAGCCCCTTCCGAAATCTGCATCCGGGCGGACGCGTCGGCGTGCAGATCCCGGCCGGAACGAATGCCTATCGGATGTCACAGCGCCTGCATCCATCCGTTCCGCAGGCCCCTCGCACTCCGTGGAACGTGAATCTGGATTTCCGGATTTCCGCGGCCGCTTCGGGCTCCTCCGCGACACCCACCGGCGCGCACCGATTCGTGCTCGGAAGCCAGGCGCATCCATCGATCCTGGCGTTCCGGATCGCGTCGGATCGTATCAGCTTTGAAACAGGTTCCTCCGAGCGTCTGATCCGCACCGTTCCCGTCGGCCGTTGGTGCAATCTTCAGCTTCGGGTGGATCCCGCCTCACGGACGTTCTCCGTCGCTGCAGGCTGGCCGGGCGATGTGGTGGAGGTCGCATCGATTCCCATTCCTGGAGAAACCTCCGTTCGCGTGGGAGTTCAGGAGCTCGCCTTGGAATCCGTCGCCGCTCCCGGCGCGGGGTTCCCGGCGGTGGCCTTCGACAATCTGGCCGTGACCGAACTCCCCATCCCGCCGGTCAGCACGCAGGCCTCGGGGTTGGCGGAGGCTGCGGCGGCTGCGTCGCAGGATGCCGCATCGATCCGACGCGAACTCGAGCGTCTGCTCGCGGAAGGGCCCTTTGAACTCGCCTACGCCGTGAGCGAAGGCACGCCACACGAGGCGCGCGTCCAACTGCGCGGCGAGCCCGACAAACCCGGCGATGTGGTTCGTCGCGCATTTCCCGCGGCCCTCGGCGGCGGTGCGTTGGAGGAGTCGGAAGCCGGCGCGGGCAGCGGCCGACTCGAGCTCGCCAACTGGCTGGTCGATCCGCGGCATCCCCTCACGGCCCGCGTGATGGTGAATCGCATCTGGCAGTATCATTTCGGACAAGGTCTTGTCCGGACGCCCAATGATTTCGGCCTGCGCGGGCAAAAGCCCACCCACCCGGAGTTGCTCGATTACCTCGCTGCGCGGTTCGTTCGCGAAGGCTGGTCGATGAAGGCCATGCATCGGTTGATTCTCTCCAGCGCGGTGTATCAGCAGGCCAGCCTGTCTTCGGGGCTGGTGAATCCAGCGCAGTCGCGACCCGTATGGGAGGAATGCCCGGTGGATCCAGCGGGTGCACCCATTTTGAAACGCGAAAAGGCCATCGCTGTGGAGGTGGATTATTCGCATTTCGGACGACGTCGCCTCGGCGCGGAGGAGACGCGCGATGCGATTCTTCACGCCACCGGCCAGCTCGATGCCACGCCCGGGGAAGGGCATCCGTTTCCTGCGCCGACCGGATGGGGTTTCACCCAGCACGGTCCGTTCAGTGCGGTGTACGATCACTCGCGTCGGAGTGTCTACCTCATGGCTCAGCGGATTCAGCGGCATCCCTTTCTGGCGCTGTTCGACGGGGCGGATCCGAATGCCACCACGCCGGGACGACGCACCACGACCGTTCCCACGCAGGCCCTGTTCTTCCTCAACGATCCCTTTGTTCACGCCTGTGCCGACCGCTTTGCCGTGCGCCTCCTGTCGGACGAATCCGATGCGCAGGGGCGCATCACGCAATGCTATCGAAGCCTGCTGAGCAGGAACCCAAGCCCGCGCGAATCCGCCTCCGCCGTCGTGTTCCTGACCGAATATGGTACGGAGGCCCGTAGCTCCGGCGCCGCTCATCCCGAAACCGCGGCGCTGGCCGCGCTGGTGCGCGTGCTGATCGGCAGCAATGAATTCCTCACCGTCGATTGAACCCGGCCGAACCCTGACGCGACGATGAAGCCCACTCCTGCCTACGATCCCCACCGGCGCGGATTCCTGCGCTCATTGGTTGGAGGATCAATGCTCTATCCCGCGCTCTTCACGGAGTTGCTGGGACGCGAGTCCTCTCCGGCGGGCGACGATCCCCTCGCGCCGCGCGCGCCGATGTTCGCGCCCAAGGCCAAGCGGGTGATCTTCCTCTACATGAGCGGCGGCGTGTCGCATGTGGACTCGTGGGACCCGAAGCCCAAGCTCTTTGCCGATGCCGGAAAGACCGTGTCCGTGGATGAATTCCAGGGCCGCAAGGGCGACTTCAGCATGTTCGCCAAGCGTCCGCAGTGGGAGTTCAAGCGCCACGGGAAATGCGGCACGCAGGTCAGTTCGCTCTTTCCCCACATGGCGGAATGCGTGGATGACCTGTGCGTGATCCGGTCGATGCGGTCCGATCACACCAACCACTACGAAGCCACACTCGGCATTCACACCGGTTCATTCACCTTCGCGCGTCCGAGCGTGGGCGCGTGGGTGAGCTACGGGCTCGGGAGTGAAAATCGGAACCTGCCTTCCTTCGTGGTCATTGCCCCGAAAACCCCGTACGCGGGCGGGCAGGTGTGGGCGAGTGATTTCTTGCCCGGTGCGCATCAGGGCACGCTGGTGGTGCCTGGAGCGGAACCGGTGGCGAACCTGCGTCGGCGGGTGGCCTCACGGCGTTTGCAGGAGCTCGAACTCGGAGCCCTCGCGCAGATGAACCGCGAACACCTGGCCTCGCGCGCGGCGGACCCGCTGCTCAGTGCGCGAATTCAATCGTTCGAAACCGCGTTCGGCATGCAGATGGAAATGCCCGATGTGTTCGATCTGTCCCGCGAGAGCGATGCCACGCTCGCGATGTACGGACTTGAGCGTGGCAGCACGCGCGGGTTCGGATGGCAGTGCCTCGTCGCGCGACGCCTCGCCGAGCGGGGAGTGCGGTTTGTGGAGTTGATCGATGTGGGATCCTCCGACAACTGGGACGCCCATGGCGACATGCTCACGCACGCACCGCTGGCTCGGAACGTGGACCAGCCCATCGCGGGTTTGCTCCGCGATTTGAAGCAGCGCGGAATGATGGAGGACACGCTGGTGGTGTGGACCACCGAGTTTGGTCGCACGCCGTTCAATGCGGCGGCCGATGCCAAGGGCCGCGAGCATCATCACTGGGTGTACTCCTCCTGGCTCGCCGGCGCGGGGGTGAAGGCCGGAACGGTGTATGGCGAATCGGATGATTACGGCATTCGCGTGGCGAAGGATGGTGTCCACGTGCACGACTTCCATGCCACGCTGCTGCACCTCATGGGATTGGACCACGAGCGCCTGACCTTCCGTCAATCCGGCCGCGACTACCGTCTTACCGATGTCGCTGGCGACGTCGTGCGTGGGATCCTGGCCTGAGTCGTTGGATATCTACTCCTCTGCGGCATGGATCCCGTGCCGCGTTTGAAAAGATTCCCGGCGGTTCGTTCGCAGCGAGGTCTTGAAGCAGGCTCTGAGGTCGGGTTGGGTGAAGCCGATGCGCGCGACGGTGGCTTCAGTGGATTTGCATGCGGTGGATTTGCGGGCGGAGGGACAACCCTGGGAAATCTGGGTGTCCGACCTCGCGCCGAAGGAACGCGCGCGGGCCGATCGTTTCGCGTTCCCCGAAGGCCGTCGCCGATTCATCGTGGGTCGCGCCACGCTGCGTCGTCTGCTCGCGGATCGACTTCAAATCCTCCCCGCCGAAATCTCCCTAATCGAAGGTCCTCAAGGTAAGCCGGCGTTGGATCCTGCGCTGTCTAAGCACAACGAATTGGCACCATTCATCGGGTTCAACCTGAGCCACTCGGGGGACATGGCAGTGATCGCGATTGGATCGGGAGAACTCGGGATCGATGTGGAATCGGTTCACCGTTCCGTGGATGCGATGGCTATTGTCCGGCGCTTCTTTTCGGAAACGGAGCGGGCCGGATTCGAAGCCATGGAACCGGGTGTGGTGCGCGACCGTCTTTTCTTCCGCGTGTGGACGCGCAAGGAGGCCTTGGTGAAGGCGGTCGGGCGCGGTCTGTCGTGTCCGTTGTCGAGCTTCACGGTTCCACTCGGAGATCTCTCAACCGAGGGCGAGTGGCTGAATTGCCCCGAACAGCCGGGAAGAAAGTGGCGGCTTCACGAGGTGGGCAACGCATTGAACCTCGGCCCTGATTGGGTCTCCGCCCTGGTCACCACAGCTTAGCCGCGGCAAAAGGCATTGCGCAGGTCCGTTCCGCTCCTGCTTTCATGCTTTCCAAATTCCATTTCCGGTTCGCCTACCCTGTCTTCCCTCAAATTAACTCCGCCTTGTGATCGAAGGCGAACTTGAGCAGGGAGTGGCTCCCGCGGAGTTCCAATTTTGAGGCGCAGTTCGCGCGGTGGTTTTCCACGGTGCGGTGGCTGATGCCGAGGGTGTCGGCGATCTCCTTGCTGGTGCGGTCCATGGCCACCATGCGCAGCACACGACGCTCCATCGGGGTCAGTAGTTCGAGTCCCGGACGTTCCTTCGCCAGCGTGCGGGTGCGGGCGCCGCGATCGAAGAGCAGGTCGCTCAGCGCGGGACTGATGAACCTGCGTCCGGCGGCGACGGTCTTCACCGCGGTGCGGATGTCCTCCAGAGCGCTGTCCTTCAACACGTAGCCCTTCACGCCGAGATTCATGGCCTGGTTGAAGACCTCCTCCTCGCGGTGTCCGGTCACGAACAGGGTTTGCACCGGGAGTCCCGCGTTTTGGATTTCCGTGGCCACCTCAATTCCGGTACGCCCCGGCATTTCCACATCGAGCACCGCCACGTGCGGCTGATAGGCGTGGATGGCCTCCAGCGCGGCATTTCCATCGCGGGTTTCCACCAGGATGCTGATCGATGGATCCATCCGGAGAATCGTGACCAGACCCTGGAGGATCAGCGGATGGTCGTCGGCGAGGATCACCCGGATCTGCTGGCTGGGATCGACCATGGATCCGCG
Source organism: Verrucomicrobiota bacterium (assembly GCA_947454705.1). Lineage (GTDB taxonomy): Bacteria > Verrucomicrobiota > Verrucomicrobiia > Limisphaerales > UBA9464 > CAIVQB01. The sequence continues at coordinate 16,066 of CANGKZ010000055.1, forward strand.
GGAGCCGGCTTCAGAGGTCTGAAGCGGTGCGCGTGATGCCGTCCCGAACGCGGACGGGGCAGCCGCCCCCTGATGCATCCGGGTGCCAGGCGTGCCGGGGAGAACGAGCGACGGCGAGGCCACGAAGGCGGACTGGGTGTTGCGAACCATGGACACAGCAAACGGGTTCGGATGGATTCACGGCAAATCCCCGAAATGGTTAACCGCAACCGCAAGGAACGGTTGTCGGGACGGTGACGATTCCCCGTCGTCCCGGTGAACTCCCCATGCTCCGGCCCCTTCGTTCTCCCAAATGGACGTACCCAAATTGGTTCAATCGGTCGCGCGGGGCCCGGGCATTCACCAGAAATGGTTAACCAATCCGGCTTGATGCGCGGGGCGGATTCGGCGCGGGGGTCAGCGCTGGAGAAACTTCACCACGGCCTCGGTGCGGGAGGTGACGTGGAGCTTGTCGTAGATGCGGCGCAGGTGGCTGTGGATGGTTTCCACGGCCAGACCGAGCGTCGCCGCGATCTCCTTGTAGCGATAACCCTTGGTGAGGAGTTGCAGGATTTCCTCCTCGCGCTTGCTCAATTCCGCCAGCGGAGTGCGGTTGGAATTCGCGGGGAAGAACCGCTCCACCACCATGCGCGCGATCTGTGGGGACATGGGCGCGCCGCCGCGATGCACCTCGGCAATGGCATCGAGGATCCGCGCCGGCGGCGTCCGCTTGAGCAGATACCCGCTCGCGCCCGCGGCGAGGGAATTGAAGAGGTCGTCGCTGTCGTCGAACACCGTGAGCATCACCACCTGGATCTCCGGATTGCTCAGCTTCAGGCGTCGAACGCAGTCGATGCCCGAGAGCCGGGGCAGGTTGATGTCCATCATCACGACTTCGGGCTTGAGGGCGGGGAGGGATTCCAGGGCTTCCTCGGCGCTGCCGCAGGCGGTGCAGAGTTCATAGCCGGGGGTGCCGCGGATCAACAGGGCCAGGCTCTGGCGGATGTCGGGGTCGTCTTCAACAATGGCGACGCGAATGTTCATGAGGTTCGATCAGAATCAGGGCGCAGAAGAGGAGGGGCAATGGCCTAAACCGGTCAATCGGTCGCTCGTGCGGGCGGAAGCGGGACTTCAATCCGCAATTCGGTGCCTCCGGTGGAGCGCTTGCGGAGCGTGAGTTTTCCGCCGATTTGGTCGATGCGTTGACGCATGTTCTGCAATCCGTTTCCGGTGGGGCTTCCGAGGATTGGATCGACCGCGATGCCGACTCCGTCGTCGGTGAGTTCGATGCGGAATCGGTCGGTATCGGGCTGAAGTCGAAGCAGCACCTCGTGCGCGTCGGCGTGTTTGACCACGTTGTTGAGCGCTTCCTTGATCACGAGGAACACCTGGTGGCGAACCTCGGAGGGCAGGGGATGCGGCGCGACCGACATCGGGAAATCGAGTCGGAGCCGAATGGGAGTTTCGACCAGATACTCGGTGGCGTACTGGCAGAGGTAGTTGGCGAGATTGGCGAGGGTGTCGTTGGCCGGCTTGACCGCCCACACCATTTCATCGAGGGCCTGCGCGGCCTCGCGCGACATGCGGGCGACGGAATGAAGGTGTTCGCGCGCGACCTTGGGATCGCCGTCCCGTTCCGCGAGCTCGGTGTAGAAGGCGATCTTGGTGAGGCGCGCCCCGAGGTCGTCGTGCATGTCGCGGGAGATGCGTGCGCGCTCGCGTTCCACCGCCGCTTGCCGACGCGCGGTGGCCAGTCGCGCTGCAAACTGCCGGGTCGCAATCAACCGGGCCAGCCACGCAATGACGCCGGCAACGGCCACAGCCGAAAGCACCGCAAAGGTGCGGGTTTCCCAGAAAAAGGCTCCCACCTGCAGGGTGATTTCGGCCCCGGGCTCCTGCCAAATGCGGTCGGCCCCGGCGGCCTCCACGTGAAAGCGGTGCAGGCCGGGCGGGAGGCGCGGATAATACGCCGTGCGACGCGTGCCGGCCTCGACCCAATTTTGGTCCACACCGTCGAGGCGGTAGCGGAACCGAACCTTGGCCGGCTGGCTGAGTTGAATTCCAGTGTAGCGGATTTCCACCTGCGAGGTGCCGGCGGGCACCGACAGCGTGCCAGAGGCCGGGGTGGGGAAGGAGCGTCGTTCCAGCCGGATTTCCTCCACCCGGGCCAGCGGTGGACGGAACTTCGGGAACACCTTCCTCGGATCAAACGAGACCAACCCGCGCAGCGTGGCGGCATGCATCACGCCCTGCGCATCGCGTACCAATGTTGGGTCAGCGGGACCGGCGGAGCCGCCGGAGGGGAGACCGTCATCCGGTCCGAAGGTGTCGGCATCCAGATCACGCCGCAGTCCGCGGACGCAGTCTTCGAACGCTGATTTTCTCACGCGCATGATGCCGTGAAAGGTGGTCAACCAGAGGCTTCCCTCGCCGTCATCCTGGATCCCGCATACGGCGTTGTCGGTGGTCTCCTGATTGAGTGGGAACCCGGCGAATCGGCCGTCCTTGTAACGGCTGAGCTGGTTTCCCTTCGACCCGATCCAGACGCCCCCGTCGCGATCCGCCAGCAGGGAAAACACGCCGACGGGAAAGGTGTTGGTGCTGGTTCGGATCATGCTCCATCGGCCATCGCGCCACCAGCTGACGCTCTCGTAGGCACCGGTCCAGATGGACCCATCCCGGGCTTCCGCGAGGCACAAGGCTCCCGGCTCGGTCCGGATCCCTTTTTCGTCAAAACGTTGAACGTTCGTGGCTGTGATGCGGACCATCAACGTGGCGCTGGCCACCCAGAAATCCCCGGTGCTGGTTTTTAGCGCCGTCGCCGCCCAGTGCAGGGCCGCCTTGTGAACGTTGGTGGCGGACCAGAAACGGGTCGCATTGAGGCCTTCCACAATCTGGGCTCCCGAGCCTTCGTGTCCCACCCAGAGGCGTTGGTCGAAGTCTTCCTTCAGCATCAGCACGGTGGGGCTGCGCTGCAGGTGGTTCACCGGAACCGCGACCTCGTCCACGAGCGCGGAGACCCTGCCTTCGCGATCCCCGATCCAGAGGCCGCCGGCCGACCGGTTCTCCACCGTGGTCAGACGATCGCTGGGAAGCCCGTGGCGGTGATCCCGGATCCGGAATGCGGTTTCGCGCAGGCGCAGCAGTCCGTCGCCGCGCGTCCCGATCCAGATGTTTCCATCTTCGTCGGGCAGCGCTTCGATGACATCCGTCAACGCCCTGCCATCCGGTCCGAGCAGCGGCTCGGCGGTCTTGGTGACGGGATCGATGCGATACGCCCGTCCGTTGTCGGTGACCAGCGTGAGCACTCCGGTGGAGGACTCGCGCAGATTGGTGACCGCATCGGTAATGCCGGGGATTTGAATTCGGAGAATGTTCGTTCCGGTGCCCGGGACGCGGCAGATCTCCTGGGGCAACATGAACCAGGCGCCGCCGGCAAAAAGCCTCTCCACACGCCAACCGTTGTCGTTTGGAATCGATGCCAGATCGGAGACTTCATTCCACTGGCCGGATTGAATCTCCCGCCAGCGGCCGTTGTGAAACACGGTGGGCGCCTTTCTTCCTGCGGCGAAGATGGGTTGTCCGTCCAGCGCGACGGAGTTGGTTTCCTCGCGCATTCCCGTGGGAAGCACTTCGAACAGACGTCCCTTCTGTTTCACCACCCACGCGCGTCCGGAGTCGTCCTCCATCCAGCGCGAGATGTTCACGAGGTCAAAGCGGGGAACGATCTTTCCGTCGCTCAACCGCTGAAGCCAAAGCCCGTCGCGTGTGAGAAACAGAAGCCCGTGGCGCCGGGTGGCGAGGAAGTTGACCACATCGCTGGTGGCGAATCCCGGCTGGTTGCGGGCGTCGTACACTTCGAACCGCTGTCCGTCGAACCGGGCCAGTCCGTTCGCGGTGCCGATCCAGAGGAAGCCATCGTCCGTCTTGCCCAGGCAATGAACCTGGTTGTCCGGGAGGCCGTCCTCGGTGCGCCAGTACTTGTAATGGTATTCGACTGCGCCCATCCGCAGGCCGGCCGCCGCGCCGAGGAATGCCAGGGCGAGGAGTCGGAGCCAGGTGCGGGTTGGAACGGCCATGAGACGGCGGGGATTGAATGTGGAGGAAGTATCCCTTTTGGTGCATGCAGGTGCAATCGCCGGATCGCGATGGGGCGTCCGGGAGACGGGAACCAGGTGTGAATTGAGTGGAACTACTCAGGCACAATCGCGTGGGTGCACCGATGGGCGTAGGTCGTCCGATCGCACATGCTGTTCCCCGTGAATGCTGCCCTGCGCGAACTGAACCTGAAGACCGGAACCCCTGCGACCCCGGGCCTCGATGCGCCGGAATCCGACGGACGCAACGAGGCGAACCTCGGCGATTACGGCGGCGTGCTGCGTTGGCGCGCCCAAACGCAGCCGGATCGCGTGGCCTACATCGCGCTGTCCAACGGCGAGGAGGAAACCGCCGCCTACAACTACGCGCAGTTCGACCAGCGCGTCCGCCGCGTCGCCGCCGTGCTGCAGGCCGCCGGTGCCACAGGGGAGCGCGTGCTGCTCGTGCTTCCGAGCGACCTCGATTTCACCGTCGCGTTTTGGTCCAGCCTCTATGCCGGAGCGACCGCGGTGACCACCATCGTGCCGAGCACCCGCGGGCAGTTGAGCCGATTGCATGACGTGGCGCTCGATGCCGAGGCCCGCTTCGTGGTGAGCACCGTGGCGATCCGCGAACGCATCGCCGACGGACTCCAGCTTCCCGAGGGCACCACGTGGATTTGCCTCGATGACCTTCCCGAGGGCGAGGCCGCGGATTGGGAAGCCCCGAAGATCAGCTGGGATGATCTCGCGCTGCTGCAGTACACCTCGGGCTCCACCAGCCGTCCGCGTGGCGTGATGGTCACCCATCGGAACCTGCTCCGGCTCGGGCATTATCAGGAGAAGATCTTCCGTCTCACGCCGTCCGACCGCGTGGTGACCTGGCTCCCGCAGTCGCACGATTTCGGCCTGATGTACGGCGTGCTCCAGCCGTGCTTCTCCGGATTTGCCGCGGTGGTGATGAGCCCCATGGCGTTCCTCAAGCGCCCAATGCGCTGGCTCCGTGCCTCCCAGCAGTACGGCGGAACGATCATGCTCGCGCCGAACTTTGCCTTCGAACTCTGCGCCGAGGCCTACCGGGAAACCGGCGGGGAATCGCTCGATCTCAGCCGTGTATCGCTTTTGGTCAACGGGGCCGAACCGATCCGCCGCGCGACCTATGAACGGTTTGTGGAGACCTTTGAACCGTGCGGATTCCGTGCCCGGGCGCTTACCAGCGCGTATGGGTTGGCCGAGACCACGCTGGGGGTTTCCGGCACGCCGCGAAACGAGATGTACCGGTGGCTGCGCGTGGATCGCAGCGCGTTTGCCGAGGGACGATTCCAGCTCGCCGAGACCGATCTTGGAGCGCAGGAGGTGATGAGCTGCGGCTGTTTCGGATCGGAACTCGACATCCGGATCGTGAATCCGGCGACGCGCCAGCCGCTGCAGCCCTTCCAGGTCGGGGAGATCTGGATCCAGGGGCCCATCGTCGCCCGCGGCTACTGGCGCAATGAGGAGGCCACGGCGGAGTTGTTCGGAGCGCGGCTTGCCGATGGCACCGGACCGTTTCTCCGCACGGGCGACCTGGGATTCCTGTGCGACCGCAACGAGCTGTTCATCACCGGTCGATGCAAGGACGTCATCATCGTCAACGGCAAGAACCACGCGCCGCAGGACATCGAACTCACCCTCGAACTCTCGGATCCGTCGATCCGCCCGCACCACGGTGTAGCCTTTTCGGTGGACCGGGATGGACGCGAGGTCTTGGTGGTGGCGGTGGAATTGAAACGCGAGTTCCAGGCCACGGCCGATCTTGAATCGCTCGGACGCACACTCGTTCGCCGCGTCGCGCTGGAACACCAGATTCCTGTGGCGGAAGTGGTGTTCCTCGAACGCGGCGGATGCCCCAAGACCACCAGCGGCAAGGTCCAACGCCAGCGTGCCCGCAGCCTGTATCTCGAAGGGCAGCTCGAAGTTTTCGGCCGCTATGTGAATCCCGTGTTCTCGGGCACTTCTGCGATCTGATTCCGGGATTCTCTCATGACGCTTCCCACGACTCTCCCGTTCGCCGGCACGCTGGCGGAGGTGTTGGATGGAACCCTTTCTCGCGACCCCGGGGCGGCCGCGCATGTGTTCCTCTCCACGCGGTCCTCCGAACCGCGCACTGCCACGTTCGCCGATTGGTCGGCGCAATCCCGCGCGCTTGCGGAACGGTTGGCGTCGGACGTTCAACCCGGTGACCCGGTGGTGATCGCCTCGCCCTCGTGCCCGGAGTTTTTGCCCGCCTTGTTCGCGTGCTTCCGGCTAGGAGCGGCCGCCGTTCCGCTGTATCCGCCGCGTCCGGGTTCCGAGGCGGAGGGAGCGGCATGGATTGCTCGTGTGGCTGGACTGAGTGGAGCGCGAATTGTGCTCGCTCCCGCCGCCGTGGCTGCAGTGCTCACGCAACAGGGAATCGGAACCGGTGATTCCCCTCTGCGCGTCGTCACGATGGGTTTTGATGCGGCGAGCCCGGCGGGTTCGCCTGCGTGGATCCCGCGTCGCGTGGCGCCCGATTCCACGGCGCTGATCCTCTTCACCTCGGGCTCCACCGGCGCACCGAAGGGCGTGGTGCTCACGCATCGGAACCTGTGTACCAACATTGGTGAATTCGCCTCGGGCCACGGTCTGGGGCCGGCGGACCGCATGGTCACCTGGCTTCCGAACTGCCACATCGCAGGCTTGTACACGCGTCTGGTGGGCGTGTTCAGCGGCGCGGCGACCGTCGAGTTTCCGGCTGCACTTTTTTTGGAACAACCAGCGTTCTGGCTCGACGCCATCAGCCGGTACGGCGGACGCATCTCGGCGGCGCCGAATTTTGCCTACGACCTCGTGGGTGCGCTGCCGGATTCCGCGCTCGATGGGATTTCGCTGCAGCACTGGAGCCTGGCGATCTCGGGCGGCGAGATGGTGCGCCCCACCACGGTCCGGCGATTGATGGATCGACTTGCCCGGTGCGGATTCGCCGCGCGTGCCTTCACTCCGTACTACGGACTGACCGAGACGCTTTGCACCACGCTGCGTCAGTCGGACTCGCTTGAAGTGCTCCGACTGGATCGCGCGGCTCTGGCGTCGCACCGCGTGGTGCCGGTCGTGGATGCGGGAGCCGACGCCGTGGAGCTGGTCAGCAACGGGCGTCCGCTGGGCACGGTCCGTGTGTGCATCGCGGATCCGGTGACGCGTCGACCGCTGGCAGAAGGACAGGTGGGTGAAGTGTGGGCCGGAGGCGATGGAATTACTCCGGGGTATTTGAATCAGGAGGCGCTGAATGCCGAGGTGGTTCGCGCCGGACTCGACTCATCGGAACCCGGACGCTGGTTCCGCACCGGCGATCTCGGATTCCAGCACAACGGCGAATTGTTCATCACCGGACGACTCAAGGAGCTGATCATTGTTCGCGGAAAGAATCTTTATCCTGCCGATCTCGAACGCTGCGTGAGTGGCGGATTGGCGGGACTTCCCGTGGGGGAATGCGCGGCCTTTGCCCATGAATCCGCGGAGGGGGAAGCGGTGGCGATCGCGCTGGAGTTGGCCCGCGGGGTGGCGATCGATGCGGTGTCGCCGGCGGAGATCCGATCCCGTGTGGCCGCCGCGCTCATTCGTGGATGCGGCGTGGGATGCAGTGCCGTGGTGCTTCTGCCGCACGGCGGACTGCCCCGGACCGCGACCGCCAAGGTGCAACGCAGCCGATGCCGCGAGCGTCTCCAAACCGGCGCGTGGACTCCGATCTCCGTTGAGGTGGACTCGACCGACTCGATTGGTACCGAGGCTGCCAACGCCGCAACGACCGCCCCTGATTCCTCCACGGTCTCGCGATTGAAGCGCGTGGTTGCCGGGGTCGTTGGGCGTCCGGCCGCGTCGGTGAATGCCGCGCTGGGGCTCGCCGAACTCGGTGTCGATTCCCTCGGAGCGGTTCGGTTGATGACCGCGATCGAGTCGGAGTTCGGGCGCGGCGTGGGCATCGGAACGCTGCTCTCCGCGCGCAGCCTGTCGCATCTGGGTGACACGCTGGATCGGATTCTCGCGCTCGGTGCTGCGGCCGAGGAATCCGAGCCTGTCGATTACCGCGCGGAATTGGAGGCGGTTCGCACGTTGTGTGCTGGACTTGATCGCTCACGCAAAGCCCAGGCGATCCCGGCGCGACGCCTCTTCCTCACCGGAGCCACCGGGTTCCTCGGATCCTATTTGCTGCGCGATCTGATGCGGGTCGAGGGCACGACGGTTTGCTGTCTGGTCCGGGGCGAGTCGGCTTCGGTGGCGCGGACCCGATTGCTTCGGAAGTTGGGGGAAATCCCGGGATGGAATGCGGCGTGGAATGAGCGCATTCGCGTCGAGTGTGGGTCGCTCGAGGATTCGCACCTCGGTCTCGGTGAAGCGGGATTGCTTCAGCTGGCCGGGAGCATCGATGCCGTGATCCACAACGGCGCGAGCGTGAACTTCGTTGCCCCGTACTCGTTCCTCCGCGCGGTCAACGTGACTTCGAACCTTGGTGTGTTGCGTCTCGCGGTCGCCGGGGGAGGGCTTCCGGTTCATTACGTGTCCACGACTGCGGTTTTCAACGGACCCGGACGCGACCGGTTGGACCGGATTCGCGAAACCGATTCGCTGGAGTCGGCCGATGAATTGTTCAGCGGCTACGCGCAGACCAAATGGGTGAGCGAGTCCCTGTGGCGCGAGGCCGCCGTGCTGGGGTTGCCCGTGACGGTGCATCGGCCCGGACTCGTGACTGGAGATCAGCTGACCGGGGCCTGGCACACCGACGATTTCCTGTGCCGATTCCTCAAGGGCTGCCTGCAACTGGGCCGATTCCCGGATCTCGCGGTGGAGGTGGACATGATCCCGGTGGATATCGTCAGCGCCGCCATGGCCGCTGCGGTGACCAATCTTGGTACCCCTGCGCCGGCCTATCACTGGACGCATCCGGCCCCGGCGCGCATGGCTGAGATCGCCGGCTGGTTCCGCAGTGCGGGATGGAACGCATCGGTCGAACCGGTCGCGGAGTGGATGAAGGCCCTCCGATCCCTCGATTCCGACAATGCGCTGTTCCCGCTCACGCCCTTCCTCCTGCAGCGGGTCGGTGCGGAGCGGGAGACCCTGTTTGAATTCTTCGGCCGTCGCCGGCTCAAGCTGTCGCGCGAGAACGCGGCCGGGCTGATGGAGCGTTCCGGCATCCATTGCCCGGATCCCATCCAGGGTCTCATGCCCCTCTACGCCGGACACCTTGTGGGCTCCGGTTTCCTTCCTTCGCCGCAATCCGCTGCTCAGAACTCCCGATGAACCCGACCTCACTGAAAACTCCCGTCACCTCGTCCATCCAATCCGCCGCCGACATCGCGCAATGGGTGAAAAGCCGCCTCGCGGTCCCGCTCAAGCTGGCGTCGCCCGCGGACCTGGATCTCCGCCGTTCCGCCGAGGATCTCGCGCTCGATTCCATGATCGTGGTGCGTCTCGCGGGCGAGCTGGAGGAGCGACTCGAGATCGAGCTGGAGCCGTCGCTCATTTACGAATTCGAAAGCCTCGCCGCCTACGTGAAGCAGCTTGAGGTGATGCACCGCAAGGCGCGGGAACGCCGGGGTGATGTGGGACAACCCATCGCGCTCGCCCTCGCGGCGACCTTCACTGCCGAGCCTGTGGGGGAGGCGTTGAAGTTCGGACTGGCCCGTCTCGGCTTTGCGCCCGAGCTCACCTTTGCGCCGTATCATCAGGTGTTCCAGGAGTTGCTGAATCCTTCCAGCGTGCTGGGGCGCAACGAGGGTGGGGTGAACCTCATCCTGGTGCGCGTGGAGGATTGGTTCCGATTTGAAACGGGCGCGGTGCCGGCGGAGAAGGCCGATTCGGTGGTGGCCGAATTCATCGAAGCGCTGCAGTCCCATGCTGCGTCGGCGAAGGGCGCGATCGTGCTCGCGCTGTGTCCCCACACCGGGCCGCAGGTGCGCCGGTGGAATTTGTCCGAGCGCCTCGACGCGCTGGATGAGCGCATCCTCACCGCCGCCCGGTCGCTCCCCGGCGTGCAGGTGCTTGATCTGCGCGACCCCGCGGCGCTGCCGGGCGTGCGACGCGTGGTGGATGAAGCGCGGGATCATCTCGGACACATTCCCTTCACGGCCGAGTATTTTTCCGCGCTCGGCGTGGAGCTGGCCCGACGCGCCTTCACCGTGCAGCACGCGCCGGTGAAGGTGATCGTGGTGGATTGCGACAACACGCTCTGGCGCGGTGTCTGCGGCGAGGAGGGCGCGCTCGGGGTGGAGGTCACCGCGGGACACGCGGCGTTCCAGGAGTTCCTCATCCGCCAACAGCAGGAAGGAAAACTCATCTGCCTTTCCTCGAAGAACAACGAGGCCGATGTGTGGGAGGTGTTCGATCGCAATCCCGGCATGCGGTTCCGTCGCGAACACGTGGTTTCGGCGCGCATCGACTGGTCGCCCAAGTCCGGCAATCTCGTGGATCTCGCCACCGAGCTGCGGCTGGGGTTGGACAGTTTTGTGTTCGTGGATGACAACCCCGCGGAATGCGAGGAGGTCCGCACCGCACTGCCCGAGGTGCTCGTGATTCAGGTGCCCGAGGATTCCTCGCGCATGCCGTCCTACTTCCAGGGGCACTGGGCTTTCGATGCGCTGCGCGTGACCGCCGAGGATCGGGAACGCACCCGGATGTATCGCGAGAACCTGCAACGCAATGCCGTTCGATCCTCGGCCCGGAGTTTCGAATCCTTCATCGAGCAGCTGCAGGTGGTGACCGAGATTCGTCCCGTGGCGGCGGCCGACGTCGCCCGGGCCGCGCAGCTCACCCAGCGGACCAATCAGTTCAACGCCACCACGCTGCGCCGCGATGAGCGCGCGGTGGAGGCGTTGCTCAAGGATCCGACGTACCACGTTCGGGTCGTGGCTGTGCGGGACCGTTTCGGGGACTACGGCCTCGTGGGCCTGTTCGTCGCCAGGGTGAATTCCACCGAGCAGGTGCTGGAGGTGGAAACCTTCCTGATGAGCTGCCGCGTGCTCGGCAAGCGGGTGGAACAGACCATGGTGCTGCATCTTGCCGAATTGGCACGGGAGCAGGGACTCCATGGGCTCCGGCTCCAGTTCGTCCCTTCGGACAAGAACCGCCCGATCCACGATTTTTACGCGAGCCTCGGAGAAGCCTGGACCGAGGTGGATTCCGGTGTCGCGGGCGCCCGGGAAATTCGACTGTCGCTCGATCGCGTTGCGGCCGCGGTGGCGGGATCGCGGATCGAACACACCTCCGTGGTGACCGAGGATGGAGCCAAGGGCGGGGGAGCGAAACCCGCACCGGCGACCAAGGAATCGGCGACGCGCACGCGCCGGCTGTCGGAGCTCGCCGCCGGGCTGGACGCCCTCGCCACGATGTACGGCGATGTCTCCCGGCTTCAGGCCGAGATGCGCGCGCGCAATCGCGTCAGCCGCGGGAATCTCGCCACTCCGTTCGTCGCTCCGCGCACCGCGTGGCAGCGGAAGATCGCGGCGATCTGGTCGGAGATTCTCGGCGTGGATCGCGTCGGCATTCACGACGGATTCTTCGATCTGGGCGGCGATTCCCTCAAAGCGGCGGAGGCCTTTGCCCGCATGTGGGAGATCGGGGCACCGGATTCCATTTCCCTGGTCAATGCCACCGAGGTCACGGTCGCCGGTCTTGCCGGGGCGATCGAGGATGTGAAATCAGGACGCGCCCCTCGGCTCTCCACCGTGCGCACATCGCTCGACGACGAAGGCCGCGTGCCCGACGACGTGCAACGACTCGCCGGCGCGGTGAGCGTGGAGGAATCCCTGATGAAGCAGGTGTTCCTCACCGGGGCCACCGGATACCTCGGGGCGTTCCTGCTTTCCGAACTGATGCGGCAGACAGCGGTGAAGGTCGATTGCCTGGTCCGCGCCGCAAGTCCCTCGGAGGCGCGCCGTCGTGTGGTATCGAATTTGGAACGCTACGGACTGTGGAACGATGCCTTTGCCGACCGGATCGGGTTCGTTCTGGGAGAACTTTCCGAGCCGCGGTTTGGTTTGTCGCCCGAGCGCTTCCAGGAGTTGGCCGACCGAACCGACACCATTTTCCACTCCGGCGCGTGGGTGAACTTTGTGTTCCCGTACGAACGCCTCAAGCCCTCGCACGTGGACGCGATGGAGCACGTGATGCGGCTCGCCGTGGCCTCGCGCAAGCGGGTGGCGAACCTGCATTTCATCTCCACGCTCGGGGTGATCATGTCCACCGGCTACGCCCGCGGAACGCAGGTGTTCGAGGATCAACCGCTGCAGCACGTGGAAGGGCTCCTGAACGGATACGAACAGGCCAAGCACGTGGCCGACCGCATGGCCTGGGTGGGACTCAAGGAACGCGGAATTCCCACCGCCATTTATCGTCCCGGCATGGTCGGCGGAAACGGCATCACCGGCGAATATCACAAATTCGATGAGTTCCTGTCTTCGTACTACAAGGGCTGCATCCAGCTCGGTGCGATGCCGCTGTTGGAATCGACGTGGGAGGTGATCCCGGTGGATTTCCTCACCCGCGTCATTGTCCACGGCGCAAGTCGTTCGGGGACGCTCAACCATGTGTATCACTCGCTGCATCCGGAGCCGACGCTGGTATCGGAATATATCCAGTGGTTCCAGGAAGCCGGGTATCCGATGCGCGGACTGCCCTACGACGTTTGGAAGCGCGAGCTCCTCGCGCAGGGCATGGACCGGTTGAAGGGCAACGCCCTGTTCCCGTTTGTGGATTTCATCCGGGCGCTGAGCGAGGAGCAGGTTTATTTTCCGGGCACCGACAAGACCAACTGGCTGCGACTGGTGAAGTCGAGCGGCGAGACCTGTCCCGCGCAGCGCGACGTGCTCATGCGGTACCTCCGCTACTTCGTCCGACAGGGCTTTCTCCCGGCAACGAAGGTCATCGGCGCAGAGTCCGCCAACGCTCAAGCCCCTTCGCGATCCGCCGCACTTCTCACCACCTGAAAACCCGCTGAAGAAGACGAATCGAACGACGCGTCTCTGGTTCATTCACCCGCTGGGTGATCGAGACGCGCTTCCCCGAACCGTCTGAAGACGGGACTCCAAACGAATGAGAAATCCCTCGCGGCACCGTCGGATTCCCCTTCAACCCTTTAACGCTTCAACTTTTTCAACATCACACCGCCCCCATGTCCACACACTCGCTCCCCACTGTTCTCGACAACCGTCCCGTCTTTGATGCCACCGTGCCCGGATTCTCCGAGGCGTATTATGTGATCTGGACCGATCCCGCGAAGAAGCGATCCATGGTGGTCCGCTATGTTTTGTTCAACGGCCCCACCGACGGCACCAAGATTGCCGAGGTCTGGTGCTGGTATCGCGATCAGGTGAACGGTGACGACTTCGCGGTGCGCCAGCGCTATCCGCTCGCCGCAGTGCGAATCGCGCCGGGACAGTTCCGCCTCGAAATTGGTACCTCGTCGGGTCTCACCGAATCGCGCGCCTGGGGCGCAGTCGAGGACCAGGGACGCGTGATCTCCTGGGATTTCGACATGCCGGTCGCGAAGGCGCAGGCCGTGGACCGATTGAAGGGCGCGGGAAATTCCGTGCTGTTTCCCCGGTTCTATTCCTCCGGATGCAAACGAACGATCAGCGCCCGTGTGGTGTTCGACGGACGCGAGATCCAGGCCGATGCAGTGGAGGCCACCGATGGTCACTATTGGAACACGCATCAACTGCGCACCTGGAGCTGGGCCAACGGCGTTCGCTTCCGCGAAGATCCGTCTGCCTTTCTTGAGGCCATCGCCTTCCGTCTGTATGCCGATGATGCGCCGATGGCGGTGAGCGTTGCCTTCGGGAGCGCGGGCTGGACCTGGCAGAACGACGCGCTCGAAGCAATGTACCTAAATCGGGAACTGGAGACCGAGCTCGAGCGATGGCGTGTGTCCGCGTGCTTTGGTCAGCAACGAGTCGAGGCGGTCGTCACGGGCAATCCCGACGACATGATCCTGATCACGCATCCGCTGCCGAACGGCGCGTTCCTCTACACCACCATCACGCTCAACGCGCAGATTCAGATCCAAGTGGTGGAAGGATGCGGGGCGGATGAAAAGGTGGTGCGCACGCTCACCTCGGATGGCGGGGCTTCGTTCGAAGTCACCAAGCCGGTTCGTAACCCGCGCGTGACCCGTGAGTTCAAGATCGTCTCCGCGCCCGCGCGCCTGATCGGAGCCTGATTCCATCCAAGGCAGTCATCCGGCTCATTTTGAATTTTTCATTCAGCCTTTTTCATTTCCTCCCACGATGCCCCATACCGCCGAATCCCTCCTGCGTCATCTCTACGATTGCTACCGTCGTGGGGATCTCTCCTCGTTTCCCGATCTCATCGATCCTGCCTGCCACTGGGAATTTCCGGGCGATCCGAAAGTGCTCCCGTGGGCAGGTCGGTATCAGGGGTTGGAGATCTTTGAATTCGCCAAGCGCATTGTGGGTTCGATTGCCTATGAGGAGTTCAACGATCACACCTATCTGCCGTCCGGGGACTCGGTGGTGGTCCTGCTCCGCGAGCGGTGCCGGGTGCTTTCCAATCAGCAGGTGTTCCACAACGACATTGCAGCGGTGGCCACGGTTCGCGGGGGAAAGCTGATCCGATATGCCGAATACAGCGACACCGCCGCGATGGAGCGCGCCTTCCGGTAACCCAAAACCTGGTGGAGGGCTTGGTTCCACCCAAGCCCCATATTCGTCTGCGGACCCCGCGAGCAGTCGCAGGCCGAGACTTGGAAGCAACCGCAGAGACGCGGCGCCGTGCGATTGTGGAGTGCGGTGGCAGAGCGGAGCGTCGACACCGCTTTCGAAACCGCGCGTGGCATTGCACCGACCGGTGACATCGCATCAGCGTGAGAAAGATTCCCGAACCCCCTCTGCGGTTCATTCGCCGTGCTGCGAGGTCGGCGTTGACCAAAGCGGCGTGGCGCTGCGCTTCCCGTCGCACTCCAGAATCAGGCGGGTAAACTGGGTTGCGGTCGGGCAACCCGAATGCCCATTCGGATGCCCTTCCACGCCCGAGTGATCCGCCTCGTCCCCTCGGCGGTTCCGAATGCAAAGGAACGCAAAAGGAAACGAGCTCCATCTCCTTCTTGTTTTCATGCGTTCCAAATTCATCCCCTTTGGCGCTTTGGTGCTTTGGACTTTGGACTTTGGACTTTGGACTTTGGACTTTGGACTTTGGACTTTGGACTTTGGACTTTGGACTTTGGACTTTGGACTTTGGACTTTGGACTTTGGACTTTGGACTTTGGACTTTGCCCATA
>CANGKZ010000056.1 GCA_947454705.1 Verrucomicrobiota bacterium
CCCCTCGATGCACGATTTGAGCCGCGAACCCCGGGTTCAACGGACGTCTCAAATCGGCAGTTATCCCAGGCGCCGACCTCCACAATCCTAACCCAGCCTCTCTCCTGACCTACTCGCAAGAGTGTCAAATCCTGACCCGGACTTGACCTTTGCAGCTCGGGTTCAGCATTCGCCTTGGCTGAATTTCCGAAAATAGCCCCGAGGCTTTAGCCCGGGGTTACTTCGGAACGAGCTCCCAAGCCCCAGCGGGGCGACAGAGAACGAAACGGATCGGTCGCATCGCAACGCATCTGCATCTGCATGAAAACACTCCCGAGACCGTTGCTGCTCCGCGCCACTGAAGTTCCTGCGCACGGTCCCTTGCCTGGCGTTGAGCAAAGCGGTGTCGACGCTGCGCTCTGCCACCGCACTCCAAAGGCGCGAGGCTCAGTTTAAGGGCAAAAGCCGACTGCATTCGAATGACCACGAATGCGGCATCCTGCCTCCAGCATGCAGCAGCAAGTATCTTCCCGATCCCCGCTCTCCGAATCCCCTTCCTGCTTTCCTGCTTTCCAAATTCACCCCTCCGTGTGCTTTGGACTTTGGACTTAGCGCCTTCTCCCCCTACCCAAGGATCGCGCGGACGGGTTTGGAGTCTTCCTCGATGAGTCGGACGGGGCGGCCGTTGATGGTGAGTTCCATCTTGTGGGGATCGAGCCCGAGGCGCTCCACGATCGTGGACTGGAGGTCGTTCACGTACACGGGCGACACGATCGCCTTGTAACCAAAATCATCGGTGGCCCCGTGGATCGTTCCCCCGCGCACGCCCGCACCGGCCATCCAGGAGGTGAAGCCGCGGGGGTTGTGGTCGCGTCCGGTGGTGTTCTGCGACCACGGCGTGCGGCCAAATTCGCTCGTCCACACCACCAGCGTATTGTCGAGCAGGCCGCGTTGCTTCAAATCACGGATCAGTCCGGCAACCGGTTTGTCGATCTGACGGCACAGCGGGGCATGGCCTTCCATGTCGTCGTGCGAATCCCATCCGCCATTGCCCCCGTTGCCGGCATGACACACCTGGATGAATCGCACGCCGCGTTCCACCAAGCGCCGCGCGAGCAGGAGGCGTCGGCCGAATTCGTCGGTTTCCTTTTCGCCGATGCCATAGAGCCGGGTGACCGATTCCGGCTCCTGGTTGAACTCGACCGCTTCGGGTGCGGTGAGCTGCATGCGGGCTGCGAGTTCGTACGACCGGACGCGTCCGGCAATCGCCGACTGCGTCCCGTACCGCTCGCGAAATTCCTGGTTCAACGTCTCGAGCGATTGCATGCGGCGATCGCGTTCCGCAGCCGTGGTGCCCTTTTGCGGATGCAGGTCAGGAATGGGAGTGGCCCCGGGTTGAAACGGCGTGGCGGCCATCGCTGCGCCGAGGTAACCGCCGCTCAATTGCACCGGCGACGACGGCCGACCGAGGTTCACAAACCCGGGCAGGTTTCGATTCTCGGATCCAAGCGCGTAGTTCACCCAGCTGCCCAGGCTCGCGTGTTCCACCACCCGATCGCGATGACCGGTGGCGCACTCCACGACGGCGGGAAAGTGATTGGTCTCGTGACACCACATGGAACGAATGATCGCGAGGTCATCCACCACGCCGCCAAGATGCGGGAACCAATCCGACACCGGGATCCCGGATTGCCCGTGCCGGGTGAAGGTGCGCTTGCACGGGATCACCGGACGCTTCATCTCGGCGAGGTTGTCTCCAAAACCGATCGCATCCATCAGGTGGCCGGCCCACTTGTTGTCCTTGGGATCGAAGGTGTCGATGTGGCTCACGCCGCCGCACATGAACAGGAAGATCACCGACTTCGCCCGCGCCGGCAGGGCACCGGCGGCGGGATGCGCGGTGAGGCGTCCGTCGGCCGCGAGCAGGGAACCAAGCGCGGTCCCGAGAAACCCGCCGGCGGCACGGAACAGGAAGTCGCGGCGTGGAATTCCGAATTCAGCGGACATAGACAAACTCATCCAGGTTCACCAACACCCACGCGAGCGACTTCACCGGATCCGCCTCCGCGCGAAATGCCGCATCCGCGCGGCCCAACTCAGCATCGGTGGGAGGACGCCCGAGCACGAGCCGGTAGCCCAGTCGGATCGACGCGGTCCAATCGGTACCAGTTTCGGTACGGATTCGTTCCGCCAGTTTGCGGCTCACGGTTTCCACCAGGTCGCTGTTCATCAGATAGAGCGCCTGCGGTGCGGTTTCGGTCTGGTTGCGTCGGGTGCAGACGGTGCGGCCGTCCTCGGCATCAAAGCTCTGGAGGAAGGCGGGCATGATTTCCTGCGATGCGCGGTATCCGCGCTGAAGATAGGCAGTGCGGCGATGCATGCCGGTGCCGCGGTCGTCGTCGGTGACGGATTTTCCGCCGAGGGTGAGATCGAGTGTGCCGGCGAGTTGATGGAGCGCGTCGCGGATGGGTTCGGCCTCCAGGCGCCGGAGCGGGTAGCGCCAGAGGGTGCGATTCTCCGGATCTCGCGAGCGGTTTGCGGACTCGGTGGAGGAAGTGTCGATGGCGGCTGAGGCTCGTTGGTAGGAGTCGGAACGGACGATCAACCGGTGGATCCATTTCATGCTGTAGCCGTGGGCGATGAATTCCGAGGCCAGCCAGTCGAGGAGTTCCGGGTGAATGGGTTTCCCGCCGAGCGCGCCGAAGTCGCCGGCGGTGGCGTGCAATCCGGTGCCGAAGTGCCATTGCCAGATGCGATTCACGGCCACGCGCGCGAAGAGCGGATTCTCCGGCGAGGTGAGCCAGTCGCCGAAGGTCTCGCGCAGGCTGTCGCGGAACTCCGGGGGTGCGGTGACCAGCGGAAAGCTCGGATGAACTTCCTGGGTCAATTTCGGGCGGGCCGGATCGCCGGTGGTGAGCACGTAGCGTTTCTCGGCAAGGCGCTTGGAATCGTCCTCCACGGAATAAAAGACCGGCAGGGCGGGCGGGGCCTTGAGTTCGGAAACCTGTTTGAGGAAGGCGTCGTACTTGGGGATCTCCTCGCGCGGCATGATCCGTTTTATTTTGCCCGGATCGATTCGCAGGATGGGGTAGTAGTCATCGGCGATCTTTTGCTCGGCGAGGGTTCGTTGGCGTTCCGGTTTGCGGATCGCGGCTTGGGCATCGGCGGGCAGTGCGGAGAGCCGTTCCTCGTAGAGTTTGCGATGGTAGGGCTCGGTGAACCTTCGCATCGCCCCGACGACTTCCTCCACTCGCGCCTCATACGCGGCGCGCTCTTGTCCGCGGGCGATGATCTCCTGCGCCGTCGCGAGTTGAACCGGGCGGAGCACCATCGGATCGAACAGCGCCTTCATGGAGTAGAAGTCGGACTGTCGGATGGGATCGAAGAAATGGTCGTGGCAGCGGGCGCATCCCACCGTGAGCCCGAGGAAGGCGGTGGAAATGGTTTCGACGGCGGAGAAGGCGAGCTGGTGGTCTCCGTTGTCCCGGGTGGTGGCACCGCGGGCGAGGAAGCCGAGCGCGAACACGTCCTCGGGATTCGGCGGCACCGTCATGAGGTGCCCCTCGGGGGAGATGATGTGGCGCTTCGCCGCCCGATTCCCGGAGATCTGTGCGCGGACCCAGGCGTCGTAGGGTAGGTCGTTCTGAATCGAGCGCACCACCCAGTCGCGCCACAGATGAATGCCGCCGGCTGCGGGCATGTTTTCATCCACATCGGCGTAACGGAGGACATCGAGCCAGTGACGGCCATAGCGAACGCCGTGCTGTTCACTGGCGAGCAGACGCGAGATCACCCGGTCGCGTCCCGCCGGGGAGGGATCGGCGAGAAAGTCGTCCTGCTCTGCGGGAGTCGGAGCGAGCCCGATCAGATCCAACGTGACCCGACGCAACCACACCAGCGGTTCGGCTGCCGGAAGCGGGGTGACCCCGGCCTTTTCCTGCGCGGCGGAGAGAAAGGCATCGATCGGATTCGTGGATGATCCCGGGCTGCGCGGGACCTCGGGACGTTTCAGCGGGGCGAGCGACCACAGATCTTCCGGCTTGGGGATGGTCCTCGGTGCAGCTTCCAGCCAGGCGGGAAGGATCCCCAGCAGCAGCCATCCCACGCAGACCCACCTTGATACCCCCATCCAGGCTCCGGATCGCACGGAGCGAGGAGGTGAGGCCTGGGATGGATGCGTGGCGGGCATGGAGGATGTCGGAGCTAAGGCACCACAAAGGCGTGGGGTCGTGCAAGGTTTGCGGCGGGGAGGTTCCACTGCTAGAGCTGCGGCGACATGTCTCCGATGTTTTTCCGATTCTCGATTCGAGGGGCCCTGACCGCGGTCGGCCTGCTGATGCTTGGCGCGATGGCCTTGGCGGGTTCCACCGAAGTTTATTTCTCGCCCGAGGGCGGGTGCACGGATGCGGTGGTCCGCGAGATCCGTGGCGCGCGCAAAACGGTGCATGTTCAGGCGTTTTCCTTCACCTCGGTGCCCATCGCCAAGGCCCTGGTTGAAGCCGTGAAGCGTCAGGTGTCAGTGGTGGTGGTGTTCGACAAAGGGATCCTCGAAGAACCTCACACGGCGGTGGACCTACTGGTCAAAGGAGAGGTGCCGCGGTTCATTGATTCGGAACACACCATCGCCCACAACAAGGTGATGGTGATCGACGGGGCGACGGTGATCTCGGGTTCGTTCAATTTCACGGCCGCCGCGGAGCATCACAACGCGGAGAACCTGCTGGTGATCCACGATTCGGAGCTCGCTGCGAAATACGAATCGAACTGGATTCTTCACCGGCAACACAGCACGCCGTATCCGGCCGCGGCCGGAGCGCCGACCCCCGCAGGTTCCCACAAGCGCTCGCGAAACCGGCCCTGAGGCGACGACGGAATTGTCCGAACCGGCATTGGATTCGGCCAAGCCTGCCGGGACCGAATTGGACAGAATCAGACCCATGAATTGCGTTTCAAAAATGGGACTTCGGGTGTGGATCGCACTGCTGTCGATCGTGTGCGGGCTCCAGGCCGGTCCCTTGGCGGGCCATCGCATGCTGGTGACCTCCGTGCGCACGGGGGACACCGAAGTGTTCCTGGCGAATCCCGACACCGGGGACATGACCAACCTGTCGCGCTCCCCGGGCAGTGAGGATCGGTACCCGTGCTGGTCTCCGGATGCGAAACGGATCTGTTTCATGAGCGACCGTCAGCACGCCACCAATCTGTGGATCATGAACTCCGACGGGACCCGGGTGCGTCGGCTCCTGGAATCCAGGGCCGTGTGCTACATGCCGAGCTGGCAGCGGACGCCGGGCGGCGAGCGTATCGTTTTTGGGATGCACGGAACCAAGCCGGAGATGGCGAGCATTCGTCCGGATGGGACCGGACTGCTGATGCTCGGCGAGGGACATGACCCCACGTTGTCACCGGATGGGAAATGGATCGTGTACACCGGTCATCCTCCCGAAGGCGGGGTGACCGTGTACCTGATGCGGTGGGACGGCTCCGAAAAGCGGCGGGTGGTGAACGAGACGAGCCGCGTGGGGGCCACCTTTCCCAACTGGTCGCCCGATTCGAAGCAGATCGTGTATTCGTTTCCGGTGGGGGATGCGTTGGAGTTGTTTTTGATCGGGCCTGATGGAAGGGGGCAGCGGCAGTTGACCCGGTTTGGTGGGAACAGTGTGTGCACCCCGGCGGCGTGGTCTCCGGACGGGGCGTGGATCTCGTTTCGGAAAACCGATGAGCGCTATTGGAGCAATCCGGAGCGTATGAAAATCGTCTATGCGACCAAGCCGGCGGACAAGCGTCCGGTCTGGGTGATCCGGCCCGATGGAAGCGAGGGACAGGTGGTGGAGTCGCTCCGATATCAGATGGCCATCGACGGAAGCCGCGCCTCGTGGAAGCCCTGAACCGGCGCCGGGAGTTGGAGAGTGGAGGGCGAGAATCGGGAGGATGCTGGATTCTGGATACGCGCTTTTTGGAGTGCGGTGGCAGAGCGGAGCGTCGACACCGCTTTTGAAATCGGATGTGGTGGAAGACCGACCGGTTTCATCGCATAGGCTTGGAAAACTGATTCCTCAGCGTCTCCGCGTCTCTGCGGTTTTTCTGCATCCGATCGCAGGTTGACGTTGAGCAAAGCGGCGTGGCGCTTCGATACACAGTGGCGCCTACCATGAGCATAACATGCCTACGGACAGTCTCTTCAGACTGGGAAGTATTTCCCGATACCCAAAGTGGGCAGTTTTGTGGGAAGCATTTTTCTGAGTTTTTCTTCCCACTCCAGGGGAAACCCGCGAAATCTGACCCCATTCCAGTGGGCAGATTCCCGAGCCCGAATGTTTGGATTCACCCTCCTGGGGGTTTCTTGCGGTGCTGCTCTTTGAGCGCCGCAATCCGTTTCCACGCATCGTCGGCGGCCGCACGACGCTCCTCAGGGGTCGCCGTGCTTTGGGTTATGGGGATGCTTTTCGCACCCGCAGCTTCCTCATTTGTGAGGGCTGCCCGCGCTTCCTCTGCGAGGGTTTGGAGCCTCGCGAGAAAATCGTGAGTGCTCAGGCACTCGACACGTCGCCTCTCCGCGACAGAGCACCGAGTCTCCACCATCTCTACAATCCGGCGTCTCCGGGGAGCCACATCGCAGATGAGAAAGATCCGCTCGAAGGCCGCGGCGAGACACTTCCCGATGTTCCGCGAGAACTCGTGCTCGGCGTTCGTCGTCGCTGAGATCTCGCAGGCGATCTCCAGCTTGCCCAAGGAAAGAACGATGTCCACCCGGCCGGTGCCCCCGTTCACCGGCTTTTCGGTCTCGTGGGAAAATCCCCACCCGCCAGCGGTACGGATGATCATCCCCTTGATTGCTTCCCCGTTCGGACGCTCGTCCTTCTCCACCCCGGGCGCCGGAGGAGCCGCTGTCTCCACCGTGGGCGCCTCAGGCACAGTGGGCTCGGTAGGCGCACCCTGATCCTTCGTTTCGTCTGCTCCCGCGGCATCCTTTCGCCGCTTGGCAGCTAACCGGGAGAAGGGATCCGTGCCCGGAGCGGGTGGGATCACACCCCGGAGCGCTGCCAACTCCTTCCGGATCGACTCCCTCAGGGTTCCATACCGGGCACGCGTCGTGGCCTGGATCGCCCCATGCGCATCTTCGCCAGTATTGGGCGCTTCGGGCAGAAACTCCGTCTCCAGATTGAATGCCGAGTCCCTAGGTCCTACCCGCACGAGGGCATTTAAGGGCGGCTGATTGAGGAGATCGTCCGACCGAAATCCCCCAAACTCCTCCGCAAGCTTTCGGGCGTCGTCCCCTGACACCTGGAAGCACACCCGAATCCCGCAGTTCCCCATGACCGCGCCGTACACCTCCTCATCCCGCCTGAGCTGCGCGAGGCTCTGATGGGCCAAGGTGAGGCCCAAGCCGTACTTGCGGGTTCCCTTCAAGATCTCTGAGACCGTAGGGGTGAGGAGATCCCCCGCCTCGTCCATGAGGAGGAAATACGGCCGGCGATCTTCCTTCCTCCGTGCCTGCCGGGCGATGGTGGTCTGGTAAAAGCGGGAGACCAGGAGGCTCCCGAGGAGGTAGGCGTTCTCGGCTCCAATGAGCCCCTTCGCAAGACGTCCGAGGAAGATCTTCCCCGAATCCATGATGTCCCCGAAATCGAGGCGATTCTCCCTCTGCCCCAGAATGTGGAGGAGTGACTCGTACCGCAGAAGGCTATCCAAACGCGTCAGAATCGAGCCTACGGCCGTTTTGTTGGCGAGGGAGGCCTCATGCTCCCAGAAGTACACCACCTCGTGGTTTTCGACCGTTTGGAGAAAGGTCGCTCGGAATTTGGGATCGGCCAGAAACCGTCTGAGTTCTGGGAGCGTTCCTCCCTTCTTCGAGGACAGAAACGCGAGAACGGCATTCCCAAGGAGGGACGACATCTGATCGCCCCAGCCTGAGGTGTGTTGCTTCATGACCGCGATGAAGTCGGTCGCCAGAAGTTCCCGCTCCTGGTTGGTACCTGCAGCGAGCGGATTGAAGGCAATTGCGTAATCAGCGTCGGTGGGATCGAAAAGGATGACGTCTTTGCGCCGCTCGTCCGGGATGTGCGGAATGAGGAGGTCGATGAGGTCGCCGTGCGGATCGATGACCGCTACCCCGCGTCCAGCCCGGATATCCTCGACCGCAAGAAGGGCGAGCAGGGTTGATTTACCGCTCCCGGTGCCTCCAAGGATGTGGCTGTGGTTGAGGCGTAGCGCATCAGGAAGCCACACCGATTGCCGAAGCCCTTCGTGCTCGTTGGTGCCGATCCGGGAGCCACTTTCCCGAAGGAGGTGCTCAGGGGCCTCCTTGGTGTGGCGAAGCACTCTTCGGAGGCTTTTTGCGCGTACGGCGGCCGTTGGTAGATGCGCGAGCGCAATGACTTCGTCGGAATTGAGCACCATGCCCGAGCGGTGCGTCGTCCGTTCTCGAATGTCGTCGAGATGGAGCCCCTCGTCGTAGCCGTCGTTTGAAAGGGCGATGAGTCGATTTCCGGTGACCGATCCAAGAGGTCGGAGGCCTCCGGCGAGTGCCCGCAGGATCTCCTCTGCCCGGAATCGATCGGGCGCCTTGGCCGCTACCCGAAGGACAGCGGCATAGAGGGGGCGAGCGACCTTGATCCGGGTGTGCGCGAGTATGTCCGGGTCGTTGGCAAAGAAGGGCTTCCCGTCGGAGAGCGACACCGCCCGGATCATCGAAGGGGCCCATGGCATGGATACGGGCCGGAGGAGGACTTGGAGCACCCCAGCTTCGCCTTCGTCGAGGGAGTCGAGCGCCCCGCAGATGGCGACCAAGGGATCTGCCGGAAGGATCTTTAGGGCTGCGATGGGAACGACAAACTCCCGTTCGAGGCCAAAATCAGCGATCTCAAACACCGGGTCCGAATCCGTGGAGAGCACCTCGGAAAGATGTCCTGCGGTCGAAACAATGACCGCTTCCGGAAAGAACGCTCGAAGCTGTGCCTCGATGTTTGGTGCATCGTCCTCACTAGCCGTCACCTGAACGACCAGTTCCTCGTGCGTCCCAACGACCTCAAAAGCGACCGGGGATCTAGCGTAGCCGATACTTGCGAGAAACTGCTCAAAAACATTGGCCGACGGCTGAAACTCTGGTGGGAGCGCAAGCTGAAGCTCCACGAGGCCATCGGGAGTCTCCCCTTCGTCAAACTCAGGCTCTGGAAGCTCAAGAGGCTTCTCGGGCAGTGGCGCGGGGGCTCCAATTCCCAAAAGTCGCCCCATCCCCCGAGCAAACCGGCTGCCTGCACTTTCGATTCGGCCATCGTCCTCGGTGAGGCTCTGGGGAACGAAATGGCCTTCGAATGGACGGAATGGGGGTTCGAGTGCAATCCGCCTATCCGAAAGAAACCACCCGCGGCCTCGGACTTCCCAGTTGTAGAACTGAGCCGTGAGCGCATCCCGGATGTAGCGTCCGATCGACATCCGCTATGCAGGAAGGCTTGGGTGGGCTGGTGGCCGCTGCCCTTCGGTGTCGATCCGCAGTCCCTGGGTCCCCTCCAGTTCGCCGACGACTTTGCGCACCACCTCGTCCACCAAGGTCACAAACGCAGAGTGAAGATCCTGGCGATAGAAGGTGTTGGGGCGGAACCAGCGCACGTAGATGGGGGCCACTACTGGCATGTACGGAAGATGCTGCCCAAACCAGCTCTCTGCCGCCCGGGCGGAGTAGCGAAAGAGCGACCACACAAACGAGGTGATGAGCGCAACGACGAGAAACCCTCCCACAAGTCCATCAAGGATGAAGCCCGATCCGAAGGCCAGGATGAGCCCGAGGAAGAGCGGAATGTAGTGGAACCACTTGATGTGCGGGAAATGGTCGATCTTCCGCACCGAAATGAGAAACGAGTGGCCAACTGGGGCGGCGCAGACGAGAAATTCACTCCACTCCCGTTTGATGCTTAGGTACGAGCGGTACGGGGAGAATGGGCCGCTCTCGTGGTAGATTACTGGGCCACAGGCAATCCCAGGCAAGCCCAGAGCTTCAACCCCGTCGATCATGGCCTGGTAGAGCACCTTCGGGGAGAAACTGAGACCTGGGTAAACGTTCCGGAGATCGACCTCAATGTTTGGATTGGGTCCCGTCCAGAGGAACTTGAGCCAGGCGTATGCTTTGACGGTTTCCTCGAAGAACTGATCGTTCCCGGGCGAGAGGAGAATCTTGAAATTCGGTGGCTCAACGAAGTTGTCGGGCTTGGACATGAGGTCTCCCTTTTAATGGACATCCCCGTCGAGGCGCCCGGCGAGGTATTGCTTCGTGCGGTTCAAGAGATCGGCGGTGGACTCCGGCTTTGTAATGGGCGTCGGCCCATCCGGGCCTGGGACGTAGGAGAAGACAGAGGCCCAAATCTCGGTCTTTCCCTCCTCGAGCGTGCAAGCCACGACGCGGACATAGGTTCCCCACTTCACAAGCGGCAGAAGCTTCCCGATCTTGAAACTCGTGAGATCGAAGCTTGGCGAGACGACCTCGGAGACCGGGAGATCCTTGGCGCCATTGATCTGGCACTGGACAACGACTTCATTTGCCGGCTTGCGGGTTGTCCATCGAGCCTGAGGAACGATCGCAGCGTGCGGTTCCTGGCTTCGGACCCGAGCAATGAGGGCCTCGAAGTCGCGGCGCCGCTCTATAAGCTGCTGCTGACGCTTTTGTGCCGCCACCTCTCCTGCACGGCGGGCCTCCTCTGCCTTTTCTTCGGCAACCTTCACCGAGAGCTTTGTAAAAAGGTCAGCGCGAAGATCCGTCAAAGCGCGGTCACCGGGAAGAAGTGCCAGTGCTTCGTCGATCTTGCCGATGGCAGTGGCCAGTCTGCCGTCAGAAGCCAATGCCCCAGCCTCCTCGCGAAGCGCCTTGGGCTTGATTGAGCGGAGGAGTTCCGTCGATGCGGAATCGTTGGGGTCGGTCCGAAGCACATCTTCGAGGTAGCCGCGGGCGAGGCTGTAGTTGCCCCGCGAAATTGACTCCTCGGCCCGAGACTTGAGTTCCCGCACCGTGGTGTTCGTGAGCTGTGCGATTACGAGGTTTGTTCTCTGTGCTGTGACCTCGATCCCCTGGAAGACTCGGTCAAAACCCGTCTTCGCGATTTCAAGCTTCTGGCTTCCGGGAATTACCTCAGAGACCACGATTGGAGTAATCCCAATTTCCTTTCCACCAAGAAAAACCGATGCACCCGTGGGCACGGACTGGACGTCGAGCGCACCGTAGGGGAAAAAGGCGGCAATCCGGTTCGTGATGCCCGGCTCCAAGATGATGCGGGACTCACGGCGGTAGTCGCCCCTGCGAGCCAGAAGGCGGTAGGGGCCAGAGCGCATCCAGCGAAATTCGGACGGAAGCTTGCCGGTTGCCCGCTCGCCATCGCTGACTGAAACCAGTTCGAACTCCGCGTCAGGTCGGTCCGAGGAAAGCTCAACTCCCGCTATCTGGGATTTGAGGGATACTGATCCCTTGCCGCGTACAACCTCAACCGGCTCGGAAGCGGTCAAATCTCCGTACGTGAGCGTCGCCACATATCGGCCTGCGGGGAGGTTTGTGAAGACGCCTTGGTTGCTCACCCGACTTCCCAGATCGTTGGAGATTTCGACCCGATCTGGGCGCGGTGAAGCTTCGACTACCACGTCGAGCTTCGAGCGGCGTAGGTCAATTCGGCCGAGTTCTGTTCGTCCGTACCACGCGAACCGTCGAAAGGTGATGTGCTCTGCGTAGGGACTTCCAACCTCGATGGAGTGGGAGCCAATCGCAATTGGGGCGTCCAAGCGGTGTGCGCTCCCGTCGACTTGGATCAAGATATCCCCGTCAGGCTCCTTCCCATCGATGACGACGCTCATGACGAGCCTCGTCAGTGGGGCGTGGCGCAGGTGGTATTCCCTGACGAAGACAATCGCGCTCAATGCCACCATTATCCAAAACGGTAGAAATGCGCGCACAAAAGGCATACTAGGCGGAGATTGACTCCTAAGCTCCATATCCAAGGAATCCAGACGGAGGAAACTCCCGGGAAGACTGCTGCGTCAAGGTGAGAAGCTCGATCCGAAGGCGATTCTTTCTGCTTTGAGTGCCACATACCCCGGGGTGACCGAAAGCACGCGCATCCCCTGTCTCGACAAAGAAACAACAACGCAGTCGTGAGTTGCGCGCCAGCGCGAATCAAATATTCACGGATGAATCAAGGTTCCTGTTGGGTTGCGCGCGCAAGGCTGAAGTCCCTTGACTCGGCGCTTTCCTTTCGACATTCTTTAAAAGTCGGAGGTAAACCCCATTTCGGAAAACACACGTGCCCTGTCCATTCCTGGCTTGTGTCCAGGAACGACTCAGTGTCGAGAGGGTGCCAAGTCGTGGTCCTGGTCGGAGTTGCGCCTCTAGGGAGAACGCATGAAACATCTTCGTACGGCGTCTTGGGCCATTTTCGTAATCGCGTTTGCAACTCAGGCGCAAGCACGCCCCGCAAAAGCAAAGGGGCCGATTGTTGACCCGCTTCATCCGGTAATCACCGCGAAACGACCGCCGATCCAACCTCCGGATCAACCGCCAACAACTGCTCGCGAAACACTTCCCGAGGTTGGGCCTGATCATCGTTTTGTTGTCTTTACAACCTCAGCCACGAACGAAAATGGCACGATTACCCCGCAGACCAATAGTTACTGGCATCTTGAAGCGGGAATCAATTTCACCAACAAAAACGGTGATTTAGAGGCATCCAAAGCCAGCTTTGAAATCCGGGGAGGAAACGCCGTTGCTGAGAATCTCCAATTCAAAGTAAAGTTGAAGGGAAACTCTCGAAGCGTCGGAGCCGTAACAGTTGTCCAGTCAGATGGGGCGGTATTGCAGAGTCATGTTGCAGGACTTCGTTTCTACGATCCTGTTACTGGAAAGGCAGTCGTACTCTCTGAAACCAAAGATACTGGTGGTCAACTCACTGGTGAAAACCAAGTAGTCTACAGGGACGCGTTTGAATCGGTAAACGCAGATCTTTGTTACACGCTTCGCCTCAATGGATTGGAACAGGATGTGATCCTCTACGGGAGCCTTCCCTCCCCCAGTCAATACGGTCTGGATCCATCGTCGACACGGCTTGAGGTGATGACCGAATTCGAGAATCCACCCAAGCGCAAACTGATTTCTCGACAAGGACGCTTACCGGAGAGGGCGGAAGAAACCGGCAAGCCCATGAGCCAGTCGGAAAGCGAGGATGTATCGGTCGACTTCGGAGCCATGCGAATTGGCGCCGGCCGCGCCTTCTCGACAGGGCAAGATTCAAATGCGATTGGAGTTGGCAAACGTTGGATGTCGACGCAGGGCCGGGAGTTCCTCATCGAAGCAGTCGAACTTAATCGCGCTCGGGAGTTTCTCGACGCGCTGCCGAAAAAGACTGGGGCGCAAACAACTCCGAAATCTGGGCGAAAAGCAGTACTCGAAGCGCGACGTTCAGTCGATGCTGTGCCTGGAATTCAGCGTGCTGAGCGAAAAGGGATGATTGTCCGTGGTCCGCAAAAATCCTCTGAACCTACTGGGTTTGTGATGGACTATGTCGTCTACAATACACCAACGACATACAACAACTTCGTCTTCCAAGGGGACCAAACATACTACGTCTCCGGTGCATTCAGTTTCACTGGGAACACCGTGATCGAAGGCGGTGCGGTAATCAAGTTTCCCAAACTTGTCGGTTCTGCTGATGGAACTCTTTGGATTAGCGGAACACTTGATTGCCAAACGTCACCCTACCGTCCGGCAATCTTTGCTCCTTGCGATGATAACACCATTGGACAAGGGCTCCCTGGTAGTCTTAACACTGGTCCCCTGGATCAAGCTCAGTCGTATGGTTTTCGCGCAATTGCCAATTGGTATGGTGCACCTGCGCTCAACATCCACGATATCAGGTTCGTTCAGGTTGCCTACGCTGTCTACCTTGCAAATCAAGCAAACAACAGTGTTCACAACTGCCAGATAATCAGCAAGGGGTGGTCGTGGACCTCCGGAATCACCATTGTCGGAAACCCTTCATCCAGCACTCCATATACAACCTACGTTGGAAACGTGCTGTTCTCGAGTTTGGGTATCGCCATTGGCTATCAGTTTCCCGTTGCCAATACGGTATACATAAACCTGGAGAACGTAACCTCGGACAATAATAACTACTTCTGTGTAAGGTCAACATGGTCTCTGTTCAAGCAGGTTACAATGCGCAACTGTCTGCAAGGGCCGCTCTGGGTAAGCCCTTACTCAAACGACATTCTTTCCGCGCCGGGCACAGAGTATATCGATCTGGGCGGCAATAGCGTCTATACAGATCGCCCCACTTGGAATGCCCTCTTCACTTCTGCAGCAAGCGCCCACTTTTACCTGCCGGCAAACTCTGCGCTCCACGGAACCTCCGTACAAGCTGGTAGTGATACGCTACTCAACGACCTAAAGACTGCGACCACCTATCCGCCGACCACGCTTTCTACGACCACGTACACGTCGCCACTTGTGCTAGCACCAATTGTTTCGCGTGACATTTCCTTGCTTGATCCCGGATATCACTATCCAGCGGTCGATTACCTGAGCCCAGGGATCACCGTCAATGCAACCAAGGTCTCCCTTACCAAAGGGGTTGCAGTATTAAATAATGGAATGGCGACCGTCCAACTCACTGGAGGTGCAACCTTCGAGTCCATTGGGTTCGCGGAGAATCCAAATCGGTTGATCCATCAAGGATCAATCGGAGAACAAGGGGGAACCGGTGGTGCAGGATTCGTCTATGCCTTTGCTGGTTCCCCGTCTGCAATCAGCTTCGCGTATACAGAAGCCTGCTGTCCCTCATCCTTAGGTTTCAA
Source organism: Verrucomicrobiota bacterium (assembly GCA_947454705.1). GTDB lineage: Bacteria > Verrucomicrobiota > Verrucomicrobiia > Limisphaerales > UBA9464 > CAIVQB01. Next base: position 14,803 of record CANGKZ010000056.1, read on the forward strand.
TTTGCTCAACCCGACTGGTCCTCACTCGGCGGTTACCATCTCTGACTGTCAGTTGGCCGGAATTCGAATCTGGCTGGCTCCCACCCCAACGGCGAGCACTGCCGTCGTTATCAAGAACAACGTATTTGATCGCTGTAGCTTCCTCATGGACAAGGGAACGCTGAGCGCTGGAACTACATCCGGCTTTAGCCTGTCTGTTTTCAACAACCTGTTCAACTGGGTTACGGATCCAGCAACAATCACGGGTACCCTATCGTACAAAGTAACGTTCCAATACGGAAATGCCGGCGGCGTTCCAGATTGGTTCATTCTAGATAACGTCTTTAATCACACGGCCTTGACCCGCCTCAACGGGCCGTCAAACGACACTGATGTCTCCAATAACGGATTCACGACTGATGTTTCGACCGTTGGCTACAATCCAACTCAGGGCAATGCAACCTTTCAGGCTAGTTTTCTCGGAAAATGGTATCAGGCGAGCACCACCTACTATGGCAAGGGATCCCGCCTGGGTGACTATGCAGGTTTGGGTCACCATACAACCAGGACGAATCAATACCCAGAAGGATTGCTAGCGCCACAGATGGTCGATCTTGGGTTTCACTACGTTGCGGCGACGTCGTCGGGCTCTGCTGTCTTGCCGCTTGATACTGATGGTGATTTCGTCCCCGACTACATCGAAGATTCCAATGGCAATTATTTCGGCCCTGAGGCGGGAGAGACCGATTGGCTAGACGGGACCAGCTTTGATCCAGGGGTACACGTTTGGATCTCTAGTCCCAAAGAATCAACACTTCTTCCGTAAGCATTCTTTCGAAGACTCCTTCAGTTCAATTGTATGAAAGCGCTGTCCCTATATGCAGTGATTGTCTGGATCGGAATCACTCCCTTCGGAAGACTGTCTGCGGATGATGATGAGGCCGCACGAGCCGTGACTGGATCGTCGGTCTTCCGAGTGCCGATCCATCACGTCGGAACAGCGGCGCCAGCCGAAGTTGAATCACGCGCTCTACTTAAAGCATTCGATCACTTCAAAGACGGCCGAGAGGCTGGATTGGGGGCGCTCTGGGATTTCGTCGTCGAAAATCCGCAGAATTCTTGGACTCCGTCGCTACAATGCCGGTTGGGCGAGAAACTTCGTGAACAGGGTCGGTATTCAAAGGCGTTAAAGACCTGGTCCGAGGCATGGAAAAGTGTTAGCTCAGGGTCAGATGCAAATAGTCGGGAGATCGCAGGCGAAATTCTGGGGCAATGGAGTCAATTGCTCGCCAGTTTGGGGAGGCTTGAGGAACTCACAGCGATCTATGAGGTTGCTTCCAAAAACGGCCTGGATCTCGGGGCATCAAAGCCCCTCATTGATCAAACTCGGGAAGGCGTATCCAAGATGGCCGCCAATCCGGGTCTGTCGTATCGGTGTGGTACCTACGCTTTATTCAATGCGGCCTCGCAGCTCAACCGGACCAACAGCCCCCTCAAGAACGTACTCGAAATCCCTTCGCCAAAGACGGGCTTCAGCATGTTCGATCTCGTCCAAATCGCAGGATCTAATGGGATTCCGGTACGCGCCCTCAGAATTGGTTCAACGGACCCTATTCCGGTTCCCTCGGTAGTACACTGGCGTGAAAGCCACTACGCGGCAATTCTGGAGGAGCGAAGTGACGGCTTTGTAGTCATTGACCCCACATTTCGCGAGAAGAAGCTCATTTCTGCAGAGGCGATTCGAGAGGAGAGCTCAGGTCGTTTCCTTGCGCTAGCTGCCATGGGCCAAGAAGGCGTTCAACAGCTGAGCACCGAGGAGTTAAAGAGTACGTTTGGCAAAGGAGCTCCCAACTACATTGACGATAGCCAGAATACTCCGGCGCAATGCTCTGATGATCCAGACGGCGGCGATCGTCCGTCGCTTGGGAAAAACCAGCCTGTAGGTCGGCCGACAGCTGGAAGTCAGGGAATGCAACAGGCGTCAAGCCCGATGCAAAGTCATCAAAAGTGCCCTCCCGATGAGATTCCGCCGCAGGATCCGTGCCCAAGAACTGGCCCGGACGATGACTGTTGTTCCTGCAAGTCGGGAGGATACGGCATGCCGCAATGGAACGTCGCTCAGCCGTACCAAACACTGTGGCTCTTCGATACACCTCTGTTCTACTACAACTCTGAGGGCGAAGTTGTCGAACTAAAGCTCTCGTACAAGCACCGAACCACTGAACTACCCAGTGGTACTGTAACCGGATTTGGTCCGATGTGGACCTGCAATTGGATTTCATCCTTCAATGAGTCTCCAAATAGGACGGTTACCGGAAAAATCATTCGTTCGTTTCCGGGAGGAGGAAAGGTCGCGCACAGTCTTGATGGGTCCCACGAACGAGCGGACGCTACGAAGCTTCAAACATCGGTGGTTCCTGGCGTTGCTGGCATGTCGAGCGCTGTTAAATACATGCTCTCGTATGGTCGCGGAGGAAAGAATATATTTGACTATACCGTGACCTATGGGGCCGACCCGTCAGATGTCTTCATGAACAAGAAGGTGGACCGCGCCGGCCGGTCAACGGCTATCAACTGGAACCCGTTCGTCGTCTCTGGCAACACCAATCACCGGATTACCACGGTCACTGACATTGATGGTAAGAACTTTACGTTTTACTACACAAATACGTTATATCCAAATTTGGTTACGATGGTGTCGGATCCGTACGGACGCTATGCCTCCTTCCACTACACTGACGGTCGCCTGGACAAGATCACCGACATGATTGGGATGGAGACAACGTTCTCATACGGAAGTGGCAATTTCATCACCTCGATGACAACACCCTACGGGACGACTACGTTCCAGGTTTTCCCAGCCATTACCTACACCGCGTTCCATCCTGCACAATCCCCGTTATCGATAGTCTCGGTATCGGCTGCGAACCGGATTCTTGTCGTGACCCCTCCTGATGGCGCTCGGGAGATGTTTGCGTACTGCGATACTACCTACGAAGGGAGCCAAGGAACCCAGGGCCCTGGGTTTCGTTCGAGTTACCATTGGGGGAGGAAGCAGTTCGATCTCCTTCCTTCCTCGTATAAAGTCGCTACCCTTCCCAGCAACTTTACGATTCAAGCTGCCGATTTTAGTCGCGCGTTTGTAAGGGAGTACCTGCACAAAGCTACAACCTCGACTACTGATCCAGCGATGGTTTCGGAGACTCTGGGATCCACATTTGACCCGATTCCGCTAAGCGAAACACTTCGAAAAAACCAGAAACTCATCGATTATCCGACGCCGGGCGACCGGGTCGTTGAAAATCCAAATACGGCGTTCTCCTCCGGAAAAGTGAAATTGGTTGATGGGATTTCGTATACCTGGGCGATTTCTCGGAATGAGTGGGGACATGTGACGAGCACCACTAAGTACGACACCGCGGGAAGCAGTGCGGCGCGAACATGGTCGTATAGTTATAGTCCCTCCGACGGGCAGCGAATGCTCACCCGGACCGCACCGGATACTACGGTTACTGAAACATACGGATACGATACAGCCAATCCTTTTCGTCTAGCTTCGATTAAGGATGGAAACAATCTGACGACCTCGATCGCATACCACTCGTCTTACAACAAGGTCCAATCGATCAACTATCCCGGAGGCAAGAGTCGAACCTTCACCTATTTCACAACAGGTGACTACGCGGGGTGGGTCAACACAATCAGTGAGACTGGATCGGGGACGTTGACAATCACAGGCTACTTGAACGGTCTCCCAAGTGGATTTACCGACGAGCTTGGAATGACGGTTAGCCTGCTGTGGGACAACCTCAACCGACTGAAGCAGATCTCGTATCCGGACAGCACCACCGTAGTCTATACCTATGACAAGCTGGATCTTGTGAACGTTAAGGATCGTCTGAATCACAACACGATTTACGCTTACAACGGGTCTGGGCAGCTGCAAACGATCACCGATCGAGCGGGACGGCAGAAAAGCTTCACCTACTGCACCTGCGGGAGCATTGAGACCATCACCACTCCTCAAGGAGTCAGCTACTTCTATTACGATGAGCTTGGGCGTCCGAAGCGAACCATTCGGCCCGACGGATTTACTACCACGAATAGCTACTCCGAGGACGGACTCCTAAAGTCCATAACTGCCTCTGGCCAGCGGGGCGTCACGTTTGCGTACGATGCAGATAGGAATTTGCTGACCAAGACTGTTAACGGAAAAGGAACCCCGGCTATTGATAACACCTACGATGACAACGGCCGCCTTCATACGACCACCTCAATGGGTGTCCTCAAGAAGACCTATACCTATGACGCCGGAGATAGGGTCACCTCGATTGTGACGAGTTCCGCTAGCGATAGTCTCCCTTCGACCGAGGGATTCGAATACGACGCCACCGGGCTGAAGAAATACACAGCTTACGTGGATCCGACGACAGGACCCAACAAGGTAACAACGTTCATTCGCGACGCATCTGAGCGGGCAACTTCGATCACCGATCCGAACCTGATCGTAACGCAGTACACCTACGCTGCAGATGGAAGCGTTCTAACCCTGACTGACGGTCTAAACCATCAAACCCGATGGGAATACGATCTCTACGGTCGTCTCTATCGCAAGTACGACGCAAACAACGTCAAAGTGGCAGAGTATACCTACAACGCTGAGGGTTTCCTTCTCACTTCTTGGACCCCTGCCAAGGGAACAATCACCTACACGCCCGACAATGTTGGATTCGTGACTGCTGTCACGTTCCCCGATGCTTCGGTGATCAGCTACACTCCGGATGCCGCTGGCCGTTTAGGGTCGATGACCGACCAAGTTGGTACTACTTCCTTCTATTACGACCAGGGTGATCGGCTTACCTCGGAAGTAGGGCCGTGGCCGAGTAGCACCGTTGGAAGCGGTTATGTCGATGGCTATCGGAATTCCCTTTCGATTACCCAACCCACCGGTGGAAACTGGGTTCAAGGGTATGTATACGACCAGCAGGGCAGGCTCCAAACTGTTACGGACCCAAGCGGTTCGTACACCTACCACTACGACTGGAATGGCTCTGCGCCAATTGGAGTCCCGTCGTCGCTGGAGTTCCCCGCTAGCCAAGCGGGGCGTACAAAGATCCGCTATGGGTATGATGATCGGGGGCGACGAAACCTAGTCGAACTGGACGATCCGAATGGTGCTATTTTGAACCAGTTCAACTACGGCTTCAACGAGTTGAATCAGCGTACCTGGGAGACGCAGTACGGTGCTGGAGCGGCTGAGCCTCATGTTAGAATCGCGTACGGATACGACGATGGCGGCCGGCTGACGAGCGCTTTAGGCACCGATGTTTCGGCAAGCGGGAGCATTCCTCGTCCCCATCAGCGGGTGAAGTATGGTTACGATGCCGGAGGGAACCTCACAACACGCCGCGAAAACCCTGATGCGGCGGAACTCACCACCTCGTTTATCCCCGACACGGTCAACCAACTGTCAAGCGCAAGCCGAACTGGAACGCTCACTGTGTCTGGCGGAACGACAGGAAACCCAGGCGCGGTAACCATTAAGCGCTCGGATAGTGGTTCAACCTACAATGCGTCTCTGTATTCCGACGGCTCCTACGCTCTGACGGGGCAAACCCTTCCTGCGGGCGGAAGCATGACCGTTACGGCAACTGCAAGTGATGCGGCCGGGAGAGTGGATGCTGCATCTGTGGCGATCAACTCCGCGACTGCTGTGTCCTATTCCTACGATGCCAATGGAAATCTATTATCGGACGGGCTTCGTACAATGACTTACAATTATTGGAATCAGCTTTTGTCTGCAACTGTGCCTGGCAAGACAATGTCAACGTTTGTCTACGATGGATTGGGGCGCCTAAGGGGTAGAAGTGAGTATAAATGGAGTGGTTCGGGCTGGCAGAAGACGGATCAGAGACGCTATTTATATGATGGAATGATCCAAGTTGAAGAGCGTACAGGCCTGAATTTGCCGATAATTGACTACACAAGAGGAATTGATTTGGGTGGTCATTTGCAGTCAGCGGGAGGCATAGGCGGTCTTTTGGGGCGTTGTTCTCGAACTAATGGATTGTCGACGTTTTACCTATCCGATGCCGGTGGGAATATTGTCGCGCTATTTAGCCAAGGGGGTGCGATAGGGGCGACATATCGGTATTCACCATTTGGAGGATTATCTTACATTGGCGGCGCGTTGGCGGATGAAAACAGCATGCGCTTCGCATCAAAAGAGTATATCGTGAGTTCCGGGCTGACGTATTTCGGATTTCGATTCTTTGACTCAGAGACTTCTAGGTGGATCAATAGAGATCCTGTCGGTGAGTCTGGCGGTTTGAATCTCTATTCTTATGGAGAAGCGAATCCGATAAGCAGAGTCGACTCATTTGGGCTGTCTTGGTACGATTACATTCCTGGAATTGGACCCGGAGTCGCCCAGGCGAAAGGATCGTCAGGAATCCAGAGAATGCTAAGTGACCATGGGTACAATAGCATGCAGGAGTTTCAGCTGAGTCATCCAAATTACGGCGGAACCATGGAGGCGGGAGATCTTGGATCGGTTAGAGCTGCGGCAAACATTACAAGCGGCGCCGCGAGTACATATCTCCTTGCGGCGACTTCGGTTACTCCGACATCGATTGGGGCGAAGTGTACCGCGAGGTTGACGGAAAGAGTTTGGGAGCATATTATTGAAAGGCATGGTTTTGGATCTAGTGCTAGTAACGCGGGGAAATTCGCAGCAGAGCTTGGAGATGGTGAGATCCGAAAGCTAATCGAAGAGGCTATAGCAAAGGGCTCGAGGAGACCGAATACGGGAGGGCGTTCGGGAGTGATTTGTGAGCATGCTTTTGACCGTGTAATTGGAACGGACCTCAAAGGAAATCCGTCGAACAGACTGCGCGTTCCGGTTAGTCCTTCGAATGGTGTAATAACGGCATTTCCATATTAAATGATTGAACTAGCCTATAAACTTAGTGACGCTCCGGAAAGTGGTGTATTCGACCATAACCTGACGAAATTTGATGAGACTGAGCTGCGGTATCATTTCTTCTTCGGGGATCAGATAATCCTGGTTGATGGGGTGGATTTTAGCGCTCGCTGGGGGTGGGTTCCACTGCTGGATTTTGCTGCCTGTCTGGTTGCGATAGTATCAGCATTGTCCACCGGCGAGGGTGCGCAAGTGTTTGAATTTACTGAATCCGATGCATGTCTGTGGTTTGAGCGAGTTGAGAGAGACGTGATGCTTCGTTCAAATTATTGTGATGCGAGGGCGACAGTTCCGCTGACTGAGCTTGAGCAGGCTGCTTGGAAGTATGCGGAGAGTATTGTGGAGGATGCGAAAAAGAGGTGTCCTCAACTTGCTGCTGACCCGACGCTAATCAATTGGTATCCTAGGCGAGATGTTCGTGTGTGAAATTGGGTTTCAGCGGGTGGTCAAACCCAGCCAATAAAGGGCGGTTGAAAACAAGCCAAAGTCTGAGGGCGAACAAGTTCATTGCCGTGCGGGCCTGATTACTGGGTCCGTGGAAGCGGATGAACCACTTCTGCGTGAGCACCATAGAAGCGATTAAAGCGTTGTCCCAGAAGGGTTTGTCCAGGCGACGGATTGCCCGGGAACTGGGCGTGGACCGGGAGACGGTTGCCCGCCGCCTGGGGCCTACAAAACCAGCCATTCCGCCCCCCGGCCTGGATCCCCTTTCTGTAAGCGTCAGTCATAGCGCCGGTATCGTGGCTGAGGCATAAACGTCATAATGCATCCACTATGACGTTTATGCCTCTGCTTTGCGGCTGGCGCTATTCGTGACGCTTACGCCTTTTCGGAGTGACGCTTACAAAAAGCGATCCGTACGGATCGCTGTGATGGACGACTACCCCACTGCCACTTGGGCGAGTCTTCCTGTTCCCACCCAAAAAAGCGGATGCTCTGATCCGAGCGCTTTCCAGAAGAATTCAGGGGGCGGAGTTGCCGCATGGTACCGCACCGCTTCGCCGTTCTTGATCCCACGGAGGACGAGCTTCAGATTTTCTGGGTTGGTCTGTACACCAATCAGCCCTACCACCGTTCCCAATCGTCTTTGATGGGAGCGCCAAACTAGCTCTGGCTCATCCGCTATCACGAGCCTGTCGATGTTGCCCAACGCCCGATGCCCGTTATACAGAATCTCGCCGGGATCAAACCGATGGACCAAACCATTCCGCTCGCGCGCTTCCGGGAACAGATACTTCGGGTTTACCGGTGAAATCTGCGAGTCATCCAGGATCCTCCCCGCATACCCCACGAGTTTCCCCTGCAGGTTGTGGAGCGGGATTGCCAATCTCCCCTTCAAGTACCCCCGCTGGGTCACCCCAAGGCCGAAGTAGGCAATGGTCTCAGGTGACAGGCCGCTTCTGAGGAGCCACGGGTGTGTCGCATCCAGTCCCTTGAGTTCAAAATCCAAGGGCTCGTTCACGAGTACCCGCTTCTCTGCTGGCTCCGGTTGGGTGCCACGTAGTTCGTTGTGCCTCGGCGACTGCGGCTCTGGCGGCGATATGGTCGCCAGGAGTTTTGCCGCCACCCTCCGGAGTTCTGCCCCATTGCGGAGATCAATCCCCTCCATGAGGCCCGCGAAATCGAGAAGATTTCCCCGTGCCTTGCAGCGGAAACACTGGAAGATCCCGCGTTCCGCATTCGCCGAGAACGACGGCGAGTAATCACCCTTTGGGTGGTTTGGTAACGGGCACGGGCCAACGAGTTGGTCGCCCTTTTGGTTCAATTCAACCCGGTAGAGTCGAAGTACGTCTTGAAATCGGAGCTTCGAGCGAAGCTCCCTGAAGTCTATCCATTGGTTCATAGGTAGTTGGGGTTAAGGAACTTGTTCCTCATCCATTTTACCTCGACCCAATCCCTTCCTCCAAATCCCCACCCGCTACCCGGATACTTCTCCAATCCACCTGCGAATCCTCTCCTCCACGACGGACTTCGCGTACGAGTACTTGAGCCGTGATCGGGCGATGATCGTTTCCTTCCACCCGCGCTTTCGGGTGATTGGCGGGTCGGTACGACCAAAGAACGGGTCAAAATGCGAACCGCCCGCTATGAGCTTCGCCAGAACCTCGTGGTTAGCCAGGTGTGTGAACTGAGTCGCTGGGAACACTCGCCCAAACTCCTTCTCGAGTGCTTCGGCATCCGACTGCCCCACCCGAAACGAAATCAGCGATCCCACGTTTCCAAACACCGCATCGCGCACCTCCGGATCCACCTGGGCGATGTACTGGTGGGAGAGGATGAGTCCCAACCGGTATTTCCGAGCCTCGGAGAGGATGCTCGTAAAGGAATCGGAGCTGAACGACTGGAACTCATCCACAAAGAGCGAGAACTGGCGGCGAGTGGATTCCGGTACGTCAGCCCGTGACATCGCTGCCAGTTGAAACTGCGTCACGAGGAGTGCCCCAAGGAGGTTCGATTTGTCCTCTCCCAATCGACCCTTCGAGAGGTTGGCGATGAAGATCTTGCCCCGATCCATCATGAACCGGGCATCGATAGTGCTTTGCACCTGTCCGAGGATGTTCCGGGTTACGGGCGACATGAGGAGCTGCCCCACCTTGTTTTGAATCGGGGCAATCGCTTCCTGCAGGAACCGGCGTTCGTAGTTCTGGAACTCGTGGAGCCAGAAGATCCGCACCATGGGGTCCTTGACCTGCTTCACCACCCAAGCTCGGTAACGGGAGTCGGAGAGCATCCGCTGGAGTCCCAGAAGGCTCACGTTCTCGCAGTCGAGGAGTGCCGCAATCGACGCGTACAGGATGTATTCGAGCCGTGGCCCCCACGACTCACGCCAGATGCTCTTCAGCGCCCCGACAATTCCCGAGGCAACCAAGTGAGGCGGTGCCTTTGTCCGAAGGACGTTGAACCCAATCGGGTGTTCTAGATCAGCGGGGTTGAAGTACACCGTGTCCTCAATCCGGTGGCGTGGGATGAGGTCAAGAAGCTCCTCCGCCAAGTCCCCGTGCGGGTCAATCACACCCACTCCATCTCCCTGTTCCACGACCTGGAGGATCAAGTTCCGCAGGAGCGTCGTCTTGCCGGTGCCGCTCTTGCCAACCAGGTAGAGATGCTGGCGTAGGTCGGAAGGAGAAATGCCGAAAGGGATGCGGTCTCCCCAGTTCTCTCGGCTTCCAATCGCAATGGGCTGTTCGTTCGACATGCGAAGAGACAAGCCACTACTCCCGAATTCCAGGGCTTCGCCATCAACAGAACGGAACCCAAGGAGGCAGCGACAAACGAGGTGTTTTCGAGTCGCTGGGGTAATAGGGGCTCGTCTCCGGGCACCTCCGAAAGCCCCATTCTACCACGACTCGCCCCAACGGAGTTGTCCACAGGGGTTGGGACGATTCCGAAGCCGGAATCCGGTATACTGAAGGACAACTCACAATGCTCACGGCGATTCGTGCATCGGACAACTCGCTCGTTCGCGCAGCCCACCAAACCAAGGCCCATGGGCCTTTTCTCTGTCCGGACTGTAGAGCCGAGGTATCCCTCAACCGTGGCACGATTACCGTCCCGCACTTCTCCCACCGCGGTGTTAGGGGCTGCCGGAACGCCGCTGGCGAGACGAGCGCCCACCGGAAATCCAAACTCGCCATCTACGAAGCGCTCCTTGCCCATCCAGAGGTCTCCGGCGTTGAGCTGGAACGCCCTTTCGGAACCGTCCGGGCGGATGTCTTCACGCTCATCCGGGGACTCCCCGTCGCAATCGAAGTGCAAATCTCCACCCTATCCCCCGAGGCAATCGCCTACCGAACCGCCGAGTACGCCCGCAAGGGGATCTACGTCCTCTGGCTTCTGCAGTGGACTGGCGCCCTAGAGGCGTACCGGTACAGCCCTCGGCGGTTCGAACGCTGGCTCCATGCCGCCTACTTCGGCCGTGTATACTACTGGGAGTCTGGCCTTACTGTCATTCCCTACCAGTTTCGGGACAAACACACCCACGTTCCGCGGCAGGTCTGGAAGGACTCCCGGGGACGCACCCATCGAGCAGGCGGGTACGACCACACCTCGAAACGGTTCAAAATCGCCGTACGAGGGCGTACCCTCGACATCGTGCGGGACTTTGTGGGTGTCGACCGCGCTCCGTGGCGGAGTAAAACCATCGCAGTGCCCGAGGCAAAGGTATATTTGGATACCAAGCGAGGCTTTGATCAGGGTTGATACCAATCACAATGCTAGTACCCAGCTCTTGATATACCCCTCTATCTAAGTTAAACGTTTTAGTATATAGTGTCATGCAGAATGCTCTTGATTCTCCAAAGGTATGGACATCAACCAGACTCTGGTCTGGTTGCAGTCATTCGCTCCAGTGCCAGTCATGAACACTCATGAATGACTTTTCAAAAGCCGAATGCCCTCTCAAACCAAAGGACACCGCTCAATGGCTGAATTCAAGATTACCCAAACGAGATGCGTATCAATGCCTAGACTTCGCTGGAAACCCAAAGAAGAGCATCTATTTGGAACCTATTGGCACCGCTTCGTCGAGCCTGCAGATTACTTTGATCCCAATCGTGAGTGCATGATTGCTGTTCTCCTGAATTGTCGAGACTTCGTCATTGGACATCACTTGGTCTCAATTGGCACGCTTACCAATACTCTAACAACGTCACGAGAGGTGTTTCGGGCCGCAATCATAGGGGCAGCCCACAGCATTGTAATGATGCACAATCACCCATCTGATGTTGCCACCCCTTCTGAACTGGATATTGAAACAACACGCCAACTCTCAAGAGCGGGCGAACTGCTAGGGATTCGCTTGCTCGATCACATTATCGTTACACGAGATACGATTTTTTCTCACAGAATCGCCGGACTAATCTAGTCACAACGCACCCTCACGGGTGCGTCTTTTCATGAACTGGTGTATTCCAGATTCACTACCGGATCCTCTGGCCCCTACAATTCCCGAACACCTCATCGCTCACGACTGCCTTCGCCTCAGATCATCACTTATGAGATCCTTGAACCGCTCAATTGCATCTGTACGGATAATCGGCAGCTTAGCCTTACTCCCATCATACACGTCTCTCGGAATATATACTCGAACAGGGCCATTGAATGCTGTCGGATTTGAGAGGAGAGACGGCTTAATGTGAGTGCTATTCTCAAGCAGCTTTACGCTGCCGTCCTCGTTCACAATCTCAATCGACTTATGTTTTGTCTTCCCTTTGGGAATATCAATAATTACTCGTTCCACGTCCAGAGCTACGCCTACATTTAAGAACGCCTTGGCGAATGCGGTAGCGAGGTTTCTCGAATTCTCAACATCGAGTTCACCGTACAGCTTCCCAGCCTTCATTGTCGATCCAGCGGGCTTTACGAGGTATTTGTATATTGATGTTTGAAATCCAGGTTCCGACCGATCGTCAACATGGTACGATGCGATAGGGAAGAAAAGACTCCTGTAATCCGGTTCCGCGTGGAGCGCAATCAGGCTTTTAGCAAACTCTTTTTTGGCGGCAATCAAATCGGTTCGCGCCTCAAGCCGTGGAAGTAGTACCTTTGTAACCGCCTCCGCCTCCGTCGCGCATTCACGAATAGAACTTACAACTTCCTTAAGACGCTTCGATCTGAATTCTTGACCATCCTCTGTTTCAGCCCCTTCCGGAGAGATTACCGCATCGAGGAACTGATGAAACATCGCGTGAATCCCCCTAACCAAGGGGTGCCAGTACACCCCAGACAACATTTGATCCTGAAGGATTGCAAATCCGGTCACCGCGGATATTTCAGCTTCCTTCACCGCGAGAATTGATTGCGTTCCATTTCGCCGACAGGCATAGCTTTTCAAAAGACGCATCGCATCCATCCCAGCTCCGAACTGAATGCCACAGTGATGTGCATCACGTCTCAGGTAGTCAATCTTGTCACAGTCAAACGGCCCATCAATCAACTCTGAGAGAATACCTTTTTCGCCATCAAGAATGCTTAGAATCAGCTCTACGCCATTTTGACCAGCGATGTCCGTAATTGCGTTTCTGAGATCAGCAGATTGAATCAATTCTCTGGAATACTGTCCGTGAGAGACGAATGATTTAGTTGCGGAATCTTCCGGAAAACGTACCGCTGCATACTGCTCAATGCTGTGAGCAAACGGATAATGTCCGAGATCATGAAGCAAGCCTGAGAGCGCGACACAATGCATCTCCTCGACCGAAGTATGGTCACGAAAGGCATCCTCGTCAGATAGGTGACGGAGCGCATGTCGCAATAGCTCGAAAACTCCCAACGAATGCTCAAATCGAGTATGATTGGCGCCAGGAAAATACCAATCACAGAACGAAAGTTGTTTTAGGTTTCTGAGCCTTTGGAAAGTCTTTGTATTGATTAGCTTCAAATGCCTGTCACCCACTCTAACAATGTTACTTATAGGAAGTGGAATTGTTCGCCTTGAGGAACTGTCGCTCTCGTAGGCGCGCTCGAACTTGTGATAGCGATATCCAGGGTCAGCGATTCGGAGAATATGTTCACGGGCTTTTTGTGGGGTAACTGCCCCTGAACGCAAATAGGATTGAAATGCAATTTGCTCCCTCCTTTGATGCTCCGATATGTCGGTAAATAAAATCTCATCGGCGATGCTGAGCAATGAAGCGAGCTGGGAGAAGTCAGCATCATAAAACGACGGGTTCGCCAACTCTTTAGGAACAACGGCTCTAGTCCGGATGGACGGATAAAGAGCTCTTTCTCCCACTGCACCTCGATTCGGGGTTTGGGAGGCCGGTGAATCAACATCGTGACCGGAACCGAAGTCAATCACTAGGATTCCATCCCTCAACACTTCCTTGGAAAGCATCACGTTCTTTGCATGAAGGTCACAGTGGGAAATACCCATTTCATGCAGATAAATGATCGTATCGAGTAGTGCACTAACAATATAAAGTGAGTCGCTGAAGGAAAATCGATGCTCCGGGTACTTCGATGCAAAATCGGCTAAGGTTGTGCCCGGGTGATACTTACAGATATAGTAAGGGTGATGTGGTTGTCGGTTGGAACGAATTACGAACGGAATACACTGATGATTTAATTTGGGCAGGATTTCAATTTCCTTTCGCAGTGAATCAGCCGCCCGCTCTGGGTCCGGGGCATTCAGACGGATCGTTTTGAGACAAAATCGGTTTTCGGTAGATAGCTCCTGGATGATGTAGGTGGCCCCATTCCTTCCGATTCCAAGCTCTCCTTCGAAGACATAGAGCCCAACTAGTTCTTTCCAAATCGCTTCGAGACTGGGGGGGATTTTTTCAAGAGACTGCGTTCGATCAAGAGGTTTCCCTGTTCGGCTCTTCGGGGCTCGGGGTTGAGGTGGATTCTGTTTTCTACCCGGTGCCCGGGACACGATATCGTTCGCGAGTGGAAGTTGATCGTGTTCTTCGCCCTGCGTCCTCTTTTGGCTTTTCATTGGAAGAATTGTTTCGAAGAAAACTCCTTAAATAAGCGCAGCTCCGTCACCGCAAACTCCTGTGGCACTGAGACTATGCGCACCGCTATCAATACTCCAGGATGGTTTACTTTAGCTTCCAGCGAGTCAAGGCGTGACCTTGGAGTCACTGAGGGATTGGGATTTGACGGCTTCCCCCCCTGTTCTCCCGTTGTCGGGTCTGTCCCTTGGACTCGACCCGCTCTCGCGTGAGCTCGTGCCCGTGAGGGCACAACCCGTTTGAAACACACTGATGTCGGGGGTACCCAAGACACCCCGACCACCCCGAAACCCCAGATCCAGC
>CANGKZ010000057.1 GCA_947454705.1 Verrucomicrobiota bacterium
CGCAGCGGATGGTCCTTCGGGACCCGGCTTTCAGGAGAAATCAGGCAGAACATATCGGCCTGAGGATCAACAGCTCCACGCATTCAATTCAGACGAACCACGAAAACCACGATTCATTAGAATCTTCGGGTTTTTCAATGAACTGCTAGTGTGACCCCCTGTGCGCTTGTGGGCGTTTTGTACTTCACGCAAAACCTGCTTGTCATCCGCAGGTGTCTGTTTCGGGAAGTGGTCAAAAAGAACGTGTGAGGGGACCCGGGGTTTCGTTCATGCCAGTCAGGCGTTGCTGGTATCTGGGTAACCTCAGGCGTCCTCCCGGACTTCGACGGGAGTCAGTGCTCGCCGGCCGGTGTTTGGGACCGGGGCTTTGGATTTCAGGCTGCTCCAGGGGTCGGATCGGAAAGCCCGGCCGGGATCCGCAGGCAGGCCCATTGCGAGCGCAGGAACTGGAAGTGGGCGTTGTAGGTGGCCGGGGTGACGCTGCTGGCCCACAGGTGGTCGGCGTAGGCGAGCGCGGCGGCCTCGTCCAGCTCGTGGAATGACTTCAGGCCCTTCCGGTCTGCCCAGTCGGCAAAACGCTCCCAGATCGACTGGTAGCCCCGCAGGGTGCGTTCCTTGGGGTTTGATCGGTTGGCGGAGGCGAGTCAGGTGTCCCATCCCTGCGAAATCGCCAGTTTCCGGCCCAGGGGTTCGAGGATGGGTTTGGACAGCTTCCGCGCCAGTGCGGGACGGGAATCCGACGGGGTCATGGCCAGAATCTCAACCAGCCGGCTGGTGAGGCTTTCGCAGAGCAGGGGGGCTGCGATGAGAAATGCCCGAAATCGTCGGACTGTTTCGTAGCAAAATCCGTAGCAACGCCTGACTGGCGAGCGGATTTAGGAGGAGATCGCCTTCACAACTCTCTGGGAGAGAGTGGTGCCCCGGCTAGGACTTGAACCTAGAACCAACTGATTAAGAGTCAGCTGCTCTGCCATTGAGCTACCGAGGCGTTTGGCGGGGCGGAAAATGGTGAGTATCCGGTTCTTTGTCAACGGTCCCTTCGGTTTTTTTTCAAAAACAAAACAGTGGGGGAAAGGCCCCAAGGCAAAAGGAAAAAGGCGAAAGGCAAAATGCGGGCGAATCGGAGGGGCGGGGAATGAAAAATTGGGAATGAGAAATTAAAAATTGGAAGCGGTAGGGGGGCGGAATGTTGGAGCGGGTGTGAACGCTTTCACTTCACCGCATGCCACGTCCAACAGCAGAGCCGCGTAAACGCGGTACTCCATGCCCGGTTGCAGAACTTTGAACTTTGGACTTTGGACTTCGCTCCGCGGTGGCGCTCAGGGCGAGGCTTGCAGGAAGGCCACCAGGTCCCGCAGGTCTTGCGGAGTTTTGCCGGCTTCGAGGCCTTCGGGCATCAGGGACCGCCCTTCGGATTGCAGCTTCACCAGCTTTTCCCGCGGGATCACCACGCGGTTCTCCAAGGCTTGGATCAACACCACGTTTTCCGCAGTTTGAACGCCGAGAATGCCGGTCTGGCTGTCGGAATCCTTGATTTCCGCCGTGTACGCCACGAAGCCCGGGTTGATGGCCATGTTCGGATCGAGGATGTTGGAAACGAGGTCTTCCACGCTGCGCTGCGCCACGGCCGACAGATCCGGGCCGACCCGGCTGCCCACCCCGCCGGCGCGATGGCACCGGGCACAGGTGGATTCAAACACCGCCTTGCCCCGCTTCACGTCCCCCGTGGGCGGCAGCTTGGCCAGCCATTCGGCGACCACGGTCTTGCGGTTGGCGTATTCGGCATCGCCCAGAAGCTTGGAGGCCCGGGCCTGATTCTCTGGGGTGCTTTCCCGCAGGAGGCGTCGGCGTTGCTCCAAATCGAGGTTTAGCTCGCCTACGGTGATCGCCCCCTTCTCCAGGGCGGTCAGGAGGGCGGCGTGATAGGCTTTGTGCTCCAAGATGAGCCCAATGGCCTCCGGACGCGCTGCAGGGGTCATTGCGCGCCAGCGTTGGACGATCCCTTCGCCGATCGAATCGACTTGGAGCCGGTTGAGGACCTTGATGGCGGCGGATTGGATCTCGGGGGGATCCTCGGCGTCGATGAGTTCGAGGGCGAGGGAGGCGGCATTGGTGCTGTCGCCGAGCGAGACGAGTTCCAGCGCGGGCAGTCGAAGGGTGAGCGGTTTGGTGCTGTTGGTGGCGGTTTCGAAGGCGGCGGCGAGGGTGCGTTGGGCGCGTTCCGGGATGGGTTGGTTCCAACCGCGGCAGAGTCGTAGCAACGGCCGTAGCTCTCCGAAGTCGGCCCCGCTGGTGAGTTGCTTCAGGTGGCGTTCGGTAGCCATGGCCAGACGCGGCCAGCTGCCGCCGCGGTCCAGGCCGTCGGCGAGGGACTCCAGGAACACGATCCGCATGTTGCGGGAGAGGAAGCTGTCGGTCTTTTGCAGTACCCAGGTGACGTCCTCGGGGGATTCCTTGGCGCGGGCGCCGACGATTTCGATGAGACCGCGTCCGACTTCGAGCATGGACCCGTCGGTGGCCTTGCGGAAGGAGTCGAAGACCATCAACCGGGTGAGCAGGAACCGGGGATTCGATGGCTTGAGGGAGGACAGGATCGCCATCTGCGTCCATTTGGAACGTCCGCTGGCGATCAGGATTTCGGAAAGGGTGCTGACGCCTGCGGGATCCGGAACAAACGCCATGGTTTGCGCGCATTGGAATCGCACCCGTGCCGACGCGTCGGAGCCCAGGGCCACGACGGATTCCTGCAGGGCGGGGGAGGTTTCCAAGAGGTCTTGGGCGAGGATCAATGCGTTTTCGCGGACTCCAGGGCTGCTGTCCTTCAAGGCCACGCGGACGTCTTCGGCGGTGAGGGCTTTGAGTCCGCGCAGGGTCCACCACGAATGGAGCCGGGCGTAGGGGTCCATGGATTGCTGACCCTGGGTGCGGAGGGCCTGCACGGTTCCGGTGGCGTTGCGCTCGACGAGGAGTCGTTGCGCGGTGATGCGCCACCAGCGGTTTGGATTCCCGAGCTGACGCACGAGTTCGGCATCGGTGGCGCGGCTGAGCCGGGGCGTGGCGGGTTTGACGCCACCCTTGGGCGTGATGCGCCAGATGCGGCCCTTGTCGGAGCCGGCGCGGAGATCGAGCTTCGCTTTCTCCGCATCGCCGATGTAGTCGGGATGTTCGATCACGGCGCGCTGCATGGCGACGACGTACAACGCGCCGTCGGGTCCGGTCTCGACGGCGACCGGGCGGAAGTGCGGATCGCGGCTGGCCAGGAATTCCCGCTTGTCCTCGCCCGTGCCGCGCGTCGCGGTGAATTCATCGTCCACCTGCACGATTTTGTCCCGGTGCACCAGGTTGCCCACGACGTCGCAGACAAACACGGAGCCCTTGTACTCGGGGGGGAATTCGGAGGATCCGAGGTATCCCATGCCGCCAGCGGCGCTGAAGTGGCCGGCTTGTTCGGGGTGGTTGGGACGCGTGACCGGGGTCGAGATCGGATAGATCCGGCTCATTTCCTCGTGATCGGAAATGGAGACCGTGGTCGGGATCGGCGGAAAGGCGCTGAAGCGACGTACCTGATCGTGGGAGAGGATCGGGTGCTGAATGTGATTGATGTTGTAGGTGACGAAGGTGCGGCCGAAGTCGTCGATGACCTGGCCGAATCCGCCCCCGGAGCGGTGGGTGAGGTTGACTACGCCGGTTTCCGGATCGAAGGAGAAGTCCTCCTCGGCGAGGTCGAGTTCCGGTGTCTTCACGCCGGGGCGCATGGAGCGGACCTTGCCGCCATTGCCGCCGTTGCATCCGTGAATGCGATTGTCGAGTCCGTAGCGAAGCCCGTTGGCCAGGCTGTCGGACACCCCGAGCTTGAACCCGGAGATCACCGGTTCGCGGATGTCGGCCACGCCGTCGCCATTGGTGTCTTTCAGGAACCAGATGGCCGGAGGGGCGGTGACCAGCACGCCGCCGTTCCACGGAGTGACGCTGGTGACGAAGCTGAGGTCGCGGGCAAAGATCGTGGATTTGTCCGGCTTGCCGTCGCCGTCGGTGTCCTGCAGGAGGCGGACGGTGCTGCCGGTCTGTCCCTTGGGGCCGACGCCAAAGGGATAGTCGCGGCATTCCGCCACGTAGATGCGCCCGTCGGCATCCCAGCACATCGATACGGGATCGACGATGTTGGGCTCCGACGCCCAGAGGTTTATCTCGAGTGCGGGGTCGATCTCGAACTGGTTGGTGATGGCATCGGCCCCGCGGGCGATCGGGGAAAACCCGAGCAATCCGAGGCTGGCAACTACCGGGGTGAGAAAACGAAAGGGACTAACGGGACCTGAGGGCATGGCCTGACGCGAGAATATGCGCGAAACGAAGGAAAGCCAACCGCCCGGCTGAAACCGGGAATCGGAATCCATCCTGAAAAATCAGAAAAAGGCCCTCCGCACCGAAGTGCAGGAGGGAACGGCCGGGGCGCCTGTCAAAAGCCGGAACAGCAACGGCCCAAAATCAAACTCGATCCGATTCAATCCGATCAGCTCGGATGCGGATCCGGATTCCGATTACTGACCGGAGCCGCTGACGCTGGTGAGCGCCTTGATGAGGAGCACCACGATGACCACCACCAACAACCCGCCGACGGCGAGGAAGATTTTGTTGATGTTGTTGCTCTTCTTGGCGAAGGCGGAGTTCTTCGACATGACGATCGTCTGACCGCCACCTTCTCCGAGCTTCACGGTGGCCCGGGCCTGCTCGGTCTGCTTCTTGCCGGTCTCGTAGCGGAGCTCGACCTGGCCGAGGCGCAGCGTCTGCCCAGGGCGAACGGTGACCTCCTTGCCGGCTTCGAGCTGCTTTTCGTTCACGAACGAGCCGTTCGTGGAACCCAAATCTTTGACGACGATCTCGTCCCCTTTGGCCCACACTTCGCAGTGGTGACTGGAGACGGAGGGCTCGGACAGACAGAACTGGTTGTCTTCCAGACGACCAATTGTCGTCTTCTCGGGCTTCACATCGAGAGAGCGTTCGTTGAAGCCAACGGTAAGGACTACCAGCTTAGGCATAGGTCGGTTGACAGTGTTTAGCCCCCACCATACCGGGCCGTCAAACGGTTTCCCGGAAAGAGATGGGAAACTCGCAAAATTATCCGCGACGTTCGATCAGTGTGCGGAACTCATCAAACAGTGGGGTGGAATCGTGGGGTCCGGGAGAGGCTTCCGGGTGATATTGCACGCAAAACACGGGGCGATTGCGATGCCGGAGGCCTTCGACGGTTTGATCGTTGAGATTGATCCGGTTCACCGACACGTCCGCGGGCAACGAGGCGGCATCCACGGCGAATCCGTGGTTTTGCGAGGTGATTTCCACGCGGCCGGACTCGAGGTCCTTCACCGGTTGATTGCCACCGCGATGGCCGAACTTGAGCTTGAAGGTGCGTCCACCGAAGGCCTGGCCGAGGATCTGATGTCCGAGGCAGATGCCGAAGATGGGGATGCCGGTGTCCACGAGCGTCTTTACTTCGCGGACGATTCCGGTGAGGGCGGCGGGATCGCCGGGGCCATTCGACAGGAACACGCCGGCGGGCTTGTACTTGAGGACTTCGGCCGCGGGGGTGTGCGCGGGCACGACCTGGACGCGGAAGCCTTTTTGCCGGAGGCGGCGGAGGATGTTGTACTTCATCCCGAAATCGTACGCGACGATCGGAATGTCGGCCGCAGGCATGGCCAGACGGACCTGACGGGGATTCGGTGCCACCGGGGCCTGGGTGAGGGAGAAGGCGGCGGAATCCTTGTCTTCCGGATCCCAGAGGAACGGTTCCTTGTGGGTGACGGCGGAGACGTAGTCGCGTCCTTCCATGCCGCCCCAGGCCTTGGCGCGGGCCACGGCTTCCTCGGGGGTGAGGCCGGCGGTGGTGAGGCAGCCGGCCATCGAGCCGCGGACGCGCAGCTTCTTGGTCAGGGCGCGGGTGTCGATGCCCTGAATGCCCGGGATGCCGTTCTGTTCGAGATATTCGTGGAGGCTGCGGTCTGCACGCCAGTTGCTGACCACGGGCGACAATTCGCGGATCACGAAGCCGGCCACGTGCGGGGCCCAGGATTCCACATCCTGATCATTCACCCCGTAATTCCCGATCAACGGGTAGGTCATGGTGACGATCTGTCCCTTGTACGACGGGTCGGTGAGGATCTCCTGGTATCCGGTCATCGACGTGTTGAAGCACACTTCGCCGTCAGTGGTGCCGCGGGCACCAAAGGCGATTCCGCTAAACGTTGTTCCGTCTTCCAGGGCGAGGATGGCCTTCATCATGTGGGGTCGGCTGGCGGCCGGTGGCGGCTGCAAATTGGCGCGGAGGTTAGGTGCGGTGGGCTACGACGCAATACCAATGAACAGATGATTTTTTGGAAGCCTTAAAAATCGGTCGGACTACGGGTGTCCGAGACAGGGGATAGGCTGTCCCCCAAGATTCCGATTTCCCCGGGGCGAGGTCACGATAGTCTGTCCCTCCCCGGGATGATTTCCGGGAGCCCCCCATGGCCGCCAACGCCCAAATCATCGACCTCCGCCGGGTGCTGGCGGAGCGCTTTCCCAAGGCCCATTCCCGGCGTCCCGCGGCGCCACGGGAGGGCCTGCCTGCGGGCCTGGAACGCATCGATGCCGTGCTCGAGGGCGGGTGGCCCCGGGGACGGATCAGCGAGCTGGTCACGGGCGGACGCGGCACCGGGGCGGTGCAGGTGCTGCATCGCATGCTCGAACGCACGGTGGCCGATGGCGGGTTCCTCGCGCTGGTGGATGGATCGGATGGATTCGACGTCGATGCCGCGGATCCCGCGTGCCTCGACCGGTTGCTCTGGGTGCGGTGCACCGATCCGGCCCAGGCCATCAAGGCGGCCGATCTTCTCCTGCGCGACCGGAATCTGCCCCACGTGGTGTTGGATCTGGCCGGATGCGCCGTGGCCCAGTTGCGTCGGATCCCCGCCACCACGTGGCATCGGTTCGGGCGATTGGTGGAGCATCACGGGGCGACGCTGGTGGTGATGGCTCCGGAAGCGTTGGTGAGCAGTCCGGCCTATCGCGTACGGTTGCGGAGCCGGATCACGTTGGAATCGGTGCAGGATGGCCCGGTGGCCACCGCGTTGAAGATCCGCTGCGAACTGGAGCGCTCGCCCGCCGCGGCGTCGGGTGCGGAAGGAGAAGCGGGGACGGGAGAGGTGGAAGTGGCGCGGTTTGGGTGAGAGGCGAAGTGGAATTAAAAATTAAGAATTAGAAATTAAAAATTGGGAATGCGCGGCCGCGGCTGAGGCCAAGTTTAAAGGCAAAGGTAGCCCGTGCATCCAGCATCCAGCATCTCTCCCCCGATCTCCGATCTCCGATCTCCCATCTCCCATCTCCGACTCTCATGTTCGCCGTCCTCCATACGCCCGACTTCGCCCTCCAGGCGTTGTTGCGTCATGAGCCGGAGTTGTGGGAACGGCCGGTGGCGATGGTGGACCCGATGCAGTCCACGCCCCGGGTGTTGCAGATGACCCCGGCCGCCCGCGAGGCCGGGATCACCGAGGGGCTCACCGCCGTGCAGGCACTGGCCCGGTGCCGCGAGGTGATCGTGCGTCACCGTTCCCCGCAGCAGGAGGCGGCTTCGACCGATGCCCTGCTGCAGGCTGCGTTTGCGTTTTCCCCGTACCTGGAAGCGACTGCACCAGGAATGATCACGCTCGATGGTCGCACGCTTGCGGCTTTGAAAGGCGCCGGTGCGGAGGCGCTGAAATCCTGGGCCGCGCGGCTCGCATCGGCCTGCGGCGCGCTGCAACTCCGGGTGCGGGTCGGCACCGGTCCCACCCCCACGGTGGCGGGACACGCCGCCCGCTGGAGCGAATCGATCCAGGTGGTGACCGATCCCGCGGCCTTCGTCGCCTCGCTGCCCGTGGCCGCGCTCGATCCCTCCGATGACATCCAGGGGGTGCTCCAAAAATGGGGCATCCGCCAGGTGGGCGAACTGCTCGCGCTGGGGCAGGCGGAGGTGGCCGATCGTCTGGGGTTGGAGGCGCTGGCCCTGTTCGCGGCGGCGTCCACCACGGCGCTGCGTCCATTGCGGTTGGTGCGGCCGGAGGAGCGGTTCGAGGAGCATTTTGAATTTGCCGATCCGGTGGACACGCTGGAGCCCCTGCTCTTTGTGCTGCGGCGGTGTGTGGACCAGTTGGAGCACCGGCTGGAAGCGGTCGGGAAAGCGGCGGCGCGCGTGGTGTTGGAGATTCAGTTGGAGGAATCGGCACCGCTCCGGCGCGAACTCCGCGTGCCCGAGCCCACGCGCCGGGCCGATGTGCTGTTCCGCATGCTGCACACCGATCTGGAATCGCTCCGGACGGAATCCCCGGTGGCGGGGTTGCACCTCACGATGGATCCGGTGCGTCCGCCGCAGCGGCAGTTCGGATTGTTCGAGGCGGCGCTGAAGGATCCGCACCAGTTTCAGGAAACCCTGGCGCGTCTCGCCGCGCTGGTGGGGGCGGATCGCGTGGGGAGTCCGGTGCGCATCGACAGCCACGAGCCCGATGCCTTCCGGATGGTGCCCCCGGCGTTTGAATCGGCCCGGTCCACGCAGACCGCCCGCATTCCGCAACTTCTGCGGTTCACGCCGATGCGGCGGTTGCGTCCCGGAATTCCCGCGACGGTGGAAACGGCCGGCCCGGGCCAGCCTCCGCTCGCGGTGCGTTCCGCGGTGTCCAATGCGCGCATCCGCGTGGCGCTGGGCCCGGTGCGGTCGTCGGGCCGCTGGTGGGAATCCGCCATGTGGGAACGCGAGGAATGGGAGGTGGAAACCCGCGACGGATCCGTGCTCCGACTCCAACGCACCGCGGCCGGATGGACCGTGGAAGGGGTGGGGGACTGAGAAATTTTAAATTAAAAATTTTAAATTAAAAATGGGGAGCTTGAGCCCGTGAGGGAATTGATCGGTTGGTTTTTCTTTGCGCCCGCGCGAGTGAGTTTTTCGCGGTGCAGTCGCGTGACTCGTTGCCTCGGGGGGAGTGTCGAAGCGGGTTGGAACGATCTCCTTTTTAACTCTTAAACTCTTCAACCCTTCAACTTCCCCACCCCCATGCCCCGCGTTGGCGGACAGCACTTGTTGTGGCCCCCGTTTCGTCCGCTTGCGGATCAGTTCGGGCACGACTTTTTTCGGGCGCTTCCGGAGTCGCCCGGGGTGTACCTGATGTGCGGCGAGGGCGATGGGGTGTTGTACGTCGGCAAGGCGCGGAACCTTCGTCAACGGCTGTCCAATCATCGATCCACCCCCACGGAACTCATCTCGCGCAAACAACGCCGACTCCTGCAATCGGTGCGCCGCATCTACTGGGATGTCTGTGCCGATGAGGCCGCCGCGGATCAACGGGAACGGGAATTGATCCGCACGCTCCAACCCCGCTTCAACACCGTGGGCGTGCGTCCCGCCGCGCCCCGCTTTCTCGTGTGGCGCGCGGAACACGAGGCCCTGGAACTCGCCCTCGAATCTGAAGCGGAACTCGAACCGGATCTCGAATCGGACCCTGCCGAGGGACGCGCCGGGCCGTTCGCCGGTGCGCGCGGGATGCAGACTTCGTTGTGGCGATTGATGTGGTGGGTCACGCATCCGCAGGCGGGTCCGCATGATCTGCCGCGCGAGTTGCGATCGGAGCGTCCGCCCGAGTCGTGGCGCTTCGCGTGGACGGCCGATGTGAAATCCGCATGGGAATCCGCAGTGACGGATTGGAAGTCGGGAAAACCGGAACGCCTGATCGAATGGCTGGCCAACTCGCTGGGCGTGGACCTGTCGTTGTTGGTCGAAGCACCGGTTTCCGATGAGGCCGGCCCCAGCATCCCAGGGCCCGCACCGGAACCCGTTGTCGTTGCGTCGTCGATTCCCGGCACACCGAAGGATCTGTTCCTGCACCGCTGGCAGGAATCGGACGTGCAACGGCTGATGGAATTTTCCTGGAGCCCGGGCAAGGGCTGGAACGCGGGGCAGCGCGGAGGTGCGGCGTGAGTTCCAAATCTGGTACCGACTACGTGGAGCTTCACGCCCGGAGCGCGTTCAGCTTTTTGCGCGGGGCGAGTTTGCCGGAGGCGCTGGTGGAGCGGGCGGCGGGGTTGGAGCTGCCGGCGCTGGCGGTGTGCGATCGCATGGGGGTGTATGGATCGCCGCGGTTGCAATCGGCCGTGAAGGGCACCGGGGTGCGGGCGATTCACGGGGCGGAGTTGGCGATGGAGGATGGTTCGCTGCTGCCCGTGCTGGTGGAGAATCGCACCGGGTATCAGAACTTGTGTCAGTTGCTCACGCGGGCGCATTTGCGCGCGCCCAAGGGCCAGGGGGTGGTGCGATGGGATGAGCTGCCGGAGTTCGCCGGTGGACTGGTGGCGCTCACCGGGGATCGCGAGGGGCCGTTGTGGCGCGCGATGACGCGGACCACGGCAGGTGTCGGAGCCTCGCCCGAGGACGTGGTGGGCCGGTTGGTGCGCGCGTATGGATCGGAGGGCGTGTGGATGGAGCTGCAGCGGCATCGGCTGCGCGGCGAGGAGCGCGGGGTGCGGGCGATGGTGGACCTGGCGCGGGCGCATCGAATCCCGCTGCTGGCCACCAACGGGGTCGAGCACGCGGAGACTTCGGGACGCGAGATCGCCGACGTGTTCCGCTGCCTGCGTCATCACACCACGCTCGATGCCGCCGGCACGTTGCTGGCGGTGAACGCCGAGCGGCATTTGAAATCCCCGGCGGAAATGCGCGCGTTGTTCGCGGATCTGCCCGAGGCGGTGGACAACACGGTGCGGTTGTCGGACCGGCTTCGCTTTGAGCTTCGGGATCTGGGGTATGAGTTTCCGCGCTACCCGTTGAATCCCGGGGAAACGATGGAGGGGTTGCTCGAGGCCTGGGCCTGGAGCGGCGCGCGGAAGCGTTATCCACGCGGCATTCCGAACAAGGTGACGGCGTTGCTGCGCAAGGAACTTGCACTGATCGGAAAGCTCGGGTTCTCGGGCTATTTCCTGATCGTGGCGGACCTGGTGCGGTTCTGTCGGGAGAATGACATCCTTGCGCAGGGACGCGGGAGCGCGGCGAACAGTGCGGTGTGTTTCTGTCTGGGAATCACGGCGGTGGATCCGGTGCGTTTCAACGTGTTGTTCGAACGGTTCCTGAGCGAGGGACGCAAGGGCTGGCCGGACATCGACATTGATCTTCCGAGCGGGGACCGGCGCGAGAGCGTGATCCAGGAAGTGTATCGCCGGTACGGTCCGCACGGGGCGGCGATGACCGGCACGATCATCACGTATCGCGGACGCAGCGCGGCGCGCGAATTGGGAAAGGTGCTCGGGTTGCCGGGCGATGTGTTGGACCGGTTTTCGAGTTTGTTCGCGAGCGGGGATTTTCCCCACACCATGGAATTGCTCGCGCAGATGGAGCAGGCAGGGCTGCCGCAGTCGCATCCGCGCGCGCTTCCGTTTGTCAGTTTGTATTCCCGCCTCGCCCGGCTTCCGCGGCACCTCGGACAGCACTCCGGCGGCATGATCATTTGCCAGGGGTTGTTGAACCGGTTCATCCCGCTGGAGAACGCATCGATGCCCGGTCGGGTGGTGGCGCAGTGGGACAAGAACGACTGCGAGGAGTTGGGGATCATCAAGGTGGACCTGCTCGGGCTGGGCATGATGGCGGCGATGCAGGAGTGCGTGAAGCTGACCGAGGCGCAGGGGCGTCCGGTGGACCTGGCCGCGCTGCCGCAGGACGATCCGGCGACCTTCCAGCTCATGCAGCAGGCGGACACGGTGGGCGTGTTCCAGATCGAAAGCCGCGCGCAGATGGCCACGCTGCCGCGGATGAAGCCGCGTTGTTTCTACGACGTGGTGATCGAGGTGGCGCTGATTCGTCCCGGGCCGATTCAGGGCGATCTTGCGCATCCGTACCTGCGCCGGCGCAACGGCGAGGAGGCGGTGACGTATTACGCCTCAGAATTGATCCCCGTGTTGGAGCGGACGCTTGGGGTGCCGTTGTTCCAGGAGCAGATGTTGCAGATGGCGATGACCATGGCGCAGTTCAGCGGGGACGAGGCGGAGGAGCTGCGGCGGGCGATGAGTTTTCATCGATCGGACGAACGCATGAGCAAGGCGAAGGCGCGCTTGCAGGCGGCGATGGAACGCGCGGGAGTGTCGGCATCGGTGATCGAGAAGATCGTGCAGGCGGTGGGATCGTTCGCGCTGTATGGATTCCCGGAATCCCATGCGATCAGCTTCGCGCATCTCGCGTACGCCAGCGCGTACCTGAAGGTGCACCGGCCCCAGGAGTTCTACTGCGCGCTGCTGAACAATCAGCCGATGGGATTTTACTCGCCGGCCACGCTGTTGAAGGACGCGCGGCGTCGCGGAGTGCGGGTGCGTGCGGTGTCGGTGATGGAATCGGCGTGGGAGTGCCTCATCGAATCGGACGGCGCGCTGCGGCTGGGATTTTGCCAGGTGCACGGATTGCGCCGGGACTCGGTGGCGGCGCTGCTGTCGGCACGGGGGAAGCGGCGGTTCGCGTCGATTGCCGACTTCAAGGACCGGGTGCCGATGAGCCGGGAGGAGCTGCGGTCGCTGGCGGAGATCGGCGCATTGAACGGGCTTTCGAACGACCGTCGTGCGGCGTTGTGGGAGGTGGAGCGCGAATCGCCGCCGGGGCTGTGGAAGGCTTCGGGCGGGGCGGCGAAATCCACCCACGATTTGGAGGAGCCGGTGGAGTCGGTGGAGTCGGCGTCGTCTCCGCTGCGTCCGATGGATGCGTTCGAGCGCGTGGCGGCGGATTATTCGGTGATGCACCTGACCACCGGGCCGCATCCGATGGCGCTGATCCGCGGGCGATTGCCGGATGTGTGGACGGCGGAGGATCTGAAGCAGGTGGTGCACGGACAACGGATCCGCGTGGGCGGGCAGGTGATCTGCCGTCAGCGTCCGGGCACGGCAAAGGGAGTGGTGTTCCTCAGCCTCGAGGATGAGACGGGCATCAGCAATGTGATCATTTCCTCGACGCTGTTTGAGGAGCACCGGCTGCAGATCACGCAGGAACCTTTTTTGGTGGTGGAAGGGATCGCGCAGGTGAAGCAGGGGACCATTCACCTGAAGGCCGAGCGGTTCGAACGGCTCTCGTGTCCGGAAGCCTCGGTGAATCTGTCGCACGATTTCCACTGAACGCAGCGGCGGCATGCGGATGCGGATGCGGATTCGGATTCAAATACCGGGTGTGGAAAAACAGAAAGGGCGCAGCCGCGAAAACGGCTGCGCCCTGTTGTCTAGGTTCCTCGGTGAAGAGGACGGACGGACTTAGTAGTCCATGCCGCCGGCACCGTGGTGGGGATCACCAGCGGGCTTTTCCTTCTTCTCGGGGATCTCGGTGATGATCGCCTCGGTGGTGAGGAGAAGACCAGCGATGGAGGACGCGTTCTGCAGGGCGGAACGGGTGACCTTCTTGGGATCAACGACGCCGGCCTTCACGAGGTCTTCGTAGTTGCCGGTGGCCACGTTGTAGCCTTCGTTGCCCTTGCGGCGCTTGACTTCCTGAACGATCAGGCTGCCTTCGACGCCGGCGTTGTAGGCGAGTTCGCGGAGCGGAGCCTCGACGGCGCGCTTCACGATGCCGACACCGGTCTGCTCATCGGCGTCTTCGAGCTTGAGGGCTTCGATGGCCGGGAGGGTGCGGAGGAGGGCGACGCCGCCGCCGGCGACGATGCCTTCTTCAACGGCTGCGCGGGTGGCGTGCAGCGCGTCTTCAACGCGGGCCTTCTTCTCCTTCATTTCGGTCTCGGTGGCCGCACCGACGTGGATGACGGCAACGCCGCCAGCCAGCTTCGCGAGGCGCTCCTGGAGCTTTTCGCGATCGTAGTCGCTGGTGGTCTCTTCGATCTGGCGGCGGATCTGGTTCACGCGGCCCTGGATCTCGGACGACTTGCCGTTGCCTTCGATGATCGTGGTGTTTTCCTTCTCGACGAGCACGCTCTTGGCGCGGCCGAGGTCGGCGAGCTCGAGGCTGTCGAGCTTGATGCCGAGGTCTTCGGTGATGAGACGGCCACCGGTGAGGATGGCGATGTCTTCCATCATGGCCTTGCGGCGGTCACCGAAGCCGGGCGCCTTGACGGCGGCGACGTTGATGGTGCCGCGGAGCTTGTTCACGACGAGGGTCGCGAGGGCTTCGCCTTCGACTTCTTCGGCGATGATCAGGAGGGGCTTACCAGTCTTGGCAACCTTCTCGAGGATCGGGAGCAAGTCCTTGAGGGAGCCGATCTTCTTCTCGTAGAGGAGAATGTAGGCGTCGTCCTGCTTGCACTCGAGGGTCTCGGTGTTGGTGACGAAGTAGGGGGAGAGATAGCCCTTGTCGAACTGCATGCCTTCGACGACGTCGAGGGTGGTTTCGATCGACTTGGCTTCTTCGACGGTGATGGTGCCGTCCTTGCCGACCTTGTCCATGGCGTCGGCGATGATCTCGCCGATCGTGGTGTCCCAGTTGGCGGACACGGTCGCGACCTGCTTGATCTCTTCCTTGTCCTTGACCTTCTTCGCGATCTTCGCGAGCTGGTCGGTGGCGGCGTCAACCGCCTTCTGGATGCCGCGCTGGAGCGACACGGGGTTCGCGCCCGCGGTCACGTGCTTGAGGCCTTCACGGTAGATGGCCTCGGCGAGCACGGTCGCGGTGGTGGTGCCGTCGCCGGCGATGTCGCTGGTCTTGCTGGCGACTTCGCGCACGAGCTGGGCGCCGATGTTCTGGTAGGGGTTCGGGAGTTCGATCTCCTTGGCGACGGTGACGCCGTCCTTGGTGATCGTCGGGGAACCAAATTTCTTGTCGATGACGACGTTGCGGCCCTTGGGTCCGAGGGTGGCCTTCACGGCCTTGGCGAGGATCTCGACGCCCTTCAGGATTTCCTGACGTGCAGCTTCGTCGAAGAGGAGTTGTTTAGCAGCCATAGTGTCTTGGTTTGAATTCGGAATTCGGTTTCAGGGGGGATCAGCCAACGATGGCGATCAGGTCATCGGCGTTGAAGATCTTGTACTCGGTGCCGTCGATCTTGATCTCGGTGCCGCCGTACTTGGAGACAAGCACGCGGTCGCCGACCTTGACTTCGAAAGCGACCTTCTTGCCGTCGTCGGAGACCCGGCCGGTGCCCAGGGCGCGGACGAGGCCTTCGGTGGGCTTTTCCTTGGCGGAATCAGGAATGATGATGCCGCCCTTTTTGACTTCCTTCTCTTCGGCGAGTTCCACGAGAACGCGGTCGCCGAGAGGTTTCACATTGAGTGCCATATGTATGTGTCTCTGTGTAGTTGCTACTGTTTGATGCTGAATCAAAACCCGCCGCACTCGCGGCCGGGCAAATCAAATGGGTGTTCGGTTGACTCGTACTGAATGAATCGGAACCGGCGCGAACTCAGGACTTCTTCTCGTCCACGACTTCGGCGTCGATGATCGGGCCGTCGCCCTTCTTGTCGCCGGACTTGCCGCCCTTGGCTCCGGTGCCCGCATCGGCGGTTTCCGGACCGGCTCCAGCGCCAGCGCCTGCGCCGGCCGCATCGGCCTTGGCTCCGGCCTGGGCGTTCTTGTAGAGCTCGGCGGTCGCGGTCTGCATGGTCGCATTGACCTGCTCCAGCGCGGTGCGGATGGCCGCCACGTCGGAACCCTTCAAGGCATCCTTGGTGGCTGCGACTGCGGCTTCGATCTTCGACTTTTCGCCGCCGATCTTGTCGCCGTTTTCCTTCAGGAATTTTTCGGTGCGATACACCGTGTTGTCGGCCTCGTTGCGGGTCTCGACTTCTTCGCGGCGGGCCTTGTCTTCATCGGCGTGGGATTCGGCATCCTTGCGCATGCGTTCGACCTCGTCCTTGGAGAGGCCGCCCGAGGCGGTGATGACGATCTTCTGTTCCTTGCCGGTGCCGAGGTCCTTGGCGCTGACGTTCAGGATGCCGTTGGCGTCGATGTCGAAGGTGACTTCGATCTGGGGCACACCGCGCGGGGCGGGCGGGAGGTCGGTGAGCTGGAACTTGCCGAGCGACTTGTTGTCGCGGGCAAACTGGCGCTCGCCCTGAAGCACGTGGATTTCCACGCCGGGCTGGCTGTCGCTCGCGGTGGAGAAGATTTCCGACTTGCGGGTCGGGATCGTCGTGTTGCGTTCGATGAGCTTGGTGGACACGCCGCCCAGGGTCTCGATGCCGAGGGAGAGCGGGGTGACGTCGAGCAGGAGCACGTCCTTGACCTCGCCCTTGAGCACACCGCCCTGGATGGCGGCGCCGATGGCGACGACTTCGTCGGGATTCACACCCTGGTGGGGCGGCTTGCTGACGAGGGTCTTGGCGGTCTCAACCACGCGGGGCATGCGGGTCATGCCGCCGACGAGCACGAGTTCGTCGATCTTGTCGGCGCTCAGGCCGGCGTCCTTGAGGCAGGCGCGGACCGGGGTGATGGTGCGCTCGAACAGGGAATCGCAAAGCTGCTCCATCTTGGCCCGGGAAAGGGTCTTCTGGATGTGCTTCGGTCCGCTGGCGTCGGCCGTGATGAAGGGGAGGTTGATGTCGTAGCTCTGGGAGCTGGACAGGGCGATTTTGGCCTTTTCGGCTTCCTCCTTGATGCGCTGGAGGGCGTCGGGCTGCTTGCGGAGGTCGATGCCCTGGTCCTTCTTGAATTCTTCGAGGATCCAGTCGATCAGCGCGTTGTCCCAGTCGTCACCGCCGAGGTGGGTGTCGCCGTTGGTGGCCTTCACTTCGAAGACGCCATCGCCGATTTCGAGCACCGAGATGTCGAAGGTGCCGCCGCCGAGGTCGTACACGGCGATCTTCTCGTCCTTCTTCTTGTCGAGACCGTAGGCCAGCGAAGCGGCCGTGGGTTCGTTGATGATGCGGAGGACTTCGAGACCGGCGATCTTGCCGGCGTCCTTGGTGGCCTGACGCTGGGCGTCGTTGAAATAGGCGGGGACGGTGATGACGGCCTGGGTGACGCTTTCACCGAGGCGGGTCTCGGCGTCGGCCTTGAGCTTGGCGAGGATCATCGCCGAGATCTCCTGCGGGCTGAACGCCTTGGGCTTGCCCTCGACGTCGACTTCAATGTGGGCGTCGCCATTGCTGGCGCGAACCACCTTGTACGGGACGCGCTTCAGCTCCTCCTGAACTTCGTCGAACTTGCGTCCCATGAAGCGCTTCACCGAGTAGATGGTGTTGCGGGAGTTGGTGACGGCCTGCCGTTTGGCGGCTTCGCCGACGAGGCGCTCGCCGTTCTTGGCGAAGGCCACGACGGACGGAGTCGTCCGCTTTCCTTCCGAATTTTCGAGGACCAGCGGTTCGCCGCCTTCCATCACGGACATGCACGAGTTGGTTGTGCCGAGATCGATGCCAAGAACCTTTGCCATATAACGTCTAAATTGTTGGTTCCCTCCTGCACGAGTGATGCCGTGATGGGAAAAAGGGCGAAGTTTTCCATGTTACCCCCTGTTTTCAGGGGTTTTCGATTTTCCGATTTCCTTCCAATGCACCGAGATATCGCCACCGAGGTGTGACACTGTGCCATTGTGTGCCACAAAACTGCGCCCCGTGGCGCAGTGCGGTAGCACGGATGGAAGCCGGGAGTGGAACCGCGGAGGCGCAGAGACGCAGAGAGGGGAATGGTTGACGGCCTCGAAGGTTGCCGGTCGGTGTTGCTTTGCACGCGGGCTCGAAAGCGGCGTCGGCGCTTCGCTCTGCCGCCGCACTCCACGACGTAGGGCGAAATTCAGCGGCGAGAGGCGAAAGGTAAATCGAAACCACGAACCCCAAAGAACCCGTCGCCCTCCACCGTCTCCTCCTCGTTTTATTTTCTCTGCGCCTCTGCGTCTCTGCGGTTCCACTCCAACGACCATTTTACACGGAACCCCGAACTTCGCCTGTCCACGGCTTGCCGATCGGGGAGGAGGTGTCTAGCGTTGCGCCATGCGTTTGCCTTTGCCGTCTCCGTGGATCCCCGGGCTGCTTGCTCTTGCCGGGACCGGATTCCTCGCTGCCACGGCTGAGACCGTGGTCCTCAAGGAAAAGGCAGCCGTCACCGGTGCCATCCTGGCCGAGAAGAAGGACGCCGTGGTGGTGGACATCGGGTACACCGTCCTCACCATCCCGAAGGCGCAGATCGTCCGAATCCTCAAGGGGAACGAGTCCGAAGTCGCCGCATCCGCGCCCGCCCCTTCGAAGGCGCCGGCCCCGGCCCGCACTCCTTCCGCAGCTCCTTCTTCCGTGGCTCAGCCGCCGTCCGCTGCGGTGGCCGCCGCCGCAGCATCCGGCGGTTTGTATTCGGTCGCCGCCACTCCGCCGCCGGAGCGTTCGGTCCGTGAATTGGTCGGGATTCTCGGCGAAGGCGTGGTTCAGGTTCGCACGCCGGGCGGTTTGGGCAGCGGATTCTTCCTCAACGAGGATGGATACCTGATCACCAATTTCCACGTGATCGAAGGCGAGACCCGCATCTCGATCGAAGTGTACCACCAGAAGAACGGCCAGCTCGATCGGCAGAGCTACAAGGACGTTCGCATCGTGGCGATGAACAAGTTCGCCGACCTCGCGCTGTTGAAGGTGGACGATGCCGGGGCGCCGAAGTTCCACCGCGTGCAGTTGGGCGACACCGATGCGCTGGCCCAGGGCGAACGCGTGTTTGCGATCGGGAGTCCGCTGGGACTCGAACGCACCGTCACCGAGGGCATTCTCAGCACCAAGACGCGTCCGATGGGCGGCGACCTCTATCTTCAAACCACCGCGCAGATCAACCCCGGCAATTCCGGCGGACCGCTGTTCAACCTGCGGGGCGAGGTGATCGGCGTCACCAACATGAAGCTCACCTTTGGCGAAGGCCTGGGATTCGCCATTCCGGTGGAGCAGGTGAAGTTCTTCCTCAAGCACCGGGATGCGTTTGCCTACGACAACGACAACCCGAGCAATGCCTATCGGTACCTGGAGCCGCCGCACTTGATGAAGTCGGATCGCGCGTCGGCCAAGGAACCGTCCAAGGCGGTTGGGCGCTGACTGTGCGCCAGAAGCCGCTTGCAAACCCGGGTTTCATCGTGAGGTTGCCGCGGTGGTGGTCTTCCCCTTTTGTCTCATGAAAATGCCTATTCGTGCGGTGTTTGTTGCGCTGGTGGTGCTGTGTGGGGCGGCGGTTCGTGCCGCCGTTCCGGCACCCGGGGCGTTGTTCCCCAAGGACACCCTCGTTCTCGCCAGCGTTCCTGACTGGTCCTCCGCACGGACCGGGTTCCTGCAGTCCGCCTACGGACGTTTGTGGGCGGATCCTGCGATGCGCCCCTTCCGCGAAAAAGTGGAAGCTGCGGTGATTGAAAAGCTCATCGGTGATCTGGAAAAGGACACCGGCATCAAGGTCGCGGATTACCTTCCGATCCTTCAGGGGCAGGTGAGCTTCGGACTTCTCCAAAAGCCCGCGGGGGCCGCTCCGGCGGACGGCGACAAGGACAAGGATCAGGCGTCGTCCACCAGTGCGCTCGTGTTGGTGGTGGATGCCAAGGATCAGTCCGACCTCTTGAAGCAGCGCCTCACCGAGACTCGCCAGAAACTCACCGAGGCCAAGAAGCCGCTCAAGACCGAGAAGCTCCGGGACGTGGAGTTCACCACGGTGGTGATTGATCCGAAGGAGATGAAGTCGAAGGCCAAGGCCAAGCCGATTGCCAAGGGCGTGCTGAAGGCCGATGCGAAGTCCAAGGATGCGGATGCCGACGACGACGGGGACGACGATGACGACTCCGATGTGCCGGCGCGGAAGTTCGAACTCAGTTTTGGTCAGGTGGGCTCGGTCCTCGTGGTGACCGATTCGCTCAAGACCGTGGAGCCGCTGGTGGCAGTGCTGACCGGTGGATCCGCCCCCACGCTTGCAGACAACGAGGATTACCGGTCCAGCGTGGCTTCGGGAGGCATTCGCGACGCCTACGGCTACGCTTGGCTGAACTTCGCCGCGGTGTACAAAGCGATCGAGCAGGGAAGCGACAAGCTGAAACCCCAGGCCAATGCCATGGGCGTCGATCCCAAGAAGGCGTTGAGCACGCTTGGGCTTCAGGGATTAAAGTCGGCGACGATCTCCGCGAGCCGCACGGCCGATGGCGAATACGCCCTCGTGGCCCTCAACGTTCCGGAATCGGTACGCGGTGGAATCTTCAAGCTGCTCGCCGTCGAGGCAAAGGATTCGGCACCTCCGGCGTTCGTTCCCGCCGATGCGGTGCGCTTCTCGCGCTGGCGCATCGATGGCCCGCGCATCTGGTCCACGTTGGAATCCATGATCCAGCAGATCTCGCCGCAGCTCGGCGGATTCCTCCAGATGTCGCTCGCCGCGTTGGGCAAGGACAAGGATCCCTCCTTTGATTTCCGGAAGAGTTTCATCGCCAACCTGGGCGACGATTTCATCAGCTACGAAAAAGCACCCAAGGGTACGACGCTCGTCGAGCTGTCGAATCCGCCCTCGGTTTCGCTGCTGGGGTCCGGCAATGCCGATCAACTGGCTTTGGGATTCCGCGCCGCTGCGGGCCTGCTGCCGAATGGCGCGGAGGAGCCCAAAGTGCGCGAATTCAATGGCCGCAAGGTGTATGGCGTGAAGCTGTCGATGGGCGCTCCTGGAACCGACGGCTTGTTCGAGTTCGCGGCTGGCAGCGGTTATGTGGCGATGGGAACGCATCCCGCAATGTTGGAGGAATTCCTCCGCAGCGGAGATGGCAACGGAAAGTCGCTCCGCGAACTTCCGGCGTTGACCGAGGCGGCCGGCCGAGTCGGCGGAATGAGCCAGGGAATCTTCGGCTACGAGGATCAGCGCGAAGTCGCGCGGGCCAAGTGGGAAGCCTTCCGCCAGGGCGACATGGCCAAGATGTTCCCGCCCGGAACTCCGGCGTCGCAGATCAAGTCGATGAAGGAGATGTTCGACTTCAACCTGCTGCCTCCGTTTGAGACGGTTTCGAAATACTTCAATCTGATGGTGTACGCCGGTCGGTGGGATCCGCAGGGATTCAGCGTCAAACTCTACTCGCCGTCGGTGAAGTAAACGGCTGCCGAAAGGAATTCACCGCGGAGGTGCAGAGGCGCGGAGAAGAAGGACGGACCGGAGGCGGAAGGCGCTGCGGTCCGCTGGCTGTTAGGTGCGCTTCGCCTTGGGATAGAGGTAGCGATTGGGAATGTTGGGCAGCGGGGGCACCGGGCGTCCACACGCGCGCAGCAGCAGGCGGATGTTGTGGTCGATGTCCTTTTCGGTGCGCTGGAATTGCGGCAGCAGTCCCATCTGCGCGTAAGAAATGGGCGTCACATCAAAGACCGTCGTTTCCCACTCGAAGCTCTTTCCCCACACGATTCCCGGCAGCAGCAGATCCGGCTTTGCTCCGGCTTCGAGCAGCAGGCGCATGAGGGGCTCCGAGCGATTGCGGTTGGAGTTCACCGTGTGAAACAGCGGCGTGTGGCCGTTGAGCCCGTGTTCATCGACACCGGCCCGAGCATTCACATCCGCTCCGGCCTCGATCAACACCCGGGCGACGGCCACGTTTCCATATTCGGCCGCGACGTGGAGCAGGGTGGCCTCTTCCAACGGGGTAAACGTGCTGACGAGCGAGGTTCGGTGGTGCACCAAAGTTGGGTCGGCGCGGAGGGCATTGCGCAGGGCGTCGGCGTCGTTGAGGAGGACGGGTTCCAATTTTGGGTCCTCCAGGGTTCCGCCTGCATCGAGCAGCAATCGAAGGCACTCCGGGAAGGCGTCGGAGCGGTAGTACATCTCGTGCATCCACTGGACCGGCGTGCGTCCGTCGATCCGCGCCTGAACATCGAGTCCCGCCGCGAGGGCTTCGCGAATCGCGGCGGGGTCGTGGGTTTCGGCGGCTCCGAGGAACTGCGATTCGAGCGGCGTCATGCGGTGGATGCGAATTGGATTTGAACCCGCCGTCGAGCGTCGAATCCGAAGGCTTAATACGGCCAGACCCAGTCGAGGACTTCCCCGTCGTCCTTCTTCTGTGTGTGCAGGATTCCTCCGTCGTCCACGCCGTTGATTCCGACGGACCAGAGCGTGAAGGTGCCATTGACCTCCTTGCGGTAGCGGAGCGGCTTGCGATCCATGAGATCGAGGGGCTCGCTTGCCACGTACTCCGGCACGAGTTCGGAAAGGCTGGAGGGGTATCCGCCATGCTTGATTCGGAATCGCTCAAGGGCGCAGGCGACCGAAGTCAATCGGACGCGCTGTTCTGCACGGACCGACTTGACCAGCGCTTTGCTGACCGCAGGGGCGAGCATGCGGGTCAAAAGGGTCCGCGGATCCTGCCTCTTCGTCATGGATTTAAGCGCCCCATCGGTGGCCTCGGTCATCGCGGCAACCTCGGCCAAATATCCAGTCGCGGATCCTTTGGTTTCAACCTCTTTGGCGTAGCGAATCAACAAACTGTAATAGGTGGCGAGAGAGACCTGATTGTATCGGATAAAGCCGTTCACTCCAGGGATCCGGTGTTTTTCGATCAGGGGGCGCATCGGGAAGGCTTCGCTGTCCGGAAGGACTTCAGCCCCCTTTTGGGGATCTGAGATCCATTTATCGACCGTGCTGATGGCAATCGCACGCTCGCCTTCAAAGGCGGTCCCCATCTCGCCGATGAGCGTGATCCTGTTGAAAATCTCCTGGAATTCGCGCAATTGGGATTCGGTCCATTGATGGGAGAGGATTCCGTGATCGATGGTGCGAGCCGCGATGGAGTTCAGGGCGATCCGGACAAGCTGGGAGATGATCAGGGGTTCCTCGCGAACCATTTCCGCAAGTCGGACTGCGGTCTTGGCATCTTCGAAGGCTCCGTCGATGTCTCCCGCATCAAGACGCGTCCGGACGCGCAGCTCGGTCCATTGTTGAATGGATTTTAGCTTCGCGAGATGCGGCAGCATGGCTCCAAAGCCGTCGTACCAACGGATGGGAAATCGCACGTACGGCCGGCGGAGGGCTTCACTCAACTGCTGGAATTCTGATTCGGCAATCGAGAGTCCCTTGAGGAGAACCGTCGTGTCGTCTGCTCCTGCGGCAGCAGCAGGATAGTCCGGAAGGTCCCGGGGCTTTCGCAGAGTTTCATCGATGACCTTCGGGCGATTCGTGGAAGGCTCGACCTTCAGGCCGTATCGTTTTGCCAAAACCTCATCCTTTAACAGGTCCGAAACCAAGACGCGGTGAACTCGATTGGTGAGCACTCCTGATGCGATGCGGAACGCGTTGGCCCACTCCTTCATAGGAACTGGGGAGGGGTCGTTGTGGCCGTTGGGAAGCGTCCGCGGAGGCAGGGCGTAAAAGGGCAGGAGGAAGACATTGAATTTTGCCATCGCATTGGAAAGCGAGGCGGAATCGTTCGGTCCCTGGTCTGGGAACAGATCCCGCAGCAGATGCCAGTTGGCGGCGTTCTGATCGCCGGCGATATAAGGCGGGATGATGGCCTCCGTGGTCAGCCGTTCGCCCTTCGCGAGCAGTGAATTCCGGGTTGTCTTCCAGGCGTAGGCACCGGCCAGGTTTTCGAAAAGCCCGAACAACAACAACGGAGTCAGGAGCGAAAACACGGCGAAATAGAGAAGCCCCAGAGTCCAACGCCACGCGGCGTGGGGTTCAGGAACTGCCGGAGCCTCGCTGATTCCCAGGGCTCGGATTCGTGCAGCGCGTTGGTTCCAGACCAGCCACGAAATCAACGCCGTCGCGAAGCCGAAGCTGCCCACGACCATGGCCAACAGAATCCAGACCATCCGATCGATGCGCCACGTGAGATCGCTCAAGGACGCCCCATCGATCAGCATGGCGGCCCCGATGGTCACCCACAGAAGCCCAACCACGACCACGATTGCGACCGCGGGCACCGCGAGGAGGAAGAGGGCGGGAAGCGGTTGGTGTGCGGGCGGCAGGCGACGGCGTTGCCACGCGAGAGTGTAAAGTCGGCCGACGAGCCAGCAGTAATAGGTGGAGGGGGACATGGGAGGATCGGAGGAGATGGAAGCTGGGAGCTGGGAGATGGGGGATCGGAGATCGGAGATCGGGAAGGATGGTGGACGATGCTGGATGCTGGATGGGCGCTACGTTTTGCCTTTTTCCTTTTACCTTTAAAGTTGGCCGTGGCCTCGGCCTCGGCCTCGGCCTTTGGAGTGCGGTGGCAGAGCGGAGCGTCGACACCGCTTTCGAGTCCTGAGACAAAGAATCACCGACCGGTCACCGTCGAAGCCCAGGACTGGATTGACACTCTGTGGAATCCCATGGCCGGCGTGCGGACCAAAGCGGCGTGGCGCTGCGCTTCCCGCCGCACTCCAAAAGCGCCGGCTTCTTCTCGGTCCCGCTCCTTGCCATTCAACCTCGACGTTCATGTCCGGATGGGGACTGAAATCCACTACGCGGCGGAACTCACGCGGTCCTGAAGCCGGGCGCCAAAGCGGTCTTCTGGGTTGGGATGGCTTTCGCTGCGGGGCTTGGGATGCCAGACCGGCGCGGCGGTTTTCGGGGCGGGCATCGAATCCTGCGGCAACCCGCCGCCGCCATCTGCCAGGCTGAACTCTTCGAACAACGCCTGCCGCTCCGCGCGTGCCGTGGCGATCTGCTGGGCGGATACCGGATCCCGCCGTTCCTTCGACACCGGCGCGAACCACGACTCCGCGCCCGAGATCAGCAGCGCGATCCCCCACGCCCCGGCCAGCCCCACGGTCGGCAGCGGAATGCGCAACCAAAGTTGGGTCCACCAATTTTGGTACGTCCCGACGGTCGGTCGCGAACGGGATCTCCGCGACTCCATCGCCGCGGCGGTGGCGGCGCCCAGGATCTCGGCCTTCCACTCCGGTGGCAGCGCCCGCGGAGGGGTTCTCCTCAACTGGTCTTCGAAGGGGTCAGTCATTGGATCTCGTTGTAAAGGGGACGCAGGTGCTCGCGGAGTTTGTCTAGGCCGTAGCGATACCGGCTGGCGGCTGTGTTCGGGGGGATGGAGAGCAGGGAGGCGATAGCCTCGAAGGTCAGGCCTTCCCACAGTTTCAAATGCACGACGGCGCGTTGTTCGTCCGGGAGGGACGACATGGCGGTCGCGAGTTGGTCCCGGAACGCGGCCTGGTCGGGATCGGCCGATGGGGCAAAGGGCGAGGCTGGCTCCAGTCCCAGGGCATCGTGCGCGCGCCGACGCGTGGCGCGCCGGCGCATGAGGTCGATGGCCAGGTTGTGGGACAGCCGGAGCAGGAAGTCCCGCTCGCTTCGTACCTCGACCAGCAGTTCGGGGCGCTTGGCGATGCGGACAAACACCTCCTGCAGGGCATCGCGGGTGTCGGACTCGTCCCGGGTCAGATGCAGCAGGAACGCGAACAACGCCGGCGCGTGCCGGTCGTAGAGATGTTCGAGGGCCTGGGGGGACATGATGTGGAGTCTGCGGGGAGGACGCACCTGCTTCGGAGATTTGTCTAACGGGAAACGCGGCCGGAAACTCCTTGTCCGCCGACTGATACCGTCCGCCACCCTCTTCCGGAAAAATCGCGTTCCCATTCGAGGGCTCCTCGGATACGCTTTGCCCTTCGTCCGCCTCCGGCGGCAGACAACCTAGAACCGAAAACGCTTATGCCACTGACTCACACGCGCGACCTGTTCGCCAAGGCCTTGAAGGGCAAGTACGCCCTCGGCGCCTTTAACGTGAACAACATGGAGCTCCTCCAGGCCATCATTGAAGCCTGCGAAGAGGAAAAAGCTCCCGTGATGCTCCAGATTTCCAAGGGCGCCCGTGACTACGCTCATCCCGTGTACCTCAAGAAGCTCATTGAGGCCGCGGTGAGCCTGTCCACGATCCCCATCGCCGTTCACCTCGACCACGGTGACAGCTTCGAGCTCTGCAAGCAGTGCATCGATGAAGGCTTCACCAGCGTCATGATCGACGCCTCGCACGATCCCTTCGAGAAGAACGTCGAAGTCTGCCGCAAGGTCGTGGACTACGCCCACAAGCACAACTGCGTGGTCGAAGGCGAACTCGGCATGCTCGTCGGTGCGCAGCACGACGACGGCGAAGAAGGCGGCGCCTACTCCAAGGGCGGCTGCTACACCCACCCCGAAGAAGCGGTGGAATTCGTCAAGCAGTCCGGCGTGGATTCCCTCGCCGTCGCCATCGGCAACAGCCATGGCGCCTACAAGTTCAAGGGTGAGCAGCACCTCGATCTCGAACGCCTCAAGGCGATCAAGAAGGCGCTCCTCGACGCCGGCATGGGTGACTACCCGCTGGTGCTCCACGGTGCCTCCTCGGTGCCCAAGGATCTCGCCCAGAAGATCAACAAGTTCGGTGGCGACCTCGGCGAAGAGACCGCCGGTGTGTCCGAAGCCGACATCGAAGTGGCCCGCCGCGTGGGTTGCACGAAGGTCAACATCGACACCGACCTGCGCCTGGCGATGACTGCCGCGATCCGCGAAGTCCTCGTGACCAAGCCCAAGGAATTCGATCCCCGCAAGTACCTCGCTCCGGCCCGCAAGGCGGTGAAGGAGCTCGTGCGCCACAAGCTCAAGAACGTGCTGTGCTGCGCCGGCCACGCTTTTGACTGAGCCGGCGACCGCGGGTCGGAACGCGAATTAGATTAGTTTAGTTTCGTCTCACCTTTGAAAAGGGCGGATGCCAAACGGCATCCGCCCTTTTTCTTTTGCTGCACAAGGAAGTCGAAGATCGCAGATCGGAGATCGTGTCTCGGTGGAGGGCTCGGTTCCACCCGAGCCCTAATTTCGTCTGCGGAACCCGTGTGAAGTCGCAGAGGAGATGGGGAAAAGATGCTGGATGCTCGATGGATGGGCGAGAGTTGCCTCTAGCCTTGGCGGAGGCCTCGGCCTTTTGGAGTGCGGTGGCAGAGCGCAGCGTCGACACCGCTTTTGAGTCCGGATTCAGAGCAGCACCGACCGGCAACCGCTACCCCGTTTACCGAGAGTCATACGCGGTTAGATTTCCGTGCCCGTCGTGCCGACCAAAGCGGCGTGGCGCTCCGCTTCCCGCCGCACTCCAAAATCGCGCGGGCAACCGGGTTTGCGGTCGGGCAACCCCAATGAAACGGCGGATGCCAATCCTCGTCCGGATGATCCGCCTTCTCCCGGCGGCGGCTACGGGA
>CANGKZ010000058.1 GCA_947454705.1 Verrucomicrobiota bacterium
CCAAAAATCA
This sequence comes from Verrucomicrobiota bacterium, assembly GCA_947454705.1. Taxonomy (GTDB): domain Bacteria; phylum Verrucomicrobiota; class Verrucomicrobiia; order Limisphaerales; family UBA9464; genus CAIVQB01. The sequence continues at coordinate 11 of CANGKZ010000058.1, forward strand.
GGAGCGTCTGTTGGCCCACCAGGCCGCTGAACTGTTTTTCGCCCGCGTCGTGACCATGGCTCGGGAGTACGGCTGGACCAGCGAGGCCCACTTCTCGGTCGATGGAACCTTGATCGATGCCTGGGCGAGCCTGAAAAGATTCCAACCCAAGGACGGCCCGAAGAACCCGAGTGATGGAGACTCCGGAAATCCGACGGTCGACTTCCACGGGTACAAGCGCAGCAACGCCACTCACCAGAGTACCACTGACTCGGAAGCGCAGTTGGCCCGCAAGGGCAACGGTCGCGAGGCCCGGTTGAGCTTCGGTCTGCATGCCCTGATGGAGAATCGCAACGGCCTGTGTGTTCAGGCTTTGGTCAGCACGGCTCACGGAACGACGGAATCGAAAGCGGCAACCGAACTTCTCGCCCGACAGATTGATCTCACGGAGAAAGCCCCTGAAACGCTCGCCGCCGACAAGGGTTACCACAGTGCCCACGTAGTTGGGTTCTGCCGCGAGAATGGAATCAAGCCCCACGTGGCCACGGTGAAAGGCCGGAACGTTGAGGGCCTCGACGGGCGGACAACACGAAGTCTCGGATACCAAACCAGCCAAAAGATCCGCAAACGGATCGAAGAGGTTTTCGGTTGGTGCAAAGAGATCGGCGGACTTCGCAGGACACGCAAACGGGGTACGGACCGAATCGGCCTGAGTACCTGTCTGATCTTCACCTCTTACAATTTGGTGCGTATGGGTAAGCTGCTCGGAAGTCCGCCTGGGAACGGACTGGCGACTGCGTGAGCGGGACGCCGCAGCCTGCGGTGTGTCGGGAGACTGGGAAATTGGAACCCAGTCAGCCCCACACCGCCGGGCCACCCTCTTGCCAAATCCAGTTTTCAGCCTTTTGAACACCGCTCAGGAGAGAATCGGGTAGATAAACAGGGGTTTTTCAACGGCCTGCTAATCCATCGTGTCGGCAATCGGCAAATGGCATGTCGATTACTGTCGGAGCATTGTGACGATTATAGAGTTGAGTGCGCAGCTGTTGATGGCACGTTTCCTGGACGGCAAGTCCAGATTGAGTAGAGGGCTGAGATTCTGCGGAAACGACGTTGGGAACTGTGCATTGCCTCGTACACCCCTCCACCCTCTTTGGAAGGGTGGACCTCGAGGCTGGTGACTGGCGATCGGCCTTGCCGCTAGTTCCTAGCAGGGCTACCCATAGATTCTTGGCCCAGGTGGCCGGCTTGGCTGACGCATGGAACGGTCAGTCTGCTTAGCGCTGGAGGGGAGGGAGGCCTTATCAGGGTGGACGGGTGGGGCAAGTTTGTCACAAGTCCATACGGGAAAGATGCATCTTTGCCTTCCTTTACATTATTTCTCGTCAACTCAAGGGAAACTTGCCCCACCTCCCCACCCTGAACCATGCGTTGAGGAGGAGATGTTGCCCTTCCTGGGGACGAGGACGGGGTGAAACAGTCTAGCGGCATCGATTTGTTTGAAACTTGCATCACCTCCCCACCCGACGGAGGTTCAGGGTCCCGTTGAGGGGGGAGGATGGTCCAGGTCGTGTGGCCTTTAACCATCCGCTCGCTGACCCTTCGGTTCGCTTTCTTGGACAGGCGCCCGAGGTAGGTGCCACAGGCAGCAGGGAAGCTTAGGAGCTGCTCAACTTGTCGACGGTTCTCCTCCTGACGCCTCAGGCGATGCTCCAGATCCTCTGCCGTTCCATCGAACGGCAGATCAGTGGGGTATCCAGAGGGATGGAAGAGCACCTGATCGATCAGAGCCAACAGCCTGGTTTCTGGATTTGTTCGCTCCAGTGCCTCAAGCAATTGTGGATGGTGGTAGTGGACAACGCCAAACCGTGGGCAGATCAGCTCCTTCGGGATCTGCCAGTTGAGCAGAAAGTGAACGAAAGCGGGCATTTCCGCCTTTAGGGCAGCCCAGAAACGCTCCTTTTCCTCTGCTGTATCTGTCGGCATGGGCATGGCTTTGCGATTTACCCGAAGGAGCATCACCTTGTCGGCAATGTCTGCATCCATTGGAGGCAGTACCTGTAGCCTCTCCTGCTCGTTGTTTAGGCTGATGGTCATGCGCCAAATTGGCGTCAAGACTAGGCCCTCACGGTATTTTCCATGGCATTGATGGTCCCTGTTCACGGCTATGCCCTTGATCCCTGCACCAAAGTGACGCCGTGCGCGGATGTCGATGGACTCTGCCTCATCTTCCACCATCAGGTGCTCGGCTCCAAAGAGGTCGCCGTTGAACTGCGTGCGGTCAGTCAGGAATTTGTACGGCTTCGCGGCACGACCTCCCAAGAGTTCAGTGACCAGGCGTTGGAAAAGCGACTTTCCAGAGTTTACTTCACCACCCAGTGCCAGGACCTGACCCGGTGACCACCGTTGTTGCTGAACACTCTCGATGCCGCGTTTTAGCCATCCGTACAGGAAAGGGCGCTGATCGCGTGTGGCATCGTTGAACATTCCTTCCAGAAGGCTATCCAGAAGAGGAAATTGCCCCGCCTTGGGCGAAATGATGGCAGGAGAGTCGGTGATCAAAACTAGGCGACCGTTGATCTCCCGTGGGCCAGCTGGAAACCCAGCGACTGGCCCGACGTAATCCACGTTTTGCTCGCTCTGAATTCGCAGCAGACAGGCGTCTGCTTCGTCCAGACCGTTGGCTGACCTACCTCCCCAGGCTTCGGAGCGGATGAACTTGAGCGCAGAGTTCTCGTTCAAGGCGATCCAGCGGCCTTTTGAGTCAGCGCGGTAGTAGTTCTTGGAGCTTCCTGAATAGAACAGCTGGGGAAGCGGTAGAGCTTCTTGGACGGCACTCACAGGACACCTCCGTCGTTCAACCACACCAGCCGCTGATATTTCCCATCCCTCAACTTCCCAGGCAGTCGAACAGGCTGGGAAGCGGTGAACAGCTTCGGATCGCACCCAAGCTCTGGTAGAACGAGCTTCAGATCGTCCACGACGCTGGCTTCTGGATAGGTAAACCATCCATGCAGGCTCTTCCCGGCAGTATCGACGATGGCTTTGAGACTCAGGCCAACCTTGTCCTTGAGCCATCGAAACACCCCTCCCACCTGGTCCTTGGTCAGTTCGTCTGATTCAACGACTAGGAATCGACGAGCAACGATGTGGTCGTTTCCCCGAATGAACGAATCAGGCTTGAAGACAGCAGGGCAAATGAACTGTCCATGCGCATGACTACCCTGTAGCCACTGTTCACGCGTACGAAAGTGGACGTGGTGGGCAGGCTTGCCTGAGTCGTACAGGGAGCCACTCCAAACGATGTCGCCCTCTTGGAATAGGCTGATCAACGGCCGCCAGTGGTTGGCTGGGTTTGGGGCAACAGGCACTGGGGAATCGGCCTGAATGGATTCAAAGGGCCACGTGAACTGCTGGAGGATCTGATCCTTTGACTTTGCAGCACGCAGCCTGACCTGCTCCTTGCGCTGCAATTCTGCCACTCGCTGCTTCTCTTCAGGAGACAGGCGTCTCTTGGCTGCGTCCTTTGCTCGCTGCGGGTCAGCAAGTGCACGGCGCAGTTCAGTATTCTTGGCCTCCACGAGGCTGCTACAGCTCGCGTGGAAGCACTTCAAGGTTGGAACTGAGCCCAGGTACAGCTTGCAGTCACGCTTCCCAGTCCTGTGGGTGTGGAGCGACTGGCCGGGGCAGGTGACAAAGCCTTCCTGTTCGGTGATCCAGTTTACTGGGCCAAGAATACTTTCAACAGTCGTACTCAGGTCGACTGGGGTTACTGATTTACCTTCTTTCGCATTCATCATCGGTAGTTTCAAAAAAGCGCAGCTTTCAATTCCGACCTGCGTATGTCGGCGGCTGTGGGTGTTTCCTCGATAGGTTCAATTGTGACTCCGGAAAAAGGTGTCCTTACGACACGGGGGCAACGACCAACGCACAGGCGAGGCGTTGACCCCCACTGTTGAAGAACAGGAGTTGGCTTCGGTCGATCTCCTCGCAGCCGACCGAGATGGCCGAACGCATGTTTTCGAGCAGTTGGGCACGCTCGATGCCTCGGGGGTGTCGGACTTCGCACCGGTCGACAGCTGCCAGATCCACCCCAAAGCGAGCCAGGGCAGTGGGAACGAAGTTCACCAGCTCTGGGGCTAGGGTTCGCGCCGCTGCTACCAGCCTGTCCTTGCGCCGTGTGGCGGCGGCAGCGAAGAGGAACTGCTCTCGCTCGATGCCCTCCAGTTGGAAGGCGGTGGCGATGCGTTCAGCGACGTCTGCACCAATGGCCCTATCACCGTGCTCAATGCACGAGATCATGGAATACGTGACCCCTGTCACCTCTTGGAGGCGACGGAGCGTAAAGCCACGGTCAATGCGTAGGCTGTGGAGTAGGGCACCAAAGGCAATTCGAGACTGGATGACTGTAGGCATGGAAATTCTGTGCTGTTGAAACCGATGGAAAAAACCGACGAAGTCAGAACGAAGAAAAATAGGAAAAGATACGAGTAGTATCCTCTATTTATACCAGTATGCCGTTATGCGGTCAATAGATATCTGTATGACCGGAGGGATCCAATGGCCGAAAATGGGCAGCAGGAACCCCTTGAGGAAATACTGGTACCGAGCCCCACCTCAAAAATACTCACCCAGAAATACTCGCCATGGGGCACAGTTCGACTTGGCAAGGGGGCACCAAGGTTGCTCGCCCCTAACTAATACTATACACCCATCATACTTGAATCCTGATTCAGGGTAGGGAAGCCAGGGGTATGGCTCTGGAAATCAGCATCCTGCCGTAGGCCTCATGGGTATTTGAAGAGGGGTACTGCTGGGAAATACTCCAGAAAGGGAAACTCGACCTGGAAGTATTTATGTATCGATGGCCTTGGGGATGCCAAATGAGACGTCAAAATACTGATCTGCCTCAGGTTACGGAGGTGTAGCCATACGTAGGAAGAGGGGAAGTGTAATGGTTGCCTATGGAGCTGCGGGTCCTTCTGTGGCTCCTGGACTGCTGGGAATAGTATCCGGGAAAACAATGACAGGCGGAGGTGATGTGCATCCCTGTTTTGAGGATAGGAAACGTACGACACTTCGAAGCGGATCAATGTCAGAATCCTGACTGACGAAAACGAATTCAATCTCAGAGATTGGAAGTGGAATCTTTACCCCTTCCCAAGAAGTTCCCCCAAAAAAACTAAACTGACCAGGGATCCTCCACTCAGCTTCTTCTAGGTTTTTGCTTTGCTCGATAAAGCTAGCGAATCGGATCGCATCGATCATGGCTGCATTGCTGAAATTGAAGGTTCCATTGGGGGCTTTGTGGATTGATAGAATCCTCTTATCAGCGAGAAGGTGAAACAGGTGTTTAGATATTGGCGTGCTACTGCCTACGTAAATGACCCGATCGGCCCCTTGGCGGGCGAGCCATCTGCGCTTTACGACCAGTCCAAAGCGTCCGTAGCTCCTTCCGTGCTGGCCGATCCGTCTGCCATGCTGTACCTCTGTAAAACAGATCATTGGAATAGACATCGAGATGTTGCCAATGCCGTGGCATAGCACACGCATGGTTTCTCGCATCTCGCTGGAGGCAACTCCTAGTCCCATCAAATGCCTCCGCATGAGGTCAAAGACGGGTTCGCACTCTCGCTCCAGTTCCGATGAAGAATCGAAAGGTGAGAACATAACGCGATGCACCGTAAACATGAGCCCTTCAATCAATGCTTTCTCTAAATACTCACGCTGCTTCATGCAGTGGAGAAACTGAATGCTGCCTTCGCTCATAGCTAGTGGGTCGAAAAACGGCGTTCTGCTTCGTATAGATATCTCGCTAAAAGCCCATGGCAGAAGAAAGCAGCTTCGAATAGACCGGAGATGCCGCCCCACCCTGCATCGGAAAACGCTGCTCAACGAGATTCAAAAGCTCACAAAGATCTCCCGCGCTGATCGTGGACAGACTTGTACGTCGTACAGTCGCCTTCGCTGGGGTTTCTGGCAGAACTACACCAACCCAGGGCTTCTCGGAAAACCTTGAGAATACTACCAACGGCTCGCGCCATCCTCGAAACTCAGCGTAGTTCCTTCCATGTCCCGTTCCTTGTGAGTAAAGAAACATTCCGTAAATCCATGGACCGTAGTCTGGGGTTGAGTGAAGGCGTAGAGCCGTAGTCGTCCTCCGTAACAACTCAACGGCGTCCTCAATATCTTCAATGGAAGGATCCCTATACTGGTGCTCCACGTCGTTTCGAAGCTTGATGGCCCTCTCCAGTACTCTGCCTGTTAGGGAATCCACTATTCCTCGCTTCGTCAGAAACTGAACCTGCTTCCTGGCGTCCCTGGGTGCATCTCGACACAGGAACGCCATATCACGCTCCATGTACCAATCGACGAGACAGATGAGCGCCCTTTTTGCATGACTGATCGCGTTGATCCGGTACCTGCTGGGATCCTCGCCAGCCGGAGGGGCTGAAGCTGTGCCCACTTCTCGTAACGCCCATTCCATGAGTTTGTCTGGCCCGCCTCCTGGAGGAGAAATCAAGACCTTGGAAATGTGGTTGGAAACGCGAATTGTTGCGACTCCATCGAGAAGATCGCCTAATTGGACGTTTTCGAAGGTGAGATCTGGAGTGACCGTTGCTGACATATCGGCAATGTGCTAAAGCCTCCTGAGTTTGCTTATTTGAAAGCTGAAGTGACCGAGTGTTTCGAGCCGGTAGTATTTATCGATCTCAGCGCTTCAACTGTTGTTAATACGAAACTGGTTCCAGTAGCGTTCTAAATAGTATTCCCAAAGTCCATCCAAAGGTTGGCTCGGGCAGAGCCTAAGCAACTCCTTTCCAAGCGTGGTTAGCCTTACAAGGCCAATATCGAAGCGCTTTTCCAGAGGAATAGGAAATTGAAAGCAGCCGACTTGATCAAAGTACATTACTGTAAATCGATCAGGCATCTCACTTAGATAGATTCTCGAGAAACCGTCAAAGTGAATTGCACCTATGAAGTTCAAGTGTGATAAATTTTCAAAAGATAGGTTGTTGGATTCAAGGAACGGGATCTGCTGATCCAGAACAACGGGGTACGATGTGCCTTCAATTGTGAAGCAGAATCGGGAAAGGCTCCTAAAAAGTTCTGCGTCCTTGCGATCAAAGTTAGCCAACGAATTGACGGTTCTTTGTGAAAACGATCCGGGAGTGTTTAATTCCTGAGCCAGTATCTTTGCCCATAGAGATTGAACATCGGCATCTGAAGTGTTCTTTGCCTTGTCGAGTAAATTGAATACCCAGTCGACAGATACTGATTCAACTGGAGCGTCAGGGTTCAATTCTCGGCCTGCCTTGAAAAGGATTGATTCGATGTTTGCGTGGTGTCGAATGGCGTCAAGATCGCGCATTTGCAGCGCGAGTGCCTTTCGGCGTTCTGATTCATTCTGCGCGTCGGTTGTGATGAGATGAGCTTTCGCATCAGCCTCTGCGCGTTTGAGGATAGCCCGGGGTTCGTAGATGGTGTTAAATCCACCAGATACCTTTTCGATTAGAGTTTTCAGCGGCTCAGCAAACTTGCCGAGGTCGACATTAACAATCGCATTGGAGGACTGGTCTGCCATGGGGCTAGATGGTTGGTTAGTTCTGGGAGTTTGTGTGCCGCTTTGGACCTCTTCTTTGAGAGACTATCGGGGCCTTGACAGGGCTCGTCAATCAACGCGAGTTACGCAGCTAGCTGGACTTCCGAGCTGGGGGAAGGGAAGGCAGCGACAGCGGCTCCGAAGTTGGCCAGGGCTGCTTCGAACTGCTTCAAGGCACCATTCAGGGTGGCAGGAACGATCCGATCGATATTCAGACGATTGACCACGAGCTGGTCCTGGTACTGCCGACCACGGAAGATGCGATCCCGATTATTGACCCAAGGAAACCGTACGGTGTGCTGATCCTCTGGTTTCTTGAAGAGGTCGTTGCTGATGACGGTGCAGTTGGCCCGATCGGCACGTAGGAGGATTGTGTCATCGGCAGGTTCACCGGCAGGCGTCTCACGGAAAAGAACGGGATACCGCTGCAGGAGGCTCCGGTAGAGAGTTTGTGTTTCCTGGGAACCGCAGCGCTTAGCGACGTGACGGGTGGAGGCGTCGAAGTAGCACTCGAAGGTGTTGCCTTCCTCAAGGATGCAGGAAACGAGGGTGAGGAGTGTCTCTAGCTTGAATCCACTACCAGCGTAGGAACGGCAGACGTTGGTACCGTCGATGATGAAGTGCTTGGGAGCGTGGGCTGGCTTGAATTGAGGCTGCTCGATGGGGGCAGGGGTGGGAGCGACTGTGGGGGTGCTTACCGGCACCGAGGTCAGGTGGTTCTTCCAAGTTGGTGAGTACGTTTCCCGGATTTCGCGATATTCAGTAGCCTTGTGGGCAACAGGAGCGGCGGCGGAGGGGGGGAAGGGCGACGTGTTCGCTGTGCCGTCACGCATCACGAAAGCCATTCCGACTATGCCAAGAAGCGAAAAGGTAGCGAGGGCGACAGAGTGATCGGCTTTGACCACGGCTTTTGGAGCGACCTTGGGAGCAGCATTGCAACCAGCGGTTAGGAGCGACAGAGCGAAGAGGAAGGTGAAGAGGGATTTCATGGCGAAGAAGCGTGGGAGGTGATTGGTAAGACCCGGGGGTAGCGCGGCGCTACCCCCAGGTGTGTGTAGCTCAGGCAGCCTTGGTGACGGGTTCTGCGACGAGCGGCTTCAACTCGTGGATCTTCAAACGGCTTCCACCGCTCTTGATGAGGTGCTCGGTGACAAACACCGAGAACGGACGATTCTTGAGCGTGGCTGGCTGGATACCCGTCTTCATTTCCTCGTGGCTGAGCGAACGTCCGAGGACAATTGCAACGAGCTCGAGATATTGGGATCCAGGCTTCCAGCTGAACAGGCAGTTGTATTCTGCCGTGTACGGCTTGCCGTCATCTCGTTTCGTCTCCAATTCGATCTCGAAGTACAGACGGGTAACTGTACGGGTGCTGATCGGCGTTTCGGCGGTGCGGACTTGAACGATCCTCGCGGTGTGTACCCCATCGATCCGTTCTGTTGTGGATTCCACGACCGGCAGGCTGATGATGTCGGTGTCGCTCAGCACCCGACGCTCAGGCTTCACTTTGGCGGGCTTTGCTGAGGCCTTGGCGGACTGCACCGTTCCGATCGATCCATTTCCTGAACGTTCAACTTGCCCAGAAACTACCGAGGCCGCTGGCTGTTCCACTTCTGCTTCAATAAGCGTGTTCATATCCATGGTTTCCTTCGCTAAAACGGCATTGCTGCCGTTACTCCATTGTTTGTGATGGTCCAGCGCAGGAGTCGGTGCTGGGCCATGCAGCGGACTAAGCCCGCTGACTTTGCAGGCACATCCCGTGAACCCCACGACTTCGATCTTCGCACCCTGACCAGTGGCCATCTGGCCGTTTGTGCTCAGCTCGTTGTTTGTCGAAGCGTTCATGTTCGTGCCTACACCCTATCCATCGAAAACGGCTTTCGATTTCGTACATGGATTGATCACTTTTTTTGGCGACCTGGATAAACCACTGGAGAAGGGACACTTGCGTCAGATGAAAAATGGTGAGTGCGATGTGTCTACTCCAAGAGGTGTCCTTCTTTTGGATGAGAAGGCTCTGGTGTTTGCCTGGAATACCCACCAGTACCTGGCCGTACCTCCCTTGAAACGAAAAGGCCGCCGACCCTGGGTGGATCGACGGCTTGGAAACTACAGGCCTGGAACTAGGTGCAGGCTTCGCTAAATGCCACGACAGACTTTCGTGAGATCAGCTTGTGGCGCAGATAGGGAGATGCCTTGAGGAGTCCTCGATTGAGCAATCGATAGACCGACTTCTGGCTGACCTGCAACAGCTCTGCGGTCTGTTGCACGGTTAAGAATAGCGAGTTATTGGAGCATTTTTCCTGAATTTCCATGGTTGAGGTCTTCTTCTTGGCTGCCTTGCTCTGCTGCTGGCCAACGTCACGCAGCAGCGGCAAGGTCCATCTACCTCATCGAAATCTAGCTCCAACTTCGTACAACAAATCGCACTGCGCTTTCTGGGAGGCCTCGCCTCAGCTGGGGCATGGGCGGTGTTCGCAGGCTTTCGTGCCCTGCGTTTAGGACTTGGTGATGCCTTTATCTGGAATGGTTGAGGCTGGCGAAGGCATTTCCGCGCCAGCAGGGGCAGAAAACGATACCTTCTTGGCCATTTCTTTGGAGTGATCGTCGCGCAGGTGACCGTAGACCTTCATCGCAAGGGCTCCACCGTCCTGATGACCCAGCCACCGACTGACTGTGGGGATGTCTACGCCAGACTCGATGCAGCGTGTGGCGAAGAGGTGACGCAGGTCGTGGTGGGTGATGCGCGTCATGCCCGCACTGGCTGCAGCTCGGTCCATGGCCTTTTGGCACTCCTTTACCTGCATCACGCGATCGGTTGGCTTGCGATCTGGCTGCAGCTCTTGCAAGCGGTCGAGAAGTGCGGCCATGTCTTCGATGATGGGCACGAAACGGATTAGGCCGCTCTTGGTGCCATGTTCAGGGTCTCCGCTGACACGAATAGTCCCCTTTTCGCGATTCACGTCGCCCCAAGTGATGTTAGCAGCTTCGGAAATTCGAAAACCGCCGTAGGCCAAGAATCGAACGAGGTCTGAACATGCTAGCGACCAACGGCTGCCCGACGTTTCGATGGATCGAAGAAAGAGGTTAAACTGCTCTTGGTTAGGAAGCTGCAGGTCTTTCGGTTGAACTCTTGCCTTCTTAATCGAGTTGGCTGGGTTTCCATAGCGGACACCTTGCTCGACCCCGATGTCGAAGATTCTCCTGAGAACTGCGACCGTGTTGTTGAATGCAGTGGCACAGGTTTGAGTGGAGAACCTCGCAGCCCAAGTAATGCATTCCCGTTCAGACACTTCGCGAACTTCCTGGGTTTCGAGGGTCGGCCAACTCTTGAAGAGGGCGATGATCCGCTGCCTGTAGTACAGACGGCTTTTGGGCTTGAGCGAGGTATCTGTGTCGACTCTGTCTTGCAGTACCCTAGCAGCCTGTCCGACGAGCAGTTTCCCTTGGCTAGCTTTGGAATTCAGCTCAGCAGCTGTGCGTTCAGTCTTTTCAAGATCGCGAAGCCTGAGCTTGGCAACTGAAAGAACCGTCGTCTGAAGGCTCTTCACAATCAATCGCCCCTTGACGCGTATCCGTGCGAAGTAGGTGCCAGAGGGGGCGTAGCGAACGAGGTTGGTTACCGAGGTTCCAACCCACTTGGGATCCGGCTGGGATTTTGACGGGAAGGGGAATCTTGGGGTTCCGCCGGGCTTGCCATGGCGGTCAGTATAGAACCGCAGTAGCAAATCCGTCAAACCGAGCCTCCTGTTTCTGATTCTAACCCGTTGGGGGAGAATGGTGCACCCGTGAAGAGTCGAACTTCAAACCTGCTGATCCGTAGTCAGCTGCTCTATCCAATTGAGCTACGGGTGCAACCAAGAGGCGCGGAAATTAGAAACCAGATCGCCAACCGGCAAGTGCTTTTTTACAAAACCTTTCCGAGGCCTCACTCCGGGAGTTGTTTCAGAGCCGCATCGAACACGGTTCGCAGCGGCACGCCGGCCTGGATGGCCTTGGCCTTGCACACGTCGTACTCGGGCGCGGCTTGCACGCGCTCGCCGTCGAGGGTTCCAAGTTTGATCGGGATCTCGCCGAAGTCGGTCTTCACGGTCACGAACTCGCGCTTGAGCTTGCGGCGTTCCAGCACGCTGCGCCGGACTCCAAAGGCGCTGGTGTGTTTCAGGATCCGCGCGGTGAACCGGTCGGCATCCGCCACCGCGCAGAGAACCGTCAGCAGCACGCCGGGACGGTTCTTCTTCATCTGGATCGGAGAGTGGAAGACGTCGAGGGCTCCGGCCGCGAGCGTGGTTTCGAGAAAGTGGCCGAGGGTCTCGCCGGTGACGTCGTCGAGGTTGGTTTCGAGCACGGCGATGGTGTCGGTCTCCCAATCGTGCTCGCCATCGGCCTGCGACGGGGCGCCCAGCACGGCGCGGAGGACGTTGGGGCGTGTCTTGTTGTCGCGGGTGCCGAGGCCGTAGCCGACCTTCTGGGCCACCACGTCGCGCATCGGCCCGAAGGATTCCGCGAACTCGGCGATCAGCGCGGCACCGGTCGGGGTCACGAGCTCACCGGGTTCCTCGCATTGGCTTACCGAGATCCCGCGCGCGCCGAGGATCTCCAGCGTGGCCGGGGCAGGGATGGGAAAGCGTCCGTGGGCGCAACGGACGAATCCGGTGCCTTCGGTCACTCCACTGGCCAGCACGCGGGGGCGACCCAGTAAATCCAGGGCAATGGCAGTGCCCACGATGTCCACGATGGAGTCCACGCCGCCGACTTCGTGGAAGTGAACTTTCTCCGGTGGCATCCCGTGGATTTTTCCCTCCGCCACGGCGATGCGTTGAAACACAGCGAGGGAGCGTTCCTTCACCCAGGGCGCGAGTTCGCTGGATTGGATCAGCTCGCGGATCTGACGGAAGTTGCGCTGCGCTCCGTGATGATGCGCGGATTCTCCGGGACCATGGGAATGGGAGTGCGAATGGGAATGAGAATGATCGTGGCCGTGGGCGTGATCGTGATCGTGCGCGTGATCGTGCGCGTGATCTTGATCGCAGGGTTCGCCGTCGAGGTGGACGTCGAACTTGACCCCGTTGATGCCCATTTTGTCGCGTCGCGCGGCGTGAAGGTGGTAGCCGTCCACCTTCAGTTTCTTGAGCTCGCGTTGCAGCGCATTGAATTCCACCCCGAGGTCCAACAGGGCGCCGAGCATCATGTCGCCACTGATGCCGCTGAAGAGATCGAGGTAGAGGGACTTCACGGAGAATTCTAAATTTTAAATTCTAAATTAAAAATTGGGAATGCAGCACCAGGGTCAGGGGCGGAGTTCGCGGATGAGGCGTTCGAGGCGCTGGCCGTATTCGACGAAGTTGGCGCGGAGGGCGTCGTCCTGGGCGCTGGCGTTCCCGGCGTCGTGGAACACGGCGACCATGTGGGGCTCGATGCTGATGCCGCCGTCGTAGCCCCGGCTGAAGGCATCGGCCAGGATGCGGCGTACCGCTCCGTCGCCTTCGCCCGGCCAGGCGTAGTCGGCATCGTTCTTCGCGGGGTTCCAGCGCGCGTCCTTGATGTGGATGTGCGTCACGTGGTCTCGGACGTGGGTCCAGAATTCCCAGGGATCCTGCCGCTTCCAGGGCTGCGGTCCGCGTCGATCGGTGTTGAACACCGGGTTGGCGGTGTCGAACACCCACTGCAATCCGGGCGCGCCTTCGAGGAGTTGGAGGGCGTGTTCCCAGCTCATGCCGCCGTGGTTCATGCAGTTCTCGTGCACGGGCTGGAGGCCGGCGTCGAGGAACCGCTGGGTGACTTCACGCACCCGTTCCACCACGGCGGGTGGCATGAGGGTTTCGTTTTCATCCGGCTTGAAGCTCATGATGCGGACGTACCGGGTGCCGAGCCGCTGCATGCGGGGGATGGCGCGGGAGACTTCGCCGAGGGTGATTTCGAAGGGGTCGCCGACCCGCTTCGCCCAGTTCATGATGGTGGACCCGAAGCAATACACACGAATTCCCGAAGCCTGGATTTGCTCCACCGCACTTTCAAAGGCAGCTTCCGGCAGTTCGTGTAGGTTCGCCTTGGGAAAGCCCGCGACCTGAATGTTGCGTGCTTCCAGAGCGGTCCAGCCGAGTTGTCGAGTGGCCGCGAGCTGGGAGTCGAGGCTGTTGCCGGCTTCGTCGCCGATCCCGCAGAGAGTCATGGGAAGATGTAGGCGGGACCGGGTGGCGTCTGGCAAGGGTGCGTTGGCAAAAAAAAGAGCCACCCGGGTGGGTGGCTTGATTGCCGTCGTGAAAGCTGGGCCTTACTTCTTCTTGGAAGCGGCGGCGGTTACGCGCGCCTGCTTACGCTTGAGGTACGAGGCACGACGACGACGTTTCTGGATTTTGTTGGATTGTTGGCCCATAGCTGTTTTCGATTTCTACCAATGTCTGCGAATTCGCCACTTAAAATGCGGGGTTGGCCCGCCCGCATCAACACCTTTTTCCCTGCGTTTGCGGTTATCGCGGTCGGAATCGCCCTTTCCGGGTGTGCTTCCGACCCCGGTTCCAAGAAGGAAGTGAAGAAGGAAAAAGAGGTCGCCGCCCTCCGGATTCACGTGGAAAAGCGCGAATCGGACGAGGGCGGACGCACGGTTTCGGTCCTCCGCGCGAGCCCGGTGTCCCTGGTGATCGAAAAAGAGCCGTTTATCGACGAGCGCGACATCAAATCGGCCCGAATCCTCGATACCGTCACCGGATTTGCCATCACGCTCGAAACCACGCTTCACGGCCGGTTGCTGCTGGAAATGACTTCCGTGTCCCGGACGGGGCGCCATTTGGCGATCGTCAGCACCTGGGAACAGGCGAAGGACAAGACGGAAACGCGCTGGCTTGCCGCGCCGCTGCTCAAAGTGCCGCTCCGCGACGGCAAACTGACTTTCGTGCCCGACTGCACCCGCGAGGAGGCAAACCACATCGTCAGCGGCATCAACAACGTGGCGATCAAGATTGGGAATCAGGAAAAGCCGGTGAAGCCGAAGAAGGGGGCCAACGGCAATGATTCCGAGGATGCCGCCAAGCCGTACAAGGAGGCGCGTTGAAGCCGCGATCCTTTTTTCACCGGACTCTGACTTCGTTCGGCGGATTGGCCTTGGGGCTGGCTTCCTTCGGTTCCGGCAGTTTCGCTCAGGCATCGACCGTTCAGTTTCCGACCGCGAATCGTGCGCTTCTGGAAGCGGGTGGTGAGGAACGGTTCTACGTCGGGACTTCGGGCAAGCCCTGGACCAGCGGCCAGTTTGGCTGCGTGCGATCCGGCGGCGGACAGCTCCACGAGGGACTCGATATCAAGTGCCTTCAGCGGGACAAGCGGGGCGAGCCGATCGATCCCGTGTCGGCCACGGCCGATGGCGTGGTGGCCTACGTGAACACCAAGCCGGGGTTGTCGAATTACGGCAACTACGTGGTGATCCGGCATCAGCTGGATGGCGTGGAGGTGTTCTCGCTGTACGCGCACTTGAGTGCGGTGCGGCCGGGATTGAAGCCTGGGGATCCGGTCCGCGGGGGCGAGCGCATTGCGACCATGGGGCGCACGTCCAACACGCATCAGAAGATCACCAAGGATCGCGCGCACTGTCATTTCGAGTTCGACCTGATGTTGAACGAGCGCTTTGCCCAGTGGCACGACGCCAAGAAGAACGGCGAGCGGAACGACCACGGGAATTTCAACGGGCACAACCTGGCCGGATTTGATCCCGCGGCGGTGCTGAAGGAAGCGGCGGCGCATGGCGGCGCGGTGGATTTCGCGGCGCACCTGCAGAGCCGACCGGAGATGTTCCGCGTGGCAATTCGGGCCAAGAGCCTGTCGATCTTGCGTCGGAGCCCGCGATTGCTTCAGCGCAATCCGCTGGCGGAGCGGGACGGGGTTGCCGGGTACGAAGTGGCGGTGTCGTTCAACGGTGTTCCGCTGCGGATCATCCCGCGTTCAGCTGCGGAGTTGAAGTCGCCGGCCAAGGTCACGTTGCTCGGCGTGAACGAGGCGGAATGGCGGTCGCATCCGTGCGGCAAACTGGTCTTCAAACGCGGCCAGGCGTGGACGTTGCTCGCCCGCGGGCAGGATTGGGTGGAGTTGTTGACCTACTGAAAAGCCGAAGCGGAATTAAAAATTATAAATTAAAAATGAAAAATTGAGATGCGGCGAGGCGTGCTGTTGGCACCGCAAAACGAAACCTCGTGCGTCCTCTCCATTTTTAATTTTTCATTTAAAATTCTTAATTGGTCCCCCCTCTCTTCGCTGGACCAGCACAGAGAATCCTCGTCCCAAATGTTGGGGGTGGGTCAGGGTTTGGAATTGGCGGATGCGCTCGGGGGTGAGCCAGCTTTCGGATCCTGGTTGTTTCACCCGGCGTTGGAGGACTTCCGTGAGCCATCGGCGCTGACTGGTGCGTTCGAGGGTTTCGAGTCCCGCCGATTCGCCCGCTTTGGCGATGGATGTGAAATCCACCTGCGCGGTGAGGTCCTGATCGCCCGGATCCGCCAAAAGATCACCGGAAAGGATGTGGTTCCGATACGCCCGCAGCGTGCCCGCGGCGCGTTGGGGTTGGAGGAATTCGATTCGATCGAGTCCGTAATCGAAGGTGATCATCCACCCTTCACGCAGGGCGTTCGCTGCATTCTTCCACCACGCAGCGGCGGCAGGTCCCACTTCGGTGGTGAAGCCATCGGGTAGGACGTCCGCGAGTTCCGACGGGATTTCCGGCCAGTCGTGGGGTTCCAATTTTGATACCTCCCTCGAAATGCGGACCCAGGAAAACGCATCGCCCTCCGCGGTGACACCCCATTCAAACCAGTCGCGGGCAGAGGCGCTCCACCCGATGCGATGAACGGGGAAGGCATCGAGCAGTTCGTTGCTGAGAATCACGCCGTGAATTCCCTCGTCAGGCCAGGTGTTGATCCAGCGGACGCGTCCGCTCCACGGGGCGAGGGTGCACTCCTGCCAGGCGCGTCGTCTGGTAGAAGGCTCCATCAGCACGTAGTCGATCTGCTGCACCAGCTCGGGATCGATTGCCGAGGCGGATGCGGATGCGGCATCAAGGGCGGTGAGGATGTCTCGGGCCAGGGAGCCATCGTGGGCCCCGCACTCCAGCAGGGTCCATCGACGCGTGAGGGCGTCGGGCTGGCGGGCGATCCAATCGAGACACTGCCAGGCGAGCAATTCGCCGAAGAGCGGGCCGGTGCTGACGCTGGTGTAGAAATCGCCCCCACGGCCCACGCGGCGTGAATCGGTTTCGTAATAGCCCAAATTTGGGGCGTAGAGCGCGAGCTCCATGAAGCGGGCAAAGGGGATCGCGCCCCCAGCGGCGCGGATCTCCGCGCGGATCTGGTGGCGGAGCCAGTGCGATCGGTCGTCCGCAGTCATGTGGACGCGAGTTTGCCCGCGGGAGGAGGCGAGGCGAGCGCGAAACCCGGTCGCGAGCTTGGCAAGCGGCCGGTGTGTGGGTCAGGTTCCGTGCGGTGAAACAACGCATCGACCAGGCACTGGTGGACCGCGGGCTTTGCGAATCGCGAACCCAGGCGCAACGCGCCGTTATGGCGGGGCAGGTGCGGGTGAACGGGCATCCGGCGAAAAAACCCAGCGATGGCGTCCGCGAGGGCGACACGGTGGAGTGGCTGCATGGCGATCGGTACGTGAGCCGGGGCGGCCACAAGCTGGAGCACGCCTTGACGCACTTCGCTGTGGCGGTCCCGGGCGTGCGGGCGATTGACCTCGGGGCGAGCACGGGCGGCTTCACCGATTGCCTGTTGCAGCACGGGGCAACTCGCGTGGTGGCGGTGGATGTGGGCCACGGTCAGCTTGCCTGGAAGCTGCGGCAGGATCCTCGGGTGGACGTGCGGGAGAAGGTGAACGCGCGTCATCTCACGCTTCCGCTCCTGGGACCGGACACGGAGCCGTTCGATCTTGCGGTGATTGATTGTTCCTTCATTTCGCTGCGATTGATCCTCCCGGCGGCGCTGGGATTGGTGCGGGCGGGCGGCAGTGTGGTGGCTTTGATCAAGCCGCAGTTCGAGGCAGGACGCGAAGAGGTCTCGCGCGGCGCCGGGGTGATCGAGGATCCGGAAATCCACGCGCGCGTGCTTCGCGAGCTGGAAGCATTTGTCGCCGACACTCTTTCCGGCGTAGAGTGGCGCGGTGTCACCGAATCCCCATTGCTCGGGCCTGCCGGAAATCGGGAATTCCTCGTCCTGCTGGTGAAACACTCGTGATCCCGTGACACCCGTCCTGATCCGCATGGTACTCGTTTTGGGCCAGAGCCCGGTTTGCCCGTGAAACGCCTCGCCGCCTCCATTCGTCGCGTCGGATTGATCGCCAATCCGGAGAAGCCCAACGCCGCCCGGCTGGCGCGTCGGGCCGCGCGGATCTTGCGGGGGTTGAAGCGGACCGTTAGCTGCGACCCGGATTCCCACGCCGTGTTGGGTGACGACATCCCGTCGGCGGAGAGTCTCGATGACCTGGCGCGGAATTCCGATCTGCTGCTGGTGGTCGGGGGCGATGGCACCATGTTGCGCGTCGCGCGTGCCGTGGCTGGTCTTCCCGTGCCGCTGCTGGGCATCAATGCCGGGACGCTTGGTTTTCTCACCGCGGTGCCGTCGTCGCGGCTTGCCGAGGCATTGAGGAAAATCCCCGCGGGCAAGTTCGTGCTCGAAGAGCGGGCCTTGCTGGAGGCCACGGTCACCCACGAGGGCATGACCACCACCTCGATCGCGCTGAATGATTTTGTGCTGAGCCGCGGGCAGACCTCGCGGCTGATCGAGATCGAAGTGAGCGTGAACGGGGAGTTGCTCACGCGGTATCGGTGCGACGGCTTCATCGCGAGTTCGCCCACGGGTTCGACCGCGTATTCGTTGGCGGCAGGCGGGGCGATTGTGAGTCCGGACGCCGAGGTGCTGACGCTGACGCCGATTTGTCCCCACACCCTGAGCATTCGTCCGCTGGTGGTGGGGTTGAGTTCCGAAGTGCTGGTGCGGGTGACCAGTCCGCGGTTGGTGGCCATTCTGGCGGCGGACGGACAACAGCAGGTGGACCTCGAATCCGGCGACACGGTTCGGATTCATCGCAGCGCGCGGACCGTCCGGTTGCTGCGGTTGAGTGGAACGAGCTTTTTTGGAACGCTCCGACACAAGTTCGGATGGTCGGGCGGGAATCTCTGAGTCTGAGTCTGAATCTGAATCTGAATCCTGAGGAATCGACATGGTGCGACTGAAGGAAATCGCGGCGGCGGCGGGCGTATCGATGATGACCGTCAGCAAGGCGCTGCGGGACAAATCGGATTTATCGGCGGCGACCAAGGCCAGGATCCGCAAGATCGCCGCGGAGATGGGCTACGTGCCCGACATCGGCGCGCAGGGCTTTCGCAGCGGCACCACGCGGCTGCTGGGCGTGGTGATTTCTACTGCCACCAATCCGCTCTACGCCCGCATGGTGTACGCGCTGGAGCAGCAGGCGCACCAGCTGGGGTACGATCTGGTATTGGCGCATTCGCTGAACCGGACGGATCGTGAGGAATCAGTGATCCGACGCCTGATGGCGCGACGGATCGATGGTCTGTTCATTTCCCCGGTGTATCGGATGGAGGCGGAGGCCCCGATTTATCAGGAGCTGGCGCGCCGCAAGATTCCCACGGTGCTGCTTTCCCAACCGGCGCCGTTTTGCCGGATGTTCCCTTCGGTGTCCGCCGAAGACGCCGCGGCCAGCGGATCGGCGACGCAGCACCTGATCAGCCTGGGGCATCGGAACATCGCGTTTTTCGCGGGTCCGATGAACACGCCGTGGGCGGCCGAACGGCTCGATGGCTACCGTCGCGCCCTGCGGGACGCTGGATTGCCGGTGCAGGACAAACTCATTTTTGGTGCAGGGGCCACGGTGGAGGAGGGGGCCTCGGCGGCGCTGCAGTTCATTCAGGAACGTCCGGAGGCCACGGCGATCCAGTGCGTGAACGACCTGGTGGCGATTGGCGCGGCCAACACGCTGCTCAATCAGGGCGTGCGAATCCCGTCGGATCTGAGCGTGGTGGGATTCGGGAACGTGATGGCGAGCGAGTATTTCCGCGTGCCGCTGACCACAATTCGACAGCCGAAATTCCGATTGGGAACGCTGGCCATGGAATTGATGACGGCGCAATTGCGCGGGGAATCCGCGGTGTCGCGCCGCCTCGGGGCTGAGCTGGCGATTCGCTCCAGCACGGGAGCCCCGCCGGCTCCGACCGGCGGGTCGCAGATCATCGATTCAATCCCGACCTGAGATCTCCAGCATCCGCTCGATCGAGACGCGGGCGCGACGGGAGATGTCCTCGGGGAGTTGGATCTCCGGAGTGCGGTGCAGCATGCAATCGCGCACCTTTTCCAGCGTGTTCATCTTCATGAACCGGCACTCATTGCAGGCGCATCGCTCGGTGGGAGCGGGGATGAAATTCTTGTCCGGACACTCCTTCTTCAGCCGGTGAAGCATTCCGGCCTCGGTGGCGATGATGATGTCCTTCGACGCGGTGGCGCGGCACCAGGTGACCATCTTTTCCGTGGAGCACACTTCGTCGGCAAGCATGCGGACGGCCTTGGGGCATTCCGGATGTGCGACCACCGGGGCATCGGGATGACGCTGCCGGATGCGCATGATGGCGGCGTGGGTCCACTCGACGTGCACGTAGCAATCGCCCTTCCACAGGGTCATCGGCCGGCCGGTTTGTTCCATCACCCAGCCGCCGAGATTTTCATCGGGCACGAAGAGGATGTCGCGATCCTTCGGGGCGGCGTTGACGATCTTGACCGCATTGCCGCTGGTGCAGATGCAATCGGCCAGGGCCTTCACCTCGGCGGAGCAATTGATGTAGGCGATGGTCCAGAACTTGGGATTCGAATCCTGCAGCGCCTTTAGCTTGGGCCCGGGGCAGCTTTCTTCGAGGGAGCATCCGGCGTCCTTGTCGGGAAGCAGAACGGTCCTGCCCGGGTTCAGGATCTTGGCGGTTTCGGCCATGAAGTGAACGCCGCAGAAGACGATCACATCGGCCGAAGTGCGGGCGGCGTGGCGTGCGAGACCGAGGGAGTCGCCCACGTAATCGGCGACGTCCTGGATCTCAGGCACTTGGTAATTGTGGGCGAGGATGACCGCGTTCAGTGAGCGCTTGAGATCGAGGATCTCGCGCTGCAGTGAATCGAGGCTGGCGGTGGAGACACGTCCTGCGGGGGACGCGTCGGGCGCATTGAACATGGGGAAACTGTAGTGCAGGTGCGGCGGTGGGGCGACTCGGAATTTCCGAAGATGGGGGACACGGGTTTGGGGGAGGTTGAAACGTTGAAGGGTTGAAGAGTTGAAGAGTTGAAGAGTTGAAGAGTTGAAGAGTTGAAGGGGACTCCGACGCTGCCGCGAGGGTTTTCTCCTTTGTTTGGAGTCCCGTCTTCAGACGATTCGGGGAGGCGTGTCTCGAGTCATGCAGGTGGTCGATTTTCAATCGTTCGATGGTTCCGCGTTCAACAGCAGAGCCGCGTAAACGCGGTACTCCATACCCGCGAGCAGGGCGCTCGGCCTCCTTTTCAACCTTTCAACTTTTCAACCTAGAAACGGCAGTTGAAGGGTTAAAAAGTTGAAGAGTTGAAGGGGAATGCGCTCGTTTCGTTTCGGCCTCTTGGTTCGTTTGGAGGCCTGACTTAAGGCGGTTCGGGGAGACGCGTCTCAAGTCTTGCAGTTGGTCGATTTACAACCTTTCGATGACTCCGCGTCCAACAGCAGAGCCGCGTAAACGCGGTACTCCATACTCGCGAGCAGGGCGCTCGGCCTCCTCTTCAACCTTTCAACTCTTCAACGTTTCAACCTCTCCCACCAATCCGTGTCTATCCCGCCTCAGGGGAGACGGGGTTCGAAGTCCATGCGCTTCCACCACACTTCGAGTTCGTCGGCGCCGAAGTCGGCGAGGATGTGGCCGTCCACATCGATCGACGGCGCGCGGGTTTGTCCGGTGAGTTCGAGCATTTCGGCTCGGGCCTCGGCGTCGCGGCTCACATTCAGGGTCTCGTACGCGATGCCATGCGCATCCAGCCACTCGGTGGCTTCAGTGCACCAGGGACAGAAGGATTTGACGAAGAGTCGGATGGTGACGGGTTTCATGAATCAGCTGGAGTATAGGCTTCAATCCTCAATCTAAAAGCGGCAGTTCAAACCGCAGATAAACGCTGATAAACGCGGATGCAGAGGGAGAGGATCGGTATGACGCCGTTCCTGAATCGTTCACTCGTTCGGTGAGGTTCATTTCCCAACGTTCCGTGTCTTTGAATCTGCGTCCATCTGCGTTCATCTGCGGTCGTTTTCTTTCTGAACCACCGAATCTGGGCTTCAATCTTCAGGCATCCAAAAACGGGCGAAGGTCCGCTCCCAATCCCATTGTCCCAACAGCACGCCGCCGAGAATCAGGACCATGGCCATGCCAAAGGTGGGGCTGGGTTTTTCGAATCCGGCGAAGGCGGCCCAGGCCATGGTGGACGCGGGAATCATGTTGCCGAACAGCGCCACGCGGCTGACCGGCCATCGGGCGAGGCATTGATTCCACAGGGTGAACGGGATCACTCCCCCAAGAATGATGCAGTAGGTTTGGAAGCCCAGAAGGCGGGGCGAGAAGGTGGGGAGTTTTCCCGCATGCAGCAGTTCGAGCGCGGCGATGGGCAGCAGAAGCACGCCGGCGCGCCACATGGAGTGGGCGGCCACGCCGGTGGCGGACCAGCCGGCGGCGAGGTTTTTTCCCTGCCGGCTGTGCAGGGTCCAAAACCATCCGGAGGCGATGCCGATGAGTTCGCCGTACCATTTGGAGTCGCCGTGATTTTTCAACGCAGGCCAGAGCAGCAGGCCCACTCCGGAGAAGGCCAGCGCTGCTGCGGCCCAGTGGCGCGGGTGATGGCGTCCGCCGGGAGCCCGCGATTCCAGCCACAGGGCCCAGATGGGTGAGAGCGAGAGTTCGAGGGCGAAGTGCGAGGCGGGGATGAACTGGAGCGCGACGTTGCACAGGACGATGTACGTCGCCATGAGCAATCCACCGCGCCACCAGAGGGCGCGTCGGAGTTCCGGGGGTGGCAGCGGGATGCGCCCAAACCACGGGGTCCAGTGGATCAGGACCATCAGGAGTGTGCCGGCGATGAGGAATCGCGTGGAGCCGGTCCAGGCGGGAGTCCAGCCGAGCATCAGTTGCTTGAGGGCAACGTTGTTCCCGCCCCACAGGAACACTGCGGCGGCGAGGCTGAGGACGATCCGAGTCGTCGGCGGGCGCTCCGGCACGGGCGGACTCTCCCGGCTGCGCGCGTGCCGACAAAGCGGAAACTTCGGGATTGAGCCGCGCCTTCCGCGGTTTAGCGTTTCGCCATGCAACACAGCCCCGGATTTCTGAAAGTCGTCGATGCCGCCAAAACCCGCATCAAAGAGGTCACCATCGACCAACTGCGGGAACGCCTCGCGGCGAATCCGTCGCTGGTGTTGATCGATGTCCGCGAGGAAAGCGAATGGGCCGCCGGCCACGCCGTGCAGGCCATGCATTTGGGGAAGGGAATCCTGGAGCGCGATCTGGAAACGAAGATTCCCAATCCTGATACCGAGATCGTGCTGTACTGCGGCGGCGGGTTCCGCAGCGCGTTGAGCGCGGACGCGGCGCAGCAGATGGGGTATCGGAACGTCACCTCGCTGATCGGCGGCTACAAGGGCCTGGTGGCGGCGGGATGGCCGATGACGCGCTGAGCGTCGCCGCAGTCCGGGATGACCTCGACCCGAAATTCCTTTTGACAGGTTCGGGGTTTCTAACGCATTGATTCGGCGTTCCGAGAAATCGGAACACTCATCCAGAGTGGCGGAGGGTACGGCCCGACGATGCCACGGCAACCGGTCGAACCGGCAGTTCGATGTCCAGGTGCCAATTCCGGTTTGGGGTCCCGGCGACGGGATTCCGACAAAGATGAGAAGAGCCGGTTCGCGTTTTCGCCCTCTTCTCATCCTCGTGTGAAGCGGGCTTTTTTGTTGGGCAAATCGACCCGGAGTCGAACCCACGCCTGGTTCCGCGGGATTCAGTGGAAGGGAAGACGCGGAGCTATTGGATCATGAGCGAGAAGAACGGTTTCATGAAGGCGTTGAAGTGCCGTGAGTGCGGACGGGAATACCCGCTGGCCGCCACGCACGTCTGCGAGTTCGATTTCGGCCCGCTGGAAGTCGCCTACGACTACGAGCGCATCCGCGGCAGCCTCACCCGCGAGTCCATCAAGTCGCGTCCCCAGTCCATGTGGCGCTACCGCGAACTGCTCCCGGTGGCCGGCGAACCCACGGTGGGCCGCCAGGTGGGCTACACCCCGCTGGTGAAGGCCGACCGCCTCGCCAAGCGCCTCGGCATCCGCGAGCTGTGGATCAAAAATGATGCGGTCAATTACCCGACCCTTTCCTTCAAGGACCGCGTGGTCAGCGTCGCGCTGAGCCGGTCGGTGGAGCTTGGCTTCAAGACCGTCGCCTGCGCCTCCACGGGCAACCTGGCGAACTCCGTCGCCGCCAACGCCGCCGCCGCGGGACTCGATGCGTACGTGTTCATCCCGTCGGATCTCGAACAGGGCAAGGTGGTGAACTCGCTGGTGTACGGCGCGAACGTCGTCGGCATCAAGGGGCACTACGACGAGGTCAACCGCCTCTGCGCCGAGATCGCCGGCAAGTACGGCTGGGCGTTCGTGAATGTGAACATGCGCCCCTACTACGCCGAGGGCAGCAAGAGCATGGGCTTTGAAATCCAGGAACAGCTCGGTTGGCAGGTGCCCGACCACACCGTGGTCTGCATGGCCTCCGGATCGCTGCTCACCAAGATCCATAAGAGCTATCAGGAATTCACCAAGCTCGGGATCGTGCCGGAGAAGAAGTGGACCATCCACGGTGCGCAGGCCACGGGATGCTCGCCGATCACCACGGCACAGAAGGCCGGGCTCGAATTCTTCAAGCCGGTGAAGCCGAACACCATTGCCAAGTCGCTCGCCATCGGCACCCCGGCCGACGGGTTCTACGCGCTCAAGGTGATGAAGGAAACCGGCGGACACGGTGAAGACGTGACCGACGACGAAATCCGCGAAGGCATCCGCCTGCTGGCCGAGTGCGAAGGCATCTTTGCCGAGACCGCCGGCGGCGTGACCGTGGGCGTGGCCAAGAAGCTCATCGCCCAGGGTAAGATTGCCGCCGATCAGAGTGCCGTTCTGTGCATCACCGGCAACGGACTCAAGACGCTCGAAGCCATGACCGGTCACGTGGGCAACACCCGCGAGATCCGTCCGAGCCTGCGCGAATTCGAAGCCGTGCTGGCGCAGGACAAACCGGAATTGGTCCATGCCTGAACAGACGATTTCCACACCGCCCGGAACCCGGGTGGTGGTGTCGATCCCGCCCACGCTCCGGCGTTTTTGCGGGGATCATGACCAGGTCGAAGTCGCCCCGGGAACGGTGGCCGACGCGATCGATCAGCTCCACCAGCGCTTCAACGGCATCCGGGACCGGCTCCTGGATCCGTCGGGAAATGTGCGCGGCAGCGTGCTGATTTTCGTCAACCAGGAGGACATCCGCTTTCTGGAAAACCAGGGCACGCTGATCCGTCCCGGGGACGAGGTCAGCATCATCCCCGCGTTTGCCGGGGGCTGAGGGTTGGGGGCGGATTGGATTTCGTCGCTTGCCCGGGCGCGAACTCTGGTTTGAACTTCCGCCTTCACGTTTCGGTGTTTCGTCCCCTGGGGCGCAGTCCGCGCTTCGGGTTCCGTGTTTGAATTTTTTGGTGTCCGTTCAATAGATCGATTTTATGCCAGTCAACGTCCGCATCCCGACTCCGCTCCGCAAACTCACCAACGAGCAGGAACTCGTTCAGGTCGCGCCCGGAACCGTCCAGGCCGCCATCCGCGAATTGCAGACCCGCTTTCCCGGAATCCAGGAGCGTCTCGTCGATGAGGCCGGTCAGGTCCGCCGCTTCGTGAACGTGTACGTGAACGAAGAGGACATCCGCTTTCTCCAGAACGGCGACACCGTGCTGAAGGACGGCGACGAAGTGAGCATCATCCCGGCGATCGCTGGGGGTTGATTTGCCCGGGACGGGCGGGGCGGTGGGTGCTGAGGCCTGATGCTGGATGCTAGATGCTAGGCATTGGGCTGTTGGCATTAAGTTGGGAGTCCCGTGTTCACGCGGTTCGGGGGACTGAGTGGGAGGGCAGCGAGGGGAGGGATCGGAAGCCAGCGTTGTTCGTC
>CANGKZ010000059.1 GCA_947454705.1 Verrucomicrobiota bacterium
TCCACCACTCCGTCTTCATCGATGTCCACCAGCACCGGGCGAGTCCGGGTGACCGTTGATTCCTGGCGCGACGAAATCAAATAGCTGAAATCCACCGGCGTGAAGAACTCCTGGCCGACGGCGCTCCACATCGGAAGCCAAAGCCACAGCAGGCCGAATCGGCTGAGGAGCGATCGAAGCAAGGCTCGGCGACAAATCCAGTGCAGGGTCTTTGGCATGCGAAGTTTTATCTCCCCCAAGGGCACGCAATCTTTGCAGGTGGAGGCGGAAGGTTGGCAATCCAAAGATGTCACCGACCTCCGTTCCAAAATCGAAAGGATCATCCCTCCGTTCTATGCGAACCGGATGGAATGGTTACAGGGGGACCTGAGGACAAACTTTGACCCTCAAGGATTCCCCGAACCAGGGCCTTTCCCGAAAGCCCGGTTCGCTCACCGGGGACGGCAGACCAGATAGAGCTGCGAAGGCCGGGGTTCGCGTGCACCGACTTCGATACACTCGGCCATGTCCTTCAGCTTGCGGCCTGCCGTAGGGCGGTGCTTTTGCAGGCTTCGCAGCCATTTCGGTGCGAACCGGCTTTCGCTGAAATCCCACGCCTCCAGCGAGTACAACGGGGACAATAGATCGATCACCGCCTTCACCGAGCTGCCGAATTTCTCCAGTCCGAGAGGATGCACCTCAATGAACAGCACCGGACGCTGTTCCTTCAAAATACGCTGGGCCCCGGAAAGAATGCGGAACTCGAATCCTTCGCAGTCAATCTTGAGGAACGACACCTTCGTCCCCGCGAGCTCATCGTCGAGCTTCGCGAGCGGCACCTCGACCGACATGCGGGCCGCATGCGTGTCGTGGATCGCCTGGTTGAGGTCGAATGTATCCAATTTGGTCACCTGCGACGCGGCCGCCCCTGTGGCGATCTCGCCGTTCAATCCAATGCTGAAAGGGACGACGCCGGTCGAATCGCCACAGGCCACCGGACGGCAGGTGACCTTTTCGAGCCGGTTGTGGCGAACGCACTGCTCCAACAGACGGAAGAGCAGCGGCTGCGGCTCGAAGGCCACGATCGGGAGTGACGACGCATTGCGGAACAACAGCGGGTAGATGCCAATGTTGGCGCCCACATCCACCAGTGTTCCATCGCGAAGGCTCTTGAGCAGCGGCGGCAGGAGTTGGACTTCGGGAACGTAGGATTCGCCAGCGAGCAGCAGCCCGGTGGCGGATTTGCCCCACGCCAGCGGATGCACGAGGAAACGGCCGGCAAAAGGCAGCGCCGCCAGCCCCTCGCGGCCATTCAACAGGCCGAGCACGGGATGGTATTTGCGGCCAAGCGGCAGCACGGCGTGGAGCGTCCGGAGCAAACCGGCACCCCGGAGGGACCGGATCTCCGGCGCGGAAGGACTCGTCATCGGGCCGCAGCCTGCGGCAAGGAATTCGCGACTGTCAACGCAGCCGCGGCTTGCCCGAGTGCATCGACGCTCACTAGGTTGCCGTGAAATGACCTTGCCGGCCCAGAACAGCCCCAGCGCCCGCGCCAGCGTGAGCGCGCGCCGCCGCCCCACCGCGCGGGGTGTGTTCCAAAAAAGGTCCATCCCAGCGCAAGCCCCAGCGTGAGCGAACGACTTCCCATATCCGTGTGCATGATTTCCGGAGCCGAGGCGCTCCGGATCGGACGTCCGCTGGAGAGCGTGTCCTCCTGGGCGGCGGAAATCGTGGTGGTGCTCAACGCCGAGGTGACCGACGCCACGGAAGCAATTTGTCGGGAACACGGGGCCCGCGTGATCCGCGAATCGTGGAAGGGCCACATCGCGCAGAAGAATTCCGCAGCCGCCAAGGCGACCCAGCCCTGGATCCTCGCCATCGATGCCGACGAGGTGGTCACGCCGGAGCTGCAGGCGGAGATCCGCCGCACGCTTTCCAATCCCGGTACGTGTGAGCCCTACGCAGCGTTCTCCGTGCCGCGATTGTCGTGTTATGCCGGACGCTGGATCCGTCATGGCGACTGGTATCCCGACCGGAAAGTCCGGCTGTGGCGCCGCGGAACCGCGCAGTGGGGCGGTGAGGATCCGCACGATCGACTCGATGTCACCGGCGCCGTGGGCCGGCTCCGGGGGGATCTCGAACATTACAGCTACGACAGCCTGTCGCATCACCTGTCGAAGGTGCAGACCTACAGCGACATCTTCGTGCGCGAGGCGCAGGCGCGGAACCGGGGCGCACGCCTGTTTGATCTCGTCGTCCGGCCACCGTGGCGGTTCATCCGTGGTTATTTCCTGCGTGCCGGATTCCTCGATGGTTGGCAGGGATTTGTGATTGCCTGGATGTCGGCCCTGCTCACGTTCCTCAAGTACGCCAAACTGCGCGAAGCCAGCGCGCGCCGCTCCACGCCGCAGGAATCTTCCTCCCGTTGAACACCTCTTCCCCAGCCGCGAACAGCGCCCGGTCGCTGCGCATCCTTCAGATCAATTCGCTCTTCAGCGGCGGAGGCGTGGACAATCAAACGCTCGAACTCACCCGCGCGCTGCACGATCTCGGCCACCACGTGGGAATGGCCGTCGCGGCCAACAGCCGATGGGAGGAGCGCGCGCGCCACATCGGGTGCCCGGTCACCACGTTTCCTTCGAAGAGCGCGCTGCGGTGGCGGCTCATCGCGCATCTGGTTTCGGTACTCCGACGACGCCGGGTCGAGATTCTCCACATCCATCAAGGACGCGACTACTGGCCGGGAATCATTGCCGCACGCCTCGCCGGTCAGGGAACGCGCGTGGTGATCACGCGTCACCTCATGACCCGGCCGCGCGGATTCAGCCGGTCGAACCTTCTCAAGTTCGCCGACATTGTCGCTGTGTCGCACGCGGTCGAGCGGGTCCTGCGCGAAGAACTCCAGGGAAACCAGAAGCGGATCCACCAGATTCACTGCGGCATCGACATCGCGCGGTTTCATCCGGGCCGGACGCCCGCCGGATCCGCAATCCGGGAGGAACTCGGCTGCGCGCCGTCCGATGTGCTCTTCGGCGTGGTGGGCATGTACGAACGTCCCCGCGGAAAGGGTCAGTTTGAATTCCTCGAAGCCGCGCACCGCATCGCGCAGCAGCATCCGAACGCCCGGTTTGTTCTCGTTGGAAAGGGCGGATTGCAGGCAGAGTTGGAGTCGATGATCCAAACTTCCGGTTTGACCGGGCGCGCCTCCATGGTCGGCTTCCGGGAAGACATGCCGGCCCTGATGTCAGCGCTCGATGTGCTGGTGCACCCGACCACGGGAACGGAGGCGTTTCCCCTCGTGGTGCTGGAGGCCTTCGCCAGCGGCAAGCCGGTGATTGCCTCGGATCTGGACGGCATCCCCGAACAGGTGGTGCCCGAGGTGCACGGACTGCTCGTTCCGCGGGCGGATGTGCCCGCGCTCGCGAACGCCATGTCGCGGCTCGCCGGCAATCCCGAACTCCGTGCCCGCATGGGCGAGGCCGGTCGCGGCCACGTGGAGACCCGGTTCACTCGCGAGATCCTCGGCAGCCGATTCGAGGAGCTTTACCTCAACCTCGTGGGAGGCACCGCATCATGAACGGCGCCACCATCGAGCTGCCGCTGTACTACACCAAGCTCGGCCCATTTCGGGATGGCTTCAGCACAGCGGTCCCCGTCATCACCTATCACAAACTCGGACCGCGTCCGTCGGGCGTCCGATTGAAGGGGCTCTACCTCAGCGAACGCCTCTTCGGTGAACAGCTCGCGGAATGGCGCGCCGAGGGATTCAGCCCGGGAACGCCGGGGGAAGTGGGACTCGTTCCCGGGAATCCAAACTCTCGGGTCGCCATCACCTTTGACGACGGATTCGAAAACGTGCTTCGACACGGACTCGAACCGCTTCGACGTCACCAGTTCACCGCGCTGCAATACCTGGTCGCCGATCGCCTCGGCAAAACCAACGAGTGGGAACAACACTACGGCGAAGCTCCGGAACGATTGATGGACGAAGCGCAGGTTCGCGAATGGCTCGCGGCCGGGCATGCCATCGGATCCCACACGCTGTCGCATCCGCATCTCACCAGGATTCACATCGACCAGATCCGCGCCGAGATCGGCGACAGCCGTAAGAAACTGGAGGATCGGTTTGGCGTTCCGGTGAAGCATTTCTGCTATCCGTACGGCGATTGGAACCGCCTCACCCGCGACATCGCCGCCGAGGCCGGCTACGAAACCGCGTGCACCACGGTCCCCGGATTCAACGCGCCGGGAGAGGATCGATTCGCCCTCAAGCGTCTCACCGCGCGCTATGCGTCGCGCACCTGGACGAACTTCCTGCGACCGCTTCGACGACTCTTCCGCGGAAGGCGTGGTTGAATTCCTGCTTGCGGCGGGGCGTCGGTCTGGGCGCATCCTGAATCACCGCATGAATCCCAACACGCTCTTCCGTCCCCTGCTCGCTGTCGTCGCAGCCTGCTCCACCCTCCTCGCCATTGCCGGCCCGATCCCCGCGGAATACCGCATCGGCGGATTCGCCATCGGCTGCCAGGCCTACAGCTTCAACCGCTTCACCCTGTTCGAAGCCATCGAGAAGACCGAGCAGACCGGCAGCAAGGTTGTGGAATTCTTCCCCGGCCAGGCCCTCAGCCCCGACCACCGCGACGTGAAGTGGGACCACAACGCGAGCGATGAAACCATCGCCCTGGTGAAGGAGAAACTCGCGAAGCACGGCATCAAGGGCGTGAACTACGGCGTGGTCGGAATTCCCAAGGACGAAGCCGCGGCGCGCAAGATTTTCGCCTTCGCCAAGAAGATGGACCTCTACGCCATCACCACCGAATCCACCGAATCGATCGACACCATTGAAAAGCTGGTGAAGGAATTCGATGTCCGCGTCGCCTACCACAACCACCCCCGGCAGCCCAAGAACCCGAACTACAAGGTCTGGGATCCGAACTACATCCTCGAACTGGTGAAGAACCGCGACTCGCGCATCGGCGCCTGCGCCGACGTCGGACACTGGCAGACCAGCGGATTGAAGCCCGTGGACTGCCTGAAGATCCTGCGCGGACACGTCATCTCGATGCACGGCAAGGAACGCCCTGAACTCGGCGAAGGCCAGCACGACGTCCCGTTCGGCGCGGGCAAGACCGACATGGCAGGCGTCCTCGCCGAGCTCCGCGCGCAGGGCTTCGAGGGCAACATCAGCGTCGAATACGAATACAACTGGGACCACTCCGTTCCCGAGATCGCCCAGTGCATCGGCTTCGTCCGCGGCTGGGCGGCGAGCCACTGATTCAGAACGCAACTTCCTCGTTCCCGCGACTTCAGCGGGATTCGCCAAAGGACCGGCCTGTCGCTTGACGGGTCGGTCCTTCGTGCATGGATTGACGATGCCTCCAGTTTCGTCATGCGCCCCGTTTTCCTCAACGCGGCGGTTTGAACATTCCACCGAAGACCTTCCAATCCGGCGACGACGGAGTTGGACCTGGTCGTCTTGAAGCATCGGCTGCGCAGCAGCGCAGCCCTACCGTCCGATGGTAGGGCTGCGTTGCCGCGCCGCCCTCACAGGATTCCCCTTCAACCCTTCAACCTAGAAACGGCAGTTACAGAAGAGTTCAACCACAGATGGACACGGATGAACACAGATGGAACTGAGCGGAGCGGAGGGATTCATAGATCACCCAGAAGGTGAAACCGTTCGAGCCCGGTCGAACCACCCATCTCCTTCTCCATCTGTGTGAATCTGTGTCCATCTGTGGTTTCAACTGCCGTTTCTAGGTTCAACCTTTTAACCTAAATCCGGCAGTTCGAACCGCAGATGGACGCAGATGAACGCAGATGGGGAGGGAGATGAATCTTTGGATACGCCTCCAATGCATTCATCTGCTGGGTGAGTCTTCACGGCCTCTGCCCCGCGGTTGTTTTCTCTCGCAGCGCCGGATTCAGGCTGCGGGGTTCCTCACGCGTATGGAGTACCGCGTTTACGCGGCTCTGCTGTTGGACGCGGGGTCATCGATAGGTTGGAAATCAACCCGCTGCATCCCTCGAGACGCGCCTCCCCGAACCGTCTGAAGACGGGACTCCAAACGAATGAGAAAGCCCCCGCGGTAGCGTCGGATCCCCTTCAACCCTGCAACGTTTCAACCCTTCAACTTCCCCACAAAGGTTGAACAGCTCCTCCCCCCATCGAGTCGATACCGCAACCCCCAGGACTGTTTGTTATGAATCGGATCCACGTTCGTCTCTCTGCGATCGGCCTTTTGATCGCATTCGTGACCCTTTTGCGCGTCTCGCCCCCGCAGGCCGTCGCGACGCGGCCGAAGCCGCAGGCACCCGCACCCCGTCCCTCGACCGAACTGCCGGAACCGCCCCTGCCGCTCTCGCTCGCTTTGCCCGGAAGCGATGAACCCATTCTGGTCCTCCCCTCCCCGTTGCCCGGGCGGTTGAGCGCCCTATCACGAACCGCCGGTAACGAAACCGATCCCGCCGCGTTCCGGGTCAGTGTTACCAAAAAAGATACATCGGCCTCGCCCGGCGGTCTGGAGACCTTTTTCGCGAAGAAGGTGGACCCCTGGTTTCGCCGGTCCACCGGTTGGCAGTTCTACAATCCGGACGGGCTCGATCGCGGCCAGGAGTGCGCTCGGACCTCGCAACTCGCCTTCGCCGGCGGCATTCGGTACCGGTTTTCGTTCTGAATTTCCGGCCGGATGTGATGGGGTTTAAAGCGTCCCCACAACCCGCTGAACGCGCTGATCCGGGGCTATTTGCCACCGCGGCGCGTGAATTTCAGGGAATCCGCCCCCTGAACCAAAAAAAATCCCCCGTTGACCCCGCTTCGCCCCCCATTAGGCTGGGGGCTCGTTGTTTTGAGACGGAATTGACAAAGAAAGCGAATACCTATGGCAGTCAAAGTTGCGATTAATGGATTCGGCCGCATCGGTCGTCTCGTGTTCCGGGCGCTCGTCGAACAGGGCCTGGTGGGCAAGGAAATCGACGTCGTTGCAGTCGGCGACATCGTTCCTGCAGACAATCTGGCCTACCTGGTGAAGTACGACTCCACCCAGGGCCGCTTCAACGGCACCGTGAGCTCGAAGAAGTCGTCCCCCGACAAGGCCGAGGACGACATCCTCGTGGTCAATGGCGCCGAGATCAAAGTGGTCTCCGCCAAGACCCCGGCCGAGCTGCCCTGGAAGGCGCTGGGCGTGGACATCGTCATCGAGTCCACCGGTCTCTTCACCGAGGCTGAGAAGGCCAAGGGCCACATCGTCGCGGGCGCGAAGAAGGTCATCATCTCCGCTCCGGCCAAGGGCGAAGACATCACCATCGTGATGGGCGTGAACCACGACAAGTACAACGCCGCGACCCACAACATCATCTCCAACGCGAGCTGCACCACGAACTGCCTCGCCCCGCTCGTGCACGTCCTCCTCAAGGAAGGCTTCGGCATCGAGGAAGGTCTGATGACCACCGTTCACAGCTACACCGCCACCCAGAAGACGGTGGACGGTCCCTCCAAGAAGGATTGGAAGGGTGGACGCAGCGCGGCCATCAACATCATCCCCTCCACCACCGGCGCCGCCAAGGCCGTCGCGCTGGTCTGCCCCGAGGTCAAGGGCAAGCTCACCGGCATGGCCTTCCGCGTGCCGACCCCGACGGTCTCCGTCGTGGATCTCACCGTGAAGACGGTCAAGGAAACCAGCTACGCCGAGATCAGCGCCGCCTTCAAGAAGGCCAGCGAGACCTACCTCAAGGGCATCCTGGAATGGACCTCCGACGAGGTCACCTCCGCGGATTTCATCCACGACAAGTCCAGCTCGATCTTCGACGCCGGCTCCGGCATTGAGCTCAACTCCCGCTTCTTCAAGCTGGTGAGCTGGTACGACAACGAATGGGGCTACAGCAACCGCGTTGGCGATCTCGTGAAGCTCATCATCGCCAAGGGTCTGTAATCGGATCTCCCGCGATTCCCTTCCAACAACGGCGGCCCGATCCCGGGCCGCCGTTTTTTTGTTCACGGCTCCGGATTCCGCTCCCCATCCCGCAGAATCCACGCGATTCTACCGTCGCCGATTTCGCAATCCGACCGATCCTTTCAACGAACCCCGAGGCTCCCATGTCCGCCCGCAAACCCGCCCTTGGATTCATCTTCATCACGCTGTTTCTCGACATCCTCGGGATCGGCCTGATCGTGCCGATCCTGCCCCGACTCATCACCCACCTGCAGGGCAACAACGTCGAGGCCGCCGCCCACACCGTCGGCGCACTCGGGGCGTTGTATGCGCTGATGCAATTTCTCTGCGCCCCAATTCTGGGCAGCCTCTCCGATCGCTATGGACGCCGCCCCGTGATCCTCGGCTCGCTCTTCGGATCCGGACTCGACTACCTGCTCCTCGCCTTTGCGCCGTCCCTTTCCTGGTTCTTCGTGGGTCGCATCGTCGCGGGCATCACCGGAGCCAACATCGCCGCAGCAAGCTCCTACATTGCCGACATCAGCCCGCCCGAAAAACGCGCCGCCAACTTCGGAATCATTGGCGCCGCCTTCGGCCTGGGCTTCATCGCCGGCCCCGCCCTCGGCGGATTGCTTGGGGCCAATGACCTCCGACTCCCCTTCCTCGTCGCCGCCGGACTCACCCTCGCCAACTGGGTCTACGGCCTGATTGTGCTTCCCGAATCCCTCGCGCCGGAAAACCGCCGCGCCTTCTCCTGGGCACGAGCAAATCCGGTCGGATCCCTCCTCGCGTTGCGACGCTGGCCCGTGGTGGTGGGACTCGCCTCGAGCCTCTTCCTGATGAACCTCGCGCAGTTCGGCCTGCAGAACGTGTGGGTGCTCTACACCGAATACCGTTACCACTGGACCAGCCGTCAGGTCGGCGCCTCGCTCGCGGTCGTGGGACTGATGGCCGCCATCGTCCAGGGCGGACTCGCCCGGCGCATCATCCCCGCGCTGGGCGAACGCCGCGCCATCGTGATCGGACTCACCATCGGATCGATCAACATGATCGGCTACGGCCTGGCCACTGCGGGATGGATGATCCTCACCATCGTCGCCATCGGTTCCCTCGGAAGCTTTGGCGGACCCGCACTGCAGGGGCTCATCTCGCGCAACGTGCCGCCCAATGAACAAGGTTCAGTGCAGGGCGCGCTTGCCTCGTTGGGAAGTGTCGCCGGGTTCATCGCCCCGCTCATTGCCACGAGCCTGTTCGGCTATTTCATCAGTGACCGCGCTCCGGTGAAGCTGCCCGGCGCCCCGTTCTTCCTCAGCGCCGGACTCCTCATCACCGCCATGCTGCTCGCGGTGCGGTCGTTCCGATCCACCCCGGCGTCCGCCAAGCAGAGTTGAGCAGGCGGAGGTTTGGGGGAGGAGGTTGAAGGGTTAAAAAGTTGAAGCGTTGAAGGGGAATCCGACGCTGCCGCGGGGGTTGTCTCATTCGTTTGGAGTCCCGTCTTCAGACGGTTCGGGGAAGCGTGTCTCAAGGCATGCAGCCGGTTGATTTCCAACCCTTGGAGGGCCCCGCGTCCAACAGCAGAGCCGCGTAAACGCGGGACTCCAAACGTGTGAGGAACTCCGCCGCAGCCGTCGCTCGATTTCTCTCCCCCCTTCAACGCTTCAACGTTTCAACGCTTCAACCGCCGTTTCCAGGCTCAACCCTTCAACCCGCCCCAGCCCCTTCCTCACCGCCGCTGAAAATGCGCGTCGGCAAATTGGAGAAAAATCCGCCAATCCTCCGGGTGCATCGAGTGCTTGCCCGGGCGGACGTAATATCCCAGCCGGCTGGTGATGAGCTTGCCCACCGGCGGCTCGACCGCAGCATCGACCCCGCCCGCGCCCAACAATTGGTACACCGGCGCCGCCGCCTGGAGCACTTCGAACTGACCCGACGGATTGGCCCATTGATCCTCGATCGCATTGCTCAACAACACCGGACGCGGTGCCATCAGGGCCACGAGGCAATGCTGATCGAAGGGAAGCCGCGCGGTCTCGGTGTTGAAGGCCTTGAAGTTCGCGTTGAACCAGTGAGGGAACGCCGTGTTGATGCGCTGAACCGATTCACCAACGGTTCCACGATTCGGCGCCGTGCCACCGCATCCGGCCTGATGCGGAATCGCCAACGCGATCCGTTCATCAAACGCCGCCGCCAGCAGCGCGGTCTTGCCATTGCGCGAATGCCCCACCAGCGCGATGCGCTTGGGATCGAGGTCTGGATCGGTCACCAAATAATCCACACAGCGGTGCGTGCCCCAGGCCCACGCGGCGATGGTTCCGCGATTCGCCGCGGCCGGCGGCTGCGAGGCGCCGGATTGAGCGGCGAGCCAGGCGTACAGCCCCTCAGTGAATTCCTTCCGATCCGGATCAATGTCGCTGGTGCAGAAACTCGCGAGACCATAGCCGCGGTCGAGAATCTCGCCGATCGGCCAGTCCTGCATTTGCCCTCCACGTGCTGCGTCGGTGGCATGACCGTCCTTGCAACCCTTGCAGGAATCATACAGCCACCCGCGCGCGAGCGGGATCCGCGGATCCTCCGAGAGCGCATGATTGCCGCAGAAGTTGATCCCGAGGAACACCGGCACGCGTCCCTTCACCGCGTTCGGCGTGACCACCATCAGGTCGATCGTCGGAGCCTTCGGATCGCCGAACGAAATGGTGACCACCTTCAACGTTCCCTTCCCGCCGAGAAAATCCCGGTACACTCCGTTCACCTTGAATTGAGGCGCGACCGGTGCCGACGGAATGCGCCCGTACATGTAATGCTGGAAGAGTTCGCGAAGCTCGGGTCGACGACGCGCCTTCCAATCCGATGCGGATGTTACGACCGAGCCATCGAGGCACTGAAGCGGATCGGGCCAAGCCTGTCGGACCGGAAGCGCGGCTGGATCGGGAAACGCAGATGAACTGGCGAAGGCGGAGAGGGTGAATCCGGTTGCGACGCACGCGATCGCCCGGGACATCCAGCGCAGGGGGAACATGCGAGAAACCATGCCGCGAACCCTCACCCGATTGAAGCGCTAAACCGCCCCCTTTTGGAGTGCGGCGGGAAGCGGAGCGCCACGCCGCTTTCGAGTCCGGGCGAAAAACCAAACCGACCGGTCCCCTTCGACCACGAAGTCATCGCCTTCGTATGGAGTACCGTGTTTACACGGCTCTGCTGTTGGACGAAACACGTTCCCCACACGGGGTTCTCGACTCCGCGCCCACCGGAGCCGCGTGAACGCGGTACTCCATACTGAATGCAACCGGATCCACCGGCAGTGGCATGCAAAGTCTGGAAGCACGCGCACCTTGGAGTGCGGTGGCAGAGCGCAGCGTCGACACCGCTGTCGAAACCGCCGCTGCATCAAACCGACCGCCCCCTTCTTCCCAGCCCCAATAAAACGAGAAACCCCTCCGCGTCTCCGCGCCTCTGCGGTTCCTCGCGCGCCTTTTCCGTGGCGTCCCGAAGTCGAACGTTCCAATCTCCACGCATCTTCCCGTCATGAAACCGTTCCCACTCCTGCTTCGACTCACCGTCGCCGCCGCACTTCTTGTTCCCACGATTCCCCTCCGCGCGGAGGACTACACCCTCGGGTCCGAATCGACCGAGCGCGCGCCCGGGGTTCCGAAGGGACGCGTTGAGACCTTCCAATTCAACGACTCCAAGGTCTTCCCCGACACCACCCGCGATTGCTGGATCTACATTCCCGCCCAGTACGACGGCACCAAGCCCGCCGCGTTGATGGTGTTCCAGGACGGACACGAGTACGTCAGCGAAAAGGCCTCGCAGCGCGTGCCCATCGTGTTCGACAACCTCATCGCCAAGGGCGACATGCCGGTGACCATCGGCATCTTCATCAACCCCGGCCACCGCGGCACCAACACCCCGCCCGCCAACACCTGGGGCAATCGCAGCAACCGGAGCTATGAGTTCGATTCCCTCGGCGGCGATTACGCGCGATTCCTCATCAACGAACTCCTGCCCTACGCGGTGTCGAAGTATCAGGTGAAGATCACCGACGACCCCGAGCTCCGCGCCATCTGCGGCATGAGCAGCGGCGCCATTTGTGCCTTCACCGTGGCTTGGGAACGGCCCGATTCCTTCCGCAAAGTCCTCTCCCAGATCGGCAGCTTCACCAACATCCGCGGCGGCCACGTCTATCCCGCGCTGATCCGGAAAACCGAGCGCAAACCCATTCGCGTGTTCCTGCAGGACGGGTCGAACGATCTCAACAACCTCCACGGCAACTGGCCCCTCGCGAATCAGGAGATGGCCAGCGCGCTCGCGTTCATGGGATACGATTTCAAATTCGTCCTCGGCACCGGCAACCACAGCGGACGCCACGGCGGCGTGATCCTGCCCGACTCCCTCCGCTGGCTCTGGCGTCCCACGATGACCTCGCTGCCCAAGCCCCTCACCAAGGACAACCTCGGCGGCGACGAAGCCCTGTCGAAAGTCCTCGCCGACGGCGGAAAGCCCGGCGATTGGGAACTCGTGGGCGAAGGCTACGGATTCACCGACGGCGCCTGCAGCGATGCCGACGGCAACCTCTACTTCAGCGACCTGAGCAACGCCACCGTGTACCGCGCCTCGGTCAACGGCGGTAAACCCGAGAAGTGGCTGGAGAACGGACCCAAGATCAGCGGTCTCAAATTTGGTGCTGATGGACGCCTCTACGCCGCCACCCAGGGCAGCGA
The DNA here is from genome assembly GCA_947454705.1 of Verrucomicrobiota bacterium. Classification (GTDB taxonomy): domain Bacteria; phylum Verrucomicrobiota; class Verrucomicrobiia; order Limisphaerales; family UBA9464; genus CAIVQB01. The sequence continues at coordinate 12,629 of CANGKZ010000059.1, forward strand.
CAAGGAGAAGCGCATCATCTCCATCGATCCGATCAGCAAGACCATCGAAACCGTCGCCACCGACGTTCAGCCCAACGACCTCATTGTTTCCAAGAGCGGCTGGATCTACTTCACCGACACCGGCGCGGGCCAGGTGGTCGCAGTGCCCACCTCGGCGCGGAACATGTCCCGTCCTCACCCCGTCGCAGGCGGCATCAACAAGCCCAACGGCATCGCCCTCACGCCCGACCAGCATCAACTCGTGGTCAGCGAATACGGCGGCACCAACGCCTGGACCTTCCTCATTCAGGACGACGGCACCCTCCGCGGCGGCGAGAAGAACCTCGAACTCCGCGCCCCTCCCGGAAAAACCGACAGCGGTGGCGACGGCATGACCACCGACGCGCAGGGACGCGCCTGGATCACCAGTCACCTGGGAATCCAGATGTTCGATCCCAACGGCCGCATGGGCGGGATCGTGTCGCGACCGCAGGAGAAGGGCACCGTGAGCTGCACCTTCGCCGGCCCTGGACGCGCCTGGCTCTACGTCTGCAACAGCGACAAGGTCTATCGCCGCAAAACCCTCACCACCGGCGCCGCCATTCCCTGATCCGCAATCGCGGCCGGGATGCGTCACTTCGCCGCATCCCGGCTCAAGATTTCCCATTGCAAAGCGCCGCGTGGCACGAACATTCCCTGCAATTCAGTCGGCACAAAACAATCAACCTCCTCCCGGAATAAACCATGTCTGACCGTCTCTCCCGTCGTTCGTTTGGACGTTTCACCAGCGCGGCCATCGGTGGCCTCATGCTGGGATCCACCGCCGCCGCCCTCCGCGCTGCGGAAGGCAAGGGCTCCAACGATCCCGCAAACATCCTGCTCGATCCCCACGTCTGCCGCGGTCTCAACACCTGCAAAGGCAAGGGCAAGGGCAAGGACAACTCCTGCGCCGGCACCGGCAAGTGCGCGACTGCCGAAGCCCACAGCTGCCACGGCGACAACGCCTGCAAGGGCCAGGGCGGCTGCGGTGAACATCCGGGCGAAAACTCCTGCAAGGGCCACGGCTCCTGCGGCGTGCCGCTCGACGACAAGACCTGGAAAAAGGCGCGCAAGACCTTCGAAGCCCAGATGACCAAGAAGGGCCAGAAGTTCGGCGCCGCCCCGGCCAAGAAGGCCTGAGTTCCGGCCCCCGGGTGCACGGACCGGCGCCCGCAAAGCGCCGGTCCGCTCCCGCACCAACGATGCAGGTTCCACGTCTCGGATTGCCCAACCTCGGACTCGGGGTTGGGCTTCGTGCTGTCCATTACCCCTACCTCCTCCGCGAAAACCCGGCGGTAGATTGGTTCGAGATCATCTCGGAAAACTACATGGACTCGCAGGGACGTCCGCGCCACGTCCTCGAACGCATCGCGAGCCGGTACCCGGTGGTGATGCACGGCGTCTCACTCTCCATCGGCAGCACCGACCCGCTGGACCTCGATTACCTGCGCCGCCTCAAGGCACTGGCCGATGCGATCCGTCCGGCGTGGATTTCGGATCACGTCTGCTGGACCGGCGTGGCCGGCTGCAACACGCACGATCTCCTCCCTCTCCCGCTCACCGAGGCCAGCCTGCGTCATGTCGTGTCGCGAGTTCGCCAGGTGCAGGAAATCCTCGAGCGCCGCTTGGTCCTCGAGAACCCCAGCTCCTACGTGGGCTTCCGCGGATCCACGATGCCGGAATGGGAATTCATTGCACGCATGGCCGAAGATGCCGACTGCGGATTGCTCCTCGATGTGAACAACGTGTACGTCTCCGCGACCAATCACGAGTTCGATCCCGAGGCCTTCATCCGCGCGATCCCCACGCATCGCATCGTCCAGTTTCACATCGCCGGCCACACCCACTGCGGCACCCACATCATCGACACCCACGATCATCCGGTCGTGGACCCCGTGTGGAATCTGTACCGCCTCGCGCATCAGCTCACGGGCGGCGTTTCCACCCTGCTCGAATGGGATGCCCACATCCCACCCTTCCCCGTGGTGCACGCCGAGGTCCTCAAAGCCCGAGCGTACTGGGGTCTGCCGGATTCCAAAATTGGTACACCCACAGGCGGGGCGGATCCCAATCGCGCACTCGATGCCGGGAACGATCCGGGCGATTGGCGCACCGCGGTCCCGCAGCCGCTGCACTCGCTCCTCGTGGAGGTGGAATGAATTCGCGCCCTTTCGAAAATTCGCCCGCGTCGCTGTCCGACGCCACGGAGCTCGCGCGAATCCAGCGCTGGTTTCAGGGCGTGATTTCGAATCCCGACGGCGTGGCCGCCGGGGCCGAATCGCCCGAAGCGCAAAACGAATTCCCCTCCGCGACGCATCCGCTGGAATCGATTCTGACCGGCTCCTCGAAGCTGGATCCTGCCGATCGGATCGCCGTGTACGCCAACGCCTACTTCGCGCGACTCGTGGAGTGCCTGGGCGAAGTGTTCCCCATTTTGAAGCGCACCCTTGGCGCCGAGGGATTCGATGGTTTTGCGGTGGAGTATCTGAAGGGGAATCCTTCGAGGTCCTACACGCTTCACCGGCTTGGGGAGAAGTTTCCCGAGTACCTGGCCGCATCGCGTCCGCCGCGCGAGGACGCCAACACGCCCGACTGGGCGGATTTCCTGGTGGACCTAGCCCGGTTCGAACTCGTGCTGTACGAAGTGTTCGATGGACCGGGCATTGAGCAGGGCCCGAAGCTGGATCCTGCGCGCCTCGCCGAACTCGACGGTCCTGTGGCCGAGACCGCGCGCCTCCTGCCGGCACCGTGCCTGCGGTTGTTCCGATCGGAATTCCCGGTCAGCGATTTCTACACCGAAGCGCGCGAAGCCGATGACGGAGACGTCGATGGATTGGAATTTCCCGAACCAAAGGAAAGCTTCGTGGCGATCACGCGATGCAACTACGTGGTGCGTCGGCTCCCGCTGGAGCGTGAGGAATTCGTATTGCTGCAGGAGCTGATGGCGGGGGCGCCCTTGAATCCATTGCTGGAACGGGCCGCCGAGCGCGATGCCTTGAGCGAGAGCCGCATCTCCCACTGGTTCGCCCGCTGGGCCTCTGAAGACCTCTTCACCGGCTGGTCCACGCCCTGATTCTTTTTGGAGTGCGGTGGCAGAGCGCAGCGCCGACACCGCTTTCGAAACCGGTTCAAAGAAAACACCGACCGATCCCCTCGCCGCCTCCCCTCCCCCAATTCGCCTTCGCTTTCCGTCTGGCAGCCGGACCCACGGTCGGGATACGGTCCCCGGCCTTTGGTACTGGAATGGTTATGGACGCACCGACGCTGCCTGAGTTTCTCAAGCTCGCGGGACAGGGAAATTTAATCCCTGTCACCCGCAAGCTCCTTGCTGATTTCGAGACTCCGCTGTCGGCGTACTGGAAACTCCGCGGTCAGGGCGAATCGTTCCTCTTCGAATCGGTCGAAGGCGGCGAACATCTGGGCCGGTATTCCTTCGTCGGATGCAACCCCCGCGCGGTCATCAAGCAGACCGCTGATCGCGTCGAGGTCATCGAAGGCGGACGCGTGGTCGAGACCTACCGTGTGGTCCCCGCCTCGCGCAATGCCCCGGCCGGCACGCCCAAGGATCCTTCCGTGGTGGCCGACGGACTCGAAGTCGTCGAGCGCCTGCTGGCCCGCTTCAAGCCGGTTCAGCTTCCCGGTCTGCCCCGCTTCACCGGCGGCGCCGTCGGCTTCCTGGGTTACGAGTTCATCCACGACGTCGAGCCGGTTGTCCCGCGTCCGGCGCACGATGAACTCGGCACGCCGACCCTGTATTTCCTGATCACCGACGAGTTGCTCATTTTTGATCGCGTGGCCCAGACCCTCACGGTGCTGGTCAACGCCGTGATCGAACCCGGCCAGAAGCCGGAGGAAGCCTACGAGAACGCCGTGGGCGAAATCGACCGCCTCACCGCGCTGCTCGAACAGCCCGTGGAACATCACCCGGTCGGCCTGCCCACCGAGGTGCCGCCCGTCCCGTTCGTCTCCAACACCACGCAGGAGGCCTTCCACGCCAACGTTCTCACGGCGAAGAAGTACATCACCGCGGGCGACATCATCCAGATCGTCGGCTCGCAGCGCTTCAGCACCCCGGTGAAGGCGCAGCCCTTCGATGTGTACCGCGCCGCGCGGAGCATCAATCCGTCGCCGTACATGTTCCTGCTGGAGCTCGATGGATTCGCCCTCGTGGGGGCCTCTCCCGAGTTGCACGTTCGCTGCGTGGACAGCCACGTGGAGATCCGTCCCATCGCCGGCACCCGCCCGCGCGGACGCACCGAGGACGAAGACAACGCGAACGCCAAGGACCTGCTGGCCGATCCGAAGGAACGCGCCGAGCACGTCATGCTCGTCGATCTCGCGCGCAACGACATCGGCCGCGTCTGCGATTTCGGCAGCGTGCAGGTGCGTGAGCTGATGGTGATCGAACGCTACAGCCACGTGATGCACATCGTGTCCCAGGTCGAGGGAAAGCTCTCCGCGAGCCACTCGGCCTACGATCTCATGCGCACCACCTTCCCGGCCGGCACGCTCAGCGGCGCCCCGAAGATCCGTGCCATGCAGTTGATCTCGCAGCTCGAGGGCACCACCCGCGGACCGTACGGCGGCTGCGTGGGGTATTTCGGATTCAACGGCAATTCCGACCATTGCATCACCATCCGCACCGCCCTCGTGAAGGACGGCAAGGCCTACGTGCAGGCCGGCGGCGGCTGGGTGAACGACTCCACCCCGGAGGCGGAGTTCCAGGAAACGGTCAACAAATCCAAGGCCATGCTCAAAGCCGTGGCGCTGGCGGAACAGTTCGCCGCCTCGCGTTGATCCCCGTTCCATCGCACCGCCACTGAATCCCGCCCGGAACCATCGCCTTTTTCCCGATGTTCATCCGGCCCATTCCCTGATTTTCTCCCCAGTCCAAACATGAAGCAGAAAGCCTACGCCGCAGCCGGCGTCGATATCGACCTCGGCAACCGGGTCAAAAGCACCCTCCCCGCACTCCTGGCCTCCACGCACCGACGCGAGGTGATGGGCAAGGTCGGCGGCTTCGGCGGCCTCTTCGCGCTCGATACGCGCAAGTACAAGCAGCCGGTGCTCGTGTCGTCCGTCGACGGCGTCGGCACCAAGCTCAAGATCGCCTTCGCGCTCGATCGCCACGACACCATCGGCGAGGACCTGGTCAACCACTGCGTCAACGACATCGCCGTCCTCGGGGCCGAACCGCTGTTCTTCCTCGACTACCTCGGCACCGGCAAACTCGAGCCGCACGTCTTCAAGGACATCATCAAGGGTTTCGTCCGCGGCTGCCGCTACAACGGCTGCGCGCTCATCGGCGGTGAAACTGCGCAGATGCCCGGATTCTATCAGGCCGGCGAATACGACGTCAGCGGCACCATCGTCGGCGTCGTGGAGAAATCCCGCATGCTGAACGGGCAGAAGACCGTCCGGAAGGGCGACGTCGTGCTCGGCATCGCCTCGAGCGGACTCCACACCAACGGCTACTCGCTCGCCCGCAAGATCCTGTTCGAGCACATGAAGCTGAAGCCCGAGTCCCGCGTACCAGAATTGGGCGGAACCGTCGGCGATGCGCTGCTCAAGGTGCACGTCAGCTACGGCCCCCTGGTGCAGTCGCTGCTCAAGAAGTTCAACCGCTCGGAGAAGGCCCCCGCCATCAAGGCCCTGGCCCACATCACCGGCGGCGGGTTCGTGGACAACATTCCCCGCACCCTTCCCTCCAAGTACGACGTCGTGATCCACAAGGGCTCCTGGGATGTCCCGGCCTTGTTCCAGATTCTGGCGTCGGACGACACCGTCAGCGAGGCCGAGTCCTACCAGGTGTTCAACATGGGCATCGGCATGACCGTGACCGTCTCCGCCGAGGCGGCCGATGCCGTCACCCACGCGATCCGCGCCGCGAAGTTCAAGGTGTGGGAAATCGGCTCCGTCGAGCGCGGAACCGGCATCTGCCGCGTGGAGTAATCCGCCTGCTGGCGGAGTAAACCTTCCCTGATACCCACCCCGCGCCCCTTTACGAGGGCCGGGGATCGGCGCATGGTGTCGTCATGCGTGCCGAAGCCGTCGATACCGTGGAACGAAGCCCGTTCCTGCGCTGGATCATGATTGGTTCCTCCGCGCTCGGGATGGGATGCCTCCTCGCCTCCCTGACCGTGCTGGATCTCGGCAAGGGCGGCATCGAATTCCACTGGAGCAACTACGCCCTGCTCGCCTTCCCCGCCGGGGCCCTGCTCGCGGCCGGGTACTGGCTTCTCGTGTTCCGGCTCGGCGATCAGGATCAGACCACTTCCGGCCGACGCGTCCTGTTCGGTTCCTCGATCTTCATGCTGATCTTCGCGGTCGCGGTGTTCATGTACCCGCTCCGCTTCATCACGCCGGAAAAACGCTCCGACGTCCTCATCGGCCTCACCGTCGCCATCGGCGCCCTCTCCTGCGTTGGATACATGATCCGCACCGTGGTCAAAATGCTCGAAGACGAGGACGACGCGAACCCGCCCCCGCCGCTGCCGCGTTGAGGCGTGTCCCTATTTTGATTCGGTCGGTGACGGCGGCGAGATCGCTTCAAAGGTCGCGGGCCGGTTTTCGGTATTTTCACGTGCCGGTCCGAGGTTCCGCGCACCCGGTGCCTTGACGGTTTGGGCACATGCGCCCAGTTTGCGGTCCGATTGGCGAAGGCCCGTTCAGTCGCGTCGGAGGACGCCATCTTCGACGCCGCATGCTCCGCCCCCTCGTTGTCCCCCCTGCTGGATCACGTGGAGGCCGGAGGCGCTTTGTCGTGTCATGGCTTTGCCCCAGCCGGTCGCGCGTTCCTGGCGGCGCTGTTGCATCGACGCTTTCCCAAACGCCCGCTGCTCGTCGTTGTCCCCACGCTGCGCGACCAGGAAACCGTCCACGCCGACCTCACCACCTGGCTGAACCTTGCCGATCACCGCGATGCCTCCGACCGCGCCGGAGACCTGCGCAACACGCCGCGATTCTATCCCCCGTGGGAAGTCCTCCCGCACGAGAGCAAGCTTCCGCACTCCGACGTCCTGAGCGAACGCCTTGAATCGCTGGTCGCGCTCATGGATTGGAACGCGGCCGCCGGCTCAGGATCCGACCCCGCCCCGGTAGTAGTGACTTCGGTAACCGCACTGCTGCAGCGCACCTTCGCCGCCACGGAACTTCGCACGCGCACGCGACAGGTGCGCAAGGGCGATACGGTCAATCCGCTCGACCTCATCGAATGGCTCGAAGAACAGGGCTACGAACCCGAGGCGCAAGTCAGCAGCAAGGGTGAGCTTTCGTGGCGCGGCGGTATTGTCGATCTGTGGCCGCTGAGTTCCCCCCGGCCGCTCCGACTGGAATTCTTCGGCGACGAACTCGAATCCATCCGGGAGTTCGATCCACACCAGCAGACCTCACGAGGCCCGGTCGAACACGTCGTCATCCCGCCGGCCGGCGAACTCAACCTCCTGCGCAAACGCTTCGCCCCGGCCACGGCCATTGCTTCCGATCCTGCCAGCGCGGAGCCCGAGGCCAGCCCCGCAGCACCCCTCGCCACGCTGTTGGACCATTTTCGATCCGATGCCGTGGTGCTGCTGTGCGAGCCGACGGAACTCGATGCGCAGGTGGCGAAATACGAGCCGCAGGTTCCCGCTGGATCCCCGTTTCACATCGCGTGGACCGAGTGGCAATCCGCACTCGAAGTCCACGGAGCCTCCTGCCTCCGCCTCTCTGAATTGGCCGGGACCGATCCTGATGCTGAGACCCAAACCGACCTGGATTCCCAACCCGACTTGGGACTCACCTCGCTCGATGCGTTTCGTCCCATCGGGTCCACGCTTCCCGAGATGGCCGTCGCGGAACGGCAGCGACGCGACTTCTTCGAGCAGATCCAGCGCTGGCTCCGGCAGAAATCCACAGTCCACGTGTTCTGCAACAACGACGGCGAACGCCAGCGCTTCGGCGAATTGTGGAAGGAGTACGGGTTCGACGCCTCCCCGGTGGGAATGCCAAAACTCCACATCGGGGCGTTGTCGCGCGGCTTCCTGCTGTCGAACGACGGACTCGTGGTGGTGTCGGATGCCGAGATCTACGGCCGATACAAGGTATCGCGTCCGCGCCGGTTGAAGTCGCGTCATGCGCAGTCGGTTCGCTCCGCATTTGAAATCGATTTCAGCGAATTTGAGGAAGGCGATTTCGTGGTGCACCTGCAGTACGGCATCGGAATTTTCCGCGGACTCAAGACCCTCGCGCCCGCGCAGCCGCGCGGGGTGGCTGCGGCCTCGGTGCAGGGCGGCGGGCAGGAATCGCTGGTCATCGAATATGCTGCCGGGGATTCCGGCGGCGAGCGGCCGAAGCTCTACGTCCCGGTCAGCCAGGCCCATCTCGTCACCAAATACGTCGGCGCCGGGAAAGCCAACCCGCAGCTCAACACGCTGGGCGGCACACGCTGGGCGAAGTCCAAGGACCAGGCCCAGCGCGCCGTTCAGGATCTCGCCGCGGAACTGCTCCGCGTGCAGGCGGCTCGTTCGGTGCAGGCCGGATACGCCTTCAGCGCCGACACCGCGTGGCAGCGCGAATTCGAGGGGGCTTTTGAATTCGAGGAAACCCAGGACCAGATCACCGCCATCGCCGCCGCCAAGCGCGACATGGAGGCGGAGCGCCCCATGGACCGACTGCTCTGCGGCGACGTCGGATTCGGCAAGACCGAGGTGGCGATCCGCGCCGCCTTCAAGGCCGTGATGGGCGGACGCCAGGTCGCCCTGCTCGTCCCCACCACCGTCCTCGCGCAGCAGCACTACAACACGCTGCGCGACCGCATGGCCGAATTCCCGGTCCGCGTGGAACTGCTCTCCCGCTACCGAAGCGCCAAGCAGCAGCGCGCCGTCATGGAAGCCGCGGCCAATGGGACCGTGGACATCGTCGTGGGCACCCACCGGATCGTGTCGCCCGACGTCCAGTTCAAGCAGCTCGGACTGGTGATCATCGACGAGGAACAAAAGTTCGGCGTGAAGCACAAGGAGCAGTTCAAGATCCTGCGCTCCACGATCGACGTCCTCACCCTCAGCGCGACGCCCATTCCGCGAACGCTGTATCTCGCCCTCACCGGCGCCAGGGACCTCAGCACGCTGGAGACCCCGCCGCAGGATCGTCTCCCGGTGGAAACCGTCGTGGGCAACTACGACGAACGCGTCATCCGCGATGCCATCCAGCGCGAGCTCAACCGTGGCGGGCAGACCTACTTCCTGCACAACCGCGTCTCCACCATCGAAGCCGTGGCCATGAAACTGCGCGCCCTTGTGCCCGAGGCGCGCATCGTGGTCGGACACGGTCAGATGGATGCCGACGATCTGGAGCGCGTGATGACGCAGTTCGTGAACGGCGAGGCCGACGTGCTGGTGAGCACGACGATCATCGAGAGCGGACTCGATATCCCGAACGCCAACACGATCCTGATCGACCGCGCCGACCGCTTCGGCCTTAGCGACCTGTACCAACTCCGGGGCCGCGTGGGACGCTACAAGCATCAGGCCTACTGCTACCTCATGCTGCCGCGGCACGCGCAATTGCTTACCGAGGCGCGCAAGCGGATGAGTGCCATCAAGCAGTACTCCGCGCTCGGATCGGGCTTCAAGATCGCGCTCCGCGACCTGGAGATCCGAGGCGCCGGCAACCTGCTCGGCGCGCAGCAGAGCGGTCACATCACCGCAGTCGGCTTCGACCTCTACTGCCAGCTCCTCAAGCAGAGCGTCGAGGCGATGAAGGGCGGAAAGGTCAGCGCCCGCGTCGATGTGAAGGTGAGCCTCGATTTCCTCGCGCTGAATCCCGGCGAGGAACAGTCCGCAGCCCCCGGCGATGCCGCGAAGCCGAAGCGGCCCAAGTTCCAGATCGAGATCCCGCGCGATGAAGGCATCGCCACCTGGCACGCCGATTCCGACGAAGCCCCGAAACGTCGGGGACAACGGGATCAGACACCGGTGGAAACCCGCAAGGAGGCGGCGTACCTGCCACTCGATTACGTTCGTGAACCTGCGCAGCGTCTGGAGCTGTACCGCAAGCTCGCGCAGGCGACGACCCGGGCGGGACTGGACGCATTGAAGGCGGAACTCCGCGACCGGTTTGGTCCGCCGCCGCCGGCGGTGGAACGGATGCTTGGCGCGGCGGAACTGCGAATCCTGGCCTCGGAGAAGCAGGTCAGCTCCGTCGAAGTGGTGGACGGCAAGATCAAGCTCACCCGCGGCGGCGATCTCATCACGCTCAACGGTCAATTCCCCCGCCTCACCAAGATCACTGCGAAGGACCGCCTGCTCGAACTGAAGAAGCTGCTGATGATGATCTGAGGAAGCACTTCACCGCGCCTTCTCGCTCTAAAAGGAGGACGGCGACTTTGGAGTGCGGCGGGAAGCGCAGCGCCACGCCGCTTTGCTCAATGGTAGTCACACACAAACCCACAGAGGAACCACACGCGCGGGCGACGGGACCGGTCGGTCTCTTCTTCGCCCCGAATTCGAAAGCGGTGTCGACGCTCCGCTCTGCCACCGCACTCCAAAATTAGGACGGCGAACTTGGAGTGCGGCGGGAAGCGCAGCGCCACGCCGCTTTGCTCAACGGTGGTCACACACAAACCCACAGAGGAACCACACGCGCGGGCGATGGAACCGGTCGGTCTCTTCTTCGCCCCGGGCTCGAAAGCGGTGTCGACGCTCCGCTCTGCCACCGCACTCCAAAACTAGGACGGCGACTTTGGAGCAATGGTGTTAGCCAACAA
>CANGKZ010000060.1 GCA_947454705.1 Verrucomicrobiota bacterium
AATTTGGATGGATTCCCGCCCATTGTGCCCACTAGTTTTTCCGGTCACTGATTGGGGAACTGATTCGTCAGGGTGCCAGGTGCTTTTTTTCATTATCTACACCAGCACTCCCCAATCAGTGGCCTTTAGACAACTGCATAGATACGGCTTCAGACGGTTCGGGGGGCGTGTCGCGAGTCATGCAGACGGTTGATTACCAACATTTCGATGGCCCCGCGTCCAACAGCGGAGCCGCGTAAACGCGGTACTCCAAACGTATGAGGGACCTCGTCGCCTAAATTCGGCGCTGCGAGAGAAAACAACCGCGGGGCAGAAACCGTGGAGACTCAACCAGCAGGTGAATGAATTGGGGCGCATCCATGATTTATCTCCCTCCCCATCCGCGTTCATCTGCGTCCATCAGCGGTTTAAAAATCCGCCTTGGGCGACGGGCATTCAGGACTCGGCGACGACGGATCCGTTGCGCATTCGCAGGGTGCGGCGGCAGCGGCGGGCGAGTTCGGGATCGTGCGTGATCAACACCAGCGCCGTGCCTGACGTGGCGTTCAATTCGAAGATCAGGTCGGCGATCGATCGTGCGGTGTCGGCGTCGAGATTCCCCGTGGGTTCGTCGGCGAATAGCAGCGGGGGGCGATTGATGAACGCACGGGCCACGGCGACGCGTTGTTGCTCGCCGCCGCTGAGTTGAGAGGGGTAGTGGTTCAGGCGGTCACCCAAGCCGACCCGACGCAACCAGTCCGCGGCCGCCGCCGCATCGGCATTCCCCCCGCGCAGTTCCTGGGGCACCAACACATTCTCCAGCGCGGTGAGCGTGGTCATGAGCTGGAAGTTCTGGAAGATGAACCCGACGGATTCGTTGCGCACCCGAGCGAGGCCGTCTTCATCGAGCTGCGTGAGGTCGTGTCCATCGAGGATCACGCGTCCGCTGGTGGGTCGATCCAGCCCCGCGCACAACCCCAGCAGCGTGGTTTTGCCGCTGCCGCTGGGGCCGACGATGGCCAGGGTGTCGCCCGCGGCGAGGGTGAAACTCGCATCGCGCAAGACGGTGAGCGAACCCGCCGCGCCGGTGTACGTGCGCGTCAACGCCTCGGCCACGAGGATCGGGCGTTGACCAGAATTGGAACCCGGAACGGCAGGCGCAGTCTCAGTCGCGGTCACGGTCGCAGGTGCAGACGCAGACGACATGGCGTCAGCGAGCCGACGCGAGCGGGATCGCCGGTTCGCCGCCGATGGTGCCGCGGAGCGATTCCAGATAGTCCCGGTGCTTGGCCTGGTCGAGGCGGACGCGGGCCGCGCTGAGGCGCTGGCGCAATCCGAGGCGTTCCACTTCGTCGGCGTAGCTCTGCTTGGCCAGGAATTGTTCCATGTAGCGGACGCGTGCCTGCCAGCGGCGGACATCCTGGGCCTGCTGGGTCTTGAGGCGTTCCTCGTACCAGTCGCTGGTGAGGAGATTCTCCCGGCTGAACAGGGCGCGGATCTCGGGATGTTCGAGCGATTTTCCCTCGAAGTTTCCGTCGCGCATGATGTGCAGCAGCGCGCGCAGGGGCGGGCAGGCCCAATCGATGGAGCCGTCGTTGAAGTAGTGCAGCGCCACGCGGGAGTGGGTGGCCACAATGTTGTCCACGGCGTCGACGAACTCGGCGGGATCCTGGAGCTCGGGACGGAGCATCGGATCGGTGAGTACGGCGTGCGGGTGGTTGAAGATGCGGCCGAAGAACGCATTCACGAACTTGCGCGTGATGCGGTAGCCGAGGCGGCTCGCGGCGATCTTGCGTCCTTCAAAGGTGAAGTCCGCGACGCGTTCCAGCATGCCGTTGCGGATCATCCAGCGGGGATCGCGTTCCTCGGTGCCGAGTCGGCACCAGATTTCCGGCACGAGCAGCGAGATGTCGTGATCGACCCGCATTTGCGGTCCGAGGCATCCGGCGCTGGTGAGGAAGGTGTCGTAGCCCGACACGATGTACCCGACGAGGGCGGCGTTGAGATCGTAGATCGGCGGGAGGGCGTTGAACGGCGCCTTGGTGAGCGCACCTTCGCTGCCGGCACCGGTGGTGCTGGGCGACTTGCCGGTCATGGAGGAGATGAACTCCATGAACAGTTCCGGCAGTTCCATGTAGTGAATCGGTCCGTAGCAGGCGAGCGAGCGGATCTTGCCTTCGGCCGGATTGTTGCGTCGGCCGGCGAGCACGGCCGTGACCGGCTGGTGGAGGGCCTTGGTGGTCGGGAGTCGACGCGCGAGGCGGGTGGCCACTTCGGCGAGGTGCTTGCCGCGGGGATCCTGGAGGTCGGGTCGGAGCTGGAGGTAGCGCGGGTTCTTCGAGGGCTTGCCTTCGACGATGCGCGGGTGCGCGGACGAGACGAAGAATGCGATCTCCTGACGCTTCTGGACGCTCTCGATGAGGTCCTGCATCGGCTTGGTGAACTGGTGGAATCCGATCGAGTCATCGATCAATTCCCCGGCCGCCTCGCGGGGCAGTGGCTCGTAGTTGGAGAAGAAATTACCCGTCTCCGAGAAGTCCTTTTCCGTGGTGTTGTCGTAGCCGCGGTGGATGGCGTCGTCGGGACGTTGGAAGAGGCGCGTCTCGGTGTTGTGAACGAACTTCAACGAGGCCTGCGAGGCCGACGCGTCGAGACCGGAGAGCGCGGTGCGGGGAACGATGACGCTCGCGGTGATGTCGTCCTCAGCCTGGATCTTGCCGGCGGGGTGGAAGTCCTTCCGCAGACCAAACGTGCGCCACTGGCCCTCGGTGTCATAGCCCACGCGGAGGAACTGGGTGGCGAGTTTCTTCCGGCCGATCCGCAGCTCGTTGGACGACTCGCCGTTGATGATGTCCACGCTGAACTGGTCGCGCCAGGATTCGCCCCAGCCCGGCTTCCAGAATCGCTTGAGCACGAACACGAGTTCCTTGATGTGCTGCGAAACTCCGGAGAGGAAGCGGTTGTACTCGTCGTTGTACTCGTCCCCCGGGGTGAGGAGTTTGATGACGCTGCCGAGCGACCGCTGCGGGGACAGGATGGGACGCGAGTCATCGCCGTTGCGGGCGGGATCGCGGAACCGGCCGGAGTAGTCGCGCTTGAGCAACTCTTCCACGAGGTCGAAGTCCTTCTGGAAATCGGCGACGAACACCGGGCCGTGGATGATGGCATCGGTGATCGGCTTCGAGATCTCGCTCTTGCCGCCTCCGCTGACGGTGCAGGGCTTGTGGCAGAGTGTGCCCTCGGGGCGGGTGCCGATGAGACGCCAGGCGCGGTTGCCCACGGGCTTCTCAAGATGGATGCGGAATCCGCTTGGGAGCAGGTAGCTGTGGCCGAGCAGGAGCTTCAGCGTCTGGGCCTTGCCGCCGTAGTTCCACGAGATGCGCTGGGCATCGATCTCGAACTTCGCGTCCTCGGGCACGAAGAGGATGTCGGGATGCTTCCGGTCCACGGCGTAGCCCTCGGGCTTCACGTCCATGATGTCGGGGAACAGCCCGGCCGCCTCCTGGAAGGTGTGGGTGTGCTCACGCCGGTGCAGCGTGGAGTCGTATTCGCCGGCCAGGTCGTAGCGGGGGAAGACCAGCGCTCCGCCCGCGTGTTCCTCCTCGGCGAGACCGAAGAGATTCGCGGCGAAGGAAATCTGGGTCTTCACCTCCTTCTTGCAGTAGCCGAAGTAATTGTCGCCGATGACGGTGACGATCACGCCGGTGGAATCGCGCGCGGTGATCTTGAAGGCGTTGCCCTCGTTGTAGAACTCGCCCTCGTTCTTCCAGCACATGCCGTCGCGGCGCTGGCGTTCCGTAGCGTCTTCCCACGACGGGAGGCCGAGTTCCTTTTTGGTCAGGGTCTTGACCAGGTGGGGCGCGAGGATCACGCAGCCGGTGTGGCCCGACCAGTGTTCGGGATCGAGGGCTGCATCATTTTCGGGCAGGTTGGGATCGCCCGCGTTGCCGAAGATGCTTTCCACGAAGTCCAGGTTGCACACCAGGTTGCCCGGCACGAAGAAGCGGGTCTCCATGCTCTGCTCGGGGATGAAGCCCGGCACTTCGGGGCAGATCACCGGCCGGATGTAGAGCGACACGAGCGTCTCGGCCTGGTCGGCCTGCGATGCCGTGAACGGCAGCCGCATGAGCTCGCGGTTCGGTTGCAGCGCGCGGCGCAGGAGTGCGGCAAAGACGGCCTTGGGCACCGCCTTCTTGTCGTCGGGAATGGGGAGGCCGCCCTCGGCGACGTGAAAGATGCCTTCGGTGGTGCGCCGGTCGGACTTCGGGTTGTGCAGGATGCCGTTGGCGACGCGGTAGCTCCGGATGATGTCGCTCACGAACTCATCACGGTCCGGCGGCAGGGAGGCCACCCGGGCAAGACCGGCGCGGTCGAGCACGAGGGTGCGGTTGGGAAGCTTCGGCGGAACGACAACATCGCCGAGGTAGTCGTAGAGGAAGGTCTGGATGCGCGCATCGACGGCGCACAAGTGCGACGAAAGGAGACGATCCTTCTCGCGGCTTCGCGCAATGAGCGAGGCCACGAGGGCGGCCGCTTCGGAGTTGACCGCTGCCCCGTAGAGCGGGAGCCCGAGCTCGGCGAGCTTCAGGTTGAGGTGGCGGATTTCTGCGTTCGTCGAGAGCGCGTTAGGCATGGTGCGATCGGTTGCAGTCCTGGGTCATGGACCGGCGGCGCCGAACATCCCGCAGGAGCGATGCCGAAGCAAGTGTCCGGTGGCCCCTGATTTTGGATTCGAAAAAACGCTCCAACGGGAACGCGGACGAGGCGAGTTCAATTTGGAAAGCATGAACGCAGGAAGAGGATGAATCCGCGAACTCCGGAAGGATGCCGATCCCCGTTGGTTCGCGCACACGACTTGTGGAGTGCGGTGGCAGAGAGGAGCGTCGACACCGCTTTGGAGATCGAGCGCGAAATGAAGCCGACCGGCCTCCATTGCATCTGCACCAAAGACGAGATGCTCAGTCCCTCTGCGTCTCCGCGTCTTCTTGCCCGCGTAAGCAGGTTAACGTTGAGCAAAGCGGCGTGGCGCTGCGCTTCCCGCCGCACTCCAAGGCACGCAGCGTCGCGCTAAACGGTGCTGCCGTCCGAGCTCGAATGACTCCGGACGAACAAACTCGATTCCAAAAAATCCGAGCTCAAGAACGGTCCGCCCACTTTTGGAGTGCGGCGGCAGAGCGCAGCGCCGACGCCGCTTTGGAACCCGAACGGAGAATCAAACCGACCGGTCGATCGTCGTCAGTCGTCAGTCGTCAGTCGTCAGTCGTCAGTCGTCAGTCGTCAGTCCGACTTTGGACTTTGGACCGGCATCCGTTCAGTCCACATCGCATTCCGCAAGGCGTGCGCGGTACACGGCGCGGGCGTGCTCGTAGGCTTCCTTCGCCTGGACCAGTTCCTGTCCCTTCATGAAGCGTTCCTTCTGCGACCAGCATTGGTCCACACTCTTGAGGCACCATTCCAGGCTCCGACGCGATGCGCGAATCGGTTTGCCGCCGACGGTGATGAAGATCGGATTGGTGTGGGCGCTCGGCAAAATCCGAACGGCGTACCAGCCGGAGCGCGTCACCTGCGCACTGAATTCCACGGGACGCTCCGTTCCATCGGCGGTCACACGTTGGCTGGCGATCGGGAAGCCGTTTTGGAGCAACTCCACCTGAACCTCCCGCGTTCCGGGAATGCGGGCGCGTTCCACGTGCCAGTACGGATGCTCGGTGAAGCTGCGCTTGGCAATGTCGCCCTCCGGCTCCGGATTCAACCGCGTGGCCACCTTCAGCTTGAACTGCACCTGCTTCGCGGCGTCGAGTCGGAGCTCGCTGCCCTTTTCCCCCATCGCCACTGAGTCGGCGCTGAAATCGAGCAAATGGCTGAAGCCGTCGCTGACGTAATTGCGTCCCGCGCGGATGCCCTCGCACCACGCTTCGTAGTCGAGCTTGCCGTCGAGCTTCACGTAGCTGCGGCCGAGTCCCACGCGCTCAGAATAGATGCACGGGAAGTCGGTCTCGCCGCTGATGCGCGTGCGAAATCCGGCGTTCAGCGTGTGGTACCAGATGTTCAGCTCCCACGGGAACGGCGTGTCCACGGTGGAGAGAAAATCGACCGCCGGGACCAGCGTGCCGTCGGGGCCGGGGACGTTATGGGTGACATCAACAATGTATTCGTTGGCCCCGATGCCGTTGAACGGCGGAACCTTGAAGTTCGGGAGCTCGGTCGAGTTCATGTCGAGCCCCCACCCGCTGTGGGCCGGCCCCACGAGCGCGCCCTGTTTCTTGGCCCATTTGAGCGTGTTCAATCCCAGCTTGGGCCAGTGCTGCTTGGAGGTGCCGCCGGGGTACATCTGCTCGCGGAGCCGGAGCAGGCAGAGGTGGCCCGACTCGTGGGAGCCGAACCCGCTCACCTCGACGTCGTAGTGCAACAAGAACGGCCAGCGCGACACCGGGTCATCGACTCCGCGGAAGAACTGCTTTTGATAATCGAAGCACGGACCCCAGGTGAGATTCGCGCCGACCTTCAAATCCTCGCCCAGCACGTGACGCATCATGTCCGATGCCAGCACGCCCTCGGTGGGCTTTTCGTAATGGGCGCATCCGGCCGCGTGGATGTGGTGATCGCCCGACCACCAGCCCTGTTTGGAGGGATCAATCCACCGCACCACGCGGAAACTCCAATCGGCCCCGGCGGATCCGACGGTGAGGTCGCGTGTTTCGGGAATGGATTCGGGTCCGCGCTGGAACTTGACCGAGTACGTGCCTTCGGGGAGGCGGAGCGTTTCGCCGTCGGCGCGGTACACCTGCGGATGGAAGAAAAAGTCGGGCGCGAGTCGCTTGGCCTGGGCGGGATAAACATGGCCGAGCCGGTCGGTCACCCAGAGCGCTCCGGTGGTGGGTTTGCCGTCCTCATCCAGCACGTGCAGCCGCACCTCGCGGGCGGGTTCGATGGTGAACAGCACGTTGGCCTCGCTGCGGAATCCGAGGTCCTGAGTGCCCTGGCCGACGTCGAAGGAAAGCTTGGCCTCGCGGCGTCCGGCATCGCGCGAGTAAAGCTGGATCAAGCGGTACTCCAGCGGCAGTCCGCCGAGTTCCTTGCGCAGCGGTTGACCGTTGAACATCTCGGCCATGAGCCAGCGGTTCCCGATTTCTCCAGCCGGGGCGTTGTGCAGGCGTCCGGCTTCCGGGCTGTTTACCTTCAACTGTGCCGTGGTTCCGGATTCGTTGTGAACCTTCACCAGAAACGTTCGCCAGCCGGCTTCGGTCAGCGTCGGTGCCGCATCGCCGGAGGCCACTTTCACACGCATCTCGGGATTGATGTTCACCGAGAACAGCACGCGACGATCGAGGATCGACTGCACCTTCGGCCCGGCCAGAGCGGGATCGGACTCCGCAAGGGCTGCGGCGAGCGCGGATTGGTCGGAGGAGGACAGCGGGGTGCCCACTTCGTTCAAGGCCTCCACCACGCGACGAATCTGCGCCGCGAAGGGTTGGAGCTCAGGCACGGTCACGATCGGTACCGCGGCGACTGCGGATCCCAGAGCCTGGAGCACCGCGAGACCGATCAGCGTGCGGAATGCGAAACGGGGGGAAGAGGGCGCGTTCATGGGGGCGTGAAGAGAAGAGGGGGAACGGTCTGAAATTAAAAATTAAAAATTCAAAATGAGAAATGCGGCCCGCGTTGGGGTTTCGGGGGGCGTGAAGCGTGCGCGGCGGGTGATGGTTGGTTTTTGATTTCGAAATTCGGATTCTCCCCGTTTTCTCTTCGCGTGCCTGACGTTTCGCCTTCCACATCTTCCTGCGTTTGGGTCACGGGTGCCGGAGGCCTGATCGGCCGCGAACTCGTGCGCACCTTTGTGCCCGGTGCGTTTGATCGGGTGGTTGGGCTTACCCGGACGGACCTGGATCTCACCCGCCCGGGCGATGTGTGTGAACGCTTTCTCGCCGACCGGCCCGCCGCCGTCATTCACGCCGCGGCGATGAGCAAGTCGCCCGCCTGTCAGGCCAATCCCGCAGCCGCCCGCCGGGCCAATGTCGAGGCCACCCGGTTTCTCACCGATCTCGCCGCCGAGGTGCCGTTTGTTTTCTATTCCACCGATCTCGTGTTCGACGGCCAGCGCGGCGGGTACGTCGAGGACGATGCGGTGAATCCGCTCAGTGTGTATGCGGAAACCAAGGTCGAGGCCGAGGCCTTCGTTCGATTGCATTCCAAGGGACTGGTCATTCGCACCTCGTTGAATCACGGGATCTCCCCCACGCGCGACCGCGCCTTCAACGAGGAAATGTCCC
The DNA here is from genome assembly GCA_947454705.1 of Verrucomicrobiota bacterium. Taxonomy (GTDB): domain Bacteria; phylum Verrucomicrobiota; class Verrucomicrobiia; order Limisphaerales; family UBA9464; genus CAIVQB01. The sequence goes on from CANGKZ010000060.1 coordinate 8,250, forward strand.
TGGCCTGGCGGGCGGGGCGGACGCTGTCGTTGTTCGAGGATGAATACCGCTGCCCCATCCCCGCCGAGGAGACGGCCCGGGCTACCTGGGAGCTGCTCGCGGCCCGCGCCACGGGCATCCTGCATGTGGCGGGATCGGAACGGCTGTCGCGACTGGAGATCGGCCGTCTGCTGGCGGCGCGTCATTTGGACGGCGAGGCGCGCATCGAGGGCACCAGCCTGCGGACCTATCAGGGCGCTCCGCGATCCCCGGATACGTCGCTCGATTCTTCGAAGGCCGAGGCCATTCTGGGACGCCGTCTTCCGGCCTATTCGCGCTGGCTCGCAGACCACTGAAGCTCCATGGCGTTGCGTGCGGAATATCGCGGTCGGCTTGCGCCCTCGCCCACGGGGTACTTGCACGTGGGGCATGCGCGCACCTTTTGGCTGGCGGCGGAGCGGGCGTTGGAAGCCGGGGGCGAGTTGATCTTGCGCAATGACGATCTCGATCGCGACCGGGTCCGTCCCATTTACGTGAGCGCCTTTCTGGAGGATCTCCGATGGCTGGGCCTGAAGTGGTCGGAAGGGCCCGACGTGGGAGGCCCGTCGGCCCCGTATTCCCAGAGTGAACGCATTCCGCTGTATCGAGCCGCGCTGAATCGTTTGCGTGCCGAAGGGCTCGTGTATCCGTGCCGATGCTCGCGTCGGGACATCCTCGCCGCCATCGCCGCGCCCCACGCCGGCGACGAAGAACCGATCTATCCCGGCACCTGTCGCGGTCAGCGCGTGGACGGGGCAGGGGATGAAGCGGAGGCGGAGGTGGAAGCGAAGGCGCGTCGGGTTGCCTGGCGTTTCCGGGTGAACGACGGCGAGGTGGTGGAGTTTGTGGATGGACACCTCGGGCCGCAGCGGTTTGTCGCGGGGCGGGACTTCGGGGATTTCGTCGTGTGGCGGCAGGATGATCTTCCGGCGTATCAGCTCGCCTGCGTGGTGGACGATGCCGCCATGCGGATCACCGAAGTCGTGCGCGGGGCCGATCTGCTGGCCTCGACGGCGCGTCAGATCCTGCTGTATCGCGCGCTCGGGCTGACGGTGCCGGAGTTTTTCCACTGTCCGTTGGTGACCGATGAAAACGGGGTGCGCCTCGCCAAGCGTCACGATGCCCTGAGCCTGCGTTCGCTGCGTGAACGGGGTGTGGATCCCGCGGAAATCGCGTCGGGTCGCGTGCAGCAGGCGTGGTTGCGCACGGCTTGACGCTTGACGCCGCCAACGCGCTTCCGCACAACGCGCCGCGCATGCCTTCTGTTTCCATCGCCGACATCGAAGCCGCCATCCGGAATGTCCCCGACTTCCCCAAGCCCGGCATCCAGTTCAAGGACATCACGCCGGTGCTCGCCGACGGACGCCTCTTCTCCGGGGTCATGGACCTCATGCTCGAAGGCGTGAAGCCCGGTTCGGTGGACAAGATCGTGGGCATCGACGCCCGCGGTTTCATTTTTGGTGCAGCCGCCGCGGTGAAGATGGGCGTCGGGTTCGTGCCCGTCCGCAAGAAGGGCAAGCTGCCCTGGGCCACCCATGAGCAGAGCTACGATCTGGAATACGGATCCAACACCATGGCGATCCACATTGACGCCGTGCATCCCGGCGAGCGCGTGCTGCTGCTGGACGACCTGCTGGCCACCGGCGGAACGGCGGCCGCGACGGTGAAGTTGCTGGAAAAACTCGGCGCGAAGATCGTGGGGCTGAACTTCCTGATCGAACTGAAGTTCCTGGACGGCCGGGCGCGTCTGGCGGATTTCCCGGTTCGCTCGCTGGTGGCGTACTGACCTCGCGGCCCGCGGCTGCCGAGGGAAGGCGCGTGGAGGAACGCTTGTCGCCTTGGAGTGCGGCGGGAAGGGGAGCGCCACGCCGCTTTGCTCAACGCCGAGCCCGGGAGCGGGGCGAAGGAACCGCAATGGCGCAAAGGTGCGGAGACGACCTGGTTTTGCTGCCGGGGCGATGTCGGCCGGTCGGTCTGAACTCGCGCGCGGTTTCGAAAGCGGTGTCGACGCTGCGCTCTGCCACCGCACTCCAAAAGGGTTCAGCACCCTAGTTCTCCGGGGTGTTTTACCAGCTTTGAGGCGTGCGGTTTCGCGCGGGGAAATTGCATCGGGCTCAGATTCTCTTTGCGTCGAGGGGAAATGGGCCGTTTCTTTTCCGGCTGTCCGATCGAAGTGATCGCTTCGATCGGACGGATCGCGACCTGCAGAAACCCATGCACGCATTTCCGAACGTCCCGAACTCGCTGTACCGGCCCGAATTTGAGCACGACGCCTGTGGTGTTGGATTTATCGCCAACACCAACGGACGCCGTGAGCATCGGATCATCGAATTCGCGCTCGAGGCGCTGAATTCCCTTTCCCACCGCGGCGCGCTCGACGCCGACGCCCAGACTGGCGACGGTGCCGGCATCCTCACCCAGCTGCCCAAGGCCTTCTTCAAACGCGAGGCCGAGAAGCTCGGGTTCCGCGCGGTCGCGGAAAACGACATCGCCGTCGGATTCGTTTTCGCCCCGGCTGGAAATCCGAACGTCGTGCAGCAGTGCAAGACCTTCATCGAGGAGGCCTGCGCGCACTACGGCGTCGTGCTGCTCGGATGGCGTACGGTGCCCACCCAGCCGAAATGCCTCGGTGACAAGGCGCGCATCACCATGCCGGAAATGTTCCAGTGCCTGCTGGCGCGGGGAACCGGTTGGTCGGACGAAGGCTTCGAACGCAAACTCTACCTCGCCCGCAATCACGCCGAACGCGCCGCGATGGCGGCCCAGATCCAGGGCTTCTACTGCCCGTCGTTCAGCTCGCGAACGATCGTGTACAAGGGCTTGTTCAACGCCCCGCAGCTTCCCAAGTTCTACTCCGACCTCCGGGATCCGCTGTTCGTGTCCGCGCTCGCGATCTTTCATCAGCGCTATTCCACGAACACCTTTCCCACGTGGCATCTGGCGCACCCGTTCCGGATGCTCGCCCACAACGGCGAGATCAACACGCTGCTCGGCAACAAGAACTGGACCCGCGCGCGGGAGAAGGAACTGACCTCGACCGTCTGGGGCGAGGACGTCTCCACCCTGCACCCGCTCATCCAGCCCGGCGGCTCCGATTCCGCCGCGCTCGACAACGCGCTTGAAGCGCTCCAGTTGTCCGGACGCCACCTGCTGCACGGCATCACCATGCTCGCGCCGGAGGCGTGGGAGAACATGGATGACATGGATCCGCAGCTGCGGGACTACTACCAGTACCACGCCTGCCTCAATGAACCGTGGGACGGCCCCGCGGCGGTGGTGTTCTCCGATGGACGCACGATCGGTGCGACGCTCGATCGCAACGGCCTCCGGCCCGCGCGGTACAAGCGCTACGAGGACGGGTTGATCGTGATGGGCTCCGAAGTGGGCATCGTCGCGCTCGATGAAACCAAGGTGGTGGAAAAGGGCCGCCTCGGACCCGGTCGCATCCTCGCCATCGACACCGAATCGGGCCAGTTGCTCGACAACGATTCCGTGAAGCGATTCGTGTCCGGGCTGCGTCCGTACGGCGAATGGGTGGCCGCCAACATGGTGCCGCTGTCCGAGGCCGCCGCGCTGGAAACCGAGGCCCCCGGCCCGGTGAACGTGCTCGACCTGACTCTTCAGCAGGTCGCGTTTGGCTGGGACCAGGAGCAGGTCGACGACCTCCTCAAGCCCATGGCCACGCAGGCCGCGGAGCCGATTGGATCGATGGGTGACGACACCCCGATCGCCGTGCTCTCGCGCCGGCCGCGTCTGCTCTACGACTACTTCAAGCAGCTGTTCGCGCAGGTCACCAATCCGCCGATCGATTCGATCCGTGAAAAGGTGGTCATGTCCCTCGGCACCTCGCTGGGACCGCGTCTGTCGTGGTTCGAGGAATCCCCCGAGCACGCCCGTCAGGTGAAGCTCGACTCGCCGTTCCTGTTCGCCAACGAAGTGGACGCGATCCGCGGGCTGTCCCAGCCCTGGTTCCGTTCAGCCTCGCTGGCCGCGCATTTCCCGGCAGGGCAGGGCGCCGCAGGGCTCGACTCCGCGATCACCGCGTTGTGCGCGGAGGCGGATCGTTTGGTTGAAACCGGCATCAGCATCCTCATCCTCACCGACCGCGGCGTGGATGCGGGGCATGTTCCCATTCCGATGCTCCTCGCCGTCGGCGCGGTGCATCACCAGTTGATCCGTTCCGGCAAGCGGCTGCGCTGCTCGATCGTGGTCGAATCCGGCGAGGCGCGCGACGTGCACCACTTCGCCGCTTTGTTCGGCTACGGCGCCAGCGCGGTGCATCCGTATGTCGCGCTCGACACCATTCGCGATGCCGTGGAAGCCGGTAAATACGGCGAAATCACGGTCGAAACCGCGATGAAGAACTTCCGCAAGGCCATTGAATCCGGCCTGCTGAAGGTGATGGCCAAGATGGGTATTTCCACCCTGGCCAGCTATCGCGGCGCGCAGGTGTTCGAAGCGATCGGCGTGGGCCAAGAGGTTATCGAACGTTGCTTCTTCGGCACCGTCAGCCAGATCGGCGGCGTGGGCCTGCCCGAGATCGCGCACGATGCCATCCGCCGCCACACCGCAGCCTACGCGGTCCCGGAAGCGGCGGCGCTCGACGTCGGCGGCAGCTATCGCGTGGCCAAGGGCGGCCGCGGCGAAGCGCACGCCTACAATCCGCAGGTGGTCGCCACCCTTCATCGGTTCCTCAAGAGCGGTAAGCGCGAGGAGTTCGTGAAGTACATGGAGACGGTGAACAACCGCGACCCGATCAGCCCGCGCGATCTGCTCACCCTCAAGCGCGCCCCGGCTCCGGTGCCGATCGAGGAAGTGGAATCGGTGGAGGAGATCCGCCGTCGCTTCACCACGGCCGGCATGTCGCTCGGAGCGTTGTCGCCCGAGGCGCACGAATGCCTCGCCATCGCGATGAACAGCATCGGCGGCAAGTCCAACTCCGGCGAAGGCGGTGAGGATCCGGCGCGTTATTCCAACGAGCGGAACTCGGCCATCAAGCAGGTGGCTTCCGGCCGTTTCGGCGTGACCCCGGCCTACCTGGCCAGCGCGCAGGAAATCGAAATCAAGATGGCCCAGGGCGCCAAGCCCGGTGAGGGCGGACAGCTGCCCGGACACAAGGTCACCCCGCTCATCGCGCAGCTGCGCTTCAGCGTGCCCGGCGTGCCGCTGATCTCGCCGCCGCCGCACCACGACATCTACTCGATCGAAGATCTCGCCCAGCTCATCTACGACCTCAAGCAGGTGAATCCCCGCGCCAAGGTCTGCGTGAAGCTCGTGGCCTGCGCCGGTGTGGGTACCGTCGCGGCGGGCGTCGCCAAGGCGTATGCCGACGTGATCCTCATCTCCGGTCACGATGGCGGCACGGGCGCCTCCCCGCTGAGCTCCATCAAGAACACCGGCGGACCGTTCGAATTCGGCGTCGCCGAGGCTCAGCAGACCCTCATGTTGAACGATCTCCGGTCGCGCGTGGTGCTCCGCACCGACGGCGGCATGAAGACCGGACGCGACATCGTCATCGCCGCCCTGCTCGGGGCGGAGGAGTTCAACTTTGGTACAGCAGCGCTGGTCGCGGCCGGATGCGCGATGTTCCGCGTCTGCCATCTCAACACCTGCCCGGTCGGCGTGGCCACGCAGAAGGAGGAGCTCCGCCTCAAGTTCCGCGGCAAGCCCGAGAACCTGGTGGCGTTCTTCAACGGCGTCGCCCAGGAAGTGCGCGAACTGCTTGCATCGCTCGGATACCGCCGGCTCGATGAAGTGGTCGGCCGCACCGACCTGCTCGAGCGTCGTCCGCTCACGGATTTCCCCGAGGATCTCCGCGCCAAGCTCGCCAGCCTCAAGCTCGACCGCCTGCTCTTCCAGGTGGACGCAAGCGGCACCACTCCGCGCATCCACACCCGCGAGCGCAACGAACGGTTCGGCGACAGCTCGCTGGACGACAAGATCCTCACCGACGCGCGCGTCGCCCTCCAGGGCAAGGGCGTGGCCAAGGTGAACTACAAGATCAACAACACCCGCCGCAACATCGGCACCAAGGTGTCGGGCCTGATTGGCTACACCTATGGCGACCGCGGATTGCCGGAAGGATCGGGACTCGAAGTCACGGTTCGCGGCTCCGCCGGACAAAGCTTCGGCGCGTTCCTGTCGCGCGGCGTGCGATTGAAGCTCGTCGGCGAAGCCAATGACTACGTCGGCAAGGGCATGGCGGGCGGCGAAATTGTGATTCGTCCCCCCGATGGCATGCGCTTCGACTGGTCGGGCCAGGGCATCCTCGGCAACACCTGTCTGTACGGTGCGACCGGCGGACGCCTCCTCGCTGCAGGCCGTGCGGGCGAACGCTTCTGCGTCCGCAACTCCGGCGGCACCGCCGTCGTGGAAGGCGTGGGCGACCACGCCTGCGAATACATGACCGGTGGCGTGGTGGTGATCCTTGGCGAAACCGGGCGCAATCTAGGCGCCGGCATGTCGGGCGGACGCGCGTATGTTCACGATCCCAAGGGAACGCTGGATGGGCGCTACAACACCCAGATGGTGGATCTCGGCGGATGGTCGGGAGCGGCCGAAGAGGAATCCGTGCTCGCCCTGATCAAGGCGCATGCGGAAGCGACGGAATCGCCGCTGTCCGTGCGTCTGGTGAAGGAATGGGCCACGGCCCGCGCGGAATTCCGCGTGGTGATCCCGCGTCCGGCCGAAGCCCGTCCGGGCGCGCAGCCGGTGAATGAACCGGAACGTCGCGAACCCGCCGAGCCGGCCGCTGCTGCATCGGGCACCACGCCCTGATGGATTGATGGATTGATTGGCGAACGGCGCGGGCAACGCGCATTCGCCGATGAATTTACCACTTCGGAGTGGATCGGGGACTCGTTCCCCGCTCCACTTCGCGCATGCAACTGGCCACCCAGCTCGCCCTGTTTCTCGACAATCTTCCGGGTGCCCTCGGGCGCGTGTGCGAGGCACTCGCGGAGGCGGGGGTGAACATCCACGCGTTTTCCACAAATGATGCGGTCGACCACATGGTCATCCGCATGGTGGTGAGCGATTCTCGCAAGGCCATCGAAGTCTTCGAGGCCCGCAACGCCCTCGTGGTGGAGAGCGAAGTGCTGATGGTCTCCGGTGACAATCGTCCGGGGTCGTTGGCGGAGATCGCGCGTCGATTGGGCGACGCCAAGATCAACATCGACTACGCGTATTGCGCCACAAGTCCCGGAGCGCGCAACGGCCTGCTCATCCTGAAGGCCAGCAACTGCAAGAAGGCGATGAAGGTGCTCAATCAGAAGGCCGCGCCCTCGGACGAGCCCAAGGCGAAGGGGAAGGGCAAGGCAAAGCGGCAGAGCGCGGAGGGCTGAGAGCAGCGGCTGCAGCCGCGGTTGAAGGGTTGAAAAGTTGAAGTGTTGAAGTGTTGAAGTGTTGAAGGGGAAGCGGCGTTTCGCTCACACGTATGGAGTACCGCGTTTACGCGGCTCTGCTGTTGGATTCAGAATCCAGCGGACGGGCGAAGAGATCAGCCTTAGATGACCTCACACACGCTTCCCTGAACCGTCTGAAAACGGGACTCCGAACGGATGAGAAAACCCACGCGGCAGCGGCGGATTCCCCTTCAACGCTTCAACTTTTCAACCCTTCAACTGCCCGATTTAGTTTGAAGCGTTGAAGGGGGGCGGCAGTCACCCACACGCCCCTTTTCAGCCTTCGAACGAAAATAGCCCAGGCCTTCAGGCCTGGGTTTGGAGGAGGTGGGTTTCTTCGAGTCCCGGAGGGACGGCAGAGGAGTGCATTCTGTCGTCCCTTCAGGACTCGATGCGTGTTTAGGCCCAAACCCCGGACTGAAGGCCGGGGCTATTATCGATCGCCGCCTATCGGAATTACCTTCCGGCGCGACTCATTGATCCGCCGCTATTGCTCCCACCACGCGTCCATCTTCCAACACCACCACGCGGCCTGCGCGGTCGGCCACCTTTGAATCGTGGGTCGCCACCACCAACGTTGTCCCGCGTTCCGGTCCGAGTGAGAGCAGCAGCTCCAGCACTTCCAGTCCGGTCCGGGTGTCGAGATTTCCGGTCGGCTCGTCTGCGAGGATGAGCTCGGGCCGATTGATCAGGCATCGCGCGAGGGCGACGCGCTGTTGCTCTCCGCCCGAGAGTTCATAGGGCCGGTGCTCCATGCGCTCGGCCAGTCCCACACGCGTGAGCAGTTCCCGCGCTTCATCCCGCACCTCAGCAGCCGGCCGACGCGCCATGCGACCGGGCAGCATCACGTTTTCCAGCGCGTCGAGTTCCGGCAGGAGGTGATACGCTTGAAAGATGAGTCCGATCCGCCGGTTGCGGAAGGTGGTGAGCTGGGTTTGCGAAAGCATCGAGAGATCCGTCCCGGCCACCAGCAACGTCCCGGAATCGGGTCGATCCAGCCCGCCCGCGAGATGCAGCAGCGTGCTCTTGCCCGCACCGCTGGCTCCGCGCAGGGCCACGAATTCGCCGCGCTGAACGATGAGGTCGATGCCCCGCAGCACTTCCAGTCGACGCTTGCCGAGGGAGTACGACTTGAAGACCGCCGTCGCCTGAAGAATGGGTTCACTCATGGCGCAGGGCCTCCACGGGTTGCAGCCAGGCGGCGCGGATCGCGGGGATCAGCCCGGCAATCAGGCAGCTGAAGAGGGACACGGTGCAGATGATGCACACGTCCGACGGAACGATCTGCGCGGGGAGTTCCCGAAATTGGTACACCGACGGCGGGAACAGGTTGAACCCGGTGAGTCGGTTCATCAGGGCGAGGAATTCGTTGCGATACGCCAGCGCGAGCATACCGAGCAGGAACCCGCTCGCGACGCCGAGCACGCCCACGATCAGGCTTTGGGCGAGGAACAGCGTGGCCACGGACATGGGGCTCGCCCCGAGCGCCTTGAGCATGCCGATTTCGCGGGTCTTCTGAACCACGAAGGTGATCAACGCGCTCATGATTCCGAACGCGGCGACGATCACGATGAAGAACAGGATGAAGAACATCACCGTCTTCTCGGTGGCCAGGGCGTTGAGGAAATCGCGGCTTTCGTTCATCCAGCTCAGCACGCCGTACTCGGGGCCGATTTCCTTGGAAACGGCCCGCTGCATGACCGCCGTTTCCTCCATGTCGGGATGGGAGAGCATCACCTTCAACCCCTGCACGCCATCGGCCTGACCGCCGAGGTCCTGGGCGTCTGGCAGCGAGGCGATGATGAGATTCGCATTGAGATCATTGAGGCCGAAGTCCACGAGGCCCTTCACCCGGTAATCCTCTGCCAGCGGGACTTCGTCGGGCTCGCCGCCGCCGGCCTTGCGGGCGCGCTCGCGGGCGGCCTTGAGCTTGGAGAACGCGGCGGCGGAGTACACCGCGATGCGGTCGCCGACGCGGATCCGGTGGGCATCGGCGAGGGCGTATCCGATCAGCACCGACTTCGGGGTGAGTCGTCCTTCGCCCTCGACCATGCGGTTGGTGAAGCTGGAGGTGCGGGCCTCGAGCAGGGGATCGACCCCGCGGATGATCGTGCCGAACGAAACCGGGGTGCCGTTCTCGGGCTCGGTTTCGATCAGGACCGGGACATCGATGTAGGGTGAAACGGCCCGGACCCGCGGGTCTGATTCGATCTGTTTGGCCAGCGTGCGCCAGTCGTTGATCGGTTGGCCCCGTTGTTCCACGCGCAGGTGGGCGCTGAAGCCGATCAACTGCTCGCGCAATTGCCTATCGAAACCGGTCATTACCGAAATGACGATGATCAGCACCGCGACGCCGAGCATGACGCCGGCGATGCAGATGAGGGTGATGATCGACACAAACGTCCGCTTCGGCCGCAGGTAGCGGAGGGCAAGAGCGAGTTCGAAAGGGAGTGGCATGTCGTCGCCCCGGACGCTAGCGGTGGCCAGCGGGTTTACAAGAGTGCGGCGATCCGGCGCGAAGCGGAGCCGATCAAGGGTTTGCCGTGTGCGAACAGCGCGTGGTCGAATCCCCGTTCTACCAACGCCCGCAGCGATTGCCGGAGCCGGGCGGGGGCCGTGCAGTATTTGTCGGGAAGCAGTTCAAGGGTACGGCCCTCCAGATTCACCACCGCGTCGCCGAACACCACCAGCGACCGCGCTGCGCAATACCAGGCGGATTCGCCCGGGGCGCCGCCGGGCAGGGGAACGATGTTCCAACCTTGATACGGGCTCTCCGGATTCGGTCCGGTGTTCCATTTTTGGAGCCCGGCGGGAGCGGCGGTGAATTCGGGCGGGGCCCAGACTGGAACAGGAAACAGGGCGCGCCACGCGGCGGTGTCGCGTTCGTGGTTGTCGTTGGTGAGAACGATCCCGAGCGGAGGACCGGCGGGTGGAAACCAGTCCCAAATCTCCGCGGTGAGCGGGATGGGATCAAAGACCAGTCCGGTCCCCGATTCGATCGCGACGGCGTGGGACGTGAGCTCGACCTTATGCGTCGGCGAGTAGGCCGACCAGCGGAGCACGCCCGGAAGGACGGTCTCCACCGAGCCGGCCGCGGCAGGAGCGGGAACGGGAGCAGGGATTGCGCTGGATGCGGAATTGCTCACGCCGATGCGGAGAGGTCCTTCAGATCGGCCCGCACGCTTTGGTAGGTGGTTTGGAAGGCGGCGGCGCGGGGATCGGGCGTGACGGAGTTGCGCTCGCAATATTGTTGGTACACGGCGGGCCACCAGTTCTCGTGCTGGGTGAATCCCTCGTTTTTCCAGTGTTCCCAACCCATGAGCACCTTGCTCCAGGCACGATCGCCGAAGGCCACGGCTTCGTGCGGGCTGGGCATCTGGCTGACGTACCAATCCCGACCCACCCGCGCGTGGAGCACTTCATCGGCCCAATCGAAATCCTGGAAGGTGGCCGCGAGCCCGTTGCGGCTGCGAACGCCGACTTCCCATTCGTGCCGCTTGCCGGTTTTGGGCATCAGGCCCTGTTCGATGAAGTACAGCACGCCGTGGCGTTCTAGCGGGGTGAGCTGGGTGTTGAGGCCGAGCGACCAAGTGAAGTTCACCCGCACCTTGTCCGCCCAGTCCACTCCGGCGGCGGCGAATCCAACCTCGCCCATCATCGCATGACGCGCTTCGTCCCAGAGCTGACGGGTCATGTCGCGGTAGTAGCCCCAGGGCTTGTCCGGGGTTTCGGCCAGGATGCTGGCCATCATTTCCGGGACGTCGATTTCACGGAGGCGCTTGTAAAACATCATGAGCACCTTGCCGTCGAGCGGCATGGACTCGTCGTAGAGGAACACCTCGGCGTTCACTCCCATGTTGTACGGATCCGGGAAGCGGGCGTCGCGACGCGGGCGTCCGTCGAATCGGAACGGGTGCTTGGAATGCAGCGGCGCGGGAATCGTCCCCACTTCGGGACGGGTGCCATCCAGTCCACCGGCGGCGGCGAGGGCTTGATGGAGCACGGCGATTCCCGGCTGCGCGGCGAGGAGGTCCTCGGGGGACACCAGAGCACTGATGGATTTTCTGCCGTTGTCCAGCATGTCGGACACATCGAGTCGCACATGACGGATTAGCCGGCGCGTGGGCTGGTCGGCCAGGACGTGCGTGGATTGGTCATGCAGGTCCAATGCGCCGAGGAGTTCGGGCAATGCGACGTCGTACAGGCCGAGCAGCAGGGCGGACGTGGTGGGGGAGGCGAGCAGTTCGTCGAAGAATCGCTCCAGCGCGGGATGCGGCACCTTCTCGAGTCCGAGTGGCGGTTCCCGCATTTCGCCGACGCGGGCCCGAATGGCGGCCACCTGCTCGGCGCAAAGGTAGGCGTGGTAGCTGAAGGCCATCTTCAGCTCGTACACCGGCTCCGCGGTGAGTCGGGCGATAAAAATTTGGTGCAGCCGCTTGAGGGCGTAGTGGTGGATCTTGAGGCGTCGGACGCTTTCCTCGACCGACAATCCGGGCCGGCCCGCTTCGACAAACGTCCCGAGGCCCACCAGCGGGGGCAATCCCCGATGGGTCTGGTAGGTTTCCAGACGGCGTTCCAGGACTTTGGCGGCGTTCGAGTCGGAGTGCATGACGGCGCTTTAGGTACAGCCGAATGCGACGGCCGACAAACCCGCTGTTGTGCGGGATTTGCGCGGATTGGGAATCCGCCCCTTTTCATTCAGTGTCCCGGCACTATTCTCGGCCGACATGTCCGCGTTTGAACTCGAGTCGCACTACGAACCTGCCGGGGACCAGCCCGGCGCGATCCAGCGTCTGACCGAGGGCTTGAAGCGCGGGGAGCCGCATCAGGTGCTGCTCGGGGTGACCGGATCGGGCAAGACCTTCACCATCGCCAACCTGATCCGGAACGTGAACCGGCCGACGCTGATCCTGTCGCACAACAAGACGCTCGCCGCGCAGCTCTACGCCGAGTTCAAGTCGTTCTTCCCCCGCAACGCGGTGGAGTACTTCGTCAGCTACTTCGATTTCTACCAGCCGGAGGCCTACATTCCGCGCACCGACACCTTCATCGAGAAGGACAGCAGCGTGAACGAGGAGATCGAGCGTCTGCGCCTCTCCACCATGAATTCGCTTCTGAGCCGGCGCGATGTGATCGTGGTGGCGAGCGTGTCGTGCATCTACGGCATCGGCAGCAAGGACGACTACGAAAGCATGGTGATCCCGCTGCGCGTGGGACAATCCATCGCCCGGAACACACTCCTGGAAAAACTGGTGGGCATCCAATACGCGCGAAACGACTACGATCTCACCCGCGGCAAATTCCGGGTGCGGGGCGATGTGGTGGAGCTGCATCCGGCCTATGCGGAGGACGCGCTGCGGATCGAGTTTTTCGGCGACGAGATTGAGCGCTTCACCCGGTTCGATCCGCTGACCGGCGAGGCCCTGGAATCGCTGCAGGCGGTGAACATTTTTCCGAGCAAGCAGTTCGCCACGCCGCAGGAAAAGATCAACCGGGCTCAGATCAGCATTCGCGAGGAGCTGGGGGATCGCATCGCATGGTTCGAAAAGCAGGGAAAACTGCTCGAGGCGCAGCGGATCAAGATGCGTACCGAATTTGATCTGGAGCAGCTTCAGGAGCTGGGCTTCTGCTCGGGGATCGAGAATTACTCGCGGCACATCGCGGCGCGTCCGCCGGGGTCGAGGCCCGGTGTGCTGCTGGATTTCTTCCCGCACGATTACCTCACGGTGATTGATGAATCCCACACCACCCTGCCGCAGATCGGCGGCATGCACGCGGGTGACATGGCGCGCAAGAGCGTGCTGGTGGATCACGGATTCCGTCTGCCCAGCGCGCTCGACAATCGTCCGCTGGGTTTCGATGAGTTTCGCAAGTTGTGCGGGCAGTCGATCTATGTGAGCGCGACGCCGGGGCCCACGGAAATGGGTTGGGCCGGGCCGAACAACGTGGCGGAACAGATCGTGCGTCCCACCGGACTCGTCGATCCGGAAGTGGTGCTGCGGCCGCTGTCGGGTCAGATCGATGACCTGCTCAACGAGGCGCGCGAACGGGTCGAGATGGGACATCGCGTCCTGGTCACCACGCTCACCAAGCGCACGGCCGAGGAGCTCACCGATTACCTGCGCGATCTCGGCGTGAACGTGCGGTACCTCCACAGCGAGATCGATGCGATTGAGCGGGTGGAGATCCTCCGCGCCCTGCGCAAGGGCGAGTGCGACGTGCTGGTGGGAATCAACCTGCTGCGCGAAGGGCTCGACCTGCCCGAGGTGTCGTTGGTGGCGATCCTCGACGCCGACAAGGAGGGCTATCTCCGCAGCGCGACGAGTCTGATCCAGACCGCGGGACGTGCCGCGCGTCATGTGAACGGCAAGGTGATCCTGTACTGCGACGTCCACACCCAGAGCATCCAGAAATTCCTGGCGGTGACGAAATACCGTCGGGAGCGCCAGCTCGCCTACAATACGGCACACGGCATCACGCCGCGCAGTGTGAGCCGTGGAATCGAGGAGGGATTGAGCAGTGTGGGGTCGGGTCGTGAGGCGGTGTCGGGCGCGCTGCGGGAGACGATGGAGAAGCTGGATGTCTCCGAGACGCTGCGGGAGTTGGAATCGGAAATGATCGAAGCCGCGCAAAACCTGCAGTTTGAAAAGGCGGCGCTGCTGCGTGACCAGATCCGCGAGCTGAAGATGCGGAGCGGCGTCGAATCTGGCGGCGCGACACCACGGGTGAAGGAATCCCGACGCAAGGGGAAGGGGAGAAGGTAAGATTTCGCCCAAACCTTGGAGAGTTGCCCATCGCTATGGAGTGCGGCGGGAAGCGTAGCGCCACGCCGCTTTGCTCAACGCCGACCTGCGAATGAGGCGTAGGAACCGCAAAGGCGCGAAGACGCAGAGATGCTCCGCTTTTGGTGGCGGGGCGATGGAGACCGGTCGGTTGGGTACCGCGGGCGGTTTCGAAAGCGGTGTCGACGCTGCGCTCTGCCACCGCACTCCAAAATGGCACGGACTGTTTTCCGAGCCCGGTTTTTTAGAATCGAATCCGTTCGTCTAAAGTCGTTCCCGCTCTTCCGGCAGCGGGGTGTTGAGGAAGGCCACGTGCTATGGAGCAATGGTGTTAGCCAACAAGGTGGAAGTTGGGATTTTTGAGGAGGCGGTTGAGGAGAATGAGAAGCTTGCGAAGGCAGGCTGTGAGAGCGACGAGGGGTTTTTTGCCGCGTGCCAAGAGTTGCTGGTAGTGAGCCTTGAGGA
>CANGKZ010000061.1 GCA_947454705.1 Verrucomicrobiota bacterium
GCCATTCCTACACGCCATTCTACCGCATCCAAACGTGCAAAAGGTCATCCGCAAACCCAATGCATCGCACAACGCGGACGCGCCCCCCTGTCGCCTCTGCGACCCATTCGGTTCCGATTGAACTCACCTCAGGTCCGGACACCAATGCCCGCGAACATTGATTTCCGTTTCAGCGGCGTGAGCTCCATTCCGTCGGCGGAAAAGAAGATGTTCGAAGGATCGGTCAAGGACCTGGCCGTGACCTTCACCGCGGACGGCAAACCCATTCTCAAGGACATTGATGGATTCTCGATGATCATCTCGGGACTGAAGCTCCCGCCGATCAGCGACATCGGCGGAGCCATGCTGGTGAGCGGATTGTCGAAGGTCGCCGGAGTGAACGGCGGACGTCCCGCGCCCGCCGGCCTGTTTGACGGCGGCGACACGGGCGACCTGTTCTTCGCGGGCAGCGCCGAGGGCATCTATCAGGGCTACAAGCTCAAGCTCGTGCTCGCGTTCCGCACCACCGGAATGGTCGGCGCCTGTCTCGATGTGAACTTCGGTGCAGCGGGAATCCCGATCGATGCCGGCTACCTCGGTGGCGTGCTGCTCACCGGTGCCAGCGGCGGCATCGCCCTGGGCAACGGGTTCATCGATCCGTGCGAATTCACGGCCTATGTCGATGCCGACGGCAAACCCAAGCCGGGCCTCAAGGAACTGTTCAAGACCGGCCTGCCCTGGGACGAGCTCCAGAAAAAGATCACCGAAGCGGAAGCCACCGCCGCCGCCTTCAAATCCTTCCTCGGCCCCAATTCCAGCGGCGGCCCCCGTCCGGCCGGGCTGCCCACCGGACGATTCACCAATGAATTCGGAATCCCGTGCCCGGGCGACTGCCCGCCGCCGACGATCAATCTCTTCTGCCAGCCGCACCCGGACCAGGAACGGTACCCGAAGATCGTCATCGCCCGCTTCTCCTCGATCTCCGAGGAAACTCTCAACAACTACGGCGTGACGCGCGACTGGATGGCGTCCCAATTCCGGAACGGCAACACCTGGGCCAACGCCGTCGCCGCGCGGGTCGCAGGGAACATCCGCACGCAGATCCTCTCCATCACCCCGATGCCGACTGTGGAGGCGCTCGGTCCGAAGGCGACCGAGATCCTGGCCGTGATCAACCAGGCATCGGCCACCGTGGAGTCTTCGCTGATCCCGCTGATCATCGATGCCGTGGCCAACCAGGCCAATGCGAATGCGGCCTACGACGCCCTCGTGGCCGTGGCCTACCGCGGAGCCCCCTGCCCTGACATCACGCTCGCCGTCAGCGGAACGCTCACGCATTCCACGGTGTCGAGCTTCCTCAGCGGAACGGTCGGAGCCGCCATCAGCAGTTCCGGCGTCGCGGGTATTACGGGCAACGTGAACGTGCTGGGAATCCCCGTGGGCAAGGCCAAGGGATTCATCGCCGCCACCGATGAACGCGCGAATCCGAATCCCACGCTCTGCGCCGAGGCGGGCATCGAAGTGGGCCCGCTGTCGCTCGGCACCATGCGCGGATCGTACGCCGTGCACGGCGCGGCGATCGGACTCGCCAAGACCTGGGTCCAGCTCGTCGGATGCGTCTCCGAACCGCTGTTCTTCGAGACCGTTCAACGCGTCGCACCGCGAATCTCAATCTCCGGACAGGGCAAGCTCCAGGTCGCCGCGCAGCTCACCGTGCAGGAACAGCTCGGCGTCATCGCCATGTTGTATTCGCGACCCGGTCTCCCGGCGGAACTCCGGGCCTGCGTTTCCACCGGGCTCACCTCGCTCATGACCGAGGTTCATCCCGAGGTGCTGTTCTGCGGGGAGGTTCAACCGCGGTTGTTCGGCTTCCCTCTCTCGGCGCAGCTCGTGGGCGCCGGCATGCAGGTGACCAAGACCAACTTCACCGCCATCGCCACCGGCTCCCCCACGCTCATGATCGCCACCGCGATGCGCGTGGCGGCCGGTGCGACCACCGGCGGCATCGGCGTGGCTCTGACCGCACCGCTGAGCGCGGCGTTGTTCGTGCAGGACCGCGCCAGCATCGGCTTCGCCTATGCCATGCCCGATCCCGTGGAGCCGTTCGTTGGCGGCGTGGACGGACGCTTCAATTCCCCGGCCAAGGTCGCCGCGTATCTGGACTCCACCTTCGATACCTTCCTAGAGAACGCCACCTTCTCCCTCGGCTATTCCCTCAGCCCGCTGGGTTTCAAAACGGTGGACACCCAGGCCCGCGTCATTCTGCCCAACGTGACCGCGCATCCCTCGCGTCCCGGAAGCGGATGGGTCCGTCCGGAAAACCGCGGACTCGGCCTGCCGTCGCGGCTGGACCTCATGCTGTCGGCCCTCACCAACCGGCTTCCCGGATCCGCGCTCGGATTGCTCGCGGACCCGAAATGGAAGGGCTCGGAGAACGATCTGCGTCTCGCCTTTGCCGCCGGTTCCGCCGAGCAACAATCGGTGACCGGACTGAGCTTCGCCCGCGACTACTTCCCCCACGGCGGCGTGATCGGTGGCGGCTACATCCAGATTCCCCGCGCCCTGTATGAAGCCTCGCCCGAAACCTTCTACACCGCGCTCAATCCGGCCACCGATCCCGTGGTCCGCCTCGGCGCCGCAGCCGACTACCTGCTGAACTACGTCCTCCAGAGCCGACGGGCCGGATCGATCGGCTTCTACGTGCCGGCGCCCAATCCTCCGTCGCTCACCGATGCGACCGGGGCTCCGCTCCGCCCGCGGGCGTTGCTCGATTCCATCCGTTCCCTGCGCCCGGAAGAACCCCGCTTCGGTTCATTGTATCCGTCCGGCGAATTCTTTCTCCGCGGCACCCTGGACGGAAAGCTCCTCGATGTTCCGATCCTCACCGCGAAGCTTGAGGCACGACTTCCGGATCTCGCCAACGGATCCAGCGCCCTCTTCCGCGCCACCAGCCTCGTGCCTCCAGAATCCTGGTTGAACGCGTTTGCCCCGGGCGCCTCGCTCGAATTCGAATTGAAGGGCGCGCCCCCGGAAACAATCGAAACCGCCTTCATCAACCGCCTTGCCGATGTGCAACGCGTGCTCGACGGACCGCGCACGCCTGCAGCGGTGCGTGCGGCCCTCGATGCGACCATCGCGGACCTCCAATCGAAACTTCCGAAGATTAAACTCGAAGCCTCGATCCCGCTGAAGATGCCGGCGCCGATGTCCGATCTGCTCCGGTTCAACGGCGGCACCTGGCTGTACGCGTACTCGCCCGCCTTCGAGCCCGGCTACCAGGCCGGCTCGTTGAGTCCGGTGGCCCGCGCGCGTCGTGAAGGCGGCATTGCGATGCGTGGTGCGTTGAACTTCCAGCTCAACGGAGCCCCGCTCGCCTCGATCCCCGACGGCGAACTCGCGGTCACGCCTTCAGCGGTCGGACTCCCGCTGCTGTCCGGACTCTTCTCCGTGCCGCAGGTCAATGTGGGAACCCTCACCTTCCGCGACACCCAGATTGCCTTGAACGGCGGCGCCAATCCCAACTACAGCGTTCGCGGCAGCGTCTCACCGATCACCTTGGGAACCTCGCTTCAAATCGAACCGCCGACCGGTTCCAACCTCAGCGCATTGCTGGAGGTCAGCCGCACCGACGGATTGGAGACCTCCCGGATCTCGCTCAGCCCCTCGCGTCTCAAGTACGGGAACAACTTCTTCCTCATCCACGGCGGCCAGCGCACCAACGCCTTCACCTTCTCCGCCACCGGGCCATGGAGCGCCACGCTGGAACTCACCAACCAGATGGAACTCCGCGTCGGAGACGTGGTGATCGCACGCATTGCCTCCGAGACCCTGGCCAGCCCCATTCAGGCGAACGGAGTCGGACTGGGTTCCTTCGAGTTCACCGTTTTCCTCAAATCCTCGGCCACCTCGATCAAACTCTTTCCCGACACCGCCTACGCCCAGACGCTCGAAAGCCGCCCCGCATCCACGGCACGCATCACGATTCGCAGCAACGGCACGTTTGATCTCGTTGGAACGCTCGATCGCGACTACTTCCCCACCAACCTCGGTCCGCTGTCGTTCGCCACACTGAAGGAAAGCGGCAGCTTCCAGGTGACCACCAACGGACTGCGCCTCGACGGAAAACTCGGCGGCGGACTCCTCGCCCAATTCGGTGGACCCGCCTTCACCACCCAGGGCCACTTCACGGTGTCGCCCAAGGGAATCCCGACCGTCACCGGCGACGCCACCCTCAGCCTGCCCACTTTTGGTACACCGTTCCTGTCCCTCGAAGGGGCCCAGGGCGGTCCCATTCAGGGCTTCCTCTCCACCACAGGAATCCAGCTCAGTGGCGCGCGGCTGATTGCACCGGGCATGTTCACCAACGGGATCCCGGCCTTCACCGCCGACAGCCAGGGCAACTTCCTGGTCAGCGTCGGACCGCTGGGAAGCACTTCGTCCGTTTTGGGATTCAACTCCACCAGCTATCAACTGCTGCGCACCAACGGCGTCATCGCCCTTACCAACTTCAGCACCCTCAGCGGCGTTCAGGTCGTCGGCTCGACCCGGTTCACCGGCTACCTCGGCGGCGATGGCACCGTGGACCTTCGCGGCAACCGCACCGACGGAGCATTCGCCGGATTCACCCTGTCCTCACTCGATCTCGCCATTCGCCGCGGCGTGGGGAACCTCCGATCGTCCATCATCGCCAGCAAACCGATCGCCTACTGGAGACTTGGCGAATCCGCGAAGACCCTAACCGCCGCCTCGGAGACCGGCTCCAAAACCGATGGTGTGTACCAGGATGGATCCACCCGCGGCGAGGCAGGCGGGCTCATCGGGGATGCCAACACGTCCGTCCGTTTCAACGGCAAGGGCGGAAGCGTGCTCGTCGGGAACGAAGCCCTCTTCGATGCCATCGGCTCCGAACTCACCGTCGAGGCCTGGATCAAGGTCAACGACTTCGACCGCACCTGGAACACGATCATCTCCAAGGGCGACACCAGCTGGCGACTCCAGCGCAATGGCAATGCCGACACCCTCGCCTTCGACACGGATGGACTCACCCCGCCCTACCTCCCCGGTAATCGCTCGGTGAAGGACGGCCAGTGGCATCACGTCGTGGCGATCTACGACGGACGGATCAAATCCCTCTGGATCGACGGGGAACTCGACGCCTGGGTGTCGGCCTCCGGGAGCATTGCGAAAAACGACCATCCGGTGGTCATCGGCAACAACGCCCAAACCGGGGCCCGCGATTGGAACGGATGGATTGATGAAGTCGCCGTTTACTCCCAAGGCCTGTCCCCCACGGATCTCACCGCGCACCATCAAGCCTCCGGCGGCATCGACCTGACCGCAGCGCTGAAGGTGAACATTCCCTTCGCACGATCGTTCGTCCTGAACGGCGCAGTCGGTGCCAATGGCAACGTCGGCCTGTACGCCGAGCCGCGGGATCTGGATCTGGGCGGATTCCTCATCACCGAGCCGCGGGTTCATTTCTACAGCACCGGAATCGCCCCAGCCTCCCTGCTGGTGGACGGAACGCTTACCTTCGCAACCATGCTTCCCACGAAAATGGTGGGAGGCATCACCCCAACCGGCGTCGCGACCCTCACCGGCAATGCCCCGGGAAGCACCCTGCTCGGATTCGGCTTCACCGATCTCGCGCTCCAACTCACCGCCACCAGCACCACCGCCTCGGTGGCCGTAGGAGGCAACCTCCCGATCGGCGGGCTCGGTTCGCTCTACATGGCCGGCAGCGCGGCCTCCAATGGCGACCTCGCCCTCACCAACCGGTTCAACTCGAGCACCAACCTCTTCGGGTATCCGGTTTCCTCGGGGGAATTCATCTTACGACACGAAGGACGCAGTTATAGGACCGTGATTGCCGGCGATTTTCTTTCCCCGCTCGATCAGGGCGATGCCCCGCTCGGATACTGGCGCCTTGGGGAAACCACCGGCACGACCGCTGCGGATTCGAAGCGAACCAGCAGTTCGAACCCTGCGCTCCCTGGCACCTATGTGGGTGGCGTCACGCTCGGACAATCTTCGGCGCTCCCCTCCGAGGCCATCGGCTCCGCGGGATTCGACGGGATCAACGACTACGTCGAGATCGCCAACAAGACCGCGTTCGATGTCATTACCAAGGCAGTCAGCGTCGAGGCCTGGATCAAAACCTCCGGCTGGACGAAACCGTGGGAGGCCATCGTCACCAAGGGCGATTCCTCCTGGCGTCTCAGCCGTTACAGCCAGTCGGGGCAGGTCTCCTTCGACACCACCAGTTCCATTTCCACCAACGGCAGCCACAGCCTGCCCGGCCTGAGCAACGTGGCGGACAATCGCTGGCATCATGTGGTGGGCGTGTACGACGGCGTGGCCAAGTACCTGTACGTGGATGGAATCCTTGAAGCCTTCGCCCCCTATCGCGAAACGCTCCAGATCAACAACCGCGCCGTCCGAATTGGAGAAAACTCCGAAGCCACCGGACGTTACTTCAAGGGCCAGATCGATGAAGTGGCCGTGTACGCGAAAGCCCTCACACCGGTGCAGGTGCTCGATCACTACCGGGCGGGCGGTGGAAGCGGACTGACCACGGCTCTGCGCCTCGCGCTACCGGGCATCGGCGGCACGGATCTGTCCGGAATGCTTCACCCCTCCGGAGCCCTGAGTGTTCAAACCTCCGGCGCGCTGATTCCCGTCACCGGTTTCAATTTGGGTACCGCGGTGATGTCCATGACCCGCACCGCCAACGGCACGGTCAATACCCTCCTCGGAGGCACCGTCTCCACCCCGCTGGGGAGCGTGTACGTCGCCGGCACCGTGCCCTTCAGCGGCAACTACACCTTGGAAACCTCCGCTTACGGCAGCGTCACCGTCGGCGACCGAACCCTCAACTACGATTTCCCGGCGAAGCTCACCAAATCCGGATTCGAAGCCACCGGAGTTCTCGCCTATGGGAAATTCGGATTCGCCGGCACGGCAAAAGTAACCACGGCGAAGGCGGTCTCCTTCAGCGGAAGCACCTCCGGCACCACCCCAAGGAAATCATTCGGCTTCAAGGTCAATGGCGACCCGGGGCACCCGTATGCATGGCTGGATTGGAGTGCGTCCGCCGGCTATGACGGAACGACCCAGACGATCAAGGCCAGCGTCTCTGGTAAGCTCACCATCGACTTCGAAAATCCGCCCAACGTTTACCATGAGGACGTATTCACGTTCCCCACCCAAAACCTTGAGGTGAACGGGAACGTCGCGATCACTCCCCTCAAGACCTACTTCGACATCATCAACAACAAATCCATTCCGAGCTTCAACTTCACCCTGCCATTCCCTTGATCTGCAGGCTTGCAGGAACGCAGAAGAGTTCCGTCTGAATTGGAGCGGTTTGACCGAGCCGACGACGGGCGTCCAATCCGGCAACGACGGCGCTTGCGCTGGTCCTTTCTCAGTATCGGCTGCGCGGCAGGGCCCTACCGCATGATGGTAGGGCGGCGTTGCCGCGCCGCCGTCACTGAATTCCCCTTCAACGCTTCAACTTTTTTAACCATTCAACTGCCGTTTCAAGTTTCACCTCTTCAACGTCCGCCTCTCGCTTTCCCCCAATCGGCTTGAACCACCGCAAACGGGCCGACGTTTGACACCCCGGGCCAAAGCTCCTGATGCTTGCGCCCATGGCCATATTCTCCGGTGGTGCTCCGCGTCGGATTCCGCTGCTGCTCCTCGCCGTTTATTGCGCGTGGGCCGCCCCCCTCACGGTCCGTGCGCAGATCACCCCCGCTCAAATCGAGGCGGCCTCAAAGATTCAAGGCCTCGAATTCAACGAAGCCGAGCAAACCCAACTTCGCCCTTCCCTCGAGCAACGGTTGAAAGCGCTGGATCGGTTGCGTGCGTTGAGCTTTCCCAACGAGTTGGATTCGGCGCTGGGGTTTGATCCCCGCCCGCCCGGATTCGTCACCCCACCCCCGGGACCCAAATGGAAATGGTCACCTCCGAAATCGGTCGTTCGTCCGCATGACGATTCGGAACTGGCCTGGATGTCGGTCGCCCAACTCGCCGTGCTCCTGAGATCGCGTCAAATCACCTCCGAGGAACTCACACGATTCTCCCTCGCCCGGCTCCGCAAATACGGCCCCGCCTTGCACTGCGTGGTCACGCTCGCCGAGGAGCGCGCCCTCGAATCGGCCCGGCGCGCCGACGCCGAACTTCGCAAGGGCCACTGGCGCGGACCGCTTCACGGCATTCCGTACGGAGCCAAGGATCTCCTCGATACCCGCGGCATCGCCACCACCTGGGGCATCGGCCTCAACACGAATCGAATCCCCGCCACGGATGCAGCGGTCGTTCAAAAACTCGACGACGCCGGTGCAGTGCTCGTGGCAAAGCTCAGCCTCGGGGAGCTCGCCATGGGCGATGTGTGGTTCGGCGGCACCACCCGAAATCCGTGGCAACCCGACGAAGGCTCCAGCGGCTCCTCCGCCGGATCCGCCTCCGCCGTGGCGGCCGGACTCGTCCCCTTCGCCATCGGATCCGAAACCCTGGGCTCCATCGTGTCGCCTTCCACCCGATGCGCCGTCACCGGATTGCGTCCCACCTTTGGTCGCGTCAGCCGCACCGGGGCCATGACGCTCTGCGCTTCCATGGACAAACTCGGCCCCATCGCCCGCACGGTCGAAGACTGCGCCCTCGTCTTTGAAGCCATCCGCGGCCCCGCGGGCGCGGATCGAACCGTTGTGGACGCCGCCTTCCCCGATCCCTTTCGCCGCCCCCTCGCCTCCCTGCGCGTCGGTTATGTAAAATCGCACTTTGAGGGCACCGAGCGAACCCACGAGAGCCGCCGCAGTGCCCTGGAAACGCTGCAAAAACTCGGCGTGACGCTCAAACCGATCACGCTTCCCAAGCACCCTTCCGATGCCCTGTTTCTGATCCTTTCCGCGGAGGCCGCCGCGTCCTTCGATGAACTCACGCGCACGCATCAGGATCGAACCCTCGTCCAGCAGGGCGACGGTGCATGGCCCAACGAATTCCGAAGCGCGCGCTTCATCAGTGCCGTGGACTATTTGCAGGCGAATCGAATTCGCAGCCGGCTCATTGCCGACATGACCCAATTGTTCCGTGAAATCGATGTGCTGGTTGCCCCGTCATTCGAAGGCCCGCTTTTGGTTTACAGCAACTTCTCGGGTCATCCCACCGTGGTGGTTCCCTCCGCTGATCCAGCGCAGGAACACGACGCCAGTCTGTCCTTTACCGGCCCCCTGTACGGCGAGTCCGAGATTCTGGCCGTCGCCCGCGCGTATCAAATCGCCACCCGGTGGAACCAACTCCGTCCCGACCTGTCGCGCCTCCCCGCAAAGCCCTAACCGAACGTGAAGGAATTCGACCGCGGATAAACGCGGAGGAACGCAGATGCGGAGGCTGAGTTTGGAGTTCCGTCTTCAGACGGTTCGGGTAGGCGCGTGTGAAGGTATCTCGAGGCTTAAATTCCCCCTCTCCTCAGAGTGCACCGTCAAACAGCAGAGCCGCGTAAACGCGGTATTCCAAACGCCTGACCAGCACGCTGCATTCCCCTTTAACGCTTCAACTTTTCAACCCTTCAACCGCCGTTTCCAGGTTCACCTTTTCACCCCTTCAACTTCGCCGCACCGCGACTTTCGCCAACGGCGCACTCCCGCCCAGCCGATCAGCGCGACTCCCGCCATCAGCGTCCACTCCTGCGGCTCGGGCACGGCCTGATAGGTCCCGCCGCTGCTCGCCGCGAAGGAGGTCCCCGGCGTCTGAGGAAGGATCGCAAAGAGCGCCGTGTGCCCCGCATCCACAGTGGCCGCCGACACCACCGTGGCGGGCGAAGCCTCGCTGACAAAGCTGCTCACCGACGCCTCGCCATCCATGACTCCTGACAACGTATAATTCACCCCCGTCTTCAACGTCAGGGTAACAAACCGGTTGTCCACAAAAGTCGCCGGAGCCACCTTCGATTGATAGGTAGCCGACTGAAGATTCGTCTCCAAAAAACTCACCGAACCCACTTCCCCGTTCGAATCCTGCAAACTCAGAGTCGCTGAGATCCCCGCGTATCCCCCGCCAAACGGGTCCGGCGCACCGGCAGAAAGGTGAACCGAGTCGAAGACATTGAGTTCCAGCCTGACCGAGATATCCGAACCCAGTGGCAGTCCGGTGTTATCGAAACGAACCCGGTCGGAAAACGTAACGCCCCCTTTGGAGGAAGCACTCGCGCCGCTGCCACCGCTGGCGAAATTCCCCACCGTCGTGGCGGTCAGGAACAGATGGAGATCCCCAAATCCCGCAGCTGCATCCCCCTGAATCGACGCACTCGAGGCATTCGCCGGGTCACTGCTCAGATTAAAAGTGCCCGAGTGATTTACCGTGGCAGAGACCGCCCGCACGGAGCTGGAATTGCTGACATCGGGGAAGCTGAAGGTGGTTCCGCTGCCAAACAGGTGTGCCGAGGTCGAGAAAGTCTGTGCCGCCGCAGGGAGCGCGCCGGCGATCAGCATCACACCCAGAACGGATGAGGAATTCCTGGTCACGGAGAAACGAGATGGGCATCGAGTCATACCCACCCATTCGCTTCCGCCTCCGACTTCCTACAACCGGTTCACTTTTTCTTTTTTTCGGGTTCAGCACGCAGCGGCACCCCTGCGGATGCCTCGAATCGACGTCGAAACATCTGTGGCGTCTGACCCAACGCCGCCTTGAAGCGTCGATCAAAATAGCTTTGATCCGAAAAACCCACCTCGGCGGCGATCTCCGCCACCGTGCGCCCCGTCTCCCGGAGCAACCGCGCCGCGTGGGCCAGTCGCACCTGATTCAAATACCCCACCAGGGTCATGCCCGCGACCTGCTTGAACGCCTTCGTGAAGGCACCGGGACTCAGTGCCACCATCCGCGCTGCGGTGGTCACCGGGAGTTTTTCCGCCGAGTGATTCTGAATGTGTTCGAACACCGGTTTGAACCGGAGCGACCGCTGCTGCTGCCGCTCGAACTCCCACTTGAGGAGGTCCGACGCCCGGAACCGCCGGGCCAGATGGAAGAGCAACTCCATCAGGTACACCTTGCTGCCCGCCTGCACGAACTGGCGCGACTCGCCTCCGAAAAAACACTCAATCAGCCGCGTCATGGCCACATACGCCTCGGCCGATGCCGGATCCCCAAGCCGCAACACATGGGGCTTCCGGTCGAGCGTGGTGTAAAACGGGAGCAGGAACGTGTAATCCGCCGTCGGAGAACCCAGGCTGTACACAAACTCGGGACGAAAACTCACCACCAGCACCCGTGTATCAAATCCGGTAAAATCCACGACATGGTGGAGTTTCAGATTCTCCACCACGAGGAGATCCCCGGGATCGAGCGAGACCGTGTGATCCCCCATGCGGAACCGAACCGGCCCATCGAGTGGGAGAAACAATTCCAGCCGATCGTGCCAGGTGGCCCCGCGGGTGTGCTGGCGAGAGGTGTAGTGGAACCGTTTGATGAGGAGCGGAAAATCCGGGGCGAGTTCGACGTCATAGCGTCCCTGCGCATCCAGTTGCGCCGCGATGTCATGCGGTTCGAACTTCCACTTCCGGCACGCGGCGAGCAACAGGCTCCAGGCGGATTTCGGGTTCACGGAGCGATGCTAGACGGATGGAACGAAGTCCAAAGTCCAAAGTCCAAAGCCGGAACGCGGGTCACTCACACCGTTATTGGGCCACCTCAAGCCAAGCCCGCGCCAAACCCATTTTGGAGTGCGGCGGGAAGCGGAGCGCCACTTCGTTACACCTCTTTAAAGGCATTGTTTTGCTTGGGCTTAGTGCTAGTTAGTGTGCAGTTCTGAGTGGGAAGTGACCCACCAAACTGCACACTCGATCAAACGGAGAGGACCCAAGCCATGGCCACGATCTTTCAGCGTCCGCGCTCACCGTACTGGTTCGCATGCTACTCCGACCGCAATGGCCGAACCGTTCGGAAGAGTACCAAATGCATCGACAAGGTACTCGCGAAGCGAATCGCCCTTGAGTGGGAGGGGGCTGAGTTCCTCGCCCGATCAGGCAACGCCACGGTTGCCACCTTTCAGAAGGTGGTGTCGGAGATCTCGGAGAAGGTGATCGGGGAATCTCTCCCGTCTCA
This sequence comes from Verrucomicrobiota bacterium, assembly GCA_947454705.1. Classification (GTDB taxonomy): domain Bacteria; phylum Verrucomicrobiota; class Verrucomicrobiia; order Limisphaerales; family UBA9464; genus CAIVQB01. The sequence continues at coordinate 12,085 of CANGKZ010000061.1, forward strand.
AACCGTGGCCGAATACTTCGAGGAGTGGCTTGGGTCAATTGTCCGGAAGAATGCGCCGAGGACCCTTGATCGATATCGGCACTCGATTCGGCTCTTCCTCGCCGATCTCGGCAAGTTCGGGAGCCAACCGCTCCGGGCCCTCACGCCCCGCCACATCGAACTGTTTCTCAATCATCGGCTCGATGCCGGTGTGGCGCCCCGAACGGCGATCATCGACGTGACCACCGTCTCAATCGCCCTCAGGAGGGCGACCCGCTTCGGCTACATCGAGCGGAATCCCGTCGAAGCGGTGAAAATGCCGAAGGCGGTATCATCGGAGCGGGAGGTCTTCTCCCTCGACGAGATCTACACTTTGGTCGCGGCTGCACCGAACCAAGATTGGCAAACCCTCATTCTCCTGGGCGCTTTCACGGGTGCCCGGCTGGGGGACTGCCTGCGGATGACCTGGGACAACCTCCTTCCTGAGCACAAGGTCATCGTGTACACCCAGCAAAAGACAGGGAAGCGAGTGGCTCTGCCCGTCCACGCCGACCTACTTGATCACCTGGCGAAGATCGCTGAGAACGGCGCCGAGGGACTTCTTTGCCGGTCACTTGTAAAGAAGGGTATTCCGGGGAAGCACGGTATCTCCGAGGGGTTCAAGCGGGTCGTTGAGCGAGCGGGGCTTGACCTCATGGTGGTGAAGGGTCAAGGAACGCAGAACTTTGCTCGGCGAACCTTTCACTCTCTCCGCCATACCTTCAGCTCAATCCTTGCGGGCCACGGGGTGTCTGAGGAGCTCCGCATGCGCCTTACCGGGCATTCATCTCGGGTGATCCATCAAAAGTACACCCACCTTACGAGCGAATCCCTCCAAAAGGCGATTGAGGCTATTCCGGCAAAGGCTGGGGGGAGTTTGGCGGGGTAATTGGGTTCGTCTCTCGGCGGGGGATTCCCACGCATGCCCCTCATTTGGGGCCATCGACGGCTCGCTCCGCGGCTTTCACGAGGCCCGAAAGATCGACCTCCAAGGCGACTGACAATCGACAAACGACCTCGAGCGTAGGATTCCGTTCACCCTTCTCGATGTAGCCGATCATTTGTGGAGACACCCCCGATTTCTGCGAAAGGGCATACCGAGACATGCCGCGTTCCTGCCTCGCTGCCGTAAGCAGTCGTAGGATTCGGGAACACAGCAGGTGTCCAGGTTGTTGCGTCGCCACTCACCACACCTATCGGGTTTTTCGTTGACAACGTATTTCCCTATAGTGAACTACTGACATGTTCCTCAAACGCCTCGGCCCTGATCCTCACGCAAACGGCCAACAGACCGTTGCGGCGAGGGGTTGTCCCGACATTCTGGAGTTGGAGTCTGGTGACTTCGCCGTGATCGGGATCGACATAACTGACAAGTCCCAGGGGAAGTTTCCGCCAACTGTGGGCTGCGGCCCGGATGAGCGGGTTGTCTGGATTCCCAGGAAGACCCTGGTTCATGCCCGGCCGGATATCCCCAGCGCCGTCTAACCGTCTGATTTCGAGTGTGGTACAATGGTGGAATGGAATTCTACCATTGGGTTCTCGAACACGGGTTTGATTTGGTTGGCGTCCTGGGGATCGTAGGGAGTCTCTGCTTTACCGCCTACGGATTCCTAGAGGAGGCAAAGTCTCGCCAGGTTGGCAACCTGATCGCCCTAACTGCGAGTCATCGGGACATTTGGAAGGCGCTTGTAGAGGCGCCAGAGTTGGGCCGAATCCTCTCGGAATCGGTCAACCTACGGGACAAGCCGCTTTCAAAGCGCGAATCGGTATTCCTGACGTTCATCCTTCTCCACCTCTACACCCTCTACCAGACCATTGATCTTGATCAGGTTACCTTGGGACAGGCTGTAGAGGAGGACATCCGGGAATTTCTCGCTCTGCCATTGCCGGGAAACGCCTGGGAACACGCTCGACACCTGTACTCCTCGGAATTCGTCAACTACGTGGAATCAATACGGAAGGGGTGAGAATCTACAAATGGGCTCGGGTACCTCCTCGATTGCGCAATTCCACAGAATGGGGATCCCCTCCCTGCAATGAATCTTGCCAACATCTCCGTCTCCGATTTCACAAAGATCGCCAAACTCCTCAAAGCGAAAGACGCCCTCCTCGCGAAGGTCGCCGACATTGATGCCGAACTATCCGCATTTGAAAGTGGCGGAAAGCCAGGAAAGCGTGGACCCACGCCCGGTCGCCAGGCCTCCGGCCCCCGCGCGAAGCGTGGAGCCCTCAAGGAAATCGTGGTGGGTTTGCTTAAAGGAGCTGGGAAAGAGGGGATGAGCGTCAAGGATATCGCCGCCAAAGCGGGTGTGAAGAGCACGAATGTTCACGCGTGGTTTTTCACCACCGGTAAGAAGATCAAGGAGATCAAGAAGACCGGAAAGTCCGTGTACTCTTGGGTTGAATAAACGAGGGCGGAGGGAGACGAAGTCAACTGCGGGGAATGAGCAACGCGACGAAGTCTCTTGTACTACGGTGTGCGGCATACAACCTAGGGCTGTTGCTCAGAGAACTCTTCGGAATGTCCAAACTGACGGGCTGGTAGCGGTCGACAACAGCGTGAGTACAAAGCGAAAGCCTGCGGTGTAGTGCTACCCCATCGCAGGAGTCTTCTCTAGGGATTGGTCTTGATTGGATCTTGCTGATACCAGGGCTTTTACGAACCACCAATGACAAGTCGCACAAGCCCATTTCGACTGGAGCGTCGAAACATTTCGTTCGATGCCTCTAATCCAGAGTGCTTTCCATCACAAAGGGCTCACCTTCTATCACGGAAATTGCAATCACCGGCCCTGTCCGCTCGGATTCGACGACCGCTCACTGCGACAAGTTGCCACCACGTTGTTGACAGGTTGCTCACATTTTGAGAGTGTTCCGCAAACAAAGGCGTATCCCACTTCTTGACAACAAAACCAAAATATGGGGATCCCCTCTGCGTCGAGCGCAAACTATTGACTCTTAGCGCATTAGGTATATACTTACCGGAGAGTCTTGCTCACCTTCTTCTTTTTTCGATTTTTCCCGCTAAAGCGCGTTCAGCATCACTCCGATGCGAAGGGAGCAATTTGCTTCATGCGCTAGGAACAAGGCCTCCAAGTTTTTTCTTGGGAATTCGAGCTTTGGCGGTTAAATAGAAAGCCCCATTCGAGTGGGTGGGGATCTCAAAAGCAACAAAACCAAAAAGACAAAAATGAACCCGCATGCAGATGCTGCTTCCAAGGAAATGGAAGATTGCACGCACAAGGTGGATGGCAATTACAAGGGCTATGTAGCTCTCCACTGCTTCGACAATCAGCCGTTGAGCCAGGAAGCTCTAAAGGCGATCATCGACGGGCCCCTTGCCTCGAAGCGGAAAAAGCTCGACCGCTTCATCGCTGAGAATCAGAGGCCTCAAGTTTCTCGATAGGCGAAGACTCCTCTCGCCATCGCTCGCAAGCCCTTGGGAAACCAAGGGCTTGTTTTTTTTCTGTGACATCCTACCGTCCCTCCCACTCTCATGGCAAAACCACAAGTGGGGTCCGTCTTCAGGGAACTTTCACCGTATGATCCTCTCGGCCTCGAATTCCTTGACGAAGGAGAAACCGATGTTTTTTCACTAGTCCTTCCGACAACGTTCTGCGCTCACAATGATTCGTTTATTTTGGTTCCGACGCTGACGGAATTCCCGTTCCAAAGCCATGTACCGTCGCATCCGCATAAAACTACTTTTGTGCTCCCCAAGGCAGCAGAGGAAACGATTTATGTTCCCGAAGTTGATCGTGACCTGCCGATCCTGTTGGCGGAAATAACAGTGAACCGGTCGGAGTTTCCGCCTCGATCTGGTTTAGAAGACCCAATTGAGTGGTACCTCAAACTGACCGAACGGACTAGAGGTATCGCTCACGAGCTTCTTCTCGCCTGGCAGTATCTTACCAAGTTTCACTTTCCTTCGCGATCTTTTGCTACCCCAATTTCAACTCCGACACACGCACAGGACTGCAGCCTGATTTGTCCTCCAAAGCTGATTGAAGAATCTCTTCACACTTTCGATCAACACTACGGAACAAAGATTCGGGTAGAGGAGGACTTCACGAATCTCGAAGGAACAAATGAACGATCCTGGTATACTCGTTACTGGCTCGAAAATCACCGCGTCCATCCTGACATCGTATGCGAGAGAACCGCTGATTACTTGCGGTATCACCCAAGAAACGCGGTAGTTGATAATGTGAAGAGAGCGATCGAAGAATATTTCCCCTCCACAGAACATTCACTAGACAGCTTTTCTCGCGAGCGTCAAAACGACGGTCTATATTATCGCGAATTTCATGAACGGTGCAGGACTCTTGGGTACGACCCTGACGTTGTCGATATAGTTGCGCAGAGATGTCTTCGGTAAAACACCGCTCAACTGGCAGTTTCAAACCCAAGCTGCGGGATCTTTCGCCAATTCTTCTCAAAACATAAGCGACGCCTCGTTCCAATCGGAAGAGGCGTCGTTGCTTTGGTCATACGGCAAAATAACCTAATTCGCGAAGCGAGCAGTGCTTTGCTGCTCCGACGATGACATGGTCGAGCACTTCGATTCGAAGGAGATGTCCCGCCCGGATGAGATCACGGGTGATTCGGATGTCGGCATCTGAAGGGGACGGATCTCCTCCCGGATGGTTGTGCATGAGGACAACCGAATGGGCGGCCGCTACGATCGCCGTTCGGAACACCTCTCGGGCGTGGACGTTGACCGTGTCCATGACACCCGTGGCGACTACGTGGTGGCCCTTGATCCTTCGTCTAGTGGTCAGGAGGAGGGTAACGAAGGATTCGCGCTCAGACTCGAACTGGGGCGTCGTGGCAATGCACAGGCGCCAGTATGTCGATGCGTCGATTGGAGTCACGCAGCTCATGAGGGTCTCCGGTACAGGGCAATCCCGCAGGGCGACAACCTTGTACTCTCGGGGAGGGCGTCGAATGCGCTCTGGCGCATTTCCCGCCTTGAATAATTCGGGGTCTTCCATGATGTCTCTCATGGCCGTCCGCCTGTTGCAAGCAGGTAGCTTCTGGTGTGGGTCTCTCTCGCCGGAAGCGTGGGCGGCCGTCTGTTTTGGCGGCGGAGAGGGGAGAATCCAATAGCTCTTGGCTCAAGGTACTGGCCGATCTGCTAAAGGCCTTCCACTCTGTAGTTTATCACCATCCCGGCCTGCGAACGGAGCTCTGCGGCTGTGGATAAAAAGGGCCTCCCCGGGGTGGGGAGGCGTTGTCAGTAGTCCTCGGGTAGGAGGACCGTTGTCGCGGAACGATCGGCTTCCGTGATGATCCAGAACTTGGTTCCGTCGGCTGCGTGGTAGGCGGAGAGAAGCCGGGAGCCGTCAACAAGAGCTGTGTCATTGGCAGCCTTGTCGTCGGGATCGAGGTCGCCCCAGTCGCCCTGTACATGACGCTTGAGGCCAGTCGCAATGTCTGCGGGAGTGATTTGTGCTAGAGCGTTTGAAGTGGCGACCAGGCGCCCAATGGGGAATCGCAGGATTCCGATCCCAAAGCGAAGGGGCTCCTCGGAGAGCGTTTCCGCGGTGGATGATGCAGGAGGATAGTTGCTTGGGTATGTTCCCAGGCGGAGAATGCTGCTCATGGTGGTGGGGATTTGAGGTGCAGGCGCGGGGTTCCCGACTGGGAACACTTGGAAACCGCATCCATCCTTCATTCTACCATGCTTTGGGAGCGCACAGGGGATGTGCACACTTGCGCAACAACCAGAACGGCCAACACTCAGTAAGCTCAGGCTGCCGGCATTTCTTCAGCGGAATTCCTCATCCCCACCTCCTTGGTGCCGGTGGTCTGGGCACAGGGACTTCCTTAAGTACTCGGACCTCAGCCAAGCTCTCCTTGACGGAAGTGGAAAAACTGCAATACCTATGGCCATAGCAGGGGGGGCGAGGAGGGTACAATATCCACACGAACTTGAGTCCCCGTGCTCCATTTCGGTACCAAGCCCCAAGGAAAACGTGCTCCTCTAGAAACTCACCAACAAGGGAAGTCGACTTACCCAACGCCACTCTTGCGAATGAACAGTTGGAATCGCCTGATCTGCATTCATTAGACGAAATCCTCTCAGCCATTTCAGCGCTATTCTCATTCCTATCGCAACTTGTTTTATGCTTATCACCCGACGTCTACGAAGCCTAAAGGCAATAGCAGGAATAGTTGATCCCGGTGCACCCATTATCGCAGGAATAACTGATCCTGCCCGGTATTCCGAAACGATTGCGAGGATTGGCTATTCCTTGCCGCTAGTTCCAGGTGAAACAATTCTGCCATCCGCGGCATTCGGCAAATCTGCAGCCACCAATGCTAACGGGTGGTTCGACATCCACAAGGACCTGCCAATGGAGACAGCGCACAGGCAGGTGATCTGGGAGTGGAAAATGAAGCGGGGTTGGAGTTTCGACACTGATTCACGACTCGTTGACGTGCCATATAAACGCTACCCTCGAACCTTTCATCCGCCCTTCGGGATGGAGTTGCGAGCTGCGACCAAAACTGATGGAGCCTTATTGCTGGTTCTCCCTGAACTTCAAAACCTTCCAATAAATGAACTTCAGATTACAACCGCGATAAACATGTTGGTAGAGATCTTTGGGGAATGCTCTGTCTTTTCAAAGAATCTCAATGCTATTGTCAACGCTCCAATAAAGCGTCTCAATTGGCAACTTCTCCCGCCTGGAAAGCAGCCCTGGGAGAAACTCGAACCCCTAGTTCGAAGTGCGTACGAGGAAGAGCCAGCAGGAAAGTCGGAGGTCGTAACTCACCGGCTGGAAATGATCAATTCGTTTGGGCCCGATTTTGTTGCTGTTGGGACACATGGATTCACGGGCTACCTAGTGTTTGGATTTCCTGCGAAGGGGATACATTTACTGGAAAGCATCCACCTTGGCAACGCAACCTATGCTCTAGGTGGCGACTGGGAAGCGCTTTCAAAGCGGTCAAAAGCTGAACTATTAGAAGACAATCTCCATTTGTGGCGCATTATTCATTCTGCTCGTTGGGCAAAGGAGATAATAGCCCGCATGAAATAGGCTTCAATAGCGGCTTTGAACATACCGGTTTTGGCTGGTCAAAGCCGATGGCTAGGTGCAACCTAGAACTACCTCGGCTTCGAAACCCATCTATTTCCTTCCAAACCGTTTAATCCAATCAAGATCAATACACTCGACGGAAATAACTCCTCCGAAAAGATCCATTCATGAGGCTACAACGCACGCCATCACCTATTTAGCCACTTAAAGTCCTCAGCTTTATACAGCAGCAGAGAATTTCCATTATGCCAAACGGCAGATACAATCTGGGGCGGGTGATCAAGTCTGGAACACTCGATGCAACCAAACTGATGAATGCAATCGTCAGATCAAAGGCTCTGACGATTCGAAGATTTACGTGGATCTTCACGGACGTTGTTGATTCCCGAGATCAACCTCTACCGTACATTTATGCAAGGTTGTCAAAATATTCGCGTGTAGGAGAAGTTACTGTCGTTGACCCCGAGGTTAAATCCCAAGTAGAGAAACTTGCGCCGAATCTCTTGGTCGCCAGTTCCCCGTTTGTTTATTTGCCAACTTATTCAGGAATTGCATATCTACACATTTGGAATGAGATTCAGGAGGAGCTTTTTGAGCGAAGATTTAAAGCGCTGATCGAGTCCGTGTATGAAAACTTTTTTGTAGGATGCGAGATCGAACCTGTTTCGGACTACAGGGCTTTCACGACAAGAATTCGTGAACTTGATCGGATCACGGAGATCGCTGCGAAGGTCTACCCACCGAATCCTCTTTTCGGTCGCCTGTGGGGTTCTCTTAAAGATTACGTTAAGAAACGGAATGCATCCGAAATATCTGTGAAAGAACAGCAGGAGGGCGCGGGAGGGCTCAAAACAAATATTTTACCACTCATGGATGGGATCCTAAAGGATTCGGAGTTCGATCCGGATGAACCTGTGGATATCACGGATGCAGCCGTGCTGATGGCCGCAGACGGGTACGGCGTTGGAAAAGTTTCTGGGGACAGAAATGGTGAAGAAGTGGTAATTCGCACTTCAGACACCCAGAAGTCGTTTTCATTTTCCACCAAACCCGAAGCGGAGGCGTTGGCTCACGAGGCAGCCCGATATTTTCGTGCGACCAACGACGAAAGGGACATGAAACATTGACGGACCATGAAGCGGCTTATTGATTTGTTAAGAACGTTCATCATTAGTTTTGAGTTTGTTATTCTGATCGTTGGAATGGGGCTTATCTTCTTCGACTTGATTCCGGCGGCGAATGTTGCGTTCTTGTCGTCTGCATCCGATGAAAAGATTAAATGGATGGCTTTGCTTCCAGTTGCCCTTTTGGGACTAATATTTAAAGATTGTTCTAAACTACTTTTCCCTGAAAAAGACAAGAAGGAGATTATCACTGGCTGGTCCAACTATTGGCAACTTCGCAATCTCGCAGACGTCACCATGGGTTATGGAATAATTTTCGCCGTATCAGGTTCTCTTTCGTGGATTCTGGATCTATCATCGAATCGTGCAAGGCTCGTAGTGCTCTTGTCAACGAGTGTCATTGGATCAGGTGTTACATATTGCACATTTCACCGGGCAATGACGACGATCAATGTAATCTTTGCATCGAGTGGGGAGAAGTCTTAGTGAACGTTTTTGTCAAGGCGTGAGGGCTAGCTGATTTCTTCGGAGATGCCACGATGCCTAGTTCTCAGTATTGCTGCGGAGGCCGTATTTTTGTTGGTGCTACTAATTTATCTTACTCTTGAACGTTTAGCGCTGACTGGCGCCGCGCATTTATTTATCGAAGTGAGAAATGTAGATATCGTTGAAATGGGTCGGTTTCATTGGTGGCAATCCGATGTGTTATTCGAATTCGGCCGATTTGATCAGACTCAATGGCTGGTTTAGGAGTTCGTTTAGTGTCGATGTTCGAATCCGCATCGCACGCTTTCGAGGTATTGATGCAAAGGCCAGATCCGCGTTGCGTCTGCGAGTCTCAGAAGGAAAAACAAATTGGATCGTCATAGATTTCATGCCGGTGAGGGAGTTTTTGTAACTAGCATACCGCCGCACTTTCGACAACAGTGTTCCCAGACTCTCGGTTGACCGATCCAATTCCAGAAAGATGGTCTGAGTCCTCGTATCGCGACTGATTCGGAGCAACCCATCCGGGCGTGCGATCCAGGGAAGTTGGGACCATGAGTTCTCAGACCCGTAGAATTCGTTGAGAAGCGGCCATGTGCAAAACGAGAGAATTCTGACTTCTGGTGTCGCGCGCATCGCCCGGTAGAGGGCTGCTTTGACGTCCATAACTTGAAGTTCGTGGCGGAGGGTTCGCTCACTCACCTGGTTTCGCCGTTTGATGGCCAATCGGCTGAGAGGCGGGTATTCGACGAGAATGCTACGTTCCGAGAGGGCGGTGACGCCCTTTGATGCCAGGTGAAGGATCGAAGGTTCGTAGGGCCTTCTTTGACGTTCCTTGACGAATCCAGCCGCCTTGAGGCGTTGAATTCGTTTCTTCGCTGCCTCGCGCCTTCCTCCAAAGTGGATTTCGGCCGCGTTAGCGATTGTCATCAGGCGCGACTCAAAGAGCCCCCTGAGGAGCTCGATGTCGCGTGGTTGGAGTTGGAGTGAACCGGGATGCTTGGGCATCCGTTCCAGTTTACCACGGAGGGCGTGAGTCCTCCGAATTGGTATCGGCGTGCGCCGGCTGCGTGTGGCAGAACGGTTGGTTTTCTAAAGGACATCGGTGTCCTTTAGAGGTCGTTGGTTGGTTGTTTTCACCCCCCCCTGTTCTCCCGTTGTCGGGTCTGTCCCTTGGACTCGACCCGCTCTCGCGTGAGCTCGTGCCCGTGAGGGCACAACCCGTTTGAAACACACTGATGTCGGGGGTACCCAAGACACCCCGACCACCCCGAAACCCCAGATCCAGC
>CANGKZ010000062.1 GCA_947454705.1 Verrucomicrobiota bacterium
CCCATACTTCTCCCGCATCGCCCCAAAACTCTCTCCTCCCTGCTCCAACTCAGCCATCACCTTAAGCTTGAAACTCCTACTGTACCTTACCTCTTCTCGCACCTCTCGTTTTCCATTCATAGGCCGTCAACCTATTTCAGGACGGGACCCTCACATCCAGCATCCGGCATCCAGCATCTTGCGTTACCCCTCTGCTTAACCGACGGACTGCTCGGCTTTCAGACGCGGGCGGAACAGGTAGTGGCTCACCAGCCATTCGTTGCCACCGCGGAAATTCCAGAGTTCCGCGCAGGCCAGGTAGAACACACGCCAGTACACCCACCACTTGGTCTCGTTCTCCGCTCCGTAGGTCTGCGCAAAGATCCGGCGGATCTCCGGCTCGTTGGCGTCCATGTTCTCAAGCCAGTGCTCGGCTGTCTGCCCGTAGTGCTTGCCGCAGACGTGCCAGTGATCCGCGATTTCCACATCGCGCTGGAAGTGCAGCAGCAGATCGTCGCTCGGCATGATGCCTCCGGTGAAAAAGTACCGGCTCATCCAGTCGGTCTCGTCCCGGGCGATGAAATGATACGCGTATTGCTTGTGCGTAAAGATGTGAACAAACAGCAACCCGTCCGGACGCAGCCACCGGGCGATGTTCGCCAGCAGCCGCTCGTAGTTCTTCATGTGCTCGAACATCTCCACCGACACCACGCGATCGAATGCTGCGACGGGGCGTTCGAGTCGGTTCACATCGCAGGTGACGATGGTCACGTTCTTCAATCCGCGACGGACGCATTCGGCATCGATGTGGAGCTTCTGCGTGGCGGAGTTCGACACGCCGGTGATGCGCGATTGCGGGTATTTCTCAGCCATCCACAAGGTGAGCGAACCCCAGCCGCATCCGAGCTCGAGGATGTCCTGTCCGTCCACCAGCCGCGCCCGTTCGCAGGTGAGCTGGAGCATGATCTCCTCGGCCTGCGCCAGGGTTTCGCCGCCGGTCGGATAATAGCAGGAGGAGTACTTCAACCGCGGTCCGAGGCAGAGTTGGTAGAAGCGCGTCGGCACTTCGTAGTGCTGCTCGTTGGCCGCGGCGGTCTCGATGGCGATGGGCGATTGCCGCAGTTCTTCGATCAACTTCCGCAGATGCTCGCTCGTGGGTTCGAGTCCGCCCTTGTCCTCTTCCTTGAGACGTTGCAGGAGCAAACGCCGGATGCCGAACCGAAGCAGGAAGTCGGGAAAGACGTCGCGGGTGAGGAGGGAATCGAGCATGAGATATTGAAGATCGCGGTTCGGAGATCGGAGATCGTGAGGCAGTCGTCTTGGGGCTAGCGATCGGTTTTCTTGAACCAGGGGACGAAGGCGCTGGTGGTGCGTTGATACTCGCGGTAGGCGTCGCCCTTGGATTGCACGGACAACGCTTCCGTCATCGGGATACCGGTGACGTTGAGGAGGAAATGCCCCATGAGCACCGGCGCAAGGAGTCCGATCCATCCCAGCGGCGAACCGAGGGCAAACACCGCGTAGGCGACCCACATCATCCATTCGAAAAAGTAATTGGGATGACGCGAGTAATTCCACAGTCCCGCCTGGCAGACCTTTCCGCGATTGGAGGGTTGGGTGCGGAAGGCGGCGAGCTGACGATCGGCCACGGATTCCCCGATCCATCCAATGACCCAGAGCAGCACGCCGGCCCATCCCCAGGCGCTCAGCGTGAAGGAGCGTGCAGGAGTGGTGTCGAGAATCACGGCGATCCACGGGGCGGCGAGCACGACCTGCAGCACGCCTTGGAGGAGAAAGAAGCCGAACATCCGACGGTTCGTGTTCGAGCCCCATTCCTGACGGAGCCGGGCGTATCGGACGTCCTCAACCGGATGATGCGACCGCACGCGGAAGAACAGGTGAATGCCCAGCCGGTGACTCCAAAGCGTAACTAGTGCGGCCACGGTGAGGGCGGCGGGCCAGTTCCATTCGGGATGCGAATTCAACTTGGCGTCGTAGGTGCGGAACAGCGCCACGGCGACGAAGATCCACACGAGCGGTGTGAACCCGAACGACCACACCACGTCCACGATGCCGAAGTTGTTCAGCCTTCGTGCGGCGACAAACGTGGCGGTCATTTCCGCGACCACGAACAGCAGCGCCAGTGCGAGAACCAGGCCGAGGGTGAGTGTCATGGCTGCGTGGAAAAAGCGGAGCGGGGAAGGTGAAGCGAGCGACAGGCGTTCATGTCTTCCGGGTGAAGAGTTGATCGACGCTCGCGGTGGTCGGCAGGCGGAAGAGTGCGATCAGCACGTAGCTGGCCATGGCGATGTTCCCGAGCAGCAGGATGGCGACGAGCCAGACCAGACGTGGAATCCAGCGGCGCTCCCGCCAGGCGAGCCACAGCCAGAAGGTGAGAAAGGCGAAGTAGGTGTCGAACAGCGTGGCGATGAACCACGGGTGGGTGGCCACGGCCCGCGGAGTGTCCCACATGGCGACCTTCAGGCTGGCCCACGAGGTGACGGCGAGCATCGCCAACACGACGATCGAAAACACAATGCGGAGAAGAACGATCATCGGTGTGGGGAAAACGTGAGGCGTGGGCCGGGAACTCTGCCGGATCAGCCGGCGGAGGACTCCGGCGTCGCCTCACATCATCGTGCGATTGTTGGGGCCGGTCCAGGTGGCCTGGACCACGCTGATGTTTCGCCAGGCAAAGGCGGCTTCGCAGTAGGCCAGGTAGTAGTTCCAGCTGCGGATGAAATGTTCGTCGAATCCCTGCTGGCGCACGGTGTCGATCTGCGCGTTGAAGCGCTCGCGCCACTGAGCCAGCGTGCGTGCGTAGTCGAGTCCGAGATCGTGCAGGGTGTGCAACGACATGGAGCCGGTGCGCTGGACCGCCTGGCCGACGCGGTTCATCGAGAGCAGGAGCGAGCCCGGGAAGATGTGCTTCTGGATCCAGTCGGCCCCGCGGCGCAACTCGTGGTAGCGCGAGTCCGGGCAGGTGATGAACTGCGCGGCGAAGATGCCGTCGCGTCCCATTAGCGACTGCACTTTACCAAAATAGGTCTCCAGGAATTCATCGCCGACGGCTTCCAGCATTTCGATGCTGACAATGCGGTCGAACTTTCCGGTGAGCAGGCGGTAGTCCTGCAGCTTCACCTCGGCGCGGTCGGCAATGCCCTCGCGCTGGAAGCGTTCACGGGCGAATTTGTGCTGCTCCTCGGAGATGGTGACGGTGGTGATTCGACATCCGTGGTGTTTGACCGCGTGCTCGGCGAAACCGCCCCAACCGGATCCGATTTCCAGGACGTGGTCCGAGGGCTTCAGGCGCAATTCGCGGCAGAGTCGCTCGTATTTTGCAGATTGGGCGGCGGCGAGGGATTGATCGGGCGATTCGAACAGCGCGGCGCTGTAGGTCATCGTCGGATCCAGCCAGAGCGAGTAGAAGGCGTTCCCAAGATCGTAGTGCGCGCGGATGTTGGCGCGGGATCCGGTGAGGCTGTTGCGGTGGAGGCGGTGACGCAGCCAATTGGCAACTTTTCCAACATTGGTAAACGGATCGCGATTGCGGGTGCCGCTGAAGGTGGGGGCGCTTTCCGCGTTGGCGCAGAACCAGCCGACCACCGCGGTGAGATCCGGAGAGTCCCATTCGCCGGCTTGGTAGGATTCACCAAACCCGATGTCGCCGCCCACCACGCAGCGACGGAAGAAATTCCGGCTGCGCAGGTGCATCTCGGCGGCGGGGCCATCCTGACCGTTTCCCAACACCCGCCGGGTGCCGTCGGGAAGACGCATCGTGAGCGCGCCGCGGGTCATGGGGGCGAGGGAGCGAAAAACGAGGTGTTCGCAAAGGCGATCCACCGCTCCGACGCGGGTGGAGGACTCGATCGCTGCGTCGAACGCCTGCGCCGATGGGGGTGAGGTCTCGGAGTCGTTCACGGGGGTCAGAGAGGGGTTCGGTCGGTGGCGGGCAGGGAGGCGGTCTGTTTCGGTCGCACGTCGAGGCAGACCAGGTCGCCCTTGGCATTTCGGACGTAGAGTCGTCCGTTGGCCAGGATGGGGGAAGTCCAGCATTTGCCGCCAATGGCCTGGGTGCGAGAAATCAGTTCGAATCGGCCCGGGTTTGCGCGGACGATGCTCAGCTCCCCGTTTTCGGCGAGCACGATGAGGCGGTTGCCGGAAGCAATGATCGATCCCTGTCCGAAGCCCTTCTCGCCCCACTTGATTTCACCGCTGGCGAAGTCGAGGCAGCGGAGCTCTTGGTTGTCCTTCTTGTATCCGCCGGTTTCGTGACCGTAGAGGTGCCCGTCGATCAGCACCGCGGTGCCGGTGAAGGTGGAGAGGTTCTTGTTCTTCCACACGCGCTTGGCCGCACCGTTGGAAATCTGCAACAGCTCCCCGCCGTCATCGCCCGAGCTGATGAAGATCCGGTCGCCGCTCACGATGGGATCCGAGCAATGGGTTCGGTAGCCTTGACCAAATTTGGACTTCCAGAGGGTTTTCCCGGTCGCGGGATCCACGGCCACCAGTTCCTCGGACATGTGGAACAGCGCGGTGTCCTTGCCATCGAGCGACGCAATCACCGGGGCGGTGAAGCTCATGTCCTTCTTTTTGCCCGAGTCCCAGAGTTGTTTCCCGGTGGTGGGATTTACCGCAACGCCCTGCGGGCCGTAGTTCACCAGCAGGGTCTCCGCATTCGCGAGGACCGGAGCGCCGGAGATTCCCCACATCGAGACCGAGGCCCCGATGGTCTTCCCGAGATCCAGATTCCACAGCACCTTGCCGGTGGCGGCGTCGAAGCAATGGAGGTTCCCCATTTTGCTCGCCGTGAACACGCGGGAGCCGACGACCAACGGCGTCGAATTGGGACCGCCCTCGTACATTTTATCGGCCAGGGCCTCCGGGTAGGTGTAGGTCCACTGGACTATTCCGGTGACGGCATCGAGGCAGGTCACGCGGTCCTGGTTGGTCTCCCAACCCATGGTGAAGAGGCGTCCGTCGGCCACGACCATGGAGGAAAACCCGACGCCGACATTCGCCTTCCACACCCGCGTGGGTCCGTCGGCCGGCCAGTCGCTGTTCCAGTTCACCTCGGGAGTGATTCCGTCGCGATTCACGCCGCGCCAGGACGGCCAGTCGGTCGCCAGGGCCTGGGCTCCGAGAAGCACGCCTGCGAGGGAGGCCGCGAGGTGGACCGAATTTGATGCAATTCTCATGGGATGGGTCATGGAACGGAGGGAGGAAGAGCGGCTGCGGCTGATGCTGCTGCTGCTGCGGCGGTGGTAAGTGACGCATGCGGGCGAAACACGCCGCGTTGAAGATCGGTGCGATCGGCCTTGCGGTACCAGGGCAGGCGTTTGAACCAGAGCCGGAGGGCGTGCCAGTGGATGAGCGTGATCACGCGCAGGGTCACCAGCGGATAGCGTGCGGTGAGACGCAGCAGCGAGGCGTCGGTGAGCGGCTGACGGGTGCCGGTGAGCACGCTGACCAGATGCGTGGTGCCGTCGGACGCGAGATCGTTCACGCCGATCGACAGTTTCTCGTCGGGCGTCTGGAGCCGGAAATCAAAGTTCAGGTCCAATTGGCTGAACGGGGACACGTAGAATTCCTTCGGGGCGATCCGCCGGAATTTCTCCGCCCCCGAGGTGTCGAGGGGAATGAGATAGGGCTTCAATTCCCCGAAGGTGTTCTGCACCTCGGCGACGGCCGTGATCGGGCGTCCCTGCGCATCGTGAACAAAGTAGAAGCTGACCGGGTTGAACACGTAACCGAGCACTCGGGGGAGGGTGAGCAGGCGGATGCGGGCATCCGGGGGAATCGCAACCCCCTGTTCGGCGAGCCAGGCGGTCAGGGCCGTGCGAAGGGGGATGGGTTCCGATTTGGCTCCGGCAGCCGGGGCCGGAAATTGAAGGTGGTCGGAATCGCGGAAGGTGTACATCCGACGGCGGGTTTGGCCAAAGGTCCAAAGCCGTTGTTCCAGAAGGGGGAGCTCGTCGAGATCCACGAGCATCATGAAAATCCCGTACCGGAAGCGATGCCGTGAGGGGACGCGCCGTTCATGCAGGACCGAGCACTCGTACAGGCACGAGTGCCACCCGGTCGGAGTCATGGGGGATGTGGCGTCAGCAGACATTTGGGCTGGATCGGACCGGCGTGAGCCCCGGGACTCGCGTCGGGCGCAGAGCTTGCCACAGTTCCGGGGAAACGCCAACCTGTCAGCCAGTGGGTTTTCCGCGATGCGACGGGACGTCCGCGGAACCTGCCCGGTTCCTACTCCTGCCGGGCCGCTTTGGATTCGGGAAAGTTGCTGGGGAGGTTGAATAGTTGAAAAGATGAAGGGTTGAACCTGGAAACGGCAGTTGAAGGGTTGAAAAGTTGAAGCGTTGAAGGCGAATCCGACGCTGGCACGAGTGTTTTCTCATTCGTTTGGAGTCCCGTCTTCAGACGGTTCGGGGAGGCGCGTCTCGAGGGATGCAGCGGGTTGAATTCCAACCGCTCGATGGCCCCGCGTCCAACAGCAGAGCCGCGTAAACGCGGTACTCCAAACGTGTGAGGAACCCCGTCGCCTAAATCCGGCGCTGCTAGAGAAAACCACCGCGGGGCAGAGGCCGTGGAGACTCACCCAGCAGATGAATGAATTGGAGGCGCATCCAGCGATTCATCTCCCTCCCCTTCAGCGTTTATCTGCGTCCATCTGCGGTTCGAACTGCCGTTTTCAGGTTGAAGGGTTGGAGGGGCAGGGCAATTTTGGAGTGCGGTGGCAGAGCGCAGCGTCGACACCGCTTTCGAGTCCGGGCGCTATGCGACACCGACCGTTCACCCCCTCGTCCGGGTGATCCACCTTCCCTAGGCCGCGGCACCGTTTATTACAAAGTTTGGTATTCTCGAACGGTGACGGCCCTTTGTGGTCTCTGGCTCGGTGGATTCGCCCCCTGAATCCCGTTCCGGAACCTGCTGGCTTCGGACAGGGAAAGGGCTTTAGATCCGCCCGCAACTCCAAGGTTTGTCAGTACCCATCTCATGAGCTCCCATACCACACGATTCCTTCAAACGGTCACCGGGGACGAAGAAATCGACGTTGTGCAGCTGGTGGATTGCGTGATCATCGACGCGGTCAAGGCGGGGGCTTCCGACATCCACATCGAGCCCTGGGAGAGTTCGATCGCCGTGCGCGTGCGATTGAGCGGCGTGCTCAACGAGCTGGTTCACCTGCCGAGCGACCTGCTGCCCAAGATCGTTGGCCGACTCAAGATCATGGCCAACCTGATCGGCCACGAAACCATCCTGCCGCAGGAAGGCCGTGCGAACACCTTCGAGGAAGCGGGTAATGTGGTCCTGCGTATTTCCACCTTTCCCACCATCCGCGGCGAAAAAGTGGTGGCGCGTATTTTCGATCCGAAGGGGCGCAGCTTCGATCTCGACAGCCTCGGCATGGAGGAGGACTCGCTCGCGACCTTCAAGACGTTGCTGCAGAAGCCCACGGGGCTGATGCTCCTGACCGGTCCGACCGGTTCGGGCAAGACCACCGCCATTTACGCTGCGTTGCACCACGTGATCGAACGCGCGGGGCCGAGCATTAGCGTCGCCACGGTCGAAGACCCGGTGGAGTTCAACCTCCCGCTGATCGCGCAATCGCAGTGCAATCCTGCGCGTGATTACACCTATCCCGTCGCCCTGCGTTCGCTCATGCGACAAGACCCGCAGGTGATCATGATTGGTGAGATCCGCGACGCCGAGACGGCCAACATCGCCGTGCAGGCGGGACTGACCGGTCACTTGGTGTTGAGCACCATCCACGCTTCCAGCACGGCGGGAGTCTTTGCGCGGTTGATCAATATGGGCATCGAGCCCTTCCTGCTGTCGTCGGCGATCATGGGCATCCTGGGCGTGCGACTCGTGCGTCGGAACTGCCCGGTCTGTGCCGAGTCCTATTTTCCGGAACCGGCGTTGTTGTCGCAGATGCCGCCCGAGGTCGCGAATTTCGGCGGGTTCATGCGCGGGGTGGGATGCGCCGCGTGCAATCACACGGGATTCAGCGGACGCGTGACCGTCACGGAAATGCTGACCGTTGGTGAATCGTTGCGGGAAGCGATCCTGGAGAAACGTCCCACGCGCCAGCTTCAAGAACTCGCCCAGGCCGATGGGTTGCTCACGCTCTGGCAGAAGGGTTTGCGCCGCGTGCAGACCGGCGAAACCACGTTGGAGGAAGTGCTGCGGGTGATCGGAATGGAAGGGTTTTGAACCCAAGGCAACCGGTAAAACCGCAGAGGCGCTGAGACGCAGAGAGAACGCGCGGAGGAGTTGGCAGATCGGAGCCTGCAGCTGGGGGCTGAGATCGGTGTGAGTAGATCGACCCAAGGATGCTGCAGGTTCCCGGTATATGAGTTGTCT
Organism: Verrucomicrobiota bacterium; assembly: GCA_947454705.1. Taxonomy (GTDB): domain Bacteria; phylum Verrucomicrobiota; class Verrucomicrobiia; order Limisphaerales; family UBA9464; genus CAIVQB01. The sequence goes on from CANGKZ010000062.1 coordinate 8,353, forward strand.
TCTCTCTCCGCGACTCTGCGCCTCCGCGGTGCCCTTGCAGACGTCGGGCTTTGGTCCCCTGCTTTTTCTCAGAGCAGATGCGTAACGACAACGGTTGTAAACACAATGCCGGCACCGAGGCAGAGGACGCCGGGGAGTTTGTTTCGGGTGGTTTTCCACCACAGGTAAACGCCGCTTGCCGCGAAGAGGATCATTGCGGCGCTGGCCAGGTCCATGAAGGCGGCCCAGATCCAGTACGCCCATCCGCCCCGGTATCCGTGCAGACGGTGCAGCCCGTGGGCCCAGCCTGCCGGATTGAAACGAGTCCGGGTGATCGTGACCTCCGATGCCGCGGAGTTCACCACGGCTTCGGTGTTCTCGCCCGGCCGCACCCAGTTGAATTGCCATCCACCCTTCGCCAGCGGTTTCGGCGCCCGACGCTGTCCGCCGATTCCATGTGCGGCTTCGAGCTGGCGGACGAATTCCGCCGTGGCGACGGGTTCGGCCAAAGTCAGTGCGTGCTTGGTCGTCTCCTTGCGGGGGCCCCGCGGGAACCACGGTTCGTGGATCAGCACCCAGCCGGTGACGAAATACATCACCACCCAGATCAGCAGGACCAGGCCGGCGATGAGGTGCAGGCGTCGGATGAACTGAAACTGAAACGGGTTCATCCGTGGAGAACGACGTAGAGGATGAAGGCGAGTGACCCCGCGACGCCGGCACCGAGCGAGACGCCGCCCAGCCCGCGGTCGCGTCGTGCACTCCACCACAACCAGATTCCCGAGGCGGCGGAGAACACCACCACGGCGGTGCAGAGTTCCGTGTATACGCCCCAGCCCGACATTAGCTGGGAGTTGGGAAGCTCGGTCAACGCATGGAGCGAGAGAAGCACCGACCAGAATCCTTTCCGGATCTCCTGCACGCGAGCCACGCCGTCCGATGCGGTCACGTCGATCCGGTATTTCATTCCCGGACGCTCCATCGGGAAATGCAGACTGCCATCGGGGTCGCGTCGCGTTTCCCACGGCAGCGGCCATCCCATCAGCCCCAGCTGATCCCGCACGGCTTCGGTGGCTTTGGCATTGTCCCCGGCGGGAATGGTTCCGATGGACCGCTCCCATCGGTTGGTGGGGGCGTTGGCCGGAGTTTTTGCGAACCCGAACTGATGATTGAAGTGCAGCGAGCTGAGCCCGAAAATCACCAGATACGGGACACAGAGGAGTCCGCCGTACTGATGGATTCGCAGGAGCCAGGCGCGCATGGATTCAATGGGGCGGGCGTGCGGGCCGGCTGGCTGGCAATGCCACCCCGGCCTGAACTCAGGCCGCGTGTTGGAAGAGCGTGCCGGTTCCGGATCCGCCGACCGTGGTGACCCCGCGGCGGTTGGCGGCGAGGTGGGTGAGGATCTTGAACACCATCTCCGCTTCATCGGCGCGGTCCATGGCCGATGCGAGATCGGTCGCGGTGAACGCCTTGCCGGGGTTTGCGCCCAGATGCGAAACCGCTCGCGCCTGAATGGAGAGCACTGCGGCGGCGGCCTTCTTTCCAGCCTCCACGCCGGGCTGATGGTACGCGTTGATGTTCACCAGCGAGGCGTACAGACCCACCGCGCGTTCGAAGAGGGCGATCAACAATCCCACGCTGAAGCCGGAGACGTCGCGCACGGTGATGGTGATGCTCTGGCGTCCGTTCTCGTGCAGCGCCGAGCGCGTGCCGAGGAAGAATCCGCTGAGGAAGTCGCCACTGGTCACGCCGGGTTCGACCTCCAGGCTTTCGCCCGCGCGGTCGTTGAGCACTTCGATGAAGGTCACGAAGAAGTTCAACACGCCCTCGCGCAACTGCTGCACGTAGGCGTGCTGGTCGGTGGATCCCTTGTTGCCGTACACGGCGATGCCCGCGTTGACGATCCGGCCATCGAGATCGAGTTCCTTGCCGAGGGATTCCATGACCAGCTGCTGAAGGTATTTCGCGAAGAGTTCGAGCCGGTCCTTGTAGGGCAGCACGACCATGTCCTTGGATCCGCGGCCCTCGCCGAGGAAGTACCACATGAGAGCCAGTTGCGCGGCGGGGTTGCGTCGGACGTCGGTGCTGCGCGTGGCGATGTCGCACTGTTTGGCGCCTTCGAGCAGTCCGGTGATGTCGAGGCCCTGGAGCGCAGCGGGGAGCAGTCCAACGGCGCTGGTTTCACTGGTGCGTCCGCCGACCCAGTCCCACATCGGGAAGCGTCGGATCCAACCCTGCGCGATGGCTTCCTTGTCCATGGCGCTGCCGTAGCCGGTGACGGCGACGACGTGTTTGGCGAAGTCGAGTCCGGCGCGCTGATAAGCAGCCCGGGCTTCGAGCATGCCATTGCGCGTTTCCGGCGTGCCGCCGGATTTGGAAATCACGAGGCAGATGGTCCGCCCGAGTTGCCCCTTCAATTCCTCCAGCACGCGGTCCATGCCGTCGGGATCGGTGTTGTCGAAGAACCACGGCTTGAGCTTGTCGGCCGAGGGACGTCCCAGTGCCCGCGCCACGAACTGGGGTCCGAGCGCGCTGCCGCCGATGCCGATGACCAGCAGGTTTGTGAACGGTCCGTGCGCACCAGAAATGGTCCCTGCGTGAACGGCGGCCGCGAACTCCTGGATGTCGGCGACGGTCTTGCGGATCTCGCCGGCGAGGGTGGCGGTGGGGGCGAGGTCGGGATTGCGCAGCCAGTAGTGGCCCACCATGCGGCGTTCATCCGGATTGGCGATGCCGCCCTTTTCCAATTCCGCCATGGCGATCAGGGCCCGCTGCATGGGGCGTTCCATGCGGGAGAGGAACGAATCGGGGAAATCGACCCGGCTCAGGTCAATGGCGAGCCCGAGGGCGGGATGCTCGAAGTACTGCTGTTGAAAGCGATTCCACAGGGCCGTCTTGCTGGGCGTCATAGCGCAACAAGGCTAGCGGCCGCCGAGACGGTGGAAAGGGGGAAAGGGGGCGAAGCGTGGACGGGTAGTTGGACCGAGAAGCGGCAGTTGAAGGGTTGAACCTAGAAACGGCAGTTGAAGGGTTAAAAAGTTGAAGGGTTGAAGGGGAAAGCGGCCCCGCGGCGTGGCAACGCCGCCGTTTTGTTGGTCGGTAGGGCGGCGCTGTGCGCCGCCGAAACTCCAAAAACGATCAGCGACAACGCCGTCGTTTTCAGATTGGAAACCAGGCGTCAGAAGATGAAGACCGCTCGTGACTCACCCAGCAGGTGAACGAATCGGAAACGCATCCCTCGCTCTTTCTCCCTGCCCATCCGCGTTTATCTGCGTCGATCTGCGGTTTAAACTGCCGTTTCCAGGTTCAACGTTTCAACCGTTCAACTTCCGCGCTTAGGTCGAAACCTTCACCGGCGGGCCTTGCGCGCCTTCCGAGCCTTTGCTCGTCCGGGATTGCATTGAGGCGACGCCGCCGTAGCGTCGCTCGGTCTTCCCTCACGCATCCTGATTCCACATGGCGACCGCCCGACGCACCCCACAGGAACTCCGCAGTTACCGATGGTTCGGACCCGATGACCTCCGCTCCTTTGGCCATCGCTCGCGCACCAAGCAGATGGGCTACGGGTCGGAGGATTTTGCTGGAAAACCCGTCGTCGCCATCCTGAACACGTGGAGCGATCTCAACACCTGCCACACCCACTTCCGCGAGCGCGCCGAGGACGTCAAACGGGGCATCTACCAGGCCGGCGGGTTTCCCGTGGAGGTGCCGGTCATGTCCCTGGGCGAGCAGTTCATGAAGCCCACCTCCATGCTCTATCGCAATCTGTCGGCGATGGAGATCGAGGAAACCCTGCGGTGTCATCCCATCGATGCCGCAGTGCTCATGGGCGGATGCGACAAGACGGTTCCTGCGCTGCTGATGGGGGCCTTCACCATGGATCTGCCCTGCGTGTTCCTGCCTGCGGGACCGATGCTACGGGGACGCTGGAAAACCGAGACGCTCGGCAGCGGCAGCGATGTGTGGAAGTACTGGGCCGAACGCTGTGCCGGGCGCCTCAGTTGTGATGCATGGAATGAAATCGAGGACGGCATCGCCCGCTCCGCCGGCACCTGCATGACCATGGGAACCGCCTCCACCATGGCCGCGGTGACCGAAGCTCTCGGCATGACGCTGCCCGGGGCTTCGACAATTCCTGCGGTACATGCGGCGCACTCACGAATGGCCGCGGCCTGCGGACGTCGCGCGGTCGAAATGGCCTGGGAGGATTTCAAACCCTCGCGGATCCTGCGTCGCGAATCCTTCCTCAACGCCGTCACCGCCCTCATGGCGCTTAGCGGCTCCACCAACGCCATCGTGCACCTCATCGCCATGGCGGGCCGCGCCGGGTTCCGGCTGACGCTCGAAGACTTCGATGCCATCGCCCGCGAAACTCCGGTGCTGGCGAATCTCAAGCCCGCGGGGAAGTACGTGATGGAGGACTTTCACGATGCCGGGGGATTGCCCGCCCTGTTGAACCAGCTTCGCGACCGGCTGCATCTCGACTGTCAAACCGTCTCGGGCCAGACCTTCGGCGAAAACATCGATGGCGCGGAGGTGTACCAAAATGAAGTCATCGCCCCGCGCGACCACCCGCTCTCGCCCGAGGGCGGCATGGCGGTGCTGCGTGGAAATCTCGCGCCCGATGGATGCGTGATCAAACACACCGCCATGGAATCGCGCTTCCTGCGGCACACCGGCCCGGCGGTGGTCTTCAAGGACTACCCGGACCTCAAGGCGCGCATCGATGACGAATCGCTCCCGATCACGGCCGATTCCGTGATCGTGCTCCAGGGCGCGGGTCCGGTGGGGGCTCCGGGAATGCCCGAGTGGGGCATGCTGCCCATTCCGAAACGGCTGCTGAAGGCCGGGGTGCGGGACCTGGTTCGCATCTCCGATGCCCGGATGAGCGGCACGAGTTATGGAGCCTGCGTGCTGCACGTGGCGCCGGAATCGAGCATCGGCGGACCGCTGGCGCTGGTGCGCGACGGCGACCTCATCGAGCTCGACGTGCCCGCCCGTCGCATCCACTGGCACGTGTCCGAATCCGAGGCCGCCGTGCGTCGCGCCGCCTGGACCCCGCCCGAGCCGCGGTTCGCCCGCGGATACGGGAAACTCTTCTCCGAACAAGTGACCCAGGCCAACGAAGGCTGCGACTTCCGTTTCCTGCATCACGGCCCCAGCACCCCCGAGCCCGATATTTTCTAATTCCCGCCTGCCGTTCGCACCGCATTGTCTCTGTCACCCGACTGCTTCGATTTACATCACTCCGCGCCACGCCATGGACACTCGACCGCTCAACGCCGAACGCCTCGCCTCTTCTGTCATTGCAGTCCCGCCCCTCGCGCGCGATGCGCAGGAGCGCGTGCACGCCGGAGAGAATGCCCGCCTGATCCGCCACCTCGAATCCGGCGGCATCCGCATCCTGCTCTACGGCGGCAACGCGAATTTCTACCACCTGCGTCCGAGCGAATACGCCTCCACGCTTGGCATCCTGGCCGAAGCTGCCGGTCCCGAAACCGTGGTGGTTCCTTCCGCCGGTCCTTCGTACGGCGTGTCCATGGATCAGGCGGTCATCGCCCGCGAATTCCCGTTTCCCACCGTGATGGTGCTGCCCCACCAGGGCCTCAACACCCCGGCCGGCGTCGAGACCGGCCTCCGCCGGTTCGCCGAAGCCTTCGGACGCCCCATCGTGGTGTACATCAAGCAGGAGGGCTACGTGACGCCCTCGGAGGTGGCGCGACTGGTGGCCGATGGCTGCGTCTCCTGGATCAAGTACGCGATCGTGCGTCCGAACCCGCTCGAAGATCTCTTCCTCCGCGAACTGCTCGAAAAAGTCCCGGCCTCCATGATCGTGAGCGGCATCGGCGAACAACCGGCCATCGCGCATCTGCGGGACTTCGGCCTCAACGGCTTCACCAGCGGATGCGTGTGTATCAATCCTGGTCTCTCCACGCGCTTCCTGCGTGCGGCCAAGTCGGGCGACTGGGCGGAGGCGGAGCGGATTCGCACCGTGTTCAAACCGCTGGAAGACCTGCGGAATGCGATCAATCCGGTTCGCGTGCTGCACCAGGCGGTGTCGCTGGCCGGGCTGGCCGACACCGGCACCGTCCTGCCGCTGCTTAGTCCGATCAGCGCGGCTCAGGAGGTCGAAGTCGGAGCCACTGCCCGCGCCCTACTTGCGGCGCGTTGAACTGAACCCGCGCTGCTGCGCGGAGTTGTGGTCTGGAAGGAGCTGAACCAGTCTTGCGACATGACGTTTGTCGAGGCCCAGCGGCGCCATGCCGCCCTCGCGGAGGAACTCCGCCGACACGACCACGCGTACTACGTGCTGGCCGCGCCGACCATTTCCGATGCGGAGTACGATCGGTTGTACCGCGAGCTGCTGGACCTGGAGCAGGCGCATCCCTCGCTGGTCACGGCCGATTCTCCCAGCCAACGCGTGGGTGGGGCCGCACTGACCGCCTTTGCCCCGGTGCGGCATTCGGTGCCGATGATGTCGCTCGACAACACCTACTCCCCCGAGGAGGTCACCGCCTTCGTGGCCCGCGTGCAGAAGGGTCTGCCCGGGGAAGCGCTTGCGTGGACCGTCGAGCCGAAAGTGGACGGAGTGGCCGTGACGCTTCGCTATGAACAAGGCGTCTTCACTGTGGGGGCCACCCGCGGTGACGGCACCACCGGCGACAACATCACCGCCAATCTTCGCACCCTGCGCAGCCTGCCGCTTCGGTTGACGCCGTCGGAGACATCGGGTTCGAGTTCAGATTCCGGCAAGGTCCCTTCGGTGCTCGAAGTGCGCGGCGAAGTGTTCATGCCCCTCGCCGGGTTTCGGAAACTAAATGCCGATCGTGAAGCCGCGGGGGAGGAAGCGTTCGTGAATCCGCGCAACTCCGCCGCGGGATCGTTGAAGCAGCTCGACCCCAAATTGGTCGCGGAACGGCCGCTGGCATTGGTCGTGTACGGACTCGGTGCAGTGGAGGGAGCGGTCGCGCCGGCCACGCAGTCGGAATTGCTGGTCTGGTTGAAGCAGTTCGGATTTCCCACGCCCGAGCGCGTGTGGACCGCGAATTCCGCGGAGGAGATTCTTCAGCGCATTGCCGAGTTGGATGCGGTGCGTCGCACCTTTGCCTACGACACCGACGGCGCGGTGGTGAAGCTCGATGCGTTGGGTCAGCGCGATCGGCTCGGGGCCACCGCCAAGGCGCCGCGCTGGGCCATGGCGTTCAAATACGCAGCCGAACAGGCGGAGACGCGCCTGCGCGCGATCACCATCCAGGTGGGGCGCACCGGCGCGCTCACTCCGGTGGCGGAGCTCGATCCGGTGTTCGTCGGAGGCAGCACGGTGAGCCGTGCCACGCTGCACAACGAGGAGGAGATCAAGCGCAAGGACATCCGGGTGGGCGACCTGGTGGTGATCGAAAAAGCCGGCGAAGTGATTCCGGCGGTGGTGCGGGTGAATGCGGATCGACGAACCGGCGCGGAGACCGAGTTTGTGTTCCCCACCGTGTGTCCGGAATGCGGAACCCAGGCCACCCGCGAGCGAACCGCGGCGGGGGAGGGGGCGGTGTGGCGATGCGGCAATCTGGATTGTCCGGCCAAGATCCGCGGACGACTGGAGCACTGGTGTCATCGCGGTGCAATGGACATCGAAGGCGGCGGAGAAGTGCTGGTGCGGCAGTTGGTTGCCGCCGGACTGGTCCGTGATGTGGCGGATCTGTACCGGCTCCGTCGCGATGAACTTTGCGCGCTGGAACGCATGGGCGAGAAGTCGGCCGACAATTTCCTCGCGGGCATTCAGCAATCTCGGGAGCGCGATCTGTGGCGGCTTCTGTTTGGCCTCGGGATCCTGCACGTCGGCGCGGGGGTGGCGAAGGCGCTCGCGCGGGCGTTCCCAAATTTGGATGAACTGGCAAAATCCACCGCAGTGGAGATGACGCGCATCGACGACATCGGCGAGGTCATTGCGACCAGTGTGGAGGCGTGGTTTGCGGATCCGCAGAACCGCGAGTTGATCTCGCGTCTGCGCAAGGCCGGTCTCCGGTTTGAATCCTCCACCTACACGTCGGCGAGTGCGCTTCAACAGGGGCCGTTTGCTGGGAAGACGGTGGTGCTCACCGGCACGCTGCCCGCACTGAGTCGGGAAGAAGCCACGGCGTGGATCGAGCGACTGGGTGGGAAAGTGTCGTCGAGCGTGAGCAAGAAGACGCACTACGTCCTGGCCGGCGCGGAAGCAGGATCAAAATTGGAAAAAGCGCAGCAGCTCGGCGTGCCCATCCTGGACGAAGCCGCCTTCCGCGCCCTCGCCGGTCCGCCCGGGTGAGTCGTTTGCGTTTACTGCAAACGCGCGGGGAAGAGGGAGATTGAATTTGGAAAGCAGGAAAGCAGGAGCGGATGGAAGCTGCGAGCTGGGAGGGATTCGAAGATCGGGAGAGATGCTGAATGCTGGATGCTCAATGCAGTGTTCCAATTTCGCCTTTTTCCTTTGAACTTTTGCCTTCGCTCCGAGGCCTGCTTTCATGCTTTCCAAATTCATTCCCCTCTCTGCGTAGCCGCCGCCGGGAGAAGGCGGATCACCCCAAGCTGAAAGCGAGTCGTCGCTGAATTGGGCGCGGACGGCGTTGCGGGCTGAGAGGGTTTTGCTTGTGTCTGTCTGGCCCAATGAAAGTCCGGGTGTAATTCCTGACCCCGGCTGATCCGCCTCGTTCCCTCGGCGGCTACGAAAACGATGCGCAGATTCTCCCGGAATTGGCACCGCTCGACTGACTGTCGGAAGGCCGTCTGGTTACTTCATTCGTTTTCCGAATCAAACGTATCAAAGGTGGTCTTTGCAACGGGGGTTCCGACTATGGTAGAAGATGCCGATTCCATCCGATTTGTTCGAAAAATTAAACAGTTGGGTGGCCTACTCCCAAATCGCCACTCGTCCGTTCAATGAAAAAAGAAGGAAGTTAACGCGATGAAAACACAGCTCGTAAAACCACTCGGTATTTTCCTCGTCACGGTGGTCGCTTCAATGTGTGCGCAGAAACATTGTAAAGCCTCGCCATCGGTCCTTGAACCTGCTGCAGCGATGTTCGCCGGAATGATTGGCCCGATTTTTGCATCAATGGGTTCTGCAAACGTGGTCATGGAAATCAGCAAATTCCAGTATCAGACAACAACGTCATATCACGGAACGACCACTTCCTCTCTGTGGGCCTCGGAGATGAGGGGTGGTTCAATGTACTACAAGCGAGTGTTCAAGGCTACCGGTGTTGGATCCGTGGTGGATAGTACGTCAACCAACGCATTTACAATTGCCCTTGGTGGACTGGATAGTGATATCCCGTTTTGCATCCGAAAGCACAAATGTGTGGATCGATATAATACCTACGGAGTGTGGGAGGACTACGTCATCACTACGGATGCGTTCGTTATCTATAAAGTGACTCATAAGTATGTAACCAGCCCGGCAGCGATGGCTTCGCAGTCGCGTGCTCGGATTCGATGCACTCGATGGGATCAGGAACGAAGCAATTGCAATCAAGTTGTTGGGAAAATAGATCAGGATTTCTATGGTTGGATTGCGAACAACGGGGTTTCCTACATCAGCATTCCTGGTAGCCTGGAGGTCAACATGAGTGCCGGAGACTCTCATGGAGTTGGAATTACCTGGGGATTGATGCTGTAAAGCTGATGCTTTGCTTTTTCAGTCTTCCCTATCTATGAAAACTTCAACGCGGCGAAGTTTACTAGTGCTGGTCGGGGCGATCGCGTTTCATTTCCTCTTCCTTTTTTACACTGGCGCCTTTCTAGGTACGCCACATCCTCAAGCCTTGAGGATGGTAGATTTCAAGAAGAGCCGCTCCGAGCTTCGGTCTGATCAAGCAGGCGGATTCACTCAGCTCATGGAGGCTTCACGCAGGAGCCTGGAAACCAGCAATTCCTATACGCTGAACCACTCCAACGTGATGGTGTCGACGTTTATCGACCGAGGGCCGATGGAGAAACTGATTGGGTCGGATGATTACGAGAGCCTCGCCAAACGGGATTTTGAGGACAATGTGCGGTTTGAGCCAGGGTTGCAGCGGGTGAAGGAGATTATCGAAAGCGAAAAGCCGGGCTCCAATCGGGTGTATAGCGCCGTCAGGATGGTTTATGAGCTCCGGTCTGAAACCATGGAAAGCCGCAGAAGCCGGATCAATCTCGAGAATGAGTACAATTTGAAGATCTCAAAGATCGGCCAGGAGCCATCCATTTCAGAGGAGGAGAAAGCCAGGCGGATGCAATCTGAAATCGATGAGATGAATGCCCAGTTCCTGTCGCTGGATCAGGACGCCAGACTGAATTTGGAACGATTCCGGAGGAACATGGTGATGTTGATCGGGGAACTGGAGCAGGCCACGGTCGAGCGGTTCTACTACCTGGAGCCTCGGATGGTTGCCGGCCCGCTCAGGCCGGAAAAGTAGTTCCGCATTCGGTTGGATTCATTGCTCGAGTTCTTCCCGCCAATCCGGGAAAACGCGGAGAAAGCATCTGGGAGCTGGGGGGAATCGGAGATCGGAGTTCGAAGATCGAAGATCGGGAGAGATGCTGGATGGTGGATGACGAGCGCACAGTTGCATTTCCGTCTTTCTCATTCCCTTCCGGGTCCTGCTTTCATGCTTTCCAAATTCACTCCCCGCTCTGCGTAGCCGCCGCCGGGAGAAGGCGGATCACCCCAATCTGAAAACGAGTCGTCAGTGAATTGGGCGCGGACGGCGTTGCGGGCTGAGAGGGTTTTGCTTGTGTCTGTCTGGCCCAATGAAAGCCCGGGTGTAATTCCTGAACCCGTCTGATCCGCCTCGTTCCCTCGGCGGCTACGAAAACAAGAGGCCGAACACCGATCTCCGTCGTCCGTCGGGTCACGGCGACCTTAGACCTTAGACTTCGGACTTTAGCAGGCCGTTGAAAAACCCCTGTTTATCTACCCGATTCTCTCCTGAGCGGTGTTCAACAGGCTGAAAACTGGATTTGGCGTAGGGGTAGCCCGGCGGTGTGGGGCTGACTGGGTTCCATTTTCCCAGTCTCCCGACACACCGCAGGCTGCGGCGTCCCGCTCACGCGGTCGCCAGTCCGTTCCCAGGCGGACTTCCGAGCAGCTTAC
>CANGKZ010000063.1 GCA_947454705.1 Verrucomicrobiota bacterium
ACGTACACCATGCCAGCCACTCCGGGCTGTTGGTGGGCTCGGGTCCGCTCGGTTCGCTACGCTCACCTCCGCTCCCCCTCGCCCTCCAACAGCCCGCATCTCCACCAGAAATGTGACAAACGGAAATCAGGACGTGACACCAAAGTCCAAGATCCGAGCTCCGAAGTCCGCCTACTTTTGGAGTGCGGTGGCAGAGCGCAGCGTCGACACCGCTTTCGAACCCGGAGCCCAGCAAACACCGACCGATCCCATCGCCCCCGGGGCAGGCTCAACCCCCTAGATGGCGGAGCTCGAATCCCCAGCATCCTGCCCCGGTGGAGGGCGCGGTTCCACCCGCGCCCTAATCAGTCGCGCGCCTCATTCGAGAACCATTCCCCACACGACAACGCATCTCGCTCAACCGGATTGGCCCAGCAGAGGCGAACATCCTTCATCAGGCGTTTGTTCTTTACCGCCTGCGACTTCACACCGGGTCCGCAAACCAAGATGGGGCGTGGGTGGAACCCCGCCCTCCACCCAGTTGCGATCCTCGATCTTCGATCTCCGGTTTTCGCTTCCCGCTGCGTCAGTGCGTGTATCCCTCTTCGCCATGTTCGGCGAGGTCGAGACCCTGGCGTTCCACGTCTTCATTCACGCGGCAGCCCACGGTCGCATCGAGCACCTTGTAGAGCACCACAGTCACCAGCACCGACCCGATCAGGATCAACGCGCCAGCCTTGATCTGCTCCAGCCAGAGCGTGCTCCCAACGAACGACTTGATCCGCGGCGCCGCCAGGCCCGCGTTCACCGACGGCGTCGCCAGGAACCCGGCCATCAGCGTGCCCAGTGTTCCGCCCACGGCATGCACGCCGAAGGTGTCGAGCGAGTCGTCATAGCCCAATTTTGATTTCAAGGTGGTGCAGGCCACAAAGGTCGCCACCGCTGCGAGCGCGCCAATCAACACCGCGCCCCCCGGCGATACAAACCCGCTTGCCGGAGTGATCGTCGCCAATCCCGCCACCGCTCCGGAGCACATGCCGAGGATGCTCGGCTTGCCCCGCACGATGAGTTCCAACACGGCCCATCCGCAAAGCCCCACCGCCGCGCTGAGGGTCGTGGCCACAAACGCGTTGGCTGCGATGCCGTCCGCCGCGAGCGAGGAGCCCGCATTGAATCCGTACCAGCCAAACCAAAGCATTCCCGTGCCCACCATGCAGAGCACCATGCTGTGGGGCACGATGGGTTCGCGTCCGTAGCCACGGCGTTTCCCCAACAGGATGCACAGCACCAGCGCGCTCCATCCCGAGGTCATGTGCACCACAATGCCGCCGGCAAAATCGATCGCCTTGATCCGCGCTGCATCGTTGCCCAGCCCGTTCATCCATCCATCCGCACCCCAGAGCAAATGGGCCGAGGGGAAATACACCAGGAACATCCACGCGGTGCAGAAGATCATCAGCGCGCGGAACTTCATGCGCTCGGCGATCGCGCCCACGATCAATCCCGGCGTGATGATGGCGAACATCAGCTGATACATCGCGTGGAGGTTGTGCGAGAGCCATGGACTGTAGGTGGCGTTCGGACGGTCGGTCACGCCATTGAAGAACAACCACGAGGTGCCGCCGAGAAACGGATTCCCGGGAGCGAACGAAAGCGAATACCCGCAGGCCCACCACAGCACGGTGACAATGCCCGACAGCGCGAGGCATTGCGCGAGCACCGACAGCACGTTCTTGCGACGAACCAATCCGCCGTAGAACAGCGCCAGCCCGGGCAGCGTCATGAACAACACCAGCGCGGAACTGATCATGATCCACGCGTTGTGTCCCGGTCCCGAAACATCGCGCAGCGAGGACTGGGCCGGAGCATTTCGAACGTAAGCCTCAAGATCTGCGAGCCGCTGATCCACCGAAGGATCCGCCGCCTGGATCACACCCACGCAAAGGCAAAGAAGGAAAAGACGAACGAGAGATTTCACGGAATCAGGATTCGATTTTCAGGATTCAAACATTCAACCCGGGCATGACGCCGCCCGCGGTTCTCGAAACGGGAATGAGGAAAGGAAAACGACGCTCGGGAATTTGCCCGGCATCAAACCGCCTGGTCGCCACGCTCGTCGGTGCGGATCCGGATCGCATCCTGGATGGTGCTGACGAAGATTTTGCCGTCACCGATCTTGCCGGTCTTCGCGCCCTTGATGATCGCCGCCACGGCTTCGTCCACCTGCGCATCCGACACCACCACCTCCACCTTCAGCTTGGGCAGGAAATCCACCGTGTACTCCGCACCGCGATACACCTCGGTGTGCCCTTTCTGACGGCCAAAGCCCTTCACCTCGGAAACCGTCATTCCCTGGATCCCAAGGGATTGCAGCAGATCCTTCACCTCTTCGAGGCGGAACGGTTTGATGATGGCTTCGATTTTTTTCATGGAAAAACGGCGGACGTATGGACGGAAAGCGGTCTGAGAATGCCGGGATTCTCAACAGCATCGTTCATCGATCAACCATTTTTCATGAATAACCCTCATTCACTACACGAAATCATCCCGCAGTCCGGACTCGGATTCCCCGGGTTCCTCCGGGTAGGTTGGCCCCATGCTCCCCGGCCCCAACACCGCATCCACGCGCCCTCGCTCGCGCATGGATCGGAGGCTACTCAAAGCGGCCGGGGCCCTCGCAGTGTTGCTCGTTCTCTTCCTCCTGCTGCACCACGGCACCACTCCCTCCGTTCCAATCCTCCCCGCGGGACCGGGTAAAGCCTCGATCGAAATCCGCTTCGGACGCCACGCCGCGCTGCTGCTCGCGCCGGATGGATCGATCTGGGGATGGGGGCAGCAGGACTCGCTGCTCGGGGAGGTGGCCGACCTGGCCGGCTGGCCGCAATTCCGTCCCCTCCCGCTCGGATCCAACTGGACCGCCATCGCCGCGTCCTCACGGGCCGGAGTCGGAATCCGCAGCGACGGCACCCTCTGCCAGTGGCGCTTCGATTCCGCAGGATCCGCCCCCGCCACGCTTGTCCCCTTCGCGCAAACCAACTCCGCACAGGGCTGGCGATCGGTGGCCGGCGGATGGGATCACCTCACCGCCCTCGAAAAAACCGGCACACTCTGGAGCACCGGCGGAAACGCCCGGGGCCAGCTCGGGGATGGTACCTTTTTTGGGAACACGAACTGGGTCCGCGTGAAGTTTGAAGGTGAATGGAAATCCACCACCTCGCTCGATGCTGCATCGTACGGACTCGATTCCAGCGACACGTTGTGGCACTGGGGCTTCATCGAAAACCCCGGGGAATCGCAGCCCGGATTCGATACCCGGATCCCCAATCGGATGGAAGGCGGCCCGTGGACTCGTGTCGTTCCTGGACATCTTGTGTCCGCAATCCGCGATCGCGAAGGTGCCTGGTGGGTTTGGGGACCGGCCGCCGAAAACGCATTGGGAAGTCCGCATCGACACCGCCCCTTTCGGCTTCCTCCCTGTCAGGACTCGGTGGCCGTGGTGATCTGGGCGTCCAGTGTGGTTAGGCTCGATCCCGCTGGAGGACTCTGGATCTGCGGTCCGGATCCGGGACCTGCGGCGTCTTCGACCGGACCCGATGCGGATCCCAAACACTGGCGACCGCTCCACCCGGAGCGTCGATGGAATCAACTCTGGTCCGACGCAGAAACCATGCTGGCCCTGGATTCGGACGGCGTGTTGTGGACCTGGGGACGCGACCTCTCCCCGCCGACGCGTGCGGACCGCCTGCTCTCGAACCTGAGCAACTGGCTGCGCAACCACGGCAGTTCCGTCGAGTTCGGCCAAGCCGGCGACCGTTGGATCTCCGATCCGGTCCCAGTGGCTCGAATACCCCGACCAGAAACCGCAGAGGCGCAGAGGCGCAGAGAATAGAATCAGGCAGAATCGACAATTTCAGCCCGATCCCCCTGTCTCAATCTGCACCGTCCGCTCCCTCCGAGTCCTCCCATCTCTGATCTCTGCGCCTCTGCGCCTCCGCGGTTTTCCCATCGATCTTCAATTCACCGTTCTCCGGAATCGCATTTGCGCATCGGCGCCCACCTCGTCACGCTCGGGCGCATGATTTCCCGCCGGTCGTTCCTCCAAACCGTTGCGGCCTCGTCGGCCCTGCTTCCGCTGGGAAGCAGCCTCCTCCCCCTTTCACTCCGCGGCGCGGAACCCTTCGCCCGGCCCGGCAAATCGCATCTCCGACTCGCCCTCGCCGCCTATTCCTTCCGAGATGACTTCGTCGCCGGCAAGGACGGCACGCCCGCCAAGATGGACATGTTCCGCTTCATCGATTACTGCGCGGATCACGGCTGCGACGGCGCCGAGCTCACCAGCTACTACTTCCCCAAGGACGTCACCGACCGTCAGCTCGCCGACGTCCGCCGCCATGCGCATCTGCGCGGCGTCACCATCAGCGGCACCGCCGTGGGCAATGATTTCTGCCATCCCGACGGAGCCGTGCGCGACCAGCAGCTGGCCCACGTGAAGGAATGGATCCGCAAGGCCTCCATCCTCGGCGCGCCGCACATCCGCGTGTTCGCCGGCAATGTGAAGGGCGCCACCAAGGATGAAGGAAAGAAGCGCTGCATTGCCGCGCTCGAGGAATGCGGTGAGGCCGCGGGACGCGCCGGCGTGTTCCTTGGCATCGAGAACCACGGCGGCATCGTGGCGGAATCCGCGGATCTCATCGACATCGTCCGCACCACCCGTTCGCCGTGGGTGGGAATCAATTTGGATACGGGCAATTTCCACACCGAAGATCCGTATGCCGACCTCGCCGCCATCGCCCCGTGGGCGGTGAACGTGCAGTACAAGGCCTACATTCGCCGCCGCGGCCAGCCCCAGGACGATCCGCGCGACGATGCCCGCATCTTCAAGATCCTGCGCGATGCCGGCTACCAGGGCTTCGTCGCCCTCGAGTACGAGCTCAAGCAAAGCCCATGGGATCGCGTGCCGGTGCTGTTGAATGAAATGAAGCCATTCATGGGCTGAACCGCCGGGGTTCACCGTGAATTGTTTTCATTCGTTCCCCGCCAAGCCGCGGGAGGTGTCACTTGCCACGGAGGATTGCGGACCGCCAGACTTCCACCGTCGTCCGCGACACCCATGCCCGAACTGAAGATGTCCCCATCGCCCGGCACGCGCCTTGTGCGCCATGCCGGTGACACCGTCACCCTGGAACTCACCGGAGTTCCCCCGGGCTGGACCGCACGAGTCCGCACCAACCTCGGACGCGCGCGCCGCCTGCGCGAAGAGATCGTCCGCGCCCGCTTCGAAAAAATCCCACTCGCCGGGGCCTCGTGGCGCGACCTGCCGCTCCAGCACCACGGTGACGGCATCTGGCGCATCACCCTTCCGCTCGCCGAGGTCGGCTACTTCAAGGCCAAGGCCTTCGCCCTCGATGAACGCGGATTCCAGCACTGGCCCGGCGGACCCGATCTCGGCCTCTGCGTTCATCCTTCGTGGACCCGCACCGGCAACACCATTTACTGCGCCTTCCCGCGCATGTTCGGCCCGAACAAGACCAGCCGGACCACGATTGATCCCGCCTTCGACCGTCAGTTGAAGCCGCTTGATGCCGCCGGCTACACAGTGATCCCGCCCAGCGGCACGTTGCGCGATGTCATTCGCGAACTGCCGCACATCATCGACACCCTGGGCTGCCAAATCCTGCACCTCCTCCCGGTCAGCCCCACGCCCACGACCTTCGCCCGCTTCGGCCGGTTCGGTTCTCCCTACGCACTGCAGGATCTCACCGCCATCGATCCCGCGCTGGTGGAATTCGACAAGCGCACCAACGGCGTGGATCAGTTCAAGGAACTCGCCTTCGCCGTTCACGCACGAGGGGCGAGGCTGATGCTCGATCTCGTCATCAACCACACCGGCTGGGGCAGCACGTTGTGGGAGCAACACCCCGAGTGGTTCGTCCGCAAATCCGACGGCGAGTTCGAATCGCCCGGCGCGTGGAGCGTGGTGTGGGAGGACCTGGTGGAACTCGACCAACGTTTTCCGCCGCTGTGGGAACTCCTCGCCGAGGCGTTCCTCACCTGGTGCCGACGCGGCGTGGACGGATTCCGCTGCGACGCCGGATACAAGGTCCCGGTGCACGTGTGGCAGTACATCACGGCGCGCGTTCGACAGGAGTTTCCCGATGCCGTGTTCCTGCTCGAAGGACTCGGTGGACCGTGGGATTCCACCTCCGACCTCATGGGCGAGGGCGGCATGCAGTGGGCCTACAGCGAACTGTTCCAAAACGAGGGCGCCGCATCCCTCACCGGCTACATGGATCACCACCTCCGCGCCGCGGAGGGAAGCGGGACGCTGATCCACTACAGCGAGACGCACGACAACTCGCGCCTCGCGGCGCATCCGCTCGGGCTCGCCTGGTCGCGCCACCGCAACCGCCTCTGCGCCCTCACCAGCATCGGCGGCGGATTCGGCTTCACCTGCGGCGTCGAATGGGGCGCCACCGAACAGATCAACGTCCACAGCAGCCGCGGACTCGCCTGGGGTGACCCGGAGAATCTTGTTTCAGAATTGGGACACCTCAATGCGCTGCTGAAGTCGCATCCGTGTTTCTTCGACGGCGCGCGCATCACCCGGCTGAGTCCCGACGGCTCCCAGGTGCTGGCCCTCCGGCGCGACTCCGCGGAGGGACTCGACACCGTGCTGGTGCTGGTCAACACCGACCCAAAATTGGAACAGACCCTGCGCCTTCCGCCGCGCGTGTGGTCGGAATTCTGCGCCAACGCGCACGACCTGCTTTCGCCCTCGCCGGTTCCGCTCCGATTGGAAACCGGCCGTGCCACCGACTCCTGGATCGAGGTGCTGCTCCGCCCCGGGGCCGTGCATTGCCTCGCTCCGTCGCCCCGGCCGCTGGGGCTTGCCGGCGACGCCTACCGCGCCGCCCGCGCCCGATCCGACTGGGCCGTCACCGCCGCGGGACGCATCGGACGCGAGACCGCCCCCGAATGGACCTCCCGCGCCATGGACTGGCGCGCCCTCGCGGATGCCGTGGACAAGGACCCCGTGCGCGTCCTCACCGAGGCCTCGGGATCCAGCGCCCCCGGAGCAACTCCGTACCGGCCCGTGGTCACGTGGCGACGGGAAGACCGCACCCGCATCACCCCCGTGCCGCCGGGCCACTGGGTCCTGATTTGGGACGCCACGCCGTTCCGCGCACGACTCACCCTGCGCGGATCCCACGGCGCGCTTCCGGAATCTGTCGAATCCATCCCGGCCAACGGCGGCTACATCGCCTGCCTGCCCCCGATCGAACCCGAGGTGGGCACCGAGGCCCGTTTGGAATTCGAACATTACAACGGCTCGGACTTCCGCATCGAAGCCACGCTCCGTTATCTCGCCGCCAACGAATCCCCGATTCTCAGCGGCGTGCCGAAGGATCCCGATGCCTGCGTACTCCTGACCAACGGACGCGGCGGGATGAGCCGGCTCCGCGTCCAGCTCGGCGAGATCCGCTCCAAATACGACTGCCTTCTCGGGGCAAATCTCGATCCCGCAGTGCCGGTGGATCGACACGTCTTCGCCAAGCGGATTCGCGCCTGGGTGAATGCCGACGGATTCATCACCGCGTTGAACGGCGACAACTTGGTGAACGTGGAA
Source organism: Verrucomicrobiota bacterium (assembly GCA_947454705.1). Classification (GTDB taxonomy): domain Bacteria; phylum Verrucomicrobiota; class Verrucomicrobiia; order Limisphaerales; family UBA9464; genus CAIVQB01. Next base: position 7,607 of record CANGKZ010000063.1, read on the forward strand.
CCGGGCCCACCCGCGCACTGGCAGTTCGTGGCCAATGCCGGCGATGGACGCAGCGTCGAGATCCACCTCGTGCTCGACCTGCTGCCGGATTCCAACACCGTCGTCGCACGCTTCAGCCGACCCAACCCCACCCGCGTCGCCGGCCGCCTCGGCCGTCCCCTGCCCGCCACGGCGTCCGTCACGCTCACCGTCCGCATCGACATCGAGGACCGCAATTTCCACTGGGAAACCAAGTTCAACGACGGCGCGGATTTCCACTTCCGCTCCAACTGCCGTACCGATTCTGGTACCGCCGGATTCACCTTCACTCCCACAGCCGATCGTCAGCTCAAGGTGTGGGCCGACGCGGGGGTGTTCCACGATGCACCGGAATGGAGCCTCAACATCCCGCATCCCATCGAAGCCTCGCGCGGACAGGAAGGCGCGGGCGACGCCTTCAGCCCCGGTTGGTTTGAACTGCCGCTGCCGCCGGAATCCAGCGTGACGCTCGTGGCCAGCGCCGAGGCCAAGGCCGTGGATCCGCAGGCCATCGCCGAGTTTGTGGCCACCCGCACCCACCTGCGCGAGACCGCCATCGCCCGCGCTGCGGTTCCCCAAAACGATGCGCTCGGACGCATCCTCGCCTCCGCCGTGCAGGCGTATGTCGTGCGCCGGCACGATGCCCGGTCGGTCATCGCGGGCTATCCGTGGTTCCTCGATTGGGGCCGCGATTCCCTCATCTGCGCCCGCGGCATGATCACCGCCGGCATGCTCGACGAAGTGCGCGATCTGTTGATCACCTTCGGCCGGTTCGAAGAAGGCGGCACGCTGCCCAACAGCATTCACGGCAACGACGCATCGAATCGGGACACCAGCGATGCGCCGCTGTGGTTCGGCGTGGTGGTCGAAGAACTCGCCGCCCTGGTTCCGGGATTGCACCAGACCCCGGTGAATGCGGCGGGACGCACCCTCGCCGAAGTGGTGCGCTCCATCGCCTGCGGATGCCTCGCTGGCACGTCGAACGGCATCCGTGTGGACGCCACCACCGGGCTGCTTTGGAGCCCGAGCCACTTCACCTGGATGGACACCAACCATCCCCCGGGCACGCCGCGCGAAGGTTTCCCGATCGAGATCCAGGCCCTCTGGATCCGACTCCTGCGACAGCTGGACCGACTCAAACTCGAACCCTGGGAAGGCCGCGGAGAATCCTGGGGCGACCTCGCGCGTCGCACCGAGAAATCGATGCACGCCCTCTTCTGGATGGAGGAATGCGGCTGGTATTCCGACCTGCTCATCGCGGCGAAGGACCATCCCGCCCGCATGTCCCCGCCGAGCAACGCGCTCCGGAGCAACTGCCTGCTCGTTGTCGCACTCGGCATCGACCAGCACCAGGACTTCGCCGAACGCGCCCGCCGCATGGTGGACGCCGCCGCGCGACATCTCATCATCCCCGGAGCCATCCGCACGCTCGCGCCGCTTCCGGTCATTCCCCCGTTGCCGGTGCGACGTCCCGACGGCGCGCTGCTCAACGATCCGGACCGACCGTATTGGCCGCGTTACGAAGGCGACGAAGACACGCGCCGCAAGCCCGCGTATCACAACGGCACCGCGTGGACTTGGACCTTCCCGGCGTTCTGCGAAGCGCTGGTGAAGGCGTATCCGAACGATCCTGCGGCCCTCGCCGCCGCCCGTGCGCATTTGGCGGGAATCGAACCGCTGCTCACTGCGGGATGCCTCGGGCACCTTCCGGAAATCGTCGATGGCGACGCGCCACACACGCAGCGCGGCTGCGATGCGCAGGCGTGGGGCGCCACCGAAGCCCTGCGCGTCTGGCGCTGGCTCGCGGAGCAGGCGGCCTGAGGGCGGAAGTTGAAGGGTTGAAACGCTGAAGGGTTGAAGGGGAGATTACGGCGACGCGGCAGCGCCGCAGCTTCTTCGTAGCCGCCGCCGGGAGAAGGCGGATCAACCGGATGTCCCAAGTCCTTCGCGTCTCCATTGGGGTTGCCCCAAATTCAGCCCACGCCAAACCGATTGTGGAGTGCGGCGGGAAGCGCAGCGCCACGCCGCTTTGGTCAACGCCAACCGCGCAGCAGGGCGGATGAACCGCAGAGGCGCGGAGACGCAGAATTGATTCGGGGATGTTGTTTCACGCCGATGCCATGTCACCGGTCGGTTCGTCACGACGCACGGTTTCGAAAGCGGTGTCGACGCTCCGCTCTGCCACCGCACTCCAAATGGCCCATCTCCCCTCCCTCCCGCTTCATCGCTTCCAAAACTCCGTCGAACAGACTTCGCGCTCCTGCGTCTGCATTCCGTGACCCACTTTTTCCTTCATTGCCTGCGCGCCCTTCTGGCCGGATGCGCGCTCGGCTGGACCCTCACCGCCGCGCCCGCCACCTGGCCGTATCCGCAATCCGCCTCGAAGAAGGGCCTCCAGGTCCAGATGGTGGACGACGCCCTGGAACTCGGTGTTCGCCACGCCGCGTTGAATTTCAATTTTGGTCAATTGCTCGCCCCCGGCGCAGGTCCCGAGGAACCCGGCATCGAGTTCCATGGCACCATGCACCGATTCCATCGCGCATACCTCGAGGCGATGGATCATCAGATCAAGACGCTCTCCGACCACGGCGTGGTGGTGTCGATCATTCTGCTCAACTACGAACCGGCCGATCCGGTCCTGCGTCGCATCCTGCTCCATCCGGGCTACGATCCCAAGTGCCCCAACCACCTCTCCGCTTTCAACGCGGTCACGCCCGAAGGACGCGAGTGGCTCGAAGCCTCGATGCGATTCCTCGCCGAGCGCTGGTCCCGTCCTGACCAGGCCCATGGACGCGTCGCCAACTGGATCGTGAGCAACGAGGTGAACTCGCACTGGTTCTGGTCGAACATGGGACACGTCTCGCTCGACACCTTCGTGGCCGACCACCTGCAAACGGTCCGACTGATTCACAGCGCGGTACGAACCGCTTCGAAAAACGCGCGGGTGTTCCTCTCGCTCGAACATCACTGGAACATCCACTACCCCGGCGGCGACGAGACCCAAACCTTCGCCGCCCGGCCGTTTCTTGAAGCCTTCGCACGGGGCGCGCGCCAGGGCGGCGACTTCGATTGGAACATCGCCTTCCATCCGTATCCGGAAAACCTCGGGCACCCTCAAACTTGGAACGACAAATCCGCCCTGCCCGACTTCCGCACCACCCCGCGCATCACCTTCAAGAACATCGATCAACTCATCCGCTTCCTCGATCAACCCGCGCTTCAATTCAAGGGCCAGCGGCGTCACGTGATCCTGAGCGAACAAGGATTCCACACGCCCGGCGGACCCGACGGCGAAACCATCCAGGCCGCGGCCTATTGCTACGCGTGGAAGAAAATTGAGCGCCTCGACGGCATCGATTCCTTCATCCTGCACCGCCACGTGGACCACGCGCAGGAGGGCGGACTCGCCCTCGGATTGTGGACCCACCAGCCCGGCACCATCGCCACGCCCGGCCGACACAAACGCATCTACGACGTCTTCCGCGCCGCCGATGGACCGAAGGCCGACGAAGCGTTCCGATTCGCCCTGCCGGTCATCGGAATCCAGAGCTGGGATGAGATCGCGAAGCCCAAGTGAGAGACACGGATTTCACGGATTCACAGGGAGCGGGAGCGGAGTGAACCAAAAATGAAAAAGGCAGACGCGGCATGGGCCGACGTCTGCCTCAAATTTGGAACACCGCGAGATTCGCTGTAGGGAACGGTCAGACCACGATGACCGGGTTGACCAGTTCGCCGATGCCCGAGATGGCGATCCGCACCACGTCGCCGGCGGCGAGGGTGAAGTCGTTCTGCGGCACCACGCCCGTGCCGGTGAGCAACACCGCGCCGCGGGGAAATTCCTGGCTGCGGCAGAGGAACCCGGCGAGCTCGGGGAAGCTGCGCTTGATCTGGCTCACCGCCGTCTGACCCGAGAACACTTCCGCACCGCCGCGGGAGATGGTCACTGAAATGGACCACTGGCGCGCCTCGGCCTCGGTGGCACCAATCGTGATAAAGGGTCCGAGCGCGCACGAGGCGCGGTACACCTTGGCCTGCGGAAGGTAGAGCAGGTTCTCGCCTTCGATGTCGCGCGAGCTCATGTCATTGCCCGCCGTGTAGCCCACGATTTGTCCGCGGGAATTCAGCACGAGCGCGAGTTCCGGCTCGGGGACATTCCATTTCGCATCGGCACGGATTCCGACGCCTTCGCCGGTGGCGACGGCTTTTTCGCCGTACGATTTGAAGAAAATCTCCGGACGCTCGGCTTCGTACACACGGTCGTAGGCGGTGGCGCTGAAGTCCGATTCCTCCATGCGCGCCTTTTTGCTGCGCAGGTAGGTCACGCCAGCGGCCCAGACTTCCTGTTGATCCACCGGTGTGAGGAGGGTGGCCTCCGACAACGGGATCCGGCGGAGCGGCAGCTTGGACAGCGCGGTCACGCGCTCCAATAGATCCTGGGAATCGAGCAGCGAGGCGAGGCACGTCACCCCGGCCCCGGACAGATCCAGCAACGCCCCGTCAGCGGTCAAAAGACCAGGGGTGGGCCATGGATTGGACGCAGAACGAAATCGGCAGAGCTTCATGGGCCGGGAGACTGAACGAGTCAGCCCCGCGGCTCAAGCGGAGTCGAATTTGGAAAACGGTCGGAGAGAGCGCTCAGAGTGCGTCATCGCCGGGCTGGCGACCGATGAGCATCTTGCGATAGGTGGCCATGGCAAGCAGCGGCCAGGCGTTCCGGTACATGTCGTACTTGAGGTAGAACACCTTCGGGAAACCGGTTCCGGTGATTTCTTCCTCGGACCAGGAACCGTCCTGATTCTGATTCTGGATGAGCCATTCCACACCGCGTTTCAGGGCCGGATCCTCGGGATCGCCCATTGCGCAAAGCCCCATCACCGCCCACGCGGTTTGGGAAGGCGTCGCCGGGCCCTGGCCCTTGAACACCGGATCATCGTAGGTATTGCAGCGCTCGCCCCATCCGCCGTCGGGCAGCTGGACCGACCGCAGCCAGTCGCGCCCGCGCACGATCCACGGCTGGTTCATGTCGAGCTTGAGCGCCTTCAATCCGCGCAGCACCTGCCAGGTGCCGTAAATGTAATTCACGCCCCAGCGGCCGTACCACGAGCCGTCGGGTTCCTGCTGCGAACGGATGTACTTCAGCGCCGCCTGGACCTGCGGATCATTCACCGACCATCCCTCGTAGCCCATGAGCTCAAGGATGCGCGCGGTGATGTCGGCGCACTCGGGATCGAGCATCGCGTTGTGATCCGCGAACGGAACCTTTTCGAGGATCGAATTGGTGCAGTCCTTGTCGAACGCCGCCCAGCCGCCGTCGCGACACTGGAAGGTGAGCATCCAGCGAATCGCGCGCTTCACGCATTCGTCGCGACGCGCGCGGTCGTGCGAGGGCACCGTTCGCAGCGCGAGGATCACCATCGCGGTGTCGTCCACGTCGGGATTCCACTTGTTCGCAAATTCGAACACCCAGCCGCTCGGGTCCACATTGGCAGGGTTCTTGTGGATCCAGTCGCCGCGGAACCGGATTTCCTTGTCCATCAGCCAAGTGCAGGCGCGGGAAATCTTCGGATGGTCGGCCGGCACTCCGGATTCGCGCAGGCAGATCTCGACGATCGCCGTGTCCCACACCGGCGAGAAGCACGGCTCGATGCGCATGCTGTCGGTCGTGTGATGCTCCAGCTTGGTGAGCTCGTGGTAGGCGCGAACCACCTGCGGATGATCATCGGCATAGCCCAGCGCCTTGAGGGCGATGAGCGCGTTGAGCATGGCGGGGAATATCGCGGCCAGGCCGTCGCTGCCCTCGAAGCGCTCAAGCATCCAATCCTCCGCCCGCCGCAGCGCGCGCTTGCGGAAGGGATGCAGTCCCTCGTGGGCAAACCACTCGGCGAGCTTGTGCAGCTTGTCGAGCCAGAGGAAGGCGTTGCGCAGGCTGAAGTCGAAGTAGCGCGGACGCAGCGTCTCGTTCAGCTCCCACTTCCCGTTCGGGTACAGCTCATCGAGGTTGAACCCGTTCGGCAGCGGACGCGTGGGGCGGTAGTGGTTGATGATCGCCAGGGGAACGAGCATGGCGCGCGACCAATTGCTCATGTCCCAGAAATTCACGTGGAACCATTTGCCGATCAGCAACACCTCGCACGGGATCGTGGGCACGTGGTTCCAGCCCACCAGGCCGACGAGCGCGAGGTAGAGCTTGGAAAAGGTGTTCATCCGCGGCACGCCGCCCAGCGCGCAGGCCATGGCGCGGGCCTTGAGCATGCGCGGCTCGGTGGCGGGGAAGCCGGCGAGCTTGAGGGCGAGATACGCCTTCACCGTCGCGTTCACCTCGGCCGGGCCGTTCGGATAGATGTTCCATCCGCCGTCCGGAAGCTGACGCTCGAGGATGTGGTTCACCGCCCGACGCTGCCACTCCGGGTCCACCTTGCCCCACCAGTGGTGGAACACGACCATGTCCGAGACCAGCGTGGAATCGACGATCAACTCGCCAACCCAGTAGCCCTCGGGTTTTTGCTCGGAAAGCAGGTACGACTGCGACCGGGTGATCGCCTCATCGAGCGAACCCGCCGCAGTCCGAAAATTTGAAATGGGAGCCGTCGGGGCCGCTCCAGCGGCCGGGACAGTCGACACAGACATGGGCCGAGAATGCGAACCAAAGATCGCGTGTAAAGGGCTTTGTGAAAACGACCCAGCCGATCGTTTTTGGTCCACATTGAACGCCCCAAGCCCTCCGGAGTCGGAGCCTTGCCCGCCCGATCCGCCCTGTTCCGGACGACGGTCCGCGGATCAACTTCTGATGATTCGATGGATTGGAGATTGCCTGACAGGGCACAGATTGGGTTGTATCCGCCCGCCTGAAGGCGTGCGCCGACAGGTTAGACAGCTATCCATGAGTACTGCCGCCTCCCGCCGACACCTGCGCTGCTGCGCAGTGTTGATTGCCTGCCTGCAATTCAGCGCTTCGGCTCAGGAGGCCGAGAAGCCCCCCGCGCCGCCGATTGAGCAGGTCATCATCCGCCACGTCGGACCGCCCGCCGTCAGCGATGACCTCATCCGCGGCAACATCCGCGTCAAACCCGGGGAAACCTTCAGCCAGGTCAGCATCGATGACGATGTTCGCAACCTGTACATGACCGGTTACTTCTCGAACATCCGCGTCGGTCAGGAACGCACCGAAAAGGGCGTTGCCATCACCTACGTGGTTCAGGGCAAGCCCGTCCTCACGGAAATCCGCTTTACCGGCAACAAAAAGTACAGCGTCTCGAAGCTGCGCAAGAAGGTCTCTTCCAAGCCCGGCGAACCCATGGACGAGCGCAAGCTCTTCAATGATTCGCAGGAAATCCTGAAGATGTACCAGAAGGCCGGTCTGCAGAAGACCAAGGTCGAGTACCGCGACAGCATCAACGCCAACCTCGGCAAGGGCACCGTCACGTTCGAGATCACCGAGGCCCCGAAGGTCCGGATCGACAACGTCGTGTTCGAACACGCCACCGCCTTCAAGCAGAAGAAGCTTCGCAAGACCATCAAGACCCGCCGCTGGTGGATGTGGTCCTGGTTGACCGGCTCCGGAAAGCTCAAGGACGAGCAGTTCGAAGAGGACAAGGAAAAGCTCCGCGACTTCTACGGCGAGAACGGCTACGTCGATTTCGAGCTCAAGGACGTGAAGTTCGACTACCCGAAGACCAATCACATGGTCATCCGGCTCGACCTGTCCGAAGGCACGCAATACAAGGTCGGCGGCGTCGATTTCAAGGGCAACGACCTGTTCAAGCAGCAGGAAATCGTGGCCAACCTCCGGTCCAAGGACGGTGAGAAGACCTACCGCGGCCTCCAGCTGAAGCCCGGGACCATCTTCACCCCGAAGAAACTTCAGAAGGACGTCGAGGCCATCGAGGACTTCTACGGCAGCCAGGGCTACATTGAGGCCCGCGCGAATCCGCAGAAGATCGCCAACATCGACAAGGGCACCCTCGACCTGCAGTACAGCGTCCGCGAAGGCGACAAGTATTACGTCGAGCGTATCGACATCAAGGGCAACACCAAGACCAAGGACAAGGTCATCCGCCGCGAGCTCGCGATCACTCCGGGCGAACCGTTCGACATGGTCCGGGTGAAGATCAGCAAGCAGCGCCTTGAGCAGATGCAGTATTTCGAGAAGGTCGATGCGAAGCCGGAAGACACCGAGATTCCGAACCGCAAGAACCTGGTGGTCGGCGTTGAGGAAAAGAACACCGGCAACATTGCCGTCGGCGCGGGCTTCAGCTCCGTTGACAGCATCGTCGGCTTCGTCGAAGTCACGCAGGGTAACTTCGACCTGTTCAACCCGCCCAACTTCACCGGCGGCGGCCAGAAGGCCCGTATCCGTGCGCAGTACGGATCGCGTCGTCAGGACTACATCATCGGCTTCACCGAGCCTTGGTTCTTGGGACGCCGCCTGCGCCTCGACACCGAGGTGTACTACCGCCAGCTCAATTATCTCTCGGACAACTACGAGCAGACCCAGGCCGGCGGCCGCATCGGGCTCACCAAGCAGCTGCCGTACAATTTGGTCGGCGGCGTGAACTACACGCTGGAAAACATCGGCATCAAGTTCTCCGACGCCTACAAGGCCAGCTATCCAAAGACGCTGACGAACGTCACCTACACCACGAACCTCGTGGCCGGCGTTCCCTTCGTCTCCGTGGCCACCAACACCGCCGCCGGCCCGCAACCCCAGTTGCTCGCCGAAGAAGGCGACCGCCTGGTGTCCCGCCTCGGCTTCAGCCTGGCCTACGACACCCGCAACAGCGCGATCCTCCCCACCCGTGGTCATCGGATCGAATTTGGTCCGCAGCTCGCCGGTGGTCCGCTCGGCGGCAATGTCGATCTCTACAAGCTGGAGCTCCGCGTCGCCCAGTACTGGACCCCGCAGCGCCTCGCACCGGCGTCGAGCGTCTGGCAGGACATCCTCGAAGGCCACATCCTCGAACTCACCGGCCGCATCGGCGTGGTGGACGCCTACGGCAACGGCGATCGTGGACAAAAGGGCCGTGTGCCGCTGTTCGATCGCGAATACCTCGGCGGTCTCTACTCCCTCCGCGGTTATAAATTCCGCCGCATTGGCCCGGCCGACGAACTCACCGGCGAGCCCGTCGGTGGAAAAACTTCGTGGTTCGGCTCCGCGGAATACAGCATCCCCATCATTGAACGCCTGCGGTTCGCCGTGTTCTATGATGCCGGTATGGTGTTCCCCGATGCCTTCAGCTTCAACACGAGCAAGTACGCGGACGGTTCCGACACCGGTGTCTATGCCGACAATTTCGGCTTCGGCATCCGTTTGAACCTCCCGATTGGCCCGCTCCGCCTCGACTACGGCATCCCCATCACCCACGACAAATACGCGGGCAACGGTGGCCGATTCCAATTCGGGGTTGGCTACACCCGCGATTTCTGAGACCCTAGACCCCTCTGGTAGTACCGAACATGAAACGCAATCTCATCAAGATCCTCGCCATTGCCACCGGCCTCTTTTTCGCCGCCTCTGCCCAGGCGGAAGTCAAAGTGGCTGTCATCGACCTCAAGAAGGTGTTCGATGGTTACTGGCGCACCAAGCAGGCCGACACCCAGCTCAAGGAACGCGCTGCCGATTTCGACAAGGCGCGCTCCGGCTTGATCGAGGACTACAAGAAGGCCAACGCGGAGTTCACCAAGCTCATCGAATCCGCCAACGACCAGGCCGTCTCCGCCGACGAGCGCGAGAAGCGGAAGAAGGAAGTCGAGAAGAAGCAGAACGAGCTCAAGGAGCAGGAGCAGAGCATCCGCACCTTCGACGGCAACTCCCGCCAGTCCCTCGGCGAGCAGCAGCTCCGCATGCGTGATTCCGTCCTCAAGGACATCCGCGGCGCCATCGAGGAGAAGTCCAAGGCCGCCGGCTTCCAGCTGGTCATCGACACCGCCGCCACCAGCGTCAACCAGACTCCGGTCGTCATCTACACCACCCTGCTCGGCACCGAGAACGATCTCTCCGACGCAGTCCTGAAGACCCTCAACGCCAACGCTCCGGCGGAAGGCGCGAAGGCCGACGACAAGAAGGAACCCAAAAAGTAATCGGATTCCGATTCCATCTTACAGCGGGGCGCGGAATGCAATCCGCGCCCCGTTTTGCTTTTGGAACCCTCCCCGCGAATGACCTCCGCCGTCATCGTCGCCGCCGGCCGCGGAACCCGCATGGGCCCGGGCATCGACAAAATCTTCCTCGAAGTCGCCGGGGCCCCGGTCATCGCCCACACCTGGCGACGCTTTGATCAATCCGCCGCCATCGATGCCGTGGTGCTCGTGGTGCGGGACGGCATGCAGGAGGCGTTTCACGAACTCGCCCGATCGCTTGCCCTCACCAAGCCGTATCAACTCGCCGTGGGCGGTGCCGAACGTCAGGACTCGGTCTGGAACGGTCTCCAGGCGGTCGATCCCGCCACCACCCTCGTGGCCATTCAGGACGGAGCCCGACCGTGCACGGCCGCCGCAGTGATCGAATCCTGCATCGCCACCGCCGCCCGCATGGGAGCCGCCGTGGCGGCGCAACGCGCCGTCGACACCATCAAGGAATCCGACGGACGCACCCGGATAGCGCGTCACCTGGACCGCTCCCGTCTCTGGGCCGTGCAGACCCCGCAGTGCTTTCAACTGAGCGTGATCCGACGCGCCCTCCTGGCCGTGAAGGAAGCCGGCCTTCAGGTCACCGACGACACCGCCGCCTGTGAGTCCATCGGACAAGCCGTCGAACTCGTCGAATCCCCCCTGCCGAATCCGAAAGTCACCGCCCCCTCCGATCTCCCGATCGTGGAACTGATGCTGAAAAGCGGTGGGTAGAAGGAGCAAGAGTCCGAAGTCCAAGGTCTCAGGTCCAAAGTCTTCGGAGCCGCCGCCGCAATAGGGCGGATCAACCGGACCTCCCAAGTCATTCAGCCTTCCATTGGGGTTGCCCCAAATTTAGCCCGCGCCAAACCGATCTTGGAGTGCGGCGGGAAGCGGAGCGCCACGCCGCTTTGCTCAACGCCCACCCGCAATCCGAAGCCGAGAAACCGCAGAGGCGCGGAGACGCAAAGTGGATTCGCGGATGTTGTTTCAGCCGATGCCATGTCACCGGTCGATTCGGCACGACGCACGGTTTCGAAAGCGGTGTCGACGCTCCGCTCTGCCACCGCACTTGTATCTTGGAAAAGCCGCTTGAGTCCGACCGCAGGGCCGGACAGAGGGAGGTGCCGTTGCGGGCCGGCTCCGTCCCTGCCACGGCCCGTTGACTCGAACCATTGCCAGCGGTCGTGCGGTCCTTGTGCCCACGAGCCGCGCATCCTGCAAGTATGAGTATCGCCACGACTACTCCGCCCATCACCCATGCCGGTCTGGATGTTGCCAAGCT
>CANGKZ010000064.1 GCA_947454705.1 Verrucomicrobiota bacterium
CCCATACTTCTCCCGCATCGCCCCAAAACTCTCTCCTCCCTGCTCCAACTCAGCCATCACCTTAAGCTTGAAACTCCTACTGTACCTTACCTCTTCTCGCACCTCTCGTTTTCCATTCATAGGCCGTCAACCTATTTCAGGACGGGACCAGCATCTCCGGCTTCCATCTGCCATCTGCCAGCTTCCAACCGCCATCCCCTCCGCCCAATTCGCTCACGCCCGCATCGTCTCGGGATCGATCCCCATCGACTTGCACCAATCGCGGTACGCAAACGGGCTGATTTCGCTGGGCTTGATCTCGCTTCGCCCCCCCCAGAAGACGTTGGTGTAGCTGATCGGAATGCCGGCTTCCTCCAGGTGACGATCAATCGCCGCCTTGTGAGCCAGCACCACCTCCCGGTCGGTGCCGTGAGCCACCCCCATCACGTTCACGTTGCGGAACTCCGGTCCACCCTCGCGCCAGTAGGCGTGGGTCATGATGTGATGACGCCCCACTTCGCGGCCGGCATCCATTTCGCGACCCACCGGCACCGCCCAGTGGAACAGCGCGTTGAACTTGGTCACCTTCTCGCCCGTGTTCAGCGTCTTCACGTGCTCGAGGAAGGTGCTAAACCGGCCGATCACCTTGCGTGAATTGAGATCCTCCGCGATGGAGCAGAACTCCTCCAGCGACACCCCGGCATCCGCCGCGCGGGCCGTCCAAAGATCCGCGACAATCTCCTCCGGCTTGAACTCGCGCTTCAAGGCCGTGAGCACCCGCCATTCAAGGTCCGAAAGCTGCGCCACCTGCACGTCCACCGCCTCGGCCAGTTCATCCGCACGCGCGCCCGGCTCCATGCCACGACGCCGCACGTGCCCGACACCCAGCGCGAACAACTTCTTCGCCGGCATCAGACGGAACCGCTCCGCGTTCACCTTCTTGCGCAGCACCTCGGCGTGCTTCTCCAGCGAGTAGCCCTGCGGCACCTTCAGCGTGGTCCAAAGTCGGTACGTCGAACCATGCGTGGCCGCGTCCGTGGAACGCACCACCACGTGCCCGCTGAACGGGTCCTGCTGGAACATGAAATCGAACGCTGCATCGGTGCGATCGAGCGGAATCTCCCACGCGCACAACGCCCCGTCGGCCAGGTTCGTGGCCAGCAGCGTCTGGCGGATACGGCGGATCGTGCCCGCCACCAGCAGGGCGCGAAGACGCTCAATCACCGTGTCCAGCGGCACCCCGCTCAAACGGCTGATCTCGCTCAGCGGATCGCGCAGGAAGCCCTGAATCTGATCCTCACTCACGGCGAGGATTCGGGCGTTGATCGGGTCGGTGGTCAGTACCGGGATGGCCGCAGCTGTCATATCGGGGGCGAGACTATCGGGTTGTGAAATCGTTGGCGATGCGTGAAACGCGGTGCTCATCGGCGCGCAGCCTGTCGAATCCTGCGATTCCCCAGCCACCCCGATTTTGGCGAACTCTTGCCCGCTGGTTCAAACCCAAGCGGCTTGCAAACCTCCGTTCCTTCCGAGGCAAATACCATGAAGATGGGGTGAACTCCCGCTACGCGAATTCTCAGACAAGACTGCGCGAGGGAACCGGTCGGTGTTGCCTTCCGCCCGGTTTCGAAAGCGGTGTCGACGCTGCGCTCTGCCACCGCACTCCAAAAAAGGACGGCGCCGTTTAATCGCCAATCTTCCGGCTCCCATCTGCTCCTCGTTTTCTCTCCTCGGCGTCTCTGCGTCTCTGCGGTTGCTTCCAAGTCTCGGCCTGCAAGTTCACGCGGGGTCCGCAGACGAATATGGGGCGTGGGTGGAACCACGCCCTCCACCGAGACACAATCTCTGCTCCTCAATCCCGGTTTCGGTATCGATACTGCGCTCTGCCACCGCACTCCATCGTGGAGCCAAACCGAATGGCCGCCATCTGTGTTCATCCGTGTCCATCTGTGGTTAACGGCTTCCACACCGCCGCGGTTACCGCAGTTGGAAGCGCGGGTTCTGGCTCAGGAAACGCACCGGGTTCTGGTACACCACCTGGTCCACCGCTTCCGCAGTCCAGCCGCGACGCCGCATCTCCAGCGCCGTCCGGGGTATCGCCAGCGGAACGCTTTCACCCCAGTCGCACGCGGAATTCATCCACAACCGCTCGCTCCCGTGCTGATCCAGGATGTCCACCGCACGGGCCGGCGTGCACTTGCTGATTGGATAAAGCGTCATGCCCGCCCAATGCCCGCGATCCAGCACCATGCGAACCGTGTGTTCCTCCACATGGTCGATCAACACCCGCTCGGGACGGATCCGTGAATCCGCCTTGAGCACGTCCAGAATCAAGCGCGTGCCCTTCAGCTTGTCCTCCAGGTGCGGCGTGTGAACGAGGATCATCTGATCATGCCGCGCCGCGAGATCGATGTGCATCTCCAGCACCTTCATCTCGTTCCGCGAATTCTTGTTCAATCCGATCTCGCCAATGCCCAGCACTGTCGGCTTTTTCAGGAACTCCGGAATGATCGAGATCACGTCCGTCGCCAGCGCCACGTCCTCCGATTCCTTCGGGTTGATGCACAACCAGCAGTAGTGCGGCAGACCGTACTTCGCCGCACGCGCCGGTTCGTACTCGGTCAACTGACGGAAGTAGTCGGAAAATCCGTCCACCGACGAGCGATCAAACCCCGCCCAAAAGGCCGGTTCGCACACGGCGGCGCAGCCCGCGGTGACCATGTCGATGTAGTCATCCGTGGTCCGGCTGACCATGTGGCCATGAGGTTCGATGTAGCGCATGAGATGAAGAATAACCCGAAAACCCGGGCCGTGAAATGAGATCAGTCAACCCGACCGTCCCCGGGGCCGGGGGATTCAATTCTGTTTCAACCAGGGATCAGTGATCGGACCCCTTCCCCGCCGGAGCCCGGACCACCGACCAACCGCCGCCCAAAAGAGGTACAGAGGCGCACGCCGGACCGCCATCCTTGGCCACGGCATGGATGCGGGCCTCAAGCATCTGGCCGGTCTTGCCCGCCTTGGCAATCTGGGCTGCGGTCAAATCGCGCAGATGGATCTTGGCCCGACGAAACATGGCACGTCTTCCGGCCGATTCCCCCGACCAGCTCAGGTAGAAAAAACGTTCACCCCGTTTGCCGTGCACCGCCGGACCCGAAAAATCCGTGACCCCCGCGGCATCGGTCTTTGCGACGAGCTTGGTTTCCCACGCGATCGACGACGGAGATTCCATGAGGCCCGCCTCATGACATTTCTTGGTCTGCAGGTCCACGCGGATGTCCTGGAGGCCATCGCATTTCTCGAAACCCCGCGCCGGAAGCTCCTCGCACACGAGTCGCACGCGCAGTTCCGCCGAATTCACCAGATTGGAAGGAGTCGCCACAGGTTGCAGAAAAATCAGATCAAACGTTTCAAATCAACAAACCGAACTTCAAACCACAGATGGACACAGATTCACACAGATTCCCGAACCGACCGATTCAACGGCGTGGGTCGAAATCATTCACCGAATGAACACCCGCGAAACACGCGATTCCGTGCAGCTCAATCTGTGTTCATCTGTGTCCATCTGTGGTTAGGAAACGATTTGGTTTGAGGGGTTTCACTGCGCCGCGCCGGGCCATGCGCCGACGGCGCCCTTGCCGGGGGCCTTCGCGATGGGATCAACCGTCGGGTCGCTGAACGAGAGCAACACCGCCTCGGCACGCTTCGGTTCACCGTCCGCCAGATGCCTCATCGCCTCCTTGAAGGCCGACAGGCGAAAATCCGCCTCGCCCGATCCGCGATCCACGCGATCCAGGAACGCCGCCAACTCAATGAGTTTGCAGCGGGCATCCATGAAGTAGAGGTCGAGCACTTGCTGGCGAGTCATGCGCAAACCATACCGGGAAGGCCGCCGAGGACAACCCCCGGGACCTCAACGAAAAATCACCCACTCAGAACCGGGCCCGCATCGCGCCCCAGGCAAAGATGGCCGCCATCCCCAACAACACCGGCGGAACCACGAACAGGAATCGATGTCCGGGATTGGGCCCGGGCGCCAGCACCGCGAAGGAGGGATTCGCGGGATCGTACGACACCTTCACCTCCTTGCCGGCCGGAAATTCCCGCGCGTACTCGTTCAAACGCGCGGTTTCAATCACCTCTCCGGCGGTCAGCTGGTTCCCCTCGAAGCGTTTTCCCGACACCATATACTCGTATCGGAAATGGAGCGTGGGGCCTGAGCGGGATTGGGAGGAATGATCGGGTTCCACCGAGATCATGCGTCCGTCGGCCCTGGGCCAGGACAGGGAAGCCTGCGCCTGAGTCCAGGCCGAGGACAGATGAAGGAGAGTCTGCACCGCGATCCACAGGCTGAACGCCGAAGCGGCGGCGAAGCCCAGTCGGAAGATCCATCGAGATTGATCCGTCATTTGTTTCGCGCTGAGCCTCGCAAGAAACCCACCCGGCCGACAATTCGACAATCCCGCCGAAGGAACAAAGCGGCTACCCGGTGAAGGGATTGAATTTGGAAAGCATGAAAGCAGGAACGGAGAGATCCAAAAATCCAGCATCCAGCATCTGTCCCCATCTCCGATCTGCCATCTCCCATCTTCTCCGCGCCTCCGCGCCTCTGCGGTTTAATTCCTGAGGGCAAAACGACAAATCACGGGGAGGCAAAAGATTTGCCAGTGCCCGCTCCGCGCCAGAGGGTGATGACATGGACTCGGCGCCGATCTCCTTCAAGCCGCGCCCGCGAAACTCAGCGGGAGCGCCGATTGCGCCGCCGACTGCTCAACAGCCACCGCAACCGCCCACACTGGCTTCAATTCGCACTTCCGGAGCTTCGACCGTGTTGCGCGTCGAGGACATGACCTGCGGCTCGTGCGCCAATCGCGTTCAAGGCGCGCTGACCAAAGTCCCCGGCGTGGCCTTTGCTCGCGTGGAGCTCGATCAGGCCCGGGCCGTGGTGGAGTGGACCGCGGGCTCAACTCCCAAACCCGATGCCCTCATCGAGGCCGCCCGCGCCGCTGGATATGCGGCCTCGTTGATTGCATCGGATGCCCCACCCACCTCCGGGGAATCCTCGGCCGAACAGGCCTGGCGACGTGCGGTGGGACTGGGTGTACCTATTTTGGTCGCCATGATGATCGCCGAGTGGGGACTCGGCCTGGGCATGGATCCACGGTATCGGATCGCTGCGCTCATCCTCGCATTGCCCGTTCAGGTGTGGGTCGGAGCCGGATTCTACCGCGGTGCCTGGCGGCTCCTCCAAGTGGGCGGTTCCAACATGGATACGCTCGTAGCCCTCGGATCCACGGCGGCGTTTGGATTCAGCGTCTGGATCGTGGCCAGCGGAACTCCAGGTCACGCATTCTTCATGGAATCCGTCGGAATTCTCACACTGATCAGCCTCGGTCACTGGATGGAGGCCCGCATGTCCGCCCGCGCCGGGGCATCGCTTCGCGCCCTGCTCACGCTGGCCCCCGCCACGGCGCGACTGCGGATCTCAACATCGTCGCCGGCCCCCGCCGAAGAGCGCGAAGTGCCGGTGGCGAGTTTGAATCGGGGCGACGTAATCGTGCTGCGGCCTGGGGATCGCGTCCCGGTGGATGCCGTGGTGCTGGAGGGAGAATCGTCCGTGGATGAATCGATGCTCACCGGAGAATCCGTCCCGGTGGAAAAAGCATCAGGGGCCACGTTGTATTCTGGGACCGTGAATGCGTCGGGACGCTTGGTGGCGCGGGTGGAGGCGACCGGATCTGCAACCGCCCTGGCCCACATCGTTGCGGCAGTTCAACGGGCGCAGTCGAGCCGGGCCGGCATTCAGCGCCTGGCCGATCAAATCAGCGCGGTCTTTGTCCCGGTGGTGGTAGCCATTGCCGTGATCGCAGCGTTGGGCTGGGGATTGGCCTTCGGATCCGCGAGCGCCCTACAGGCCGATCTCAGCCGATGGCTCTGGCACGCGCACGCGCCGGAGTCCCCACTCGCAGCCGCGTTCATGGTGTTTGCCTCGGTATTGATCGTCGCCTGTCCGTGCGCCATGGGACTCGCCACGCCGGCGGCGTTAATGGCCGGGGTCAATGCGGCGGCCCGCCACGGCATCCTCATTCGCGATGCCGTGGCGTTGGAGAAATCAGGAAAGATCCAAACCGTCGTTTTCGACAAGACCGGAACCCTTACTGAGGGGCGTCCGGTGGTGATTGCCCGCCAATTCGTCGAAGGCACGTCCGCTTCGAATCGCGCAGAACTGGATGCCCTGGCCATCCAACTGGCCCGGCCCTCGTCGCATCCTGTCAGCCGCTCGATTGCCGAATCTTCGACGCCCTCCGCAAACACCGTCATCGCCCCACCGCTCACGGGTTGGCGCGAAGTGCGGGGATCCGGAGTCGAAGCGCGGAATGGTTCTGTCCCGGTGCGCCTCGGCTCCGCGGGATGGATGCGCGAACTCGGGCTCGATCTCACCGCCTTGGAACCCTTCAGCGCGGAACATTCGGCCACCGGGGCCACGATGCTGTACCTCGCCACGGGCGATCGGGTCGCAGGCGCGTACGCGTTGCGCGATGCGCTCAAACCCGGCGCGCGCGAGGTGGTCCAACGATTGCGAAATTCCGGTTACCGCGTGCGGATCCTCTCCGGAGATCAGCCTCGGGCCGTCGCGGCGATCGCGAGCGAATTGGGGCTCAACGCGGACGACGTGACGGCAGGCGTGCGACCCGAACAAAAGGCCGCTGCGATTGAAGCCCTGCAACAACGTGGTGAACGCGTGGCGTTCGTGGGCGATGGATTGAACGACGGTCCGGCGCTGGCGCGCGCGGACTTGGGAATTGCGGTGTCGCGGGCCACCGATGTGGCGCGCGAGGCGGCGGACGTGGTGTTGCTCCGGCCGGATCTGGCGGCAGTGCCCGACGCGTTGGAGCTGTCGCGTCAGACTCTGCGGGTGATTCATCAGAATCTTTTTTGGGCGTTCTTCTATAATGCGGCATTCGTGCCGCTGGCGGCGCTGGGGATGTTCAGTCCGCTGCTGAGCGCGGTGGCGATGGGTGCGAGCGACGTGATGGTCATTGGCAACGCGCTGCGCCTCGCCCGAAAGCGCTGAAAAAGTCCAAGGCCCAAAGTCCCAAGCCCAAAGTCTAAAACGGGGCCGCGACGCGTCATGTCTTCGTAGCCGCCGAGGGAACGAGGCGGATCATCCGCACTCCAGAAATTCACCCGATCCCCCATTGGGCCGGACCCGCCCAATCAAACGACGACCACTCTTCAGCTCGGGGTGATCCGCCTTCTCCCGGCGGCGGCTACGCAGAGAACGGATTGAATCTGGAAAGCATGAAAGCAGGAGCGGAGTGATCCGGAAATCTAGCATCTAGCATCGTTCAGTCACCCAATCTTCCAGCTTCCATCTGCCATCTGCCAATTAGGCCTTGGATTCCGACTTTTCCTCGTCGTTGTCGGATTCCCAGAACGGGTTCAGAGCAGTGTGTTTCGCGATGCGGACACTTTGGGTGATGGCTTGGGTGATGTGGTTCTTGGCCAGTTCCACCGCTTGTGGCAAAGGCAGCCCGAGAGCGAGGTAACCGGTGATCGCAGCCGAGTACGCGCATCCGGTACCGTGGGTGGCAACGCCCTTCACAAACGGGACCGACAGGGTGAGCCCCGATTCACCATCGAAAAACACATCGGTCGCCTCGCGCGATCCGCGAAGGTGTCCGCCCTTCACCAGCGCGGCGCATCCGTATTGCAGCCGAATCTGCACCGCCGCCGCATGAAGATCGTCCAGCGTCTTTAGCGGGCGCCCCACGAGGATCTCGGCTTCATCGAGGTTCGGCGTCACCAGCGTCGCGAGCGGCAACAGATCGAGTAGAAGGGATCGAATGGCCGCGGGCTGCAAGAGCCGGGCCCCGCTGGTGGCGACCATGACCGGATCTACAACCAGCGGCGGACGCGACTTCGCGGGAAGCGATTTCCAGAACGAAACGGTTTCGCGAATCAGCGCTGCGTTGAACAACATTCCGGTCTTCGCCGCCTTGGGCGGAAGCTCGGCAAACAGCACATCGAGCTGCGCACGGAGAAACTTCGGCGGAACCGGATGAACCGCCGTCACTGCCTTGGGGTTCTGCGCGGTGAGACACGTGATCGCCGACACGCCGTGCACTCCCAGCGCAGCGAACGTTTTGAGATCCATCTGCACACCCGCTCCGCCTCCGCTGTCGGATCCGGCAATGGTGAGGGCAATGGACTGGCGCGGCCGTTGTTTCATCCCGCGAGAGTACTGGATCTCAACTCCAGAAACGAGCGCGATGCAACAACGTCGATTTGATCGAACGAATTCGGGTCAGCCCACGATTTCTTCGACCCGCACGTCCACTTCAAGCGTGCGTTCGGTGATGCCTTTGTAGTGGCCCTGCACCGGCGGCACATCGGCATAATCACGCCCGACGGCGAGCTTCACGTAGCGTTCATCAGGCTGGCCCGCATGGGTGGGATCGAGCCCGCGCCATCCGACATCGGGCACGAACACCTCCACCCACGCATGACTCGCCTGCGCCCCGGGGGTGCACAGATAGCCACTCACGTAGAGCGCCGGGATCTGGATCGCCCGGCACAGTCCGATCAACACATGCGCAAAGTCCTGGCAGACCCCGGCCCGCGCGTTCAAGGCGTCGCGCATGTGCGTCTTCGCGTGCGTGGACTGCGGCAGATACTTTAGGTGCTGGTACACGAAGCGATTCAACGCCTGCGCGGCCTGCCACAAATCGGTGTAGCCCGCCGTGGCATCCAAGGCCATGCGCCACACCGCGGGATCGCTTTCCACAAATTCGCTCGATTGCAGGTAGTCGAAGCACCGCTCCATCCGCGCGAGCGACGGCGCCCGACTCAACAACGCCGGCGTGGCGGCCGGATCCAGCCAGTTCACCAGCGACGTGGTCACGCGCGTGCGCGACTCGATGCTCAACGCGCTGTGCTGGGGTGCGACTTCGAAGTGGTGCACCCAGTTCAGGTAGAAATCCTGGTACCGGCGCACCGGAACGTTGGGGTGGATCGAGAGTTCGAAACTCTCGCAGGTCTGATGCTCGTTGCTGAACGGCTGCAACCGGACCTCATTAAAGCTCTCCTTCACCGGTGTGGAGTACCGGTAGCGCGTGGTGTGGAGGATGAGCAGTCTCATCGCCAACACACTGACGAACAAAGGGGTCGGGGAGCAAGCGTTGCAAAAGTCCGTTGACCCTCACGGGGGTGAACCCGTCATGCTGACGCCATGTCCACGTCTGTCTTGCGCACGATTTCGTCGGCGCTGCTTCTGGGTTCGGCCCTGAGCGCGTCGTTCCACGCTTCCGCCGCCGTGCGGTTGCATCCGCTCTTCACCGATCACGCCGTCCTGCAGCGCGGAATCAGCCTGCCGGTCTGGGGTACCGCCGATGATGGCGAGAAGGTCACCGTCGAATTCCGCGGGCAGAAGGTCTCCACCGTGGCCCGCAACGGCCGCTGGATAGTGCGGTTGAATCCGCTCAGCGCCAATGGAGCCGGGGCTTCGCTGAAGGCCACCGGCCCGTCCAATACGGCAGCGATCACCGACGTGGTGGTGGGCGAGGTCTGGGTCTGCTCCGGTCAGTCGAACATGGAATGGCCGCTCCGCGCGAGCTACAAGCCCGAGGCGGACATTGCCGCGAGCTCCAACTCCCACCTGCGCCTGTTCACCGTGGTCAAGCGCCGCTCGCCCGAGGTGAAGACCGATCTCGATTACGCGCCCCATTCCTGGTCCGTCGCCGGTCCTGACACCGTGCCTTCCTTCTCGGCCGTTGGTTACTACTTCGGCCGCGACCTCGCTGCTTCCCTCAAAGCCGAAGGCGTGCCAGTGGGCCTCATCCACACCAGCTGGGGTGGTTCTCCCGCCGAGGTTTGGATGAGCGATGAGGCCATTCGTGGGAATCCTTCGTACACCCGCGATTTGCAGGATGCCGACGCGGCCTCGTACATCGCCTACAAGCGGTCGCTGGTGGAATTCGAGAAGGAAAAGGCAGCCGCGGCGGCCAAGGGCGAACCGTTCAAGCGGAACCGTCCGTACCCGCCCTGGCAGAATTCCGAGCTCTACAACGGCATGATCGCCAACCTGATTCCGTACGGGATCCGCGGTGCCATTTGGTACCAGGGCGAGTCCAACGCCGGACGCGCCTGGCAGTATCGCGAGCTGTTTGCCGACATGATCACCAACTGGCGTCGCGACTGGGGCCAGGGGAATTTCCCGTTCTACGCGGTTCAGCTCGCCCCCTGGGACATGAACCGGAAGCGCGAATTGTCCGTGATTGCCAATGAAGTCGGGGATTCCAACTGGGCCGAACTCCGCGAAGCGCAGAACTACGTCGCAGCCACCCTGCCGAACGCCGGAGTCGCGGTGATCACCGACGTCGGCGACAAGGACGACATCCACCCCACCCGCAAGGCCCCGGTTGGCGCCCGACTCGCCCTGCTGGCGCGGGCGAACGTGCATCATCAGGCCGTCGAAGCCTACGGACCGACCCTCCAGACCCACATCGTGGTGGGCAACGAAGTGCACTTGCGCTTCAGCCATCTGGCCGGCGGATTGAAGACCCTCGATAGCGCCGCGCCGACCGGATTCACCGTCGCCGGCGCCGATCGCGTGTTCCATCGCGCCACGGCACGCATTCGCGGCAATTCGGAAATCGTGGTCACCTGCCCCGAAGTGGCCAAGCCCGCGGCGGTCCGCTTCGGCTGGGCCAACCATCCCGTGGTGAACCTCGTCAACGGCGACGGCCTGCCCGCATCGCCCTTCCGCACCGACCGTTGGGAAGTCACCACCCAGAAGAAACCCTGAACTGGGTATCGAGTTCTTTGTGGTTTGAATTCCAACCCCTAGGTTGAATCGCTCTGCGTCGAATGGCTGTGGTGCAACCTGCACTGCAGCCATTCCTCCTCGAATCGCCCGTATCGACATGAACCTGCTTCGTTTCCTCAAGCCCGCCCTCGCCGCCTGCGCGGTGGCCACCACCGTCCTGGGTCAGACCCCCGCCGCGGTGATGCGAACCGAGTTCCTGGCCGATCCGCCGCCCACGTTGTCCTCGCATGCCTCGACGATCTGCGAGGCCAAGGACGGGCTCGTGGCTTCGTGGTTCGGCGGCACTGCGGAGCGTCAGCGCGATGTGGTGATCTGGTTCAGCCGATACGAAAAGGGGGCGTGGACCAGGCCGCTCGAAGTCGCCCGCGGGGACGAGGACAGCGAGGACCAATGGGCCTGCTGGAATCCCGTGCTGGTGCAGCCGAAGAAGGGTCCCTTGATCCTTTACTACAAGGTCGGCCCGAACCCCTCGGAATGGTGGGGGCGTTTCAAGACCTCCGAAGACGGCGGTCTTCACTGGTCGAAGTCCAAGCGGCTTCCCCGGGGCATCATCGGCCCGGTTCGCAACAAGCCGGTGGCGCTGAGCGATGAGATTTATCTCTGCGGCGCGAGCGAAGAGAGCTCCGGATGGCGCGTCCACATGGAAACCGTGCGCCAGCCCGGCTCGGCCAATCCGATCTGGTCCCGCACGCCGGATCTCAACTCGGCCCTCGATTTCGGGGCCATCCAGCCGACGATTCTCGTCTGGCCCGACCTCGGCATCCAAATCCTGTGCCGCACGCGTCAGAAGCTCCTGACCGAATGCTGGAGCGTGGATGGCGGAAAATCCTGGAGCAAGATGCGCCGAACCGACATTCCGAATCCCAACAGCGGCGTCGATGCCGTGATGCTCAAGGACGGCCGGGCCCTGCTGGTGTACAACCCCACCACGGAGAATCGCCATTCCCTCGGAGTGGCAATCATCGAAGGCGGTCAGAAGTGGCACCACGCCCTGAACCTGGAAAACGACGATGGCGAGTACAGCTATCCGGCGGTGATCCAGACCTCCGACGGACTTGTTCACGTCACCTACACCTGGAAGCGCGAAAAAATTAAGCACGTGGTGCTCGATCCGACGCAGATCAAGTAAGGCGCGAATCGAAGATCGCAGATCGGAGTTCGGAGACCCCATCCAAGGTGGAGGGCGTGGTTCCACCCACGCCCCATATTCGTTTGCGGACCCCGCGTGAAGTCGCAGCGCGAAACGTGGAAGCAACCGCAGAGCCGCCGAGACGCAGAGGAGAGAAGATGCGGAGGAGATCGCAGCTGGAAGATTGGTGACCGAACGGCGCCGCACGAATCTGGAGTGCGGTGGCAGAGCGGAGCGTCGACACCGCTTTCGAAACCGTTCGTGGTATCGCAGCGATCGGTGAAATCGCATCAGTGAAAAAACACCCCCGAATCCACTCTGCGTCGCCGCGTCTCTGCGGTTCATTTGCCCTGCAGCGCGGCATGCGTTGCGATGCGTCGACCCGTGGATAAGCGGGGCGCGCGACTGAATGGGGCGCGGGTGAAACCGCGCCATCCACGCCGTTTCCTATCTCTCCGCTCCTGCTTTCATGCTTTCCAAATTCGATCCCTCTTCTCCGCGCCTCCGCGGTTCGGCTTTGGACTTGAGACCTTGGACTTTGGACTCGCGGGCCCAGGCCCTTGCCCGCGTCAGCTTTGCGCCGCCGCAGGTGTTCCCTTGAAGCTCTTCCAATGCTTGAAGGGCAGGCTGCCGAGACCAATCAGCAGGACCTGGCTTCCCACAAACGCGGCCAGCACCTGGAAGGCTCCGTTCATGAACCCGTAGCTGTGCAATCCGATGCCCAGCATGTTCACGCCGAACCACGACCAGCTGGTCACCACGTTGCCGGCAATGGCCAGATTCATCAGCCCGCGCTCCTTCACCAGCCCACCCCAGCGGGCGTGCAGGATCAGCGCGTTCCAGAGCACGATGATCAATGCCCCGTTCTCCTTCGGATCCCAGCCCCAGAACCGGCCCCAGCTTTGGTCCGCCCAGATTCCGCCGAGCACCGTGCCCACGAAGCTGAACAAGGTCGCGAAGCACACGATGCCATACACCATGCGGGTCAGTGCCCGCGCCGTCGCGGAATCGAGTCCGCCGGTGAAGAATCCACGCACCACATAAACGATCGCCAGGAAGCCCGCGACGTACGTGCTGGCGTAACCCAGCGTCACGATCACCACATGGGTCGCGAGCCAGAAGTTGGTGTCGAGCACCGCACGGAGCATCTCCATGGTGTCGCCCTCGAGCGCGAGATTGTGCGCAATGATCAGCGTCACGAATCCGAGCATGCTTCCCACCGCGAGACCAATGGCGTTGCGCCAGAAGCGTTCCAGCACAAGCCCGAGCACCACCGATCCCCAGCCGATGAAAATGGCCGAGGAATACAGGTTGGTCACTGGCGGACGTCCCTCGAGCCACATGCGGAACACCAGACCCACCATGTGAATGACCAGGGCGAGCACGGTGAGGTTGGTCGAGATCTGACGCGCGGTTTCGGAAAAGCGGAACCAGAAGAACAACGCCGCGAGGAACGCCGCGATGTATATGACCAGCGCGTGGTAGAACGGCGCCATCCGGTTGAAGAAGGTTTCGCGCTCCGCCTTGGTCACGTCTTTCGGGAGCTGCGTCACGCAGTAGCGCTCGTACTCGATCAAGGCTGCGTTGAACAATCCGGTGTCTCCGGCGGCGTAGGCATCGCCCATCCGCGCCCAGTAAATCGCGGCTTGAGGAAGCGTGTTGCCGCCGACGAATTCCAGCATGCGATCCGCAAAGCGCGCCCAGGCCGCACCGCCCTCCGGAGGCAGGATCAACGGCACCTTGTCGCTGCGGTCGCCACGTTGATACAGGAAGCGCGCCACCGAGCGCACCACGGGATCCTGTTGCAGATCCGCCTTCTCATCCGACGATTTCGCCCGGGCTGCATCGTACGCATTCGTCCCACGGGGAACTGCCTGTTGGAAGGCGTTGAGCTCGGGAACGAGCTGCGTCATTCCGGCGGGACGCGCCGTGTTCAAAAGCGCGTTGTAAAGCATCAGCGCATTGCCCAGCCGCAACACGGCCTGATCAAACGTGTCGCGCTGCGCCTCGGCCCGCGCGGCAGCCCGGCTGGACTGCTCCTGCAGCGTGTTGATGTTCGTGCCGCCGAGGATTTGATTGAATGAGTAGTGCTTTCCATCGAAGCCGCGCGCGTCGTCCTTCATCGGCAACTGCAGCATCGAGATCAGGTCCGGATGATCGATCCGGAACACGCGGCGATCGCGCGAGGCCTCGGTCTTGAACATCGCCTCCGCCAGCCACTCGATGGCCGGGATCGACCGCTTTTCCGTCGCGTCGTAGAACGCATAACGCTCGTAAATCTGAACCAGCGAATTGCGCGCGAAGGAATCGAGCGGTTGGTGGCGTCCCTTGAACAGGATCGGCACCTTGCCCAGCCGCGAATAAGCAAAGCCGCGGTCCGTGGCCGGCGCGAGGTCTTTGAAAAACCACACGGCGAACAACGCCGGAATCAGCAGGGGAAGAAAGCGTTTCATCGGCGGGAGGTGGAAGAGGTTGAAGCAGGTGCGGCCGCGGCGGATGCGGCAGCGTTCCGGGGCTTGGACAGGAAGGCACCGAGGTGGATTCCGAACTGCACCAGCAGGCCGAGCGAGACCAGCACGCAGCCCAAATACGGCGTGAGCCAAGACGGATTCTTCACTACTTGGAACGTGCTTGTGCCGCGGCTCGCCGCCACTTCATCGCGACCCATCTGGTACTGGAAGAAGGTCAGCCCTTCGTAACGCAGCGGGTTGTTCATGTAGATGTCCACCTCACGACGTCCCTTGGTCGGATGATCCACCAGCACACGGCTTTGGAAATTCTTGGGAATCCCTTCGCCGCCGGGTCCGTCCGCCGTACCGGCATAAACCTCGTGCGTGGTCTTCAACAACTGAACCGAAAACGGCTGATAATACCGGCGCGGACGGAGAAGGAACGAGTACTTGCGTCCGTCCACCGTGATCGACTGCGGCTCGATCAGTTTCGAGTAGATCGACCGCGTCATCGGGAAGTACTGCTGCATCGCTTCCTCCATTTGCCCAGTGCTCGTCGCCCCGCTGAAACTGCGCACCCAGTAGCGCTGTGCCCCAAATTTGAGCGATGGCTCCCCCGCCCAATCCGAAACCGCCCAAGTGCCCAGGGAAGTCCCGTTCGTCGACGCAATCTCCAGCAGGGCCGATGGAACATTTTTGTCGTCCATCTTCCGGGTCACCGGCACCTCGGTGAAGGTGAACACGCGGCCAATTCCGTGCGAAGTCTGCGGGGCATTGGTCTGCGCCATCATCGGCGGCACGAACACCGGATCCGAATTGGGCATCCATTGACGCACCTTGAAGGTGAACGGCAGCACCGGCAGGACGAAGTTTTCGCCCGTCTTCAAAAGCGATTCCGGAATCGCCACCACGGATTGCATCGCCGCGTCCGACGTGTCCGACAGGAACACCAGTTCGGTCTCCTGGAAGTCCTCGGAATAATTGCGCCACTCACCCTCGGCGAAGCTCATGCGGCTCTCGCGGGCGAACATGTCGGTCGCCAGCTGCCCCACCAGCAGCACGATGATGCCGAGGTGGGAAATCAGGATGCCGGACTTCTTCCACGAGAATTTGAACCGGGCGATGTGCGCCGCGATGAGGTTGACCAGCAACGCGGTGCCCAGCAGGTAGCCGCCGGGCAGCGGGATGATGATCCACTTCAACGACGGCGTGTGCGGCGACCACGTGGAAAACCACGACCGGAAGTACCGGGATTGGGCCACGTACAAACCGTCCTCGGTCTGGGCCAGCGTGCCGAAGAACACCACCGCGATGCCGAGCGCCAGCAGCGTGACGGTCAGACGAAGCGAGGTCAGTGGAGCGAGGAGGCGTTTCACGAAATGGGGGGACCGAAAAAGTCGGACCACTGGACGCAATCCGGCGAACTCCATTCGGGCGAAATGCCGATGGGATCTGCCTGAGCCGCGGTTTTGTGGCCGAACGCTGGAATCACGGGGTAACCGGCTGGGTAGGTTTGGAACATGGGCCGCAACTCACGGCATCAATACTTCACCGATTTCAGGAACTTCACGAAGCGCTCGCGCTCCGCAGTCACCAAGGCCGCATCACCGGTCAACTTGAAGAACCAAGTCCGGTCGGGCCGCGGGACGATCGCCGCGAGCATCTTGCGTCCGGCAAACTGCCCTTCGCCGGTCAGATCAGCCAGGATCGCCGTCTGCCCGTCCTTCAAGGGCACGGAACTCGTGGCCGCTGCGACCTCAGCTTCGGCGATCGGGGCCAAACCGAGCTGGCCGCGCCACCGGTTCAGATTGGCGAGCGTTCCACCCGCTGCGGGTCCGAGCGCCACCACCGAGAAATCGCCCCCGTTTCCAACCGCGAAACTGGCCAGTCGCATGGTGGAAGCCGGCACCGATTTCCAACCCTCCGGCACTTCCCACTGCGGCAGACCCGTCGCCGGCGGAGGAGTTACCGGACCCGCCATCGAAGCGGGAGGCGGCGCCACCGGCGCTGCAGGAGCCGATGCCGGGGCCGCCGCACTTGGGCTGGCGCTCGATCCCCCGGAGGAGTCGCCGGTATCCACCGACTTCAACCAGGCCAGGAACTTCGGCTTGTTCTCCGACACCAAGGCATCCTCACCGATCATCTTGAAGAACACCGTCGTCCCGCCGGCATTAAGCACGGCGGCGAGAATCCGGGCCTTGTACTTGCCGTCCAACGTCGGCTGCGTGCCGACCATGTCATACATCTTGCCGGTCATCCCACCGATGGCGACTGCGGCCGTCTGCGAATCCAGCTCCGTTTGGGAAATGGGAGGCAGGCCGATCTGATTTCGCCACCGGTTAACGTTATCCAGCTCCGATCCAGCCACAGGACCGAGCGGAACCACGGAAATATCGATCGTCCGACCGTCTGCCGCGGTGACCCCGTAACTGGCGATGCGCATGGACTGGCCCTCGCGAGGCTTCTCGGTCCAACCCTCGGGGACCTGCCAGGGCGGGCGTTCCGCGCCCGATTCAGCAGAGGCGCGAGCGCGGGAACCCGCACCGGCTGCAGGCATGCCGGAATCGGCAGCCGAGGAGGCGGAACCAGCGGGGGCGGCGGGAGGCAGGTCTTTGGGGGCCTGATAGACCTGAACCTCCTCCTTCTTGCAGCCGGAGGCGAAGCCGGCAAGGGAGGCGACCATCAATGTGGCCAGACAAGGACGAAAGCGCATCCCACCTAAGTACCCTCCGATCGCCCACCCGGCAAGCGCGAGGTCCGGAGCGAGGAGGTTGAAGGTTTGAAATGCTGAAGGGTTGAAGAGGAAACGTTTCCCCCTGGGCCGCTGGGGCCTTGATCCCTGCGGATCCTACGAAGCGATGCGCGCCCTCGGCGCCCGTCCGTGCGTGGAGGGCGCGGTTCCACCCGCGCCCCAATCAGTCGCGCGCCCCGGTTAGACACGAGCCGACCCATTGCAACGCATATCGCTCCACCCCATTTGTCGGAGAAAAGGATTCCCGATCACGCCCTTCGACTTAACACGCTTTTTGCGGACGAATATGGGACGTGGGTAGAACCACGCCCTCCACCGAGACACCGTTTCCGATCCCCGATCTTCGCATTCTTTTTCCCCGTAGCCGCCGAGGGAACGAGGCGGATCATCCGGACTTGGAAAGGCCTACGTCGTTTCATTGGGGTTGCCCGACCGCAACCCAGTTCACCCGACCGATTTTGGAGTGCGGCGGGAAGCACAGCGCCACGCCGCTTTGGTCAACGCCAACCGCGCAGCAGGGCAAATGATCCGCAGAGGCGCGGAGATGCAGAGTGTTTTGCCGGGATGCTTTTTTCGCCGATGCGATGTCATCGGTCGGTGTGACGCCACGAACGGTTTCGAAAGCGGTGTCGACGCTCCGCTCTGCCACCGCACTCCACAATCGTGCGGCGCCGTTCGATCACCAATCTTCCAGCTATCATCTCCTCCGCATCTTCTCTCTCTGCGTCTCCGCGTCTCTGCGGTTGCTTGCAGGTCCCGGCCGGTGACTTCACCCACGGTTCGCAGACGAATATGGGGCGTGGGTGGAACCCCGCCCTCCACGATCGCGAGCCGCGGCAATTGCGTCGCAATCCAGCTGCCAATCCCCACCGCGCAAACCGCGTGTGCGGAATTCCAAACCAATGGAGGGCGCGGTTCCACCCGCGCCCCATTCAGTCGCGCGCCTCATTCGAGAACAATTGCCCGCTTCCCAACCCAAGCCATCCCCCTATGTCGAATTGTGACCAAACGAATCCCACACCAAAACCAAAGCCGTTTGCGTGTTGCCCCCGCGCACTAATGGGTGACCCCAGATGCCCCCACCATCCCACCTAAGTACCCTCCGATCGCCCACCCGGCAAGCGCGAGGTCCAAAAGCCAAACGACGAAACTTCGACGTCGAGGCTGAAAACTCCAAGAGCCTGAGTAGCAAGAGTGTAGCACCCGCAGCTTTAGCACCATCCAAAGCCCCGATCCTCTCCCGTTCAACCTTTGCCTTGAGCACACCGCGCCATCGTCAACAGCTGCACCAAAAAAAGCAAATCGTCGAATCTCTTACTCCCTCTAGACGAAGCGTCATATGGTGTCCAAATCACTCTTCTGGAAACGAAACGATTCCAGACAGCTTTATACCCCAAAACAAAACAAGACCTTGAACTCGTTTAAAGAAAATGAGCAACACATCACTCCGCCTCAGACATATAAAGCCGATGGAAATTGATCCACCTTTCACCCTTTATCCCCGATAAACAAATCCACATGAGCTAACTGCGCCCGTAAACACTCGCCGCAATAACTCTTGCTGATACCGCAGCTAGCAGGCCGTTGAAAAACCCCTGTTTATCTACCCGATTCTCTCCTGAGCGGTGTTCAAAAGGCTGAAAACTGGATTTGGCAAAAGGGTGGCCCGGCGGTGTGGGGCTGACTGGGTTCCATTTTCCCAGTCTCCCGACACACCGCA
>CANGKZ010000065.1 GCA_947454705.1 Verrucomicrobiota bacterium
CCCATACTTCTCCCGCATCGCCCCAAAACTCTCTCCTCCCTGCTCCAACTCAGCCACCACCTTAAGCTTGAAACTCCTACTGTACCTTACCTCTTCTCGCACCTCTCGTTTTCCATTCATAGGCCGTCAACCTATTTCAGGACGGGACCGCTCAGCCCCCTATCTGCCATCTGCCATCTCCCATCTCCTCCGCCCTTCCTCATCCTCATCCCGCATCGTCCCACCGATCTTCCATCTCCGATCTCCGATCTTCGACCTACGCCCCTGTGTCCCTCTTCCGGAGTTGTTCGCGACGCGCGTTTCCGCGAGTCTCCTGAGGTGAATCGAACGGCTGTTCTCAACGTTGTCGGGCTGACCCGGGGTCTCATCGGAGACGACACCCCGCGCATCCGCGCCTACCTGCAATCGGGCCACGCCGCCGTCATCGATCCCGCGTTTCCCGCGGTGACTTGCACTGCGCAGTCGAACTACCTCACCGGCCGCACCCCGTCCGACCACGGCATCGTCGCCAACGGCTGGTACAACCGCGAACTCGCCGAGGTCCAATTTTGGAAGCAGTCCAATCACGTGGTCACCGCGCCCAAGCTCTGGGACGAACTCAAGGCCACGCGCCCCGGCTTCACCTGCGCGCAGCTCTTCTGGTGGTACAACATGTACTCAACGGCGGACTGGTCGATCACGCCGCGGCCCATGTATCCGGCCGATGGACGCAAGTTCTTCGACATCTACAGCTGGCCCTACGAGATCCGGCCGGAGATCAAAAAAGATCTCGGCGAGTTCCCCTTCGCCGGATTCTGGGGCCCCGCCGCCGGTGTTCAATCCCCGCAGGGCAGTCCCGACTGCGTCTCGCGCTGGATTGCGGAATCGGCCAAGTGGATTGAGAAGCGCCACCACCCGACCCTCAGCTTCGTTTACCTGCCGCATCTCGATTACAACCTGCAACGACTCGGCCCCGCCCATCCCGAGATTCCCACCGACCTCCGGCGCATCGACGCCATCGTTGGCGATTTGCTCGATTTCTACGCGGGCGCCGGCGTGCAGGTGATCCTGCTCAGTGAATACGGCATCACACCGGTGGACTCCCCAATCCATCTCAACCGAGAATTCCGCAAGCGCGGCTGGCTGACCGTGAAGGAGGAGCTCGGGCTTGAACTTCTCGACGCCGGAAACTCGCGCGTGTTTGCGGTGGCAGATCACCAAGTGGCCCACATCCAGGTCAACGACCGCAGCCTGATGGGCGACGTGCAGGAGCTTCTCGAATCCACCCCGGGCGTCGCCGACGTCTGGGACTTCGCCGACAAGGCGCATCACGGCATCGCGCACGCACGCGCGGGGGACCTCATCGCCATCGCGAAGGAAAACGCGTGGTTTACCTACTACTACTGGCTCGACGACGCGCGGGCGCCCGATTTCGCGCGGTGCGTGGACATCCACCGCAAGCCGGGCTACGACCCCGTGGAGCTGTTCCTCGACCCGAAGATTCCCGCGGTGAAGCTCAAGATCCTGTGGCGGCTGCTCCAGAAGAAGCTTGGCTTCCGCATGTTGATGGATGTGATCCCGCTCGACGCCACGCTGGTTCGCGGCTCGCACGGATGCCGTCCGAAGAACCAGGACGACTGGCCAATCCTCATCGCCCCCACCGCGCTGCCCGAGACGCCGCTCGAATCCACCGCCGTGTACGAAGTGCTCCGACGCGCGGTGATTGGGTAGGGAGGGGCTCGGCGCGGTTGAAGGGTTAAAAAGTTGAAGCGTTGAAGGGGAGTCCGACGCTGGAGCGAGGGCTTTCTCATTCGTTTGGAGTCCCGTCTTCAGACGGTTCGGGGAAGCGTGTCGAGAGGCATCCAGCCGGTTGATTTCCAACCTTTCGACGGCCCCCGCGTCCAACAGCAGAGCCGCGTAAACGCGGTACTCCAAACGTGTGAGGAACTCCGCCGCTCAATTCCGTCGGTTGAGACAGGGCAATCTCCGAAAATAGCCCCGCGGCTTTAGCCCGGGGATTCCTCCGATGCGCGATCCCATGAGCCCCAGCGGGGCGGCAGAGGATCAAAAAAAACGCCACCCCGGATTGCCCCAGGGCGGCGACTGCAAAACTCCCCACTTCAGCTACCGCGACACCTCAGTTCGCCGAGATGTCGATCTGCTTCGGGCGGGCATCGGCGCGCTTCGGAAGGGTCACGGTGAGGACACCATCCTTGAACGCGGCCGAGATTTTGTCGGCATCGACCGGGGCGGCGAGCTCCACCAGCCGTTCGAACCGGCCGTAGGAACGCTCCGTCCGGAGCGATTCGCCTTCCTGCACTTCGCTCTCCTGACGGCGCTCGCCGGCGACGGTCAGGACGCCATCGTGGAAGGTGATCGACACGTCCTTGCGGCTGACCCCGGGCAGTTCGAGACTCACCGACACCGCATCCTTGGTCTCACGGAGTTCCGCCGCCGGAGTGAACGCGGCCTGCGAATCCGCCTTCGCCGCAGCCCAGGACGGGTCGAACAAACGGTCGAAGTCACGCGACAGGTTGAGCAACGAGG
Source organism: Verrucomicrobiota bacterium (assembly GCA_947454705.1). Taxonomy (GTDB): domain Bacteria; phylum Verrucomicrobiota; class Verrucomicrobiia; order Limisphaerales; family UBA9464; genus CAIVQB01. The sequence continues at coordinate 2,527 of CANGKZ010000065.1, forward strand.
CCAGCGGGCTGACCTGGTAAACGGGATACCGACGGGAGGTAACAAGAGTATTCATAACGTGTTGATGCTGAATTAACTGTTTCAGTTTTGATTTACTCGGATCGCTCACTGCGACCCTCTGCCGCCCGGTATCGCAAGCGGGATGCCGGGCGATAAATCGGCGGAAATCCTTGGAAAACCGGGCTCCGATTGGATTCGGGCGCGGAATCGCGTGACACGTTGTGCCGAAGTGAAACAGGCGGGTGGGACACGGCACATGGGGCCGTCCCAGTTGGCTCCGGAGCCCCCCGATTTGGGGTCCAAAGGGGGTGGGAATTCCCACTCCTTGGACCGGTAACCCAGTGGATCAGCCGCCGAGGTAGGCGTCGCGGACCTTGGGATCGGCGCGGAGCTTGGCGGCATCATCCGCCAGCAGCACCCGGCCGGTCTCCAGCACGTATCCGTAGCTGGAAATTTCCAGCGCGAGGTTCGCGTTCTGTTCCACCAGCAGGATGGTCAGGCCACGCGTGCGGTTCAACTCCACGATCTTTTCGAAGATGAGCTTTACCAAAAGTGGGGCGATGCCGAGGGACGGTTCATCGAGCAGCAGGCACTTGGGCTGGCTCATGAGGGCGCGTCCGATGGCCAGCATCTGCTGTTCCCCGCCGCTGAGGGTGCCGGCGAGTTGTTGTTCCCGTTCCTTGAGACGCGGGAAGGTGGCAAACACGAACTCCTCCTCGCGGGCGATGACTGCCTTGTCGCGCTGGAGGTAGGCGCCCATCTGGAGATTCTCGCGCACCGTGAGGTTGGCGAAGACCATGCGGCCCTCGGGCGAGTGGGCGATGCCCTGTCCGACCAGCTTGTGGGCGGGCACTCCGGTGATGTCACGTCCCTCGTAAAGGATCTGGCCGGACTTCGGCTTCAGCATCCCGGAGATGGCGCGCAGCGTGGTGGTCTTGCCGGCGCCGTTGCCGCCGATCAGCGTGACGATCGCCCCCTTCTCCACACGCAGCGAAACATCATGCAGCGCCGTGATCGCGCCGTAATTCACCTTGAGCTGTTTGACTTCAAGCACCCCTCCAAGGAGAAAGGCAAAAGGCAAAATTCAAAAGGTAAAAGGATCCAAAGTCATGGCCCCGGAGTGCGCCGTGTGGTGGTAACGATGCTTCCAAAAATCCGCATGAGCTCGAAAGCCTCCTGCTCCAATTCCGCCAGTTCAGGATCTACGCTGACCTCTGCGGCTTGAAGCAGTCGAAGCCAGTAGCGGGTTTCCCTCGCCTCCTTGAGGCAGATCGCATTCTTGCTGAGGAAATCTGCCCGACTCTGTCCCGCTTGAGCCTCCTCAGCATTCGCGCCAATGCTGGTAGCCGACCTGAGAAGTTGCCCAACCAGCACTCGGCCAATGCGATCAGATTACAACCGCCTGCTAAGTCGAATCGCACGAACCGCAAATCGGAACGTTCGATCCAAGAGATCTGCTCCCCCTCGTTTCATAGCCCCCTTCACATTCCTGCCTGTCGGCCTAACTTTTTCCTTTTTCCTTTTAACTTTTGCCTTCGGCGGCGGAGCCGAGGTACGCCGCAATCACCGCGGGGTTGGATCGGATCTCGGCGGGGGTGCCTTCGGCGATCTTGCGGCCGTACTCAAGGACGTGGATCCGCTGACAGATCCCCATCACCACTTTCATGTCGTGCTCCACCAACAGAATCGCGAGCTGGAACTTCTCGCGGATGAACTGGATCAGCTTCATCAACTCCAGCTTCTCCGCCGGATTCATCCCGGCCGCCGGCTCGTCCAACAGCAACAGCTTCGGACCCGTGGCCAACGCGCGGATGATCTCCAGTCGACGTTGGTCGCCGTACGACAAACTCTTCGCAGGCTCATCCTGCACGCGCTCCAGATTGAAGATCCGCAACAGCTCTAGCGTGCGATCGCGCAGGTCCACTTCCTCCCGATGGAACTTCGGCCCGCGCGTGAGCGAGTGCACCGAGTCGTGCTTCAAGTGCAGGTGAAACGCCACCCGCACGTTGTCGAACACGCTTAGGCTGGGAAACAGACGGATGTTTTGAAACGTGCGCGAAATCCCGCGCTCCGTGATTTCAAACGGTTTCAGCCCCGCCGTGGGTTGACCTCCAAAGGCGATCCGACCTTCCGTCGGTTGGTAAACGCCGGTGACCATGTTGAACACCGTGGTCTTCCCCGCGCCGTTCGGACCGATCAGCCCCACCAGCTCACCCTCGTTCACCGTGGCCGAGACCGACGAGACCGCAGTCAGTCCGCCGAAACGGATGGTCACGTTGTCGAGTTGAAGCAGCGTGGACATGGCGTGCGTAGGCAAACGTGGCGTGGCGAACAGTGGCGTGGCGTAGCGTGAACTCAGGCGGCCGACGGCTTGCGGCGCGTCCAGGTGAACAGGCCCTGCGGACGCGTCAGCATCAGCACGATCAACAACAGCGAATACAGGATCATCCGGTACTCACCAAAGCTCCGCAGCGTCTCGTTCAACACCACCAGCACGATCGCCGCGATGATCACGCCCACATGGCGTCCCATCCCGCCGAGGATCACCATCACCACGATCTCGATGCTCTTGTTGAAGTCGAACCCGCCGGGATTTAGGTACCCCTTCAAATGCGCGTACAGACCTCCCGCCACGCCGGCGAAAAATGAACCCACCACGAACGCGGTGATTTTGTATCGGGTCGTGTTCAACCCCATGGCCTCGGCCGCCACCTCATCATCGGCCACCGCAAGGAAGCCGCGGCCGTAGGTGGAATTCAGCAATCCCCACACCACGTACACCGTCACCGCCGCCACCGAGAAGGTCCAAAAGAGGTTCGTGTAATCCGGGATGCCCACCAATCCACGGGCCCCGCCCACGGCATCCACGTTCTGCAGGATCACCTTGATGATCTCGCCGAACCCAAGCGTGACGATGGCCAGGTAATCGCCCTTGAGCCGCAGCGACGGAGCGCCCACAGCGAGCCCGGCGAGCGCTGCGACCAATCCGCCGAGCAGCAGGCTGGCCGGGAAGAGCACCCATTGGAGCACCGCGGTCGAGACTCCCAGTTTGGGACCGAGCGTCGTGGTGAGCATGGCCGAGCTGTAAGCCCCCACCGCCATGAACCCGGCGTGACCGAGCGAGAACTGGCCGGTGAATCCGTTGATCAGGTTCAGGCTGGAAGCCTGCGTGATCGCGATGCCCACGCCCATGGCGACATCCAACACGTAGGGATCAATGCGTCCCGAAAACGCGGACACTCCCCCTGCCACCAGGAGCACCACCACCAGCCAAAGTTGAGATTTTGGGAGTACCATAGCGAACCGGCACCACTGATCGAATTCCCGTCAGACTAAAAGCAGCTTTTGAAACCACAGATGAACACAGATTCACACAGATCCAGATGCAAATGCAGATGCAGATAGAGACAGCCAACCCCACTCACTTTCGGCCACTTCGATCTGTGTCCATCTGTGTTCATCTGTGGTTTGCCCCGTCTTCGCCTTTGTTCGGCGCGCCCGCGCGCTCAGACTTTTTCAACCCGCAGTTTTCCAAGCAGGCCGGCGGGACGGAACATCAGGATCAGAATCAAAATCGCGAAGGCAATGGCGTCGCGGTAGGTCGACACCCGCGTGCCCGACACCAGCGTCTCCACCAGGCCGATCAGCAACCCACCCAGCGCCGCCCCGGGAAGATTCCCAATGCCCCCAAGCACCGCCGCCACAAAGGCCTTCAATCCGGGAAGCGTGCCCATCAGCGGATCAATGCTCGGATAATTCATCGCGTACAGCACGCCGCCCGCGCCCGCGAGGGCCGAGCCCAAGGCGAAGGTGAAGGAGATCACGGCATCATTGTTGATACCCACCAGCGAGGACGCCGTGGCGTTGAACGACATCGCGCGCATCGCAGTGCCAATCCGCGTGCGATGCACAATCCACCACAACGCCGCCAGCAGCACCACCGCCACCACGAGAACGATCACCTGGTTGCTCGAAATGGTGAGGGAACGGAAGTGAAGCTGCGTCTCCGGAAAGAGGCCGCGAGTCATCCCATCCGGCCCGGGAAACTGGAACGCTCGGGGATTCGCCCCCACGGCCTTGATCTTCTGTCCGGTATTCTGAAGCAGGAGCGACACACCGATCGCGGTGATCAGCACCGTGAGATTCGACCGCCCGCGCAGGGGCCGGTAGGCCAGCTTTTCGATGACCACGCCGAGCACCGCGCACACCGCCATCGCGCCGGCCAGCGTCAGAACACCGCCGCCGATCGATCCCGCCCCGAGCTTGGGACCGAGGAAATACCCGGCATACGCGCCCACCATGAACACGTCGCTGTGGGCGAAATTAATGAAGCGGAGGACGCCGTAAACCATCGTGTACCCGAGCGCGATCAGGGCATAGATCGCACCCAGGGACAGGCCGTTGATGAGCTGTTGAAGCAGTTCGGTCATGAGCCGTCCGGCATTCCGGACAACCCCCAAGCCTGACCGGCAGGCCGTGGACGGGTCAAGGTCGGTCAGGGCGCAACCGCCTGAAGGAAGCGGAATTGTCCCGCTTCGACGCGAACGATCGACGCCGGCTTGCGCGCGTTGCGCTCTGAATCGATCGAAATCCGCCCCGTCACCCCGTCAAACGACGTCGTCAAGGCCAGCGCCCCGCGAATCGCCTTCGGCTCGGCACTGCCGCCCCGACGGATCGCATCCACAATCAGGTTCAACGCATCGTATCCCAGCGCCGAAACCCCGGTCGGAGCCTTGCCCCACCGCTTGGTGAACCGCTCCACAAACCCGCGGCTCCGCGGCGAGGTGTCGGCCAGGGAGAAATGCACCGGGAAATACGAACCATCCGCCGCCGCCCCGGCCACCTGCACCAATTCCGGGGCTTCGAAACCGTCGCCGCCCAAAATCGGTACCGTGATCCCGAGCTGACGCGCCTGCAGCAGGATCAATCCCGCATCGCCGTAGTAGCTCGGCACAAACAGCGCGTCGGGTTTCGATGCCTTGAGCGCCGTCAGCTGGGCCCGGAAATCCTTGTCCCCGCCGGAAAACCGCTGCTCGCCCACGATCTCAATGCCGTCCACGCGGCAGCGCTGACGAAAGAATTCCGCCAGGCCGAGGCTGTACGGCGAGGCCACGTCGGACAACACCCCCACGCGCTTGGCATGCAGGGTTTCGTGCGCGAACTTGGCCATCACCGTGCCCTGGAATGGATCGGTGAAGCACACGCGGAAGATGCAATCGCCCAACTCGGTGACCTTGGGATTGGTCGCCGCCGGGGACACCACGGGAATGCCCGCGCGCTGCGCGATCGGGGCGCCCTCCAGACACCGGCCCGAGGCCCCTTCCCCGATGATCGCCACCACGCGCGACCGCGTCGTGAGCTTGCGCACCACCGTGGCCGATTCGCCGGCCTTCGATTGAGTGTCCTCCGCGATCACCTCCACCAATCGCCCGTTCACTCCGCCCGCGGCGTTGATTTCCTCCAGCGCCATCACCACGCCCATGTGGGTGTACTGGCCGAGGCCTGCCTCACGTCCGGTCAGGGAGGAAAACTCCCCAATCCGAATCGGCTCCGGCGCAGCCCATGCGGCGTACGTCCCGAGGACCGCCACCGCGCCGAGTGCAACCCCGCGCCCCAGGAAACTCCGTCGTGATCCATTCATTCGCGCGCTTTCATGAGGTTTTCTCTCGATCGATGACCGGAGGAAAAGTCCAAAGTCCAAAGTCCAAAGTCCAAAGTCCAAAGTCCAAAGTCCAAAGTCCAAAGTCCAAAGTCCAAAGTCCAAAGTCCAAAGTCCAAAGTCCAAAGTCCAAAGTCCAAAGTCGAAAATCGATAGACGGCGGCGCGGCAACGCCGCCCTACCTTCCACGGTGGGGGAGAGCTGCCGCTCTCTCCTAACTCCAAGACGACCAGCGCCAGCGCCGTCGTCGCCCTCCGTCCCCTTCGCCTTTTTCCTTTTTCCTTTTGCCTTGGCCTGCTGCCGCAGGCTCAGGGTTCGATCGTCTCCAGGTATTTGAACTTCCCGTTCTCCACCGTGATGATCACCGCGGCCTTCGACGCATTACGCTGGGCGTCCAAGGTGGTCTTGCCGGTCACGCAGGGGAAATCCTTCGTTGCCGCCAGGGCATCGCGAACCTTCGCGCCGTCGGTCGATCCCGCACGGCGAATTCCATCCGCCAACACCATCGCGGAGTCATATCCCAGCGCGGCCATCGCGTCCGGCGTCTCGCCGCCGAACTTGGCCTGGAACGCCTTCACGAACGCCTCGGTCTTGGCCGACTTCGCCTCGGGCGAGTAATGCGTGGAGTAGTACGTATTCTTCAACGCCGCACCGGCGATCTCGATCAACTGCGGTGCCTCCCAGCCGTCGCCGCCGAAGATCGGAAGATCGATCCCCAGCTGACGCGCCTGCGCCACGATCAATCCCGCCTCGGTGTAATAGCCGGGCACGAAAATCACGTCCGCCCCCGCGGCCTTGATCGCGGTTAACTGCGCGCGGAAATCCTTGTCCTTCGACGCGTACTTCTGCTCCACCACGATCTTGCCGCCCTCGGCGGTGAAGCGTTGACGGAAGAAGTCGGCGAGCCCCACCGAGTACGGCGCGGAGACGTCCGACAAAATGGCCGCCGTCTTGGCCTTCAACGACCGCTTGGCGAAATCCGCCAGCAACTTGCCTTGGAACGGATCAATGAAGCACACGCGGAAAATGTAATCACCGATCTCCGTCACCTTCGGATTGGTGGACGACGGCGAGACCATCGGCACCCGCGCCGTCTGGCACACCGGTGCGGCTTCGAGCGAACGACCCGAGGCCACCTCGCCGAGGATTCCCACCACCTTGTCGCGGGAAACGAACTTCTTCACGATCGTCACCGATTCCCCGGCCGTCGATCGATTGTCCTCCACCAAGTGCACCACCTGGCGACCGAGCAAGCCGCCCGACTTGTTGATCTCATCGAACGCCAACTGCGTGCCCTTGTGCGACGACTGGCCGAACGCCGCCTCGCTGCCGGTGAGCGATGCAAACTCACCGATCTTGATCGGCTCGCTGGCCGCACCGGTGCCGGAGCCGGAACCAGAGCTTCCCGAAGCGGCGGAATCTGCACCACCGGACGGAGCGGGTTTGCAGCCGGCGGCGAGACCGAAAGCCAGCGCTGCGACAGCGATCAGGGCGTGACGACGGGGTTGGAAGCGATCCTTCATGGGCACGTGGATGGCAAAATGGGGTTGGGGACACGCACAACAGCGTGCGATGGCCAAACCCTAGAAAGACGACTGCGCCGGGGAAAGGAGCAATTGCGTCACCCGCCCCGGAATCGCAGATCGCAGATCGGAGATCGCAGATCGGAGATGGCAGATCGGAGATCAAAGATCGACGATCGCCACCCGGTGGAGGGCTTGGTTCCACCCAAGCCCCATATTCGTTTGCGGACCCCGTGTGAAGTCGCAGCCCGCCATCCGCCGCGACGCCGACCTGATGATCCTCGATCCTCGATGCTGGATCCAGGATGCCGAATGAGCATCGCGAATTTGGAGTCTTCGTATGGAGTACCGCGTTCACGCGGCTCTGCTGTTGGATGAAACCACTGACCTCGGGATCCATTCGCCCCCTGCCGCCCCAGACTTTGGACCTGAGACTTCGGACCTTGGACTTCGCTCCCATCCCGTTCCTGCTTTCCTGCCTTCCAAATTCATCCCCTCCGCCGCTTCTGTCTTGGGACTTTGGACCTTGGACTTGAGACCTTGGACTTTTCTCCCATTCCCAACCACAGCTCCGCCCGAACGGGAGAATCGGAGAGGGAAAGAAAAGAAGAATGCCGGAGGGTGGTGGAGCCGAGGGGAGTCGAACCCCTGACCTTCTCATTGCGAACGAGACGCTCTACCAACTGAGCTACGACCCCGTCCCAACGGCGAGGCGCAGAAATGGCAGACCGCCGCGCGGAAGGCAAGCCCGGGATTCTTTTTTGCCACAATCCCACACGCACGCCACCCCGCCACCGATCCGCACTCCCCAAAGCTGCCCCACCTCCCGCACCCACGGCAGAATCACCACCCCTCTGTGCGTTCGCGAATTGACCGCACACTTGCACTCGTTCGAGCGCTCAACTCATTGCGTGAAGGGAGTTTCCACACGTTTTTACCCTGTGTCTTCCGCGCACAGGATTGACCGAATTCAGCCCGAGGAATGAAATGATAACGAATCCATAGCTCATCGGCTGGGCGCTCCGAAAACGGATCGAACTTCAGCCGGCGTTCACGGCCCAAAGCATCCCACGAACCCGTCCAGGAACCCGCGAAACAGCCCTCGACACCGTCATCATGAGCCTCCCCCCGGTCCCCATCGGCACCTGCGCCCGCAGGTATTCCTATTCGCATTCGCCTTCGGCTTCGGCTTCCGCCGGCCACCCATCGCCCCGTTTGGAGGACGATCCTGATCGCTCCCCGTCCGCCGATTCCCCGCTTCCTGATCCCTCCACCTCCCCCACACCCATGCGAAGCCGATTGTTCATCTCCACGCTCGGACTCTCCACCGGGTTCATCTTTCTGCTCGGGGGCGCCCTGCAGAACGCGACCGAGAAACATCCCATCGCCACCTCCAGCGAGGCCACGGCGAGTCTCGTCGCCGCTTCCCTTCCTTCGCCACCGGCGCAGTCAATGCCGGAAACCCAAGCTCCCCCTTCCAAGTCCGCGTCCATGCTGGCGGGCGCCGCACCGGCAACCCCGGGATCGCGCAGCGTGTTCGACGAAGTTCGGTCGTTCGAAGACCCCGCAGCGGAGCAGTTGATCGTCCTGCTGGAATCGGCGGGATGGCCCAAGTCCGAGCAGGCGTCGAGGTTTGCCGATGCGTACGAACAGCTCCGGCAGGTTCACGAGTACGACGACCAGATTGCGAAGCAGAGACTGAAGCTGCGAAGTGAGTTCCTTCAGGTCGGCGCCGACGGGCGGGTCAGTGCCGTGCTGAAAAAGAATTCGCGCCTTCGCGCCACGCTCCAGCAGCAGCGTTTCGAGGAACGACTCCGTGCGGAACAAGGACGAACCCTGGATGCACTGGTGGAGTCCCTCGGCAAACCGCGAGATGTGGATGCCGAGGATTTCAAAAACCGCCTGCGCGAGATCCATCCGATCCTGCCGCTCGGAGAACGCCTCTCCCCCATTTCCGGTTCAGCGACCGCCATCGGCAAGACGCACTGACCACCGGCACCCGCATCGCAAACGCAGCACAAACCGAAAAAAGCCGAAAGAACACCTCACGACATCAACTCCACAGGAAAACCTCAAATCACCCCTCAATTCATCCCCATGAAAATGAAATACCACACACGCGCCTTCGCCATTGCAACCGTCGCCCTCGCGATTCCCTGCACCTCCTCATCGCTCCAAGCCAATACCGCATACTGGGGTTACGTTGCCGCTGCAGCGGGCATCGCAAAGGATCTCTGGGAACTTGGGTCCTCCATCGTGGCCAAGAGCAGCGATTACGGAATCTACTCCCTCGGCTACCGGCTCGAGCGGTACTCCGATCTTGTGGACTCCTTTGACCACAATTCGAAATCCTCCGTCCTCCGGGTTCACTGGCGCGACAAAGTCGATGGGTCGTCGAAATACCTGATCACCTCCACCGACAAGTACTCCACAAGCACCACCTCCACCGCGTTTGAACATCTCGCGGGAGGCTCTTGTACCTGGACCTGCAGCTTCCTTTCCGACCCGGCGTTATTCGCCGTCAGCGGCCGCCAGGTCACCGTCACAGCGACCCAGTACCGGGTCTTTGCGGTGCTTCAAAAGGCCCCCTCCTCCGCCAGCAAACTGATCAACCCCATTCCGGCGACCGTAGTTTGGAACTACCGGGTTCCCTCGGCCACTCTTTGCGGGACACCCGTCGATATCGGCAACAAGTACGTCGATATCTCCGCAAATCTGTCCCCGGACCAATCCCCACTCCTGAGCTATCCAGTGGTTCAAGGACTCAGCAGCAGTGAGCCGTCGCTCTACCTGCGCGCGTTGACGGATGTGAAATAACCCACTCCGCACCCTCGCCCCGCTCATGTCTCGACGCACCGGCATCGCTGCCACCCTCACGCTCGCGCTGGTCTCCCTGCTGGCCTTCCTCATTTCGAGGAATCCACCGCAGCGCAGGGCTCCGGAGGATTCTCTCCCCGCAAATTCGCCCGTTGCCGGTGCGTCGAACTCAGTCCATCGCAGCCCCGTCTGGGGTTTTCCCGGTCAAACCAACCCGGGTCAGCTCACGACCAACCCATCGAATCCCAAAGCCCCGTTGATCGTTCAGGAACTCCGCGCGTTTGCCGATCCGGCCGCAGCAAACCTGCTCGCGCTTTTTGACCGGGCCGGCTGGAACGAGAGCGAACAAGTGGCCCGGTTCCGAGAGGCCTACGATCAACTGGTCAGGATTTATTCCTACGACGATTTGATTGCCGAGAACCGGTTGGAGATGCGGACCCAAATTACAAATCTGGGAACCAATACGCAGTACACCGAGGAGCAGAAGCGTGAGCTGCGGGAACGATACGCGATCCTGCAAGACAGCTTCTCTGCCGAACTGCGACAGCGGCAGACGAAAATCATGAGCAATCTGGTCACGTTCCTCGGTCTTCCGCCTGGGATGGAAGCCCCGGAATTCGAGCGAAAACTGAGGGAGATTCAGCCCCGGTTTCCGCTGGAAGGTTCAATCACCAATCACCTTCCAAACCCCACCCCACTCGACCCGTCCCTCTGAAAAACGGGAACAGAATCCCGAATCCAGAATTCCGATTTCCGACTGCTCCATCCCCGCTCTCACCATGTTCTCCCGACTCCTCTTCATCCTCACCCTGACCACCTTTGCCCTCTGGATTTTTGATCGAATCCGAGCGCGCATCGAAGACTTCACCCAAGACCACCTCCGCAACGACTGAGCCGCGCCCACGGCGCGAAGTCCAAAGTCCAAAGTCCAAAGTCCAAAGCTGAACCGCGGAGACGCAGAGACGCAGAGGATCTGACGGCTGACGATGGGAGCTGGGAGTTGGGAGTTGGGGAGAATCGCAGTTCGGAGATCGTGTCTCGGTGGAGGGCTTGGTTCCACCCAAGCCCCATATTCGTTTGCGGACCCTTCGTGAAGTCGCAGCACGGTACCCGGAGAAAAGCCGCAGAGACGCAGAGGCGCAAAGCCAATGACCCTCTATGTTTGATCCTCGGTGCGGTGTTCCAATTTCGCCTTTTTCCTTTGAACTTTTGCCTTCGCTCCGAGGCCTGCCTTCCTGCCTTCCAAATTCATCCCCTCCGCCGCTTCGCGCTTCCGACTTTGGACTTGAGACTTCGGACCTTGGACTTTCCGCCCTTTCCCCGTAGCCGCCGAGGGAACGAGGCGGATCACCCGAAGTCATGAAGTCGTCCGCCCCCAATTGGTCCCGACAAACGCCCAGCAAATCCAACTTTGGACCTTGGACTTTAGCCTTTGGACTTAGTGCTTAGTCTCCCGTTTCCAATCCGTGTCAATCCGTGCAATCCGTGTCTAGATTCCCCAATTTTTAATTTTTAATTCCAATTTTCTTATCCCCCCCGCCTTCCCCAACTTCACCTTCACCTTCAACGGATCCTCCGTCAGCCACGGGAACCGATGGATCCGTTCCGCTCCGATCCATTCCCCGAGCAGCGCCTCGTTGGTCGTGGTCGAGGCATCCGGTGTGGGTTGATCCACCAGCACCACCTGCGCCTGACGACGCAGCGACGGCGGAAGCGCCTCCAGCACCAAGCGCGACTGCCCCACCGCCCCGAGTCGATCGGGACACACGATCCACGGACGCGCCCGCAGCGCGACCAGCAGATCCCGGTTGTCGAACCCCTCCCCCAGCGGACTCAGCAACCCGCCTGCGCCCTCCACCACGAGCAAATCGCACGCCCGCGCGGAGCGACGGAGAAATCGAAGCACCTCGGCGCGATTCAGCGGAGTCCCGGCCTTTCGCGCGGCCAGGACCGGCGCGAGGGGTTCCGGAAACGACCAGGGATTGATCTCATCGAGCGACAGCTTCCCGCCCTGCGCCTGCAGCAAACGCTCTGCATCGGCACGGCCGCCGGAACACGCGGGTTTGACCGCACGCACTCGGATCCCGAGGGCGACGAGCCGGCGCGTGAGGACGGTGGAAAACACCGTTTTGCCCACGTCGGTATCGGTGCCGGTAATGAACCAAATTGCAGCCATCTCCCCGCACCCTGCCGCAGCCCCGCCCACCCGACCAGCCCCGGATTCAACTTGGAGTCCGGGGCAGCTCCGTTGCAGCAAATCCTCCCCCTCGGCCTGAAGGTGGTCGGAACGGAACGCGAAGGTTGGCGGGCTGGGTTTTGGAAGTTCACACTCGCCTTTCCACGAGCGGCATGGTTTGAAGAGGCCCTCCGTTCGATGCACCGGTAGCTCAATTGGATAGAGCTTCTGACTTCGGATCAGAAGGTTGCAGGTTCGAGTCCTGCCCGGTGCACCAATTTTTCGAGAGTCCCTCCGCGCGCCAGGGCAAACATCTCCAACAGTCAGCATCAAAGGCCTGCAATCCACTCAGCAGTCTCTACCTTGAGGACTGCCCCTTTTTCCGCGCCTGTTCCCCGGCTTTTCTCACGCTTAGGAAGGATACGGCAGATTCGGTCATGCCTATATTTTTGACACTTGTTTTGGGTTTCAGAGCGTTGCGCAACGGTACCGGACAATTCCAACCCACGCGCCACCTTTGCCGTCAGGTCTTGGACTGCGGGAGTCCTCTACCGCTTTTCTCGGGGTTGATAGAAACTGCCGCTTTGCGCTGTTCCGAAAAATCGAGGAAGCCGTCCTGAAATACATGGCGCTCCAAAAGATCACTTCTTCCCGAAAGCAGCACCATGTTCGGCGCGCCGTAACTTCCAAAGCTTCCAGCCAAGAATGGATGCGCTCAATAGGATCAACGCTCTTTGAGATGGCTCTGGCACAGCAGACGGAACCACAAGCTTCTCGGGAAATGCGATCTGGAAAAATGCCTCACTGTTTTGAATCATGAGCTCGGTGGTCAAAATCCCGCTCCTAACTGACTCACCCACGGGAACGCCTGAGTAGCTAAGCCCCCACCCTCTGGAATCCCAGGCAGCAAAACTGACGTAGGCAGTCTCGCCAACCGCCATAAATGGAACGTCAATCAATGTGTTAAATATTCTACCGTTCGTAAACGGGAGAGGGCTCCCTACCGGACGAAGGTCTTCCAGTGTTCTTCCGGCAAACACTTGTGCAAGAATCGACGAATCGGCAATCGGCCCATTTTCATATCCAACCGTAACGAGCGGTCCCAGCTTTGAGAACTTGAAGTATCCATGGCCAAGCAGGTCCGGCAGCAGTGCAATACCAATCAAGAAGGCGTAAGCAATAGTCTTCAATTGTCCATCCTATTGAGGCATCTGAGGTCAGGTCTGTACTTTTGACATTTGAACTCGGTTCCAGCGGGCTGCACAACGGAATCGAATAAATACAACCCGCGTCCGGCATCCCAAAGCGCCAGAGGACTGGCGCACTCCAGGACGCTGTCGCGAAACTCCAACCCATGCGCCACCTTTGCCGGCAGGTCTTGGACTGCGCCCGTCCTCTACCGCTTTCGCCCGCGGCTGAACCTTGGCACCTCTGAGGGCACCCACTCGCCCAGACGGGCATCGGCTTCCGCTTGGTGTTTCTCCTCCTCCCGAGATGCACGGAATGCACTGATCGCGCAGCCGATTCCAACAACCACCGCCACCGCAAGCGATGCCAGAATCGGACGCAATCGTTCGCTTTCGTAGGAGACCGTGCAAACGGCGATCGTGGAGACGAACAGCTGCGTCACCAACGCGAGGGCGAGGACGGAGCACGGTCTTCGAGTCCCATGGAGCAATTGGTACATGCACCACACGGGAACCAGCATTCCGAAGAGGCCCCAGATCATCACGCCGGCGAGCACCCAGTGCCAAACCCAGGCGATTTCGAGCCGGAACAATTCCTCGGTCAGTGGGTAGCTGGTGGATGAGGCCACCGTTGGAACGACGCCCCCAACGGTGCAGGTGATGGCCATGGCGAGGCTGGCCCCCGTCAAACTCTGAATCGCCTCCCGAGCGGAGAACAACGGATAGTCCGGAGCAGGATGCCTCATGGGATCTTCGAGTGTTGCAGGTTGAACGACTCTCGCATTCAAGCTGCGCACGAACCCCGGATTATCAAGCGGTTTGCTCGGGCCACCTCCGGCATCCCAAAGCGCCAGAGGACTGGCGCACTCCAAGACGCTTTCGCGAGAAGTTCGCCCGCGTGCGCTTTTCCCGTTGGCTGCGGCTGAGCGCTGCAGCAGGGTTTGTAGTGGTAGAGGGACGGCGGACCGAAATTGATGCTCGGAGACGAAAATCATGAGGACACAAATCAGTCGATGCTTGTGGGTTCTCGCCGTGTCGGCGCTGAACCTTTTGGCGGACGGGTTTGTTTACTTCGGCAGCCAGACTGCGCCGACTCGGCTGGGCACTCCGGAGGGTCCACGGGCGGGCACCAACATTCTCTCACAGCTCCTGGTCGGAACCGAGGCGGGCAAGCTCATTCCATTTGGGAATCCGCAGGTCAATTTTAGCGGGGTCTTCGTGGTAACCCCGATTTCGGTCTCCTTGGGCAACCCGGGGACGCTTGTCCTGGTTCAGCTGGCGGCGTGGGACAAGTCCGAATGGGGCGTTTCCTACACAGGCGTGCCCGAGGCCGCGAAGGGATTCACGGATGTCATCAGTTACCATCTCGACTCCAAACCCGCAAATCCCCCCTACATAACCTTCTTCACACAGCCGGCGGTGGTGCCTTCTTCCGTTCCAGAACCGGGTGAGATTGCGCTCTTTTTTGTTTGGGTCGTCGGGATTTGTGTTTTCACTAAGAGGCAGTCGACCAGGGGCATGTCGAGATGAGACGGCTGGGGTCTGAGACGGATGGGGATCTATGCTTTTGGCGTTTTACCTTGGTTTCAGCGGGCTGCACCAGTGAATCGACCGAATCCAACCCGCGCCCGGCTTTCCAAAGCGCCAGAGGACTGGCGCACTCCAGGACGCTGTCGCGAGAAGTTCGCCCGCGTGCGCTTTTCCCGTTGGCTGCGGCTGAGCGCTGCAGCAGGGTTTGTAGTGGTAGAGGGATGGCGGACCGAAATTGAGGCTCGGAGACGAAAATCATGAGAACACAAATCAGTCGATGCTTGTGGGTTCTCGCCTTGTCGGCCCTGAACCTTTTGGCTGATGGGTTTGTTTACTTCGGCAGCCAGGGCGCGCCGACTCGACTGGGAACTCCGGAGGGTCCACGGGCGGGCACCAACATTCTCTCACAGCTCTTGGTCGGAACCGAGACGGGCAAGCTCCTTCCATTTGGGAATCCGCAGGTCAATCGTAGCGGGATCTTCGTTGTAACCCCGATTTCGGTGTCCTTGGGCAACCCGGGGACGCTTGTTCTGGTTCAGCTGGCGGCGTGGGACAAGTCCGCATGGGGCGTTTCCTACGCAGGCGTGCCCGAGGCCGCGAAGGGGTTCACGGACGTCATCAGTTACTATCTCGGCAGAAACCCGGCCAATCCGCCGATCCAGACCATCTTCAATCAACCGGCGGTGGTGCCTGCTTCCGTTCCAGAACCGGGTGAGATTGTGCTCTTCTTCGTCGGGGTTGCCGGGATCTGTGCTTTCACCAAAAGGCATTCGACCAGAGCCATGTTCAAATAGTCGGTGAGGGAAAAGCTCCCCGGCGGGTTCGCATCTTTGTAGCTGCTGAGTCCAAAGTCCAAAGTCCAAAGTCCAAAGTCCAAAGTCCAAAGGTCGCACCGAGGGCGATGGTTGCCGGTCGGTTTTTCACCTCGGTCGTAAGCGTCACGCATAGCGCCGGTATTCTGAGCGGAGCATAAAGGTCATAGTGGTTGAATTATGACGTTTATGCCTTCGGATACGCAGTTGCTGAAGTCGGATTCTGTGGGTCGGGTGCAAACCCCGGCTGAGAAGCGGGCTGAGATTC
>CANGKZ010000066.1 GCA_947454705.1 Verrucomicrobiota bacterium
CCAGGAAGGCTACCCAGCGCTCCGTGAAGTTCGTTCGGTGGTTGAGGCACGCAGTCCGCGAACACCTCACGGAAACCGCCGCCGTGCCCCGTCTCAGCCTTTTACTCGCTTCCCTTTAGTCACCGGCTTCGGACACCAATGGGTTGAAGGGTTGAAGGGTTGAAGGGTTGAAGGGGAAAACGCGGTCTCGTTCGGGCGTATGGAGTACCGCGTTTACGCGGCTCTGCTGTTGGACGCGGGGCCATCGAACGATTGGAAATCAACCGGCAGCATCCCTCGATACGCGCCTCCCCGAACCGTCTGAAGACGGGACTCCGAACGAATGAGAAAACCCACGCTGCAGCGTCGGATTCCCCTTCAACGCTTTAACTTTTCAACCCTTCAACTGCCCTTCTGCGGTTCAACCCTTCAACCCCGCTTGGCATCCCACTGCCGCTGCGAAGTTCACTTACTTGACCTTGTACGCGGCTGCGCCTCTTCGGCTACCCTGACGGCCTTGCGACCGTATCCTCATCGCGTCCGTGCCGCCGAGATGCTCACGCTGTGCTGCGCCTTCTGGGCGTTCAGCTTCCCGGCGATGAAGGCCCTCGGAATGCTCGGCCTGCGCGATGCCCCAGGCTGGAATTCGATGGCATTCTCCACCGCCTCGATCGCCCTGCGCTTCATCGGCGCATCATTGATCCTGGCGTTGATGCTCCGGGGGGCGTTGCGGAATCTCACCCGAAAGGAGCTCCTCCAGGGACTGGGACTGGGAACCTGCGGATCGCTCGGACTCATCCTCCAGATGGACGGAATGGCCTACACCTCGGCTTCCACATCGGCGTTTCTCACCCAGGGATATTGCATCTGGATTCCGCTGTGGTTCTGCATTCGTGCCCGGAAGCTTCCGGCCATGGCGGAATGGATGAGCGCGGCGTTGGTTCTCACGGGAGCCATGATCCTGGCCGGCGTCCGGGCCGACTCGATCCGGCTCGGCCGAGGCGAATGGGAAAACCTGCTCGGGTCGGTCCTGTTCGCGGGACAAATCCTTCTGCTGGATCATCCACGATTCGAGGGAAACAACGTCCACCGCTTCAGCTGGGTGATGTTCACCACCATGGCTTTTACCTGCACCACGCTGGCCGCGCTCCAACACGGGCCTGTACCGGAACTGGTCCGCGCGCTGAGTTCGCCGGTTGCGCTGGGCCTGACTGCTCTGCTGATGGGACCGTGCACGTTGCTGACCTTCCTGTGGGCGAACCGATGGCAGCGCGAGGTTCCGGCCTCCGAGGCGAGCCTGCTGTATTGCACCGAGCCGGTGTTCACCAGCCTGGTCACGTGGTTCGTCCCGGGATGGATTTCAGCCGCCGCAGGAATCCACTATCCGAACGAGTCGCTCACCTCAAATTTGGTGATCGGTGGCGGATTGATCCTCGGGGCAAATCTCTGGCTGCAGTGGCGTGGCCGACGCGCCCAGGCCGTCGCAACGGCCTGACGCATTTCAAACCAACGGAGCCCTTGTCCCAATCGAATCGGGATCAGTTCCCGCCCGGAATCGAGCCTTTGAGGGCATCGAGCGGATTGAACCCGGGCGCCCCGCCCGGAGCGGCTGCGGCGGGATCCGCCTTCTTGTCGGCGAAGAGTTCGTTGCGCTTTTTGAGGAGCGTTTCGATGGACCACTTTTTCATCACCACGGTCCATTTGCCGAAGGCCTGCTCGGCCTTGAGTTTGTCGGCCTGCTTGGCGATCAGGTCCTTGAATTCCTTGTCGAGCTTCGCCTTGTCCTCCGCCTTCTCGTCCTTGCCGGCGGTGCGTTCCTTGGGCAGTTCGGCATCCACGCTCACCTGGACTGGATAGGAATCCTCCCCTTCCTGCTTCCCGATGCGCAGCTTGTAGGTGAAGCCCCTCGCCGTGCGGATGACCGCCTGGACCGGCTGGTCAAGTCCGAGCGCCTTGGCATCCGGGTTGACCTTCACGTCATCGATCGAAGGGCTGCTCAACACGCCGGAAAACTGCGAGGCCTTCGTCTTGTCGAGTTCCTCGCCGGGCTTGGCGCCCACGAGCGTCCAGTCGGCCAATTCGTTGGTGCGGCTCAACGCAAAGCTGTTGGTGGCCTCGGGGTGGATCACTTCCACCGACACCGGTTGATCGATCTTCACGAACTCCTTGGCGATCCAATCCTCGGCCTTGGGATTCGCATTCGCGAGAGGTTCGGACACAACGGCAATGGTGTTGAGATCCGTTCCGACCATCACGTAACGGCCATCGGGCCATCCGCCAGCGCCGCCACCGAATGGACTCTCGGCTCCAGCGCCAGCACCGCTCTTCATGTGCTTGGCACCGAGCAGCAGGCTCTTGATCGTCTTGCCGTCGGCTCCGAGGAGTTCCACTTGGGTCCCCTTCTCCGCGGTCAGTTCCAGCATGCCGAGGCGGGAGGCGCCCACGCGCTGGGGTTGCACCACCTTGAGCTCGGCGATTTTGCGAACAAACTCGGAGACTTCGCCGAAATTCGCCGGGAAATCCCCGCGCTCGCGGACACCCCACGAATCGCCGGTGCGAACGATGTTCACCGTGTTGGTGGCGTTCTTCAGGCGCACGCCGGCAATGGCGCTCAGGTCCACATTGCCGAGAACCTTGCCGCCCATTTCCGTGGCGGACCGCTGATAGTCCGCCTGACGGTTCTTCAGCACGAGCACGCCGCCGCCGCCGAGCACTGCCGCAGCCACCAACAACAAGATCAACTGATTCGACTTCATACGCGCATCCACCGTTTTCGGGAATCCAGGGTCCCGGGCTTCAATCCAGTTTAGGGATCCGAACTCGATTCGATTCAACTTGGCTTAACTCAACTCAACTCAACTCGACTGACCTCAGCGAGCCGCCACCTTTTTGCGACGAGCCAGGGCGAGACCGATTCCTGCCACGGTCACCAGCACCGGCATGGCCGCGATGTTCATCCACTTGAGCCGGTTCTCCAGGGCATCGACGTCCTGGCGAAGATTCCGGCGTTCGCGACGCAGTTCCTTTTTGGTCTCGGCCTGCTGTTCGCTGAATTGCTTCAACGCCGCCTGCTGTTCCGGAGTGAGAATGAGCTTCGCGGTGTTGCCCTCCTTCTTGACCTGCATCTCGCTGAGCTTGGCCTGCAGATCGGTGAGCTTCTTGTCGAGACCCTCGATCTTGGCCTGATACCGCATGCGGGCTTCGGTCTCCATCTTCTGCACCACGGTGAAGGGCCGGCGAACCGAGGCGCGTCCGCGTGCGCCCACGAGGCTGGAGTCGCCAGCAGCCTGCTCCACGAGGCTCAGCAGCAGGTTCAGGTTGCCGTTGCGGGGCATGGCCACGCGCATGAATTGATCCACCTGAACGCAGTACGGATCGTTGAGAAGGTCGGCATCGCCGAAGAGATACACCACGCCGTCGCCCTTGGATTCCTTGAGCACTTCGCCCGGAGGCTTCGCGGCATCCTTGCCCTCTGCATCCTTCGCATCAGCGGCGGCCGGCTTTCCATCCGGGAAGGCCGTCTTGAACTTGCCCGTCAGGCGCATGCCGAGGGTGTACTCGATGCCGCTCTGCTTGAAGTCATCGACAATCTTCTGGCCGTTGAGCTGCGCGGTGACGCCATCGACCAGCTGCGAATCCTTGGTGGTGTGAAGCAGCACGTCCTGCTTCAGGCCATCGGCCGCCTTGCCGGTGAAGGCTCCGGCGAAGGGAAGCCAGACGTCGTCGGTCTGACTGGTCACGGCGTCTTCGCGGTTCACGCCTTCGGAGTTCATGAACAGGAACGAAGGCACCAGCTGCGGGCGTCCGTCGCGTCCGCCGAGCTGACGCATGAAACGCAGATCGGCCACGACCTTGGCCGTGTCGAATTCATAACCCCAGGTCTTGAGCAACTTGGGCAGGGAGGATCCGCCGCCGAGGTTGAAGCCCATTGGATTGGGCTGCCGATTGTCGGACAGACTGAGCGCATCGAGGAACGCGATCAGCTTTCCGCCGCGAAGCACAAACTGGTCGATGGCGAACTGGGCCTTGTCGGTGATGTCCTTCGGGTGAAGCACCACCAGCACCTTGATCTTGGGATCGATGGCATCCACGTCCATGCCCACCTGCTGCACGTCGAAGTCCTGCTTCAACTGGCTGATCACCACCCACGGTTCACTGCCCTGCCGGCCCATCTGCATCATCATGGGATTCATCGGCGTACCAAAAATGGGCAGCGGCGACATCACCCCGACCACCGGCTTGTTGGTGGTGAGCACCTGAGCGATGGCATGGGCGAGGTCGTACTCGAGGAGCTTCTCGCGGCGCGGATCGAGGAACGGCAGCGCAGACTTCTGCGGTGCGTACTCGATGGCGACACCGAGGTACACCTGCTCGCCGGTGTTGAGCATCTGGGGCTCGATGCCGTCGAGCTTCGCGGAATCCTCGGCCTCGGAGTCGGGCTCGGGGTCGAACTTCTTGATCTCCAGGTTGCCGTTCGCGGCGACCTTGAATTCGGCGAGGATGTCCTCGACGGATTGCGCGAAGGTCTTCAACTGCGCGGGCATCCGTTCCTTGCCCTGGCTGATGTAAAGTCGGACGGCGATCGGGGCATCGACCTTTTTGAGGATCGACTTGGTGCCTTCGGACAACGTGTGGAGACGGTCGGCCGTCATGTCCACGCGGACCCGGAGCGGGCTCACCACGAGGTTGGCGCCAACGATGGCGATGAACACCAGCACGACGCCGGCGGCGGAGAAGAGGAGCGTCTGAAATTTGGACTGTTTCATGTCGAAGCAGGAAGAAGGTTCAGTCGGTGGCTCAGGCTCAAGCACCCCGGAGGCCACGGAGGATCACCCCGGTCCCAAACAGGCTGAAAACAATGACACTGGCGAAGAACAGCAGATCCCGCAGATCCACCACCCCGCGTTGAAAGTTACCGAAGTGCGGCATGACGCTGAACGACGCGACCAGGTTCACGATCGTGTCCGGAGCCCAGCGCACAAGCAGGTTGGTGACCGGTTCCCATCCGGCGAGGATGAGGAAGAAGCAGATCACCACCGACAGGATAAAGCTGACCACCTGATTGCGGGTGAGCGCCGAAGTCATCACGGTCACTGCGAGATACGCACCGGCGAGAAGGAAGCTTCCCAGGTAGCCGGCGAGGATGGCTCCCAAATCAGGCGAGCCAAGGTACCCCACCGTCAACACCACGGGGAACGTCAACCCCAGCGCGATGGCGAGGAAGATCCAGGAGGCGATGAACTTTCCGAGGATGGCCTCCCACGGGGCGATCGGATAGGTGAGCAGCAGCTCGAGAGTTCCGACGCGGCGTTCCTCGGACCACAACCGCATGCCGGCTGCGGGCACCAGGAACAGGTACAACCACGGATGCCAGCTGAAGAACGGCTTGGAGAGCGAGGCCTCGCCGAGTTCAAAGAAGCCCCCCAGCATGAACGTGAAGAATCCGTTCAGCAGGAGGAAAATCACGATGAACACGTAGGCAACCGGCGAGTTGAAGTAACCGCTCAACTCACGCTTGGCGATGGTCCAAATGTGACGGGAGGAATCGGAGGACATGGCGGATGAAAGAAAAATTGGAGTTCGAATCGAATCGGAGGGGCTTCTCAGATTTGGGCTGGATCACTCCGTGCGTTTCACCGTGTCGGGCAGCGTGATGCTGCGGAACACTTCATCGAGTCGGCCTTCTTCCGTGTGGAGCTCCTCGAGCTTCCATCCGGATTGGGACGCTGCATCGCCCACGGCGCGGGCGAGCTCGCCAGCGAGGGCGCGTTCGCGGGGCTGGATTCGCGCAGTGATGGATGCGCCTTCGGACTGCACCTGGACGCGACCGGCGGTCATCAGCCCGGTCAGCTTGCCCTTCACGGCATCCACGGTTCCGCCGCTGATCCGCACCCGGACCAGGCCGGCGTTCTCGGAGCGCGCCTTCAATTCGGCCGGCGTACCGTTGGCCACCACCGTGCCGCGATCGATGATGATGGCGCGGGAACACACCGCTTCGACTTCTTCGAGAATGTGGGTGCTGAAGATGATGGCCTTCTTCTCGCCCATGCGTTTGATCAGCTGGCGAACCTCGTGCTTTTGATTCGGATCGAGGCCGTCGGTCGGCTCGTCCAGCACCAGCACCTCGGGATCGTGGATGATCGACTGCGCGAAGCAGGTGCGGTGGCGATAGCCCTTCGACAGGGTGTCTACCGACTGGTGCAGCACGCCTTCGAGGAAGCACAACGAGGCGACCCGTTGGATGGCATCCTGGATGGTGCGGCCGCGCATCCCGCGCATCTCGGCCGCGAAGGAAAGGAAGCCGTGCACGGTCATGTCGCTGTAGCACGGCGCGCTTTCCGGCAGGTAGCCGATCAGCTTCTTGGCCGGGATGGGATTTTCGGAAAGGTCGTTGCCCCCCACCGACACCCGGCCGGAAGTCGGCGGAATGTAGCCGGTGATCATCCGCATGGTGGTGGATTTCCCGGCCCCGTTGGGTCCGAGGAATCCAAGGATCTCACCCCGGTTCACCGTGAACGACACGGAATTGACGGCCCGCTTGGGGCCGAACTCTTTCACCAAGTTCTCGACAATAATCATGACGTTGAATGCCGGATCCCGGCCAATCTCCAAAAAAACCGCGTGAAAAAAAGCAAACGCCCGCCGACCCGTCAAGGGGGGCGGGCCGTCCACCCACGGCCTGCTTTGGAACAGCCTCCATGATATCACAGGACGGAGACGTGTTCAAACAATGTTGCTGTCGATTTGGGTCTCTTTTCAGGTGGACCGAAGATGGCAATCCCCGGAGCCTGCCGGGGTTCTCCGGTGATTCCATTGCCTCATCCCCCAACCCACGGCCTCCGAAGTCGGATCGGCAATCCGTTTCAACTCGCGCTCGTCGTTCTGGCCTGCGCGGGCGTGGGCGCGGGTCCGGGCTGTGCGCGGTTCGAGTCGCATCCCATCGATCTGCAACGATCCCTCGTCACGTTGGAAACCCGATCGCTGGGCTCGCCGGAGCTGCGCGGTTTCATCGAACGATCAAAAGGCGAACGGGTTCCCGAGTGGCCGCTCCAGAAATGGTCCTTCGAAGACCTGAGCCTCGCCGCCGTGTGGTACAATCCCGAACTGGCTGTGGCGCGAGCCCAGACGGAAGCGGTGGAGGCATCCACACAAACCGCAGCAGGGCGGCTGAATCCAACCCTCGGACTTCAGGGCGGATACAATTTTGACGCGACGAAAAGCGGTCTGAGCCCCTGGATGCCGGGCACCACGCTGGACCTTCCCGTTGAAACCGCGGGCAAACGCACGCGCCGGACGGAACGGGCCGCTCACCTCACCCGCGCCGCCCGACTGGACCTCATCAGCAAGGCCTGGAGCATTCGAACTGCGCTTCGCAGCTCCGTGATCGATCGTGTTTTTCTGGAACGTCGTCTGGAGGTGATGGATCAGCAGCGCCTCGTGTTGGGGCAGATTCGCGAGGTTCTAGAGCAACGGCTTCGGGCCGGAGCCGCCACCACGCAGGAGGTTTCAACCGTCCGGATTCAATTGCTGAAACTGGAATCCGAATCCAGCGCGCTGCTTCGTCAATCGTCGGAAATTCACGGCAAGCTCGCGGCCCTCCTCGGACTCAGTCCGCAGTCGCTCGCACTCGCGAACCTGCTGCCGCCGGTCGCCTCGCCAGTGCCCAAAGGCGATGCCCTTTCGAACCAACGCTCTCTCGCGCTGAAACTGCGGGCCGATATCCAGTCCGCACTCGCCAACTACGAAGCGAGCCAAAGCCAACTCCAGCTGGAGATCGCCAAACAATATCCCGATCTCCATCTGGGCAATGGCTACCAATGGGACCAGGGCGACAGCAAATGGAGCTTCGGACTGACCTTCGAGCTGCCGATCCTCAACCGGAATCAGGGACCGATCGCCGAGGCGACGGCGCGACGCCGCGAGGCCGCCGCCCAGGTGCTCGCAGCGCAGGCTCGCGCGATTGCAGAACTCGACCGCGCCGCGGACCTCAACGGGTTGCTGCAGCATCAATTGGAAGAGCAATCCCGCATCCAGCAGGAACTCGATGAGCAAACCCGCCGCGTGGAAGCCCGCCGGAATCAGGGCGGTGCCGACCGTCTCGAAGTGGCCACCGCCCGGACGGAGGCCCTGACCCAACGGCTCGTCCTCCTCGATCTCGAACAACGCCTCGCCGAGGCCGCCGGACTCTGGGAAGCCGCCGTTCAACAGCCTTTATCGGCTTCACCTCGCGGATCATCCGCGCGGAAATCCTTCCCTCCGGCCGTCCCGATTTCACCCGCTCCCCTGCCATGAAAACCGTCGTCGCCGCCCTTCTCGCCTTCTTCATCGGTGCGCTGGCCATGCGGCAGTGGAATGCCCGTGGAACCCACGCGGTGGCCGATGCAGACGAGGCCAAGAAGGTCGAATCCAAGGAGTCGCACGAAACGAATTCCGCCACGGGGTTGAAACTCGATGCAGAAACCCAGGAACGCATCGGATTGAAAACCGCGCTGGCTCAAGGGGTGACCGTGGCCCATCCGATTGAAGCCTTCGGTCGCGTTTTGGATCCAGGTCCCCTGCTCTCCCTCGGGACCGAACTTGAAACGGCGGAGGCAAGCGCAGCCGCTTCCGAACGGGAGTGGGTTCGCACCAAGGGACTGTTCGATCAGGATCAAAACGCGTCCGCCCGAATGCTCGAGCAAGCCTCGGCCGCGACCCTTCGAGATCGCGCGCTGGTCAGCGGAGTGCGGGCCCGGATTGCGTCCGGTTGGAGTCCAGCGCTCGCCCGGATGCCCGATCTGAAGGCCCTGCTTCAAAAAGTCGCCCACGGAGAAATGGTTCTTCTTCGGATCGATATTCCTCCGAATCGCGCCCTTGCGTCGTTGCCCGAGAGTGCGTTGGTGCAACCGGTCGGACTCGACATCGCACCCTTCCGAGTCCGAGCAATCGGTCTCGCCTCCGCGGTGGACCCCCAGGTGCTCGGCTCCGGATTCCTTGGTCTGCTGGAAGGAACCTCCGTCCCCTCTGGCACGGCCTTGACCGCATGGATCCCCTCCACCAACGGCCCGCAACCGCTGGTGCAAATCCCGAGCTCGGCCCTCGTTCGCGCGGGCGGGGACGCGCTGGTGTACGTGCGCACCGCGACCAACCGGTTTCAGCGCCGCGTGGTGGAACTCGCCACACCCAATGAAACCAGCTGGCTCATCCGGTCCGGCCTCAGTGCGGGCGAAACCGTGGTGACTGCGGGAGCGCAACAACTGCTTTCGGCGGAATCAAAAACCGAGGCCCCGGAGTAACGGAGTCATCCAGCCATGCTCTCGGCCCTCATTCAGTTTTCGCTGCGACACCGCGGTGCCGTCCTCGCCCTCGCGGTGCTGCTCACTGCGTACGGACTCCGATCCGCGGCGCACGCCAAGCTGGATGTGTTTCCGGACTTCGTTCCTCCTCAGGTCACGATTCAAACCGAAGCGCCTGGATTTTCCCCCGAGCAGGTCGAGACCCGCGTCACCCTGCCCATCGAATCGGAATTGCTCGGCCTGGGTTCCATGGAGGCCCTGCGGTCGGAATCCATCCAGGGGCTCTCCATTCTCACGGCGGTGTTTCGCGATGGCACCGATGTCCTCGTGTCCCGACAACTGCTCGCGGAAAAATTGTCCAGCCTCTCCGGACGATTACCCCTCGGGGTCAAGGCGCCGCGCATGACTCCGCTGACGTCGTCCACCATGGACCTCCTCAAGCTGGGTCTCGTCTCGGACACCCAATCACCGATGGAACTGCGCGCCCTCGCCGACTGGACACTCAAACCCAAACTCCTCGCGGTCCCCGGCGTCGCCAAATGCAGCGTGTTCGGCGGTGAAATCCGGCAGTGGCAAATTCAGGTGAATCCCGAGGCCCTCGTGGCGCGCGGACTCTCCATCGCCGACGTCGTGGCCTCGGCGCGACAAGCCACCGGCGTCCTGGCTGCGGGATTCGTGGAAAACGAAAACCAACGCATCGTCCTCGAAACCGAGGGTCAGTCGCTCAACGCGGAACAACTGGGTGCATCTCTTTTGATCCAGAGCGCCACCAACGGCATTCCCGTCCGACTGCGCGACGTGGCCACGGTGCGCGCCGGCGCAGAGCCGCGTTACGGCGATGCTCTGATCCAGGGTCGCCCCGGGGTGCTGCTCACGCTCTCGAGTCAACCCGGTGCCAATACGCTGGAAGTGACCGAACTGCTGGAGGCCGCCTTGAAGGACCTCGAACCCGGTTTGAAACGCGCCGGCATCACGCTTTACCCCGCGCTTCATCGACCCGCTTCGTTCATCGAATCGGCACTCACCAACATGCGCCACTCGCTCTGGATCGGCGCCGCCCTGGTCGCGGCCGTGTTGCTGCTGTTCCTTGGAAACGTTCGAATCGCCTGCATCTCGCTCACCGCAATTCCATTATCGCTCGTCTCCGCCACGCTGCTGCTGGAGCGCTTCGGCGTTTCGCTCAACACGCTCACGCTCGGCGGCCTTGCTATCGCCATCGGTGAAGTCGTGGACGATGCCATTATCGACGCCGAAAACATTTTCCGTCGCCTGCGCGAAAACACCACGAGCGCCAGCCCGCGCCCTCCCCTCCAGGTGGTGCTCGACGCCTCGCTCGAGGTACGAACCGCCGTGGTGTTCGCTACCGTCGTGGTGGCCCTGGTTTTCCTCCCGGTCCTCACCCTGCCCGGGCTTCAGGGCAAGTTCTTCGCCCCACTCGCGTTGAGCTACATCCTGGCGATCCTCGCCTCGATGGCCGTGGCGCTTACCGTGACTCCCGCGCTGTCGCTCCTGTTTCTTGGCGGACGATCCACCACCTCCCACGAGCCTCGATTGCAACGATGGCTGAAGGCCCGCTACTCCGCCGTGCTCGCCGTCGCGTTGAAGCATCCGGTGGTTCTGGCACTTGGCGTTTTGCTCGCCGTGGGAATTGCCGCGACCCGCCTCACCCACCTCGGAGGTGATTTCATTCCCGAGTTTCGCGAGGGCCATTTCGTGCTCCAGGTCTCCACTGCTCCCGGAACGAGCCTCGTGGAGATGCGCCGGCTCGGAGAACGCATCGCCACCGCGCTCCGATCGAATCCAGGCATCGCGACGGTGGAACAACAGATCGGACGCGCTGAGCTCGGGGAAGACCCCTGGGGCACGCATCGAAGCGAATTCCACGTCGAACTCCACCGCATGCCTTCCGCCCGTGAGGCCGCGATGAAGGACGAAATTCGCGAAATCCTTGCCGGATTTCCGGGCATTCAATTCGAGGTGCTCACCTTCCTCGGCGATCGCATCGGGGAAACGATTTCCGGCGAAACCGCCCCGGTGGTGATCCATGTGTTCGGTTCCGATCTTAACCTCCTCGACGCCAAGGCCGGCGAGATTGAGCATTTGGTCGCCGCAATCCCGGGTGCGGCCGACGTGCAGATCAAGTCGCCGCCTGGCTCTCCGAAACTCACGGTCCGGCTGCGTCCAGATCGGGTATCAGAATTGGGATTCCGCACCGTGGATGTCCTGGAAACCATTCAGACCGCCTATCAAGGCACCGTGGTTGCCCAGACGTTTGAGGGCAATCGGACCACCGATGTCGTGGTCACGCTTCCGGAGTCCCGCCGCACCCAACCCGAGACCCTTCAACGCCTGATGCTTCGCAATGCGCAGGGGCTTCAGGTGCCGTTGAGCGTGCTGGCCGATTTCATCCCGGGCTCCGGCCGACACTCCATCCTCCACGAAGGCGGCCGACGCAAACAAACCGTCACCTGCAGCCCCCGGGGACGCGACGTCGAAGGACTGGTGGAGGAAATCCGAACGCAGATCGCATCCAAGATCGATCTCCCTCCGGGCGTTTACGTGGAATACGCCGGCGCTGCGGAGGAGGCGCGCGAAGCGTCCCGCCAACTTTGGACCCATTCGGGCATCGCCGCGGTCGGAATCCTGATCCTTCTCGGCACCGCAGTGGGACACTGGCGAAATCTGGTGCTGGTTCTGGCCAACCTTCCGTTCGCGCTGGTCGGCGGCGTGCTCGCCGTGGCCGCGTCGAAACACTGGACCGGCGGAACGCTGAGCATGGGATCGCTGGTGGGGTTCGTGACGCTGTTCGGCATCACCATGCGCAACTCCATCATGCTGGTGTCGCACTACGAACACCTTGTGGGCGTGGAAGGCTGCGCGTGGTCCGTGGAAACCGCGCTTCGCGGGGCCTCGGAACGGCTTGTACCGATTTTGATGACCGCACTCGTGACCGGTCTGGGGCTGCTGCCGCTTGCACTCGGGGCGCAGGATGCAGGACGCGAGATCGAGGGCCCCATGGCGTGGGTGATTCTCGGCGGACTCGCCACGTCCACAATGCTGAACCTGCTGGTGCTCCCCGCCTTTGCGTGGCGGTTCGGCCGCTTTGAATCGATTCGTGAATCCTAATGTTCCCATGAAACTTCGGAATCCATTCCCACTCGTCTCCTGGCTGGGGACCGTGCTGATCGCCCTGGGCCTGACCCTGACCTCGAACTTCGCAAATCCTGCAAAGGCCGCTGAAGCAACTCGTCCTAACATTCTGTTCCTCTTCACCGATGACCAGCGGGCTGACACGATTCACGCCCTTGGCAATCCGGTCATCCAGACTCCGAATCTGGACCGACTCGTCCGTCGCGGCGTGTCCTTCAACCGGGCCTACATGCAGGGCGGCAATCACGGCGCCACCTGCGTTCCGTCGCGCGCGATGCTTCTGTCTGGGCGCAATCTATTCCACGCCGACGAGACGCTGCTGCGCGACGACACCTGGCCCGCCGCGTTTGGCCGTGCGGGGTATTCCACCTTCCTATCCGGCAAATGGCACAACGGCACCAACTCCGTCGCCGCCGTGTTCCAGCAGGCGCGTTCCGTATTCGCGGGCGGCATGGTGAATCCGATGAAGGCAACCGTATCCGACCTCGAACACGGTCGACTCGGCCCGGCCCATCCGTCCCCCGTGCACGCGTGCGAGGCCTTTGCCACCGAGGCAATCCGGTTCCTTCAGGATCCCAAAACTTCGGAGAAACCCTTCCTGTGCTACGTGGCCTTCGATGCCCCGCATGATCCGCACATTGTC
The DNA here is from genome assembly GCA_947454705.1 of Verrucomicrobiota bacterium. Taxonomy (GTDB): domain Bacteria; phylum Verrucomicrobiota; class Verrucomicrobiia; order Limisphaerales; family UBA9464; genus CAIVQB01. The sequence continues at coordinate 13,048 of CANGKZ010000066.1, forward strand.
CCCGACGGGTACCCAATTCGGTACGAGCCCAACCTCATTCCCCTGCCTCCCAATTTCCTTCCCCAGCACCCGTTCAACAACGGGGAGATGACCGTTCGCGACGAACTGCTGCTGCCGTGGCCGCGTCAACCGGCGGCCGTGCGCGAACTCCTCGCGGATTACTATCGCTACATCAGCTACCTCGATTCCCAGATCGGTCGCGTGCTCGATGCCCTCGACGCATCGCCCTATGCCACCAACACGATTGTGGTATTCGCCGGCGATTCCGGGGTCGCCCGCGGAAGCCACGGACTGATCGGGAAACAGAATCTGTATGAACACTCCATCCGCGTTCCGCTGATTGTTGCGGGCCCTGGCATCGCCGCCAACCGTCGCACCGAGGCCATGTGTTACCTGTTCGATGTCTTTGCAACCCTTGGCCGCCGCGCGGGAGTCGCCGCTCCGGTCACAAACGACGGCATCGATCTCAACCCGGTACTCAAGAATCCGTCGAAGCCGGCGCGCACCGAAATGATCTTTGCCTACCGAAAACTCCAGCGCGCCATTCGCGACGATCGATGGAAGCTCATTCGCTACCCCGAAATCAATCGAACCCAGCTGTTCGATCTCAAGACCGACCCCTTTGAGACGCGCGATCTGGTTGCCCATCCCGCGCTCCGCAGCACGGCGACCCGGCTGCTCACCCAACTGGAACGACTCCAGAAGCAATCCGGAGACCCTGGCGTTTTGAGCGTCGCGGAGCCGAAGCCGGACAGCTGGTCCCCACCCGTCGGAGCGAAGTAACGTTCAGCCTGAAGGCTGCGGTTGAAGGGTTGAAAAGTTGAAGCGTTGAAGGGGAACTCGACGCTGCCGCGGCGGTTTTCTCATCCGTTTGGAGTCCCGTTTTCAGACGGTTCGGGGAGGCGTGTCTCGAGTCATCCCGGCGGTCGCTTTTCAACCTTTCAATGGCCCCGCGTCCAGCAGCAGAGCCGCGTAAACGCGGTACTCCAAACGTGTGAGCAGAACCGCCGCCCCCTTCAACTTTTCAACCCTTCAACCCCCGCTACCGTGCTCACCCTCGGGACGGCAGATATTTGAGAAGCAGCACGACTCCCACGACCAGACCTAGGAACAGAAACAGCAGCAGTCGGTGGGGCCGATGCGAGAGCTTGGGCGGTGAGCGATTGCAGATCGTGCAGACCCAGGGCCGGCCGTGGGAGCCGGTCATGGTTCGATACATCGCAGCCAGGATCCACCACAGGGTGAGCGTGCAGACGCCCAACACCCAGTCGAGAACCCACAGCGTCTGTGGGATCGCGCGGGACTGCGGCGTGTTCTTGCCACACTTTCGGCAGAACAGGTTCGCATGTTCGATGTGAAACGCAGCCATCTTCGACCGAGGCAATACCACCCTTGAGTCGGAACGCAAACGATTGCCCGGAATCAGAATAAATCCTACGCGCTTGCCCGCAGGCGCTCGGGCCCCGTAGCTTCGCCAAATGATCCCCCGTTCGCTCCCGGTCTTCATCGCGCTTTGCCTTGGAATCCTGAATGCCGGCGCGGCGGAAACGCCTGCAGGAGACAACGTCATCCTCCAGCGCGATGTGGAATACGCCCACCCCGGTGAAGACTCCCTGAAGCTGAACATCGTCCGTCCGGCCTCGACAAAAGCACCGGCCCCGATCGTGCTTTGCATTCACGGCGGCGGGTTTCGCGCCGGCAGCCGCGAGGGATACGACGCCCTCTGCAAGAAACTCGCCGAACGCGGCTTCGTTGCGGCCACCATGCAATACCGGCTCGCGCCCAAGCATCCGTTTCCCGCTGCAGTACATGACACCAAGGCCGCGGTGCGATGGCTCCGGCTGCATGCCCGGGAACTCAATGCCGATCCCTCCCGGCTTGGTGTCACCGGCAGTTCCGCGGGCGGCCACCTGGCCCAGTTTCTCGGAGTGACCGCCGGCGTGGAACGATTTGAAGGCGATCAAAACCCCGGCGCATCGAGCGCGGTGACGTGTGTGGTGAACGTCTATGGTCCGAGCGACTTCACCAAATCGTATGGAAAGAGTGTCGATGCCCACGAAGTGCTTCCGCTCTGGCTCGGAGGCAATCTGGAGACGGCAATGCCCCGGCATATTGAATCGAGCCCGTTGAACTGGGTCACCCCCGCGGCCGCTCCCACGCTATTAATCCACGGCACCGAGGACAAATACGTGGCGTATGAACAGGCCATTTGGATGCGCGACCGCCTGGCAGCTTCGGGCGTGAAGGTCGAGTTGATCACACTCCAGGGCGCTGGACACGGCTTCAAAGGCGATGATGCAGTGAGGGCCGAAGCCGCGCTGATTGCCTATTTTGAATCGATATTGAAGCCCGCGCACTGAGCGTGCCGCGGCGAATCGTTCGCAAGATTCGCCACCAACAGGCAGCTGCGACGAAGCTGCAAGCATCAAGGAACTAGACGGTTCCGTAGATATTAATTCGGGTCACCACTCTCCCGCCGAGTGGCCCTTAAGATCCCTGAATGAAGTACAAGCCATTTCTAATATTTTGCTCTCATATCCAACTTTTCTAAGAAAGTTGTAGTACCAATTCTGGAAATCACCTACTTCGTCCGCGGTAGATTTCCCGGCGACCCTTGTTTCAGATCCAGGGGTTGTCATCCCAAACTTGAAGAACCCATCCGCTACCCGCCGGAGCGTCCTGCCTTGGACTTTCATTGCCTGGATTGCTTGGAATTGCTGTTTTCTTAGCGGCATTTCCGCGCCGTTCACCTACCAAGGGCGGCTTGTGGACGGCGGAGTCCTGGCCACGGGGAATTTCGAACTTCGCTTCCGCTTGTTCAATCAACTGAGCGCCGGCACGCAGGTTGGATTGGATCAAACCCTCACGCCGGTCGCGGTGACCAACGGACTTTTCACCGTCACCCTCGATTTCGGCACAACTGCATTCAACGGCGAAGACCGATGGCTTGAAATCGCAGCGCGTCCAGCGACCAGTTCATCCCCCATCGACGTATTAGCACCGCGTCAGCCCGTGAATGCGGTTCCGTATGCGATGTTTGCCCTGAATGCCGCGAATGATACGGCCACCAAGACACTCATCACTCAGCTCACCACCACCGTCAACGCGTTGTCGAATCAACTGCAGACGGTGAATCTGTCAGGGTTGACCGCAGCCTCCAGCGATCCCGCCGATGCCACCCTCGCTGCCAAGGGGTTCGTCCGATATCAGAGTCTCGCCGCACCCGTTTGGAAGAATGGAACCGTCTCCGGAGCCCCGGCTGCACGCGTTGCGCAAGGGGCAGTCTGGACTGGAACACAATTCGTGGTTTGGGGCGGATTCCTGGGATCCAGCAGCTACTCGGGCAACGGCGCCGCGTATGATCCAGCGCTCGACACCTGGTCCGCGCTGCCGACCGCCAATGCTCCTTCGGCCCGCCGCGGGCACAGTGCCGTTTGGACCGGGACGTCCATTTTGATCTGGGGTGGTTTCAACGGCACCTATCTTTCAACCGGCGCAGAATATCCCACATCGGCCGCCAGCTGGACCACGCTACCCGCCCTCAATGCGCCAGCGCAACGCGACGGCCACTCGGCGGTCTGGACCGGGGCGCGAATGGTGATCTTCGGGGGACGCAACTCCGGTGGTCTTCTTGCCGACGGTGGGGTGTATGATTCTGGGTCCCAAGTTTGGTCCTCACTTCCCACATCAGATGCACCCGCTGCCCGATTCAATGCCAACGGCATCTGGACCGGGACGCAGCTTGTGATCTGGGGAGGTCAGGAAGAAACCGGCGAAAGCGGCACCGGAGCCACCCTTCCCATCATCAGCGGAACGACTCCGGGCTCCTGGACTGCGATTAATACGACCGGGGCACTGTCCGCCCGCCAAGGACACAGCGCAGTTTGGACCGGACAGAAGATTCTCTACTTCGGCGGCAAACAAGGCGGCACCTTCCTTGGGGATGGCGCCGCGTTTGATCCGATCAACAACACTTGGAGCCCGCTATCTTCAGTCGGGGCCCCGTCGGCGAGATCCGCTCATTCCGCAATCTGGACCGGCAGCGAAATGATCCTGTTTGGCGGTGAAACCGCAGCGGGCACCACCGCCAGCGGTGCTGCGTACAATCCGTCGACCGACACCTGGCGAACTCTTGCCAACGGTGGCACTCCCCAAGCCCGCAGCTCCGCTTCAGCCGTTTGGTCGGGTTCCGAAATGATTCTCTTCGGCGGACTCGCCTCCGGCACTCCGCTCTCAGCCCTGCAGCGCCTCGACCCTCAGTCCGCCTGGTATCTCTATCGCAAGCCATGAATCTCCGAACCCTGGCCACCACCGCGTGTCTGCTGGCCTGCGCCGCTCTGCCCGCGCGTGCGCAGTGGATCACCCAGTCCATCGCGCTCAAGACCGGATGGAATGCCGTGTATCTGCACGTGGATCCTTCGTACGCCACGATCGATCAGCTGATCGGTTCCGCCGCGCCGGTAATTCTGCCCATCGATGAGGTCTGGCGATGGAACCCCGCCCAGTCCGACAGCCAGTTCGTCACTTCCCCGCAGAAGCCGACGGATTCGCCCACCCAATGGGCCAGCTGGAAGGCTTCCTTGAGCGGTGCGTCGGAAATGAACCGTTTCATTCCCAATGCGGCATCAGTACTGTCCGGTTGGATTTCTGAGGAATGCTATCGGACCGCTGCAAACATTGGCTAGAAGTGGATTTTGGCGTTTTTTCGATTTGAATTCCACGGCGGCGAGTTGGTGCTTTTCGGCTGGAGATTGACGCGAAAGCCTGTCGCGTGAATCAGGGTCGCACCGTTTTCGCCCAACTGCTGGATTTCCTCCCCAAGTACGAATTCGATAAGTGCGTCGCGCGGTATCGCGGCGACCACAGGATTCGGCGCCTTTCCACCTATGAGCAGTTCCTGATTCTGGCTTTTGCTCAGC
>CANGKZ010000067.1 GCA_947454705.1 Verrucomicrobiota bacterium
ACACGCACCGGGGTTTCAATCTCCGCGTTCGGCTTCGAAGTGGGGATCGAGCTGGATACCGACGCCTCGCGGGCTGCCGGTGCGGGAGCGGGAGTGTTCTCACGCTGCTCCGTCGAATCCACAACAGGTGACTGCACGGGCTTCGCCGAATCTTCAACGGGGACGATCTTCTCCGCCACGACGCCGCGCTGCGTCATCGCAGGCTCGCGGCTCACTTCACGCGGCTCCTTCGATTCCACGCGCACCGGGATTTCAATCTCCGCGTTCGGCTTCGAAGTGGGGATCGAATTTGAAACCGACGCCTCGCGGGCTGCCGGTGCGGGAGCGGGAGCGATCTCACGCTGCGCCGTCGAATCCACAACGGGCGACTGCATGGGCTTCGCCGAAACCTCCGCGGGGACAAACTTCTCCGCCACGACACCGCGCTGCGTCATCGCTGGCTCGCGGCTCATTTCACGCGGCTCCTTCGATTCCACGCGCACCGGGGTTTCGGTCTCCGTGTCCGATTTCGAAGTGGGGATCGCGTTAGAAATCACCGTTTCGCGAGAAACGGACGGTGCGACCGTCGATTGAACCGTCGGCGCGTGTTCCGCAGGAGCGGCGATCTCCTCCTCGGGATCGATCAGAACGGCTCCCTGCGTCGGCACATTGACGTCCAGCTTTGGCATCACGTCGTTCGCCAGCGCTCGGGACTGCGAGGCATTAGGAGCCGCTCGCTGAGGCACTGCGGATGCTTCGGTCCGCATTGTCGGTGCCTCGGGGAATCCCGCGGTTTCACGACGAGGTTGTCCAAAATTTGAAACCTGCCGATCGTTGATCCGGGATTCGGTCGGAGCCTCTGGCACGATCGGTGCATCGATAAACTCCGGCGTTGAGACGGCGCGCGGTGTAGCCTCATTGCCCTGCTCTGCCGTCAACGCGGCATTGGGAACGTGCTCACTCTCGGCACCGGGAACCGCCTTCTGCGCAACGGCGTTCGGGACCGGAGCGCCGATCTCCGCTGGAGCTGCGGTTGAAGTGGCAGGAGAAGTGAGAGGCGAATTGGCGACTATCGCGGAGGCCGAAGTGTGAACCTGGGCGACTTCCGATTTCGGATTGAACGCGGAAGGCAGTGCATCCGATTTTGAGGGCGCAGCCTCCAGATTCGCAGTGATGACCGGTTGCGGAACCGACGGCTTGGCAGCCGACCGATCCGTCGAAATCGAACGAGGCGTCGAAGCCTGCGCCGTGGAAGCAGTCCCCAGCGCGGCGGAGGCTGAAGGAGTCGAAAGTGTCGCTGCGGAACTTTCGGCTTCGGGAGTCTGTACTTCGAAGCGCGAGGCGACGGCAGGTTGATTGAGCGCCACGTCCTGGCGAACCGGGGTCGATTCCGTCCGTGCTTCGGGAATCACTCCGGTCCACTTGGGCTGAAGCGTTTCCTGGGCCAGCGGACGTGACTCGTCCTGCGATGCAAACGCCTGCGGAACCGACGGACGGCTCGAATCCGTAGCCTCGGGGCGTACGGTATCTACAGTTGTAATCGATGGCTGCGCGGAGGCGGCCAACGGCTTCTCCGAGACGACGCTTGGATCGCGCCGCGTTTCGCTGCGGAGCTGCTCCGGTCGGGCCGGCGCGGGCTGCATCGTCACTTCCGACTGCGTCCGGGCAGACGCTTCAAAGAGGGGTTGCTCGGCCTTCGGCTCGGGCGAGGGAGAGGGCGAGGACGCGGCGGCCTGACGCGTCCACGGCTGGACGACTTCAAATCGCGGGGCAACCGCTTCGTGATCCAGCGGGCTCTCCACGGGATTCCCAACGGGTGCCGGTAACGGTGACGATTCCTCGGCAGACGAGTTCTGCAGCGGCTTCGTCGACTGGGCCAGACCGGTGTCACGCGAGAGCGGAACCGGAATTTCCGAAACGACCGTCGGCGCCACGGCTTGGAATCCAGGCAACGCCACGGCTCCAGGAGTTGGCCGGGAAAGCGGGGTGGAGATTTGGCTGGGCTGGTGGTTCTCCGGTTGCGGTGCAGTTGCATCGCTGTGCGACGCAACCGTGGCGGTCCGGGGAGCAAAGGCACGAGGAGCCGTTTCACGAGATCCGGCGTCGAAGCCCGATGCCATGGATTCCCGCTCGCCAGGCGCATCGAAACCTTTCTCCTTCACGCCACTGTTTGCCGCAGGAAGGGTAGAAAATGGGTCGGGAGATGCGCCAGATTCGTGGGACTCCGACTCCGCATTCGAGACCACCGGCACCAGCACGGGAGCCGGCGGAACGATCGGCGAAGGATTCCATCCCGCGGCCGCGAGCAGCGTTGCGGTGTCCAGGGCGGACGGAGCGGAGGAAGCGCCTTCGGTATTGGTGGATCTCGAAATGGGTGCGGCGGCCGCCTCCGCCTCCGACTCGGACTCGGGCGAAGTGAATTCAGCAACGAGTGTTCGAGAAACCTTTGAGGAACCGGAGCGCGCGACGTTGGCCTGCGGCAGTTCCGTGGTTACCGGTTGAGCCTGCGAGACGATCGAAGGAGTCGGGTGCTGCACCGACGCTTCCTGCGGCACGATGGCTGCAACTTGGCGCACGGGGCTGGGCTCCATCGCACCCGTCGACACGGGCTGCGGCCGCATCGTCGGCACCTCGGCTCCCGGAGCCAACGCCACGGGGGGCTGCTTCAGGATGGGTGCGTTCTGAACCGCAGCTTCGGATGTCACGACGGACTCCACCGCGGAGTGCACATTCCCTTCGCTGGGCCTTGGTTCACGGCTCTCGGGCGCATGGGTCGGTGGCTCGGCAGGAATCTCAACGCTGCGGGACCGCACCACGGCCGGTTCGGGTGCCGAAGTGGGGACCGGCTCGGCGAAAGCCGTGGCTTCGGGTGAAGGAGGGAGAACGGGGTTCCCCTCAACGCGGGAAGTCGGCGACGGCGGCGCAAAAACCGGAGTGGCCGGCACTTCGCCCAGCATCGGCGCTTGTACGAAGATCGCGGTCGGAATCACCACTTCGGGAAGGGGATTCGCGGGCGTTTGCGAAATGAGTTCTTCGCGATCCGCGAGCGGCGTCTCCGGGCTGGCAGACTCCTTCAGATGCTCCGCTACGGCCGATTGGGACAGCAGCGGAGCCGGGTTCGAATCCGTCGGCGCAACGGAGACTGCACTCTCGGTAGCAACGGGAGCAGCGGGCTTGGTCTGCGAAGGATTGGAAACAGGAGTCTCGGTCGATTCCGTGGAATCCAAGCGCACCGAAACGGGAATCTCAGTCGAAGCCGGACGCGAAGGTTGCGTCACGAAAGTCGGAGTTGCCGTTCCGACCGGGCTCAATCTTGGGCTCGGAGTCGGAGTTTGATTCGGGGTAGGCCTCCAAGCGTTGAGATCCGAGGGCGTGATGGAGATCGAACGAGATTCCTTCGAATGAACTTCAGGATAAACCACCGGTTCACCGAGCGAAGCCGCCGGCGCAGGGCTTGCCACTGGCGCTGCGGCGGGTGCAACGGAGGAAACGGGCGTTTCGGCAGTAAAGATTTCGATGGCCCCCTTCACCGCGGAGAACTCCGAGGAAGGAGTTCCGAGTGACGGTTCAGCCGTGGGGATCGCGATCGACTCCGGCATCCGGGCCACGGTCGGCTTCGGTGCCTGCTGCGGGAGGGTTGGCAACGCAGCAGGAGTGGTTTCAACGGCAACAGCAACCGTTGATGCTGGCGCAGCGACAGGAACGGATGCAGGGGTCGAAGTGGATACGACTGCTGGCGTTGGCGCAGGGGCAGGTGTCAGTGCGGCAGAAATGGCCGGAACCTTCGAGGACCCGAGGGTCACCGATTCCACCACCGCACGTACCGCGTGGGCTGCTGCGGGCACCAGGACAGGTGCCTTGGGAGTCACGATTTGGGATCGAGGCGCAGCGACCGACGTATCCAACGTGGTACGCAATGGAGTGAGAAAGGTCTTCGATTCGCGCGGGGTCCCCTTGGCAGCGCCGAGGTTGGCAGGCGCCGGGGAGGAAGAGTTCAGCGTCGCGACAGGACCAACCGCGTTGGGGACCGTTTCAACTCCGGCCGGGATCGATGCCTCGGCCGCTTCGGCAACCGAAGCGAGGGCGGGTGCGGAGCCGCGATCCGCGGTCATGACTGGATTCACAGCGCCGGGCAGCGACTTGCCTGCAACAGTTTCGCTGCGGAGGGCGATGGCCTGGCCGGAAGTGGGCGGCGTTGGGTTCGCTGCAGAAGTGGTACTCGGGCTCGAGTTCGAGTTCGCGCCAGCGCTTCCGCGCGCGCGAGGCGAAACGGCGATCTGCGGGGCGACACTTGCATCGATTTTGATGCCGGTGACCGGGAGGACCACCGAGCCGGTTGCCGAAGCGGTTCGCTTCGGCGAGGGGGTGGTCGGAACGGACGTCGCGGGAGTGCTCGACGGGGCGGAGGGCGCGGGGATTTCGGAGCGTGCGATGCGACGCGAAGCGGCGAAGGACCCGGCGGAAAGTGCGGTGGGGACGGCGGGAAGACTCTGCGTTGGCGCGGAGGCGGGCGTCCCGGTCACGGGGAGTTCGGCCTCGGAGGGAGTGGCGATCGCGGCGGAAGGGGGCGGAAGAACGGCGCTGGCTGGGGCGAGGCTCGGAGCCTGGCCGAGCTGGGTGTGAAGAAACGAAGCAAAGGGATCGGACGCACCGATCGGGGCGGACACGGGTCCGGGGGAAACGGCGGACAGGGTTTCACCCACTCCGGGAATGCCAGGAGGAATTGTCATCGAAGCTTACTTCTTGGTCGGATCTGAGGAGCGAAGGGTAACGCGAAGGCGTTCGGAAATGGCGGCGGCGCGTTTGGCGTCGGCCTCGCCCTGAACGGCCATGGCGGCCAGAATCGGTGAGGCTTCCGAGTCCTTCATGAAGAGAAGAATCTTCACGAGGGTGGCCTCATCGAGTTGCTTGAAGATGGTGGCCGCAGTCGAGGGCTCCATCGTGGAGTAGGTTTTGGCGAGCCGCTTGAGATTGGCACTTTCGTCCTCCTTCACACGGCTGATGGCCTTGTCGAATTCTTCCTGCGCCTTGCGGATCTGCGCGGCGAGCTGCTTCAGCTCCTCGCGTTCCGCCTGCACGCGCGAGGACATCTCGGCGAACTGCTTCTCGCGCTTGGTCAGGGCTTCCTGACGTTCGCGCAGCTCGACCACCACTTCGTCGATCTCCTGCGTGTGGACCGACCAGGTGATGACCGGCTGGTGCTTCGGCGGAATGATCTCGTGGTTCTCCGACGGCTGGTGGATGAGCAGGAAGGCGAGCGTGCCGATAAACGATACGGCACCTCCGAAGGCTGCGGCGGCAATGGGAAGGGTGGATGCGCTCATGGGGTCTCCAGGACGGCCACCTCGAAGCCGCCAAAGGCCGGCTTGCGGGAGCGCTGGGCGATGTCATCCAACAGCATCTGCTCCTCATGAAGGCTTTCGCGTTCGTGGGTTTCGCGGTGGCGGGTTTTCAGGGCTTCGACGACTTCGCGGCGCTGGCGCGCGGCCATGAGGGCGCGACGGGCGAGCGATGCCGCTTCCGATGCAGTCACGGCGGCGGCCCGCAGACGCGCCTCCTCGCGGACCAGGATCTGTCCAAAACTCTGCCACGACTGAAGCTCCGCCGGAGCGCAGCCGGAGCGCAGCGTCTCGGCGGCGGCGTTCCAGTGGTCGTTGATGCGGGTCTGCGTGGCCCGCAGGCGGCTTTCCGAGAGCTCGGCCTCGCGCAGCGCGGCGGCGAAGGCTTCCAGAGCCTTGCGCTCTTCCCGCTCGCGGAGACTCAGGAGGGACTGAAGACGGAATCGGAATGGCTTCATGCGGAGGCAGGGGATTTGGATTCGACGGAGGGACGACCAAGAATGGTACCGAGCTGGCGCCAGGCTTCGGTCGGGGCGACTTCCTCACTGACTCCCTGTTTCAGGAAGGCGGTGAGAGCCGGGTTGAGTTTGATGGAGCGGTCCACCGCCGGATTGCTGCCGGCGACGTAGGCTCCGAGATTGATCATGTCCTGGTTCTGGTGGTGGACGGCCAGGAGTTCGCGGGCTTCGGCCGCGGCGGCGAGCTGGTCCTTGGAGCAGAGCTCGCGGGTGAGACGGCTCACGCTTTGGAGGACGTCGATCGCCGGGTAGTGGTTCCGCTCTGCGAGGGCGCGGGTGAGCACCACGTGTCCGTCGAGAATACCACGAACGGTGTCGGCCACCGGCTCGTTCATGTCATCGCCTTCGACCAGCACGGTGAAGTACGCGGTGATGGTTCCGTTCTCACCGGAACCGGCGCGTTCGAGCAGCTGCGGCAGAACGGAAAAGACGGAGGGCGTGTAGCCGCGGGTGGCGGGCGGCTCGCCAACGGCCAGACCCACTTCGCGCTGCGCCATGGCGAAACGCGTCACGGAATCCATCAGCAGCAGCACATTCCGACCCGCATCGCGGAAATGCTCGGCCATGGCCATGGCCACGCTGGCGGCCTTCAAACGCACGAGCGCGGGTTCATCGGAGGTGGCGACCACCACGATGGATTTGCGGCGACCTTCGGGACTGAGATCGCGCTCCATGAATTCGCGCACCTCACGACCGCGTTCGCCGATGAGCGCAATCACGTTCACATCGGCCTCGGCATGGCCCGCCATCATTCCGAGCAGCGTGGATTTGCCGACGCCGGAACCTGCGAAGATTCCCAGACGCTGGCCGCGTCCGCACGGCAGGAGGGTGTCGAGGGTGCGGATGCGCGTCTCGAAAACTTGGTTGATGCGACGACGACGCAGGGGATGCGGCGGGGACATGGTCGTGGGCGCGCGCAGCTCGGTGTTGAGCGGGCCGCGTCCATCGATGGGTTGTCCGAGTCCGTTCACCACGCGTCCGAGGAGGGATTCTCCGACGGGAACTTCGAGGGGGCGTCCGGTGGCGATCACTTCGCATCCGGGATGGATGCCGTGAAGGGGGCCGAGGGGCATGAGCAGCACGTGCTCGTTGCGGAAGCCGACCACTTCGGCGTAGGTGACTTCATCGCGTCGCGGAGACTCGATGCGACAGACCTCGCCGACGGCGGCCATGGGTCCCTGGGATTCGATGACCAGTCCGATCAACTGCACCACGCGTCCGCGGTTCTCGACCAGGCGGGTGCGGCGCACGCCGCGCACGGCATCGGCCAGGCGGGAGCCGGGAAATTGGGTGAGGCCGGAGTCCATCATGATGCGACGGCGTTGCGGAGTTGTTCGAGCTTGGTCTCGCGTCGGGCATCGATGGACCCGAACCGGGTTCGCAGGACGCAGCCGCCGCGGGTGACTTGGTTCGAGGGCTCGAAGGTGAGCCGTTCGCCGGTGATTTCCTCGGTGAGCACCGGGGCGTTGGCGCGCTGGAGCAGTTCGAGGTCCTCGGGGTTGACCTGGACGGTGATGCGTCCGGCATCGGTGAGTTTGCTGACCGCCTCGCGCACGACGGATTGCACGATCTCCATGGAAATCGGCATGCCGGCGACGAGACGGCTGGCGACCTCGAAGGCGAGCTGCACCATGGTGCCCTCGCATTGGGCCATGACTTCGGGGAGCGAGTTCTGAAGGTGGTTCAGCACACCGCGCTGGAGTTCCAGAAATTCGCCGCGTTGTTGCAGGAGGCTTTCACGCAGGGCGAGTTCTCCGGCCTGGCGGCCGCGCTCGAAGGCTTCCTCCTCACGAACGCGCAGGAGTTCCTCGATCGAGGGCTCGGGCTTCGGCTCCTCGCGTCGGACGTCGCGGAGGATGGATCCGAACTGGATGGTGCCCAGAAGGCGATGATCAGGCCGCGTCATTGGATCCTCCGGAATCGTCACCGAGTTTGATTTCCTCTTCGGCCTCGAGGCGTCGGACGACTTCGATCACCGAGATGCGGGCGGCTTCGACCTCGCGGTTGCTGACGGCGCTGAGCGAGCTCATTTCCTCGTTCACCGTTTCGGCGGCGCGACGAGAAACGGCGCCCATCATCGCGGATTTCACGTTCTCGTTGGAGTTGATCAACGCCATCGCGAGCGTGCGCATTTCGATTTCGCGGACGATGCGCTGCAGGGTCGCCAGGCTGAGCGTGGCGAGATCCTCGAAGGTGAACATCTTCTCGCGGATCGAATTCCCCAGCTCGGGATTGCGCTGATCGATGTCGTGCAGCAGCGCCTTGCTGGTGGATTTGTCGAGCGAGTTGAGCAGCGTGGCGGCGACCTTGATGCCGCCGCTGCGGTTGACCGGAGCGGAGGTCTGCTTGGCGCCGAGGCGCAGGTGGAGCACCGAGACGACGCGTTCCACCACCTCGGCGGAAGTCGGTGCAAGAGTGGCGATGCGTTCCACAACCTGTCCGCGGGTTTCAACCGGCAGGAGGCGGAGGACGCGTGACGACTTGTCGGGCGTGAGAAAGCTGAGGATCAGCGCGATGGCCTGGGGCTGTTCGTGCCGGATGAGATTGAAAAGCTGCGAGGGTTCGAGATCGACGATCTGGTCGGTGGAGGCCACCGGAGAGCTCGAGGGCGAAACGCGACTGAGAATGTACGAGGCCTTGAACGCACCGCGGGCGCGTTCGAGGGCGGTCTTGGCGAATTGCACTCCGCCGCAGAGCGAGGTGCCGGCTTCGATGGCGACTTCGGAGAATTCCTTGAGCACCTCCTGCTGGAGCTCGCGGGAGATCAGACCAAGTTTGGTCATCTCACCGCAGATGGATTCCACCTCGTCGTCCGAGAGCGATTTCAGAATCTGCCCCGCGGCCTCATCGCCGATGACGACGAGGAGCACGGCAAGCTTCTGGATCTTGGACATGCGCGAGAAGTCCGAGGGCGAGACCGGGGCTGGAGCGGCGACTGGCATGGCGATTCGATCGGGTCCGGGTGTGGATTAAATTACTTGGCGCTCGGGTTGCGGGACATCCAACCGCGGATGGCCTGGGTCATGTTGGCCGGATTCTCCCGGACCATTTGATTGAAGGCTTCGACGGTGATCGGGCCACCGGAGCCGGGTCCGAGCGCGCCGGCCATGGTGCCATCCGGCCCAATGGCGCCGACGGGCACGCCGAGCGGGATCGGATCGGTCGGGGTGTTCTGGAACATGCGCCAGAGGAGGAACAGCGCGCCCAGGCCGAGGGCCGGATAAATCGCGTTCGAGGCGAGATCCATCCACATGCGCGAGCGTTCCTGGTGTTCGAGTTCCTTGAAGGTGTCGGCACCGACCGGATCGGAGAACGGAGCTTCCTCCACGGTGATGCTGTCGCGGCGGAGCGGATCGAGATTCTGCTGAATGCCCACGGCGTCCTCGACGATCTTCTGAAGCCGGGTGATTTCCTGCGGCGTGCGGGGTTGGGCCACGCGGTTGGTTCCGGTGCCGGTGAAGCGCTGGGCGACGAACACCGCGGCGGTGAGCCGGCGCATGCCACCCGCACCCTGCGTGGTGGTGCTGGACACCTTGTTGATCTCAAACTGGTTGTTCGTGACCTTTTTCTTCGTGTTGGTGCGCGTGGCCGGAGCGCCCGCGACCGAATTGGTCTCGGAGTTCGCATTGGTCGGGGTGCCCACGGTGCCGCCGCTGGAAGAGTTTGCGGTCAGGCTGTCGGTGGACTCGTCGTTGACCGTGGAGGTGCGAAGAACCTGGCCTTCGGGATCGTACTTTTCCTCGGTGCGCTGGAGGTTGTCGTAGTTGATCTCGGCGGAGACGCGCACGACGGCCTGTCCGGGTCCGAGCACCTTTTCGAGCATGCTCTCGGCCTTGCGGGAGAGGTATTGCTCGAGGTTGCGGCGGGCGGATAGCTGGTTCGAGGTGAGGCCCGCGATCGGGTCACCGTCGGAATTCTCGGAGAGCACGTTGCCCAGGTTGTCCACCACGCTGACGTTGTTGGGCGTGAGTCCCTCGACCGCGTTGGCGACGAGGAAGCGGATGGCGGCGACGGTCTGGGTGGCGAGCTGGCTGTTGCCGCGGACGTGGACGAACACCGAGGCGGTGGGCTTGCGGGTGCTGTCAGCGGTGAGCCGGTTTTCCGGCATCACGATCATCACGCGGGAGCTTTCCACACTGTCCACCTGCGAGATCGTGCGGGCGAGTTCGCCTTGAACGGCGCGGATGTAATTGGCGCGCTGGACGAAGTCGGAGATGCCGAAGTTGGGCTTGTCGAAGATCTCGTAGCCGACGCCGTCACCGCGGGGAATGCCCTTCGCGGCGAGCTGCATGCGCATGATGTAAACCTTGTCGGCCGGGATGAGGATGGCCCCTCCGCCGCGGTTCACGCGGTAGGGGACCTTCGCGTCATCGAGGGCCGCGAGCACGCGGGAGGCCTCGGCGTCGTCGAGCTTGCCGTAGAGCAGCGCGTAATCCGGCCGGCTCGACCAGACACCGAGCGCCACCATGCCGCCGATGATCACCAGACCGGCGAGCACGAGGTTGAAGCGCTGGCCGATGGAGAGCTCCTGCCAGATGGTCTTGAGCTGCGTACCGAGTTGGGAAAAACCCTGATTCATGTGTCAGAAATGGGGAAAAGGTCAGATCTGCATGCGCATGAGTTCCTGGTAGGATTCCAGAAGCTTGTTGCGGACTTCGACCATGAGCTGGAAGGAGACGTGGGCTTCCTCCAGGGAGATCATGGTCTGGTGCAGCGAGGTGCCCTGCCCGCTGATAAGGCCGTGGACGGTGTCCGAGGCGGCGGCCTGCTTGGCGTTTACTTCACCGACGAACTGCTCGAGCGTGCGGTCGAAGGCACCGCTGCCGGTCTGCACACCGGCGAGGGAGGCGGGACGGATCGCGGCACCCGGCGTGGTCGAAGGCCCAATCGCCGTCTTCGGCAGCGTGGCCATGTCCGACTGCGGAATCAGCTGGTTGAGCGCACCAGCCGGATTCTGGGCAGCGGTCAGCTGCCGGGGGTCGATCCCCTTGAACGAAGTCAGATTGGAAAGCGCGTCCAGCATCGAGGGCGGATTCTAGATTCGGCGGGCGGGTGGCGGAGATTCCTCAGCGTTTGCCGATGCTCAGCGTTTGAAGCGCCATGGATCGCGCGGTCTTCACCGAGGCGAGATTGGCTTCGTAGGCACGGGAGGCGGCGATCATGTCGGCCATTTCCTCGTGAATGTTGATGTCGGGCATCTGCACCATTCCCTGCGCGTCGGCATCGGGATGCCCCGGGATGTACACGCTGCGGGCGGGACGCTCGTCGGGCGCCACCTTGGAAATGCGGACGCTCGGCACACCGGCCGATCCGGGAGCCGTGTCGGTGCGGTCGAGGAAGGATTCGAACGACACGACCTGCCGCTTGTACGGCTGGCCGTCGATGCTGCGGGTGGTCTGCGCGTTGGCGATGTTCTGTCCGACGACATCCAGGCGGAGCCGCTCGGCGGACAATGCCGCGGTCGCACTCTTGATTCCGGTGAGGAGTTGAATCATGGCAGTTCAGGGTTCAGACCGGGCGACCAGTGATCGCCAGTCGGAGTTGAAGTAGTTTTCCGGAGACGAGCTGAGTCTCGAAATGGTGGGCGAGGGTGTTCTGCCCCATCGCCATCAGTTCGTTTTCCAACTGCACGGTGTTGCCGTCGCGGTTGGCGGCGGTGGCAGTCTGGTCCACGGCCACCTTGGGCTGAAGGCTGGCAATCTGACCGGCATTCCCGCCGCGCAGCGCCTGATCGAGCTCGGTCGAAAAGGTCGGGGCAATGTCCACGCGCCGGTAATTCGGCGTCTCCAAGTTCGACAAGTTGGCGGCAATCGCCGATTGCCGCATCTCAGCGACATCCAGCAACTTCTTGCCCGCCACGTAGGTCGGTTGGTTGAACAGGGTGGAAACCATAGTCTTCTGCCTTCGTCGGAGGTGAAGCAGCAGGCGTGCCGCCGATGCAACTCATTGAAGAACAAGCTGAAGGGAGGCGAACGAGGCAGAAATCAGGCAAGTCTTGCCCGAGCCGAACCGGAGGGTGGGAACGTTTTACCCGGTGGTCAGCGACCGGCCCGGCAGAGATGGAAGGTCCGCAGTGGGAACCGAATGCCGGGCAGGTGGATCAACCGCCAGAAGGCCGGCAAATCCCGACACCGGAAGGGGTAGGGAGACCGAAAGGCGGAAGTGGATGAAGCCTAACTCGCAGCGGAGCCCGACGTGGCGGAGTCCGCCCCGGCGGCATCGTCATCGCGTCCGGTCACCCCGTACTCATGGAGCTTGTTCCGGATGGTGCGGATGCTCACCCCGAGATGCCGCGCCGCCTTGGTGCGATTGCCCTCGCACAAGTCGAGAGCGCGAAGGATGTGGATACGCTCCAAGTCGGCCAGGGACTGGATGGAATCCGCGGACTCGGCCACCGCCGGAGGAACCGCAGCGGAGGCGGCCGGCGCGGAAGTACCAGGAATGGGCACATTCGCCGCAGCAGCAGGGAACGGGATGGAGGAGGAGGCTGCGGGATCAGCCACCGGGACGGGAAGCGAAAGGGGCACGGCGACCGCGACCGGGGCCGGGGCTGCGGAGGCATGGCCGAAGCCAAGGTGCGAGGGCTGCAAGTCCTGCCCGTCGGGACACAGGATGACCGCGCGTTCGATCACGTTCTGCAATTCGCGAACGTTTCCGGGCCATCCGTGGGATTGCAGCGCCTCCTTGCATGCAGCGCTCATGCCGGTGACGTGAACGCCGTGTTTGCGCACGAACCGCTGCATGAACTGCGAGGCCAGCACCACGATGTCGTCCTGACGTTCCCGCAGCGGGGGCACGTGGATGGGCACGACGTTGAGGCGGAAAAACAGGTCCTGTCGGAACTCCTTCCGGGCAACGCTTTCCTCGAGATCGCGGTTGGTGGTGGCGATGACCCGAACGTCCACCTTGAGCGTTCGGTTGCCGCCCACGCGTTCGAACTCCCGTTCCTGGAGTACGCGGAGCAGTTTCGCCTGCACCTGTGGGGAGATCTCGCTGATTTCGTCCAGCAGGATGGTGCCACCGTGGGCGAGCTCGAAGCGTCCCTCGCGTTTGTTCAGGGCCCCGGTGAAGGCACCCTTTTCATGACCGAAGAATTCGCTCTCGATGAGGTTCTCCGGAATGGCGGCGCAATTGACCTTGATGAACGGGGCGTTGGCCCGGGGGCTTTCGCGATGGATGGCGCGGGAGACGAGTTCCTTGCCCGTACCGCTCTCGCCCTGGATGAGCACGGTGGCCTGGGTGCGGGCGACTTTGCGGATGAGGCTCCGGAGCGTCTCCATCGCCGCGCTGCGTCCCACCAGTTCGGATCCGCCGTCATCGGCTCGTTCCTTGTTGAGAAAGTCGTTCACCCGGATCAGCCGGGTGAGGTCCTCCGCCTTCTGGAGCGTGATGGCGAGCTGTTCGCTGGAGAAGGGCTTGATGAGGTAGTCGAACGCGCCGTTGCGCATGCAACTGACGGCGGACTCGACCGAACCAAATCCGGTCACGATGACCACCAGGGGGCGATCCGGCCGCTGCTGGAGCTGTTCGAGAAGATCGGTCCCCTCTCCATCCGGCAGGCGGACGTCGGCAAAGATGAGATCGAAGTTATCCTTCGAGAGCATCTCGTAGGCAGCCGCGAGGGTGGGAACTGCCGCCACATCATAGCGTCGCGCCCGGAGCTGCTGCTCCAGGTGCTTCCGGAGTATGAGATCGTCCTCCAGGACTATGATTTTCTCGATCGGCATCGCCGGAACGAACTTGAGATCGACGCTACCACGGAACCACTCCCCGCTGTGCAGACCCGCCGCCCCCGGGGGATCGGATCCGCAACGCACCAAAAACGGTACTTATCCGCTTCCGCGCCGGCGGTACAGGTCCGCCACGAAGTGCGGGCGCTGACGCTCTGCGGGTGGCAGATGTTGTGGCGGAACAAGTCCACGACGCAACAAGAGTTGCTCGTTTTCCCGATCCATCATCATGACCTTCATGAGGAGGTCCTGGAGGTCACGCATCAGGCGACGTTCGGCATCGCGCGCGGTCCGTTCCGACGGAGGCAGGGCGAGCCAGACATGGCGGTGTTGGCGGAGCCGGTCAAGGGCGCCGGTCAGATCGGTCAGCAACTGCCTTCGACCCGCCCGGAGATCCTTGGCTTTGGATTCGTCGTTGTTTCGCAGGGCGACCGATTCCTCGGTCACGATGCGCAACGCCGCGGTGGCGAGGTCGAAATGATGCTGCAGATCCGCGAGCAGGGAGGCCGGCGGGTTCATGGAAGGATCCTATTATTTCTTGGCCGGGGCGGATGCGGGCGCTGCTGCGGAGGAGCCAGCCGGCGTGGAAGAGGGAGCAGGAGCGGGAGAAGAAGGCACGGGGCCGCGGGCAAGTTCCTTGAAGGCGGTTGCGGCGTGATCGCCCCAGTCGAGACTCTCAAGCCTCCAGCGGGCAAGGTCGGCAACGAGGTCCAGATCTCCCCGCGCTCCAGGGGTGGCCTTGGAACGTTCGGCGAGAATTTTTTGGTACGTATCGCGGGCGCGTTGGACCTGGTCGAGTTTCTCCAGGACGAGCGCGGTCTGGTACCAGATGGACCACTTCCACTCGGGCGAGGTTCCAAGCCCTTCGAGCAATCGATAGACCTCGAGCGAATGAATGTAATCGCCCTGCCGGTAGAGCTGGTTGCCGAGGTCATTGCCTGCCCTCCATTGCCAACGAGCCAGGGCCTCCAAGTCAAGGCCGGGTTGGGTGCGATCCTGCTTGAGCAACGCTGCAACCTGGGCCACGGCTTCATCGTCCCGTCCCAGATTCTTGAGATTGCTCGCTAGAATGACGCGAATTTCGGGAAGCTGCGTGGCGGTAGGGCAGCGGCGGACAAACTGCTCGGATTCACCCACCACTTCATTGGTGCGGGAGAGCCGTTCGAGGGATTTGACGAGCTTGTACCGGACCGTCGCCTCGTCCCGGGGGGAGAGCTGTAGCTTCAGCATGCGGCGGAAGAAATCGACCGCGCTGTCGTACTCGGCGGAATCGAAATAGCAGTTGGCGATTTCGTGCTGCGCGCGCAGGACGGTCCGCTGGGCACCAACCGGATCGGATCCGGCGATGTTAATCGCGGTGGACATCACGGCGTAGAACTTGGTCACCGCCAGACGCGGCACGCCCATGCGCTGGTAGTTGCGCCCCTGCTCCAACAGCACTTCGGGCACCGCGGGGTCGCTCGGGAATCGGGAAAGATACTGCGAAAGGATCTGCTGAGCCTTGGCCAGTTCGTCCTTGGTTTCGTAAAGAACCGCGAGCTCGCGCAAAACGGGCCGGTACAGCTCGGGCTTCAACTGACGGCCCAGGATCGACTTGAGCAGGCTCTCGGCGGCGGCGTAGTTCGTCGCAGCCCGCTCCTTGCGCGCCGTATCAATCCAGGTGTCGAGTTCCGCCTCGAATCCCTTGGGGGACGGCGGCTCTTCGTCGGGCAGGACCCATTCGGGTTTTTTCTCGTGCTCGGTCGCAGCGGCGGCCGGGGTGTGGGAATCAGATTTGGACAAGGCGTTGGTCGCAGAAGAAGCGGGGGAGTGCCCGTGCGCGACTGCTGCAGCAGGCGCTGAGTTGGTGGACGCCTTGTCCTTGGGCTTTGAGCCGTGGGCGTTGTTGGTCTCGACCGGCGCGTGGACGGAGGCGGACCGGGGAACAGCACTCACCGCCGGCGGATGCGCAGGCTCGGAGGCTCGCAGACGCAACAGCGTCAGGCAGACGATGGCCAGGAGGCCGATGAAATATCGGCTGGCCCGTAAAAGGGAAACGATCACGGCTTATCGAAGGTCGCGCGGCTCGACTGCGATGCGCCCGGCGTTCCGGGGACGAATGGCAGCGGCGCAATGATCTCCGTCACTCCATTGCTCGTGGTTACCGCCTGTCGGAAAAGGGGAATGAGCTGCTGAAGCGCGGAGGTAGGTCGGGTGGACCCGGAATCAAAGGCATCCGGGGGCGGCGGAGGCGGGGTGTTGGTAAGCACCACGGGCTCTGGACGGGGCGACGACGCAGTCCGGACCACTGGGGGCTCCGGCGCGGGCGCATTGGTGGACACCACGGCAGGCAGCGAATTGGTCACTGGCGCCTGTGGGGAGAGTTCGACCCGGGGGTCGTAATCCGCCGGAAGAGTCGGCGGCTTGAGAAAGGGATACGCGTCCCCGAACCGCAGGGGGGATGGGCCGAGGCGAGGCAGATACACCTCTTCCGCGCTGGCCATCGTCACTACCGAGGCCAAGGCGAACACACAGCGTTTTGTCAAACGCCGCCGCTTGTTCCTGGTCGTCAACTTCGTATTCCCTTCGCTTCCTCTTGGTTTCCTGTCCCTCACCAAACCTATCCCGCGAATGCCTTCGTCGAATCCGCCCTACGGATCCGGCAACCGCACCTCACAGGAGCGCTGCAACCCAGCGACACTTCTGCATCGGCCGGGAAGGCCGGTTCCTTGAATGGTTTTGCGGATCAATTTTGGGGCCCTGAATCGATTTTTCGAAAAAGGCCTCAAGTTCTGCGGAAAAGCTCCGATCCGGTGGGAAGGTCCGCATGTCGTTCGCTGCCGCAGCAGGATCCGTGGCTGTCGAGCCTCTGGATCACGAAACCATCCTCCGTCAGGTGGAGCGCTGCCCCCAGCTCCCATCGCTGCGCCGGATCGGCGCCTCGCTCCGGGAAATGCTGGATGCCGACCAACGGTACCTGGCGCAGGTCTCCGATCTGATCCGCCGCGACCCCAGCCTCACTTCCCACGTCTTCCAGCTGGCGAACTCCGCCTACTTCTCACTCCGACGCAAGGTCAGCACCGTGGAGGAGGCTGTGTTCCATCTTGGAATCCGCCGGGTCCGCCAACTGGCGATGACCACACCGGTGGTCGATGATTTTCAAAAGATGACCGGTCCCTGCCGTTTCCATTGGCGCGGGTTCTGGCAGCACTGCCTCGGGACGGCGATGATCACCCGCGAACTCACCCGTTTCGCCGGGGACGAAGTTTCAGAGGTGGTGTACGTGGCGGGACTTCTGCACGACGTGGGCAAGATCGTCATGGCCACGCAGTTCCCGGATCACTTCAATGCGATCACGGAACGGATCCAGTCCGAAGGTGGCGATCCGCGGGAGCACGAACTCCAACTGCTCGGAATGGATCACAGCGAACTCGGGGCCCAGTACCTCTCAGCCCACTCGCTTCCGGAACCCCTGGTGGAATCCGCCCGGCATCATCACGCCCCGGAACTCTACTCCGGGCCGCATCAATTGGTGGTCGCCGCCGTGGGATCGGCCAACCTCATCAGCCACTTCGGAAAACTCGGCGACAGCGGCAACCCCACCGCCGTCAGCCGCGAAACCTGGCAGCACTCCCTCGGCTGGCAATTGGTGGAGCAACACTCACCGATGCGCGACATGCCCGCGCTCGAGCGCGATCTCATCCGCATGGTGGACCGCCTCCGCCCGGTACTGGAATTCGTCGTCTGATTCTGATTCCGCCGACGGGCTTCCAATCAGAAAACGACGGCGCTGTCGCTGGACGTTTTTGGAGTTTCGGCGGCGTGCCACGCCGCGGGGCTAATTTCCCCTTCAACCTTTCAACTTTTTAACCCTTCATCGGGCGTATGACAGCGAGAGTTGGTCAGTGGGAGTGTTGCGAGATGGCGGAGTGACAGGGGTCCTAGGTCGGGAGTTTTTTGCGGACGGAGATGGCTCCGAGCCTGTGACCACGGGTGGCGCGGTCTGGGAGGGCCGGAGGGCGGCCGG
>CANGKZ010000068.1 GCA_947454705.1 Verrucomicrobiota bacterium
CAGCGGATGGTCCTTCGGGACCCGGCTTTCAGGAGAAATCAGGCAGAACATATCGGCCTGAGGATCAACAGCTCCACGCATTCAATTCAGACGAACCACGAAAACCACGATTCATTAGAATCTTCGGGTTTTTCAATGAACTGTTAGGGTAGGAACCCTTTTTCGCCCACGCTTCTCAGATCCCATGCCGACCGACCCCGAACCAGAATCCATCGAGCCGGATTCCATGCCGCCCACTCAGGCGGGCGAACCGTTTCACACCACGCATTGGAGTCTGGTGCTCTCCGCCAAGAATGCGGCGGGCGACGCCTCCACCAGGGCCTTGGAGGAGCTTTGCCAAAGCTACTGGTATCCCGTGTATTCCTTCATTCGCCGGCAGGCCAAGAAGTCGGATGAGGCCAAGGATCTCACCCAGGAGTTTTTCAGCCGGTTCCTGGCCCGCGGTGGATTTGAAAAAGCGGATCGCGAACGCGGCCGGTTCCGGCATTTCCTGCTCGTCTCGGTTAAGAACTTTCTAACCGAGGAACATCGGAACGCCACCCGGCAAAAGCGCGGCGGCGACGCCACCCACCTGCCCTTCACTCTCGACGACGCCGAATCGCGCTACGCACTGGAGATGGAGCCGGTGGATGACTCGTCGCCCGACCGGATCTTTGACCAACGCTGGGCCGCCGCCGTGCTCGAACGGGTCATGAAGCGGCTCAGCGACGACTACGCCGCGACCGGACGCGCCGAGGTGTACAAGCAGCTGCAGCAGTTTCTCTGGGGACGGAACGCGGAACTGTCGTACGCCGAGATGGGACACCGACTCGGCATGAACGAAGGGGCGGTGAAGGTGGCCGTCCACCGGATGCGCCAGCGGTTCCGCGACCAGCTCTACGCTGAGGTGGCCGCCACCGTGGATTCCAAGTCCGAAGTGGACGGTGAAATCCGCCACCTACTCGGCCTGTTTGGTCTCTGAAAATCCGCGAAAACCGCCGTCCAGGAGCAGGTGTACCAGGAATGGTCATTGAGCCGATGAACAGGCGCTGTTAGAGACCGCGGCGGCGGCCCATCCGGGCCGCACCGCTTTCGTGGCCTCTTCCCCTGATCCAACCTCCTCGTGCACCCGGTGCGGGGCGACCGGCATTTCGCCGGGACTGGGCTCGGTCTGCCCGCGCTGCCTGCTGGCCGATGTGTTTACGTCCGAGGCCGGATTCGGCGAGGACGTGGAGGCGCCGATCAGCGCGGCTCCGACCTTTATCCGGCAGTTCGGGGATTACGAACTGCTGGGAGAAATCGCCCAGGGTGGCATGGGGGTCATCTGGCGCGCGCGTCAGCGGAGCCTGGGACGCGTGGTGGCGGTGAAGCTGATGTCGGCCGGGGAATTTGCCCGACCCGAGATCGTCCAGCGTTTCCGCACCGAGGCCGCAGCGGCGGCGAAACTGCAGCATCCCAACATTGTCGCCATCCACGAGGTGGGCGAACACGAGGGGTTGCAGTACTTTTCCATGGACCTGGTGGATGGTCCCAACCTCGCAGCGCAGCTTTCCGGCCAGCCGCTGGCACCCCTCGCAGCGGCGCGACTGGTCAAGACGCTGGCCGACGCCATCCAGTACGCTCACGAACGCGGAATTCTCCACCGCGACCTCAAGCCATCGAACGTCCTCATGGACCCGTTTGGGTCGCCCCGGATTACCGATTTTGGTCTGGCGAAGGATGTCTCGTCGGATGCCGACCTGACCGTCACCGGCCAGGTGTTGGGCACGCCCGGCTACCTTCCTCCCGAGCAGGCGGATCCCTCGCGCGGGCCGGTGGGTCCGGCCTCGGATGTCTATTCGCTCGGGGCGATCCTGTATTTCACCCTCACCGGCCGCGCCCCATTTTTGGGCGGGAGCGTCCACGAGACGCTGCGACAGGTGTTGAATGACGATCCCGTAACGCCGCGAATCCTGAACACCGGGGTGCCGCTCGACCTCGAGACCATCTGCCTCAAATGCCTCGAACGGGAATCCGCGCGGCGCTACCCGTCGGCCGCCGCGTTGTCAGCGGAGTTGACCCGGTTCGTGGAAGGCCTGCCCATTCTCGCCCGGCCGATTTCCGCGCCCGCGCGGTGGGTCCGCTGGTGTCGCCGACGCCCCGCATTGGCCACAATCTGGGGACTGGTCATCGCCCTTGCCGCCGGATCAACGCTCGCCGCAGCCTTGATCCAACGCGCCAAATCCCGCACCGAAATCGCGCTCGGCAAGGTCACCAAGGCCGAAACCCAGGGGCGCGTGCGGCTGCGCGAATCGCTCCTCTCCGAAGCCCGGGCCGTCACGCTCACCACGCTCCCCGGACGACGCCGCCGCGCGCTCACCGCACTGGCTGAAGCGGCGCGGATCAAGCCGGGTACCGACCTTCGCGACGCAGCCTTCGCCGCGCTGCTGCAATGGGACATCGATGCCGGCGAAACCTCGCCAACCCCGGAAGGTGGGATCATCCGGTTCGCCCCGCAGGGCCGGGTCGGTGTGCTTGATTTTCCGCGCTTCGGCGAAGCGCCGCCGCAGCCCGCGAGATTCCTGCGCTGGGGTTCCACCCAGACCGTCGCCGAACTCCAATCCCCCGCCCTCACCCTCGGGTCACATCGATTTTCAGCGGATGGCACGCGGTTGATCGCACGCCATCTCGACGACTCCATCCACCTTTGGGAATTCGGGACTCCGAAAGCGTTTCTGATCCTCACCAACCAGCCGTTGTCGTTCGACACCTCGAACGATGGCGACATCAGCGACGTGGATTTTTCCCCCGACGGCACGCGTTTCGTGTCGGGACGCAAGGACGGCGGATTGATCGTGCGTCGCGTCTCCGACGGTGCCGAACTCGCCCGCTGGGACGTCACCAACGTGTTCAACCAGGTGCGCTATTCGCCGGACGGACAACACATCGGTGCCGCGAATTTTCTCAATCGAGTGGGACGCGAGATCCGGATCCTTGGTTCCGACTTGAAGCCCGAGGGGAGCGTCACGCTCGCCGCCCCGACGCTGATGTTCTCGTGGTCCTCCGACTCCCACCGGATCGGGGCCGCGCTCACCGACGGCACCGTGGTGGTGCACAACATCGAGCAGGGTTGGGCCACGGCGCGGATCAACGCCAACCTCACCGCCGACACCGCCACCCAATTCCTCGGCACCGATTCGCTGGTCGCGGTGCGCGGGCTGGGATCCATATTCTATCTCTTCAACGCGGCGCAGGGGAATCTGGAGATTGAACTCAACGACATGGGCCGCAGTCCGATCTCGCCGGGCCCGGGCGGACGCGAGTTCGTGACCACCTCGGTCAACGAACTCTCCACCCGATGGAAGGTCGTTCCCCCCACCGGATTCCGCGCCATTCCAAACGGACGGGTGGAAGCGGTGGGATGGATGCTGGGCGGATGCTGCATTGATTTCAGTCCCAATGGAGCATGGCTGGTCTCGGGGCACGGCCGGTACACGCGGATCCGCGATGCCGTCACCGGACGAGTGATCGACGAGCAGGACTCCGGCGTCACCGGCCGCACCGAATGGTCGATGGTGGCCCTGCAGGACGGTGGCAAAACGCTGATACGAATCTCGCGCGCCACGGGAATCACGAGGCATCCGATTCGCATGTCCCCCTCGGGTCCCAGAATTGGTCCAGGCGAAGTCCTCGATTCCGAACCGGAATTCATGATGGCCGCCCACACGCCCGATGGACGCCGGCTGGCCCTGATTTCCTCCTTTGCCGAACCCACCCCGGAAGTGCGGATCGTGGAAGTCACTGATCGCGGGCTGCGTCCGCTCAGCCGGTGGAAGGCCCCGGGCGTGGGCTACGTCGCCTTCAATGCCGACGGCACCCAGGTGCTGGTGAACGGGGCCGAGGAAGCCACGGTGCGGGTGCATCGCGTGGACGACGGCAGCGTGATTCGCACCCTGGACGCGTCTCCCAAATGGATTGCCACCTGGAGCGCCAACGGTGCGGTGGCGATGACTTCCAATGGTGCCGACACCAGCATTCTCTGGGACCCAACCACGTGGAAACCGCGGCTCGAACTGAAGGGGGAGCTTGCCGGATCGGAAACCACGTTCGATCTCTCGCCCGACGGCAACGAAGCTGTGGTGGCGCGCAACCGCCGCATTTACGTGATCTCGACGCGCGACGGCCAGGTGCTATCGAGCTTCGAAAGCCCGAAGGCCGGTGGAAATCCGGTCAGCCTCCGCTACCTCCCCGATGGCAAACGTTTCTCCGTGCTGTGGGGCGAAGGGCGCGTGGATATTTTTGATCCCGCCGCGCTTCGATCCGCAGCCGAGGAGCTGGGGATTCAATAGTTGGGGTCCATTCACGGAGCCGCGTTTTGGAAGTTCCGTTCCATGCGGTCCGTGACACCTGGTCAGAATTCCTGGCCGTAAAAACAGGGAAGCCGAACGGAAGCTGTTCCCGGCCAGGTGGCCAGTGTCCCGTTCGGCTAAGCGCGACGAGAACCAGAACTGTCCGACACCGGAGTGCCGTTCAACGCCGATTCCCGGGCTGAACTTCGGGGTAGGATCCCGAAGAGGGAGAGGGCTTACGGTGTTCCCTCCAACAAGTCAAGGAACGGCGCGGGCAACTCCAAAGAGATGGAATTTGGAAAGCATGAAAGCAGGAACGGAAAACTCGGTCGGAAAGTGGAATGGACCCAAAAATCCAGCATCCAGCATCTGCGAATCGGTCCTCGAAGTTCGAATACCTCGCACAAAACACTCCCCGCTCCCGACTCGCTGCTCGCCTAACGAGGTAAGGTCCGGCACGGTTCGCGCCGATTCGCAAGGTATGCCGAACGCGCACGACCCGATCACTCCGGATTCCCTCCCGCCGACGCCCACGCCGACACCCGCGGGCGGGAGCTTCAAGACCACCCAATGGAGTTTGGTGTTGTCGGCCGATGGCAGCCCCGGCAGCGCTTCGTTTCGAGCCCTGGAGAAACTCTGCCAGACGTACTGGTTCCCGGTTTACACGTTCATTCGCCGACAGGCCAAGTCGCCCGAGGACGCCCAGGATCTCACCCAGGAATTCTTCAGCCGCTTCCTCGCCCGCGGCGGATTTGCCAAGGCCGACCGGGAACGCGGACGCTTCCGCAGCTTCCTGCTCACTTCGGTCAAACACTTCCTCACCGAAGACTGGCGCAAGGCCAACCGACAGAAACGCGGCGGCGGACAACTGGTGCTTTCCTACACCGCGGACGAGGCGGAATCCCGCTACACCGCCGAGCCGATGGACGAGCTCACCCCGGACCGCGTGTTCGATCAACGCTGGGCCGAGGCGCTGCTCGAGCGCGTCATGGCCCGGCTCCGACTCGACTACGAAGTCACCGGCCGCGCCGCCATCTACCAGCAACTCCAGCAATTCATCTGGGGCGGCAACAGCGAACTCTCCTACGAGGAAATGGGCGCAAAACTCGGCATCAATGAGGGTGCGGTCAAAGTCGCCGTGCACCGGCTGCGCCAACGCTTTCGCGAACAACTCCACGCCGAGGTCGCAGAAACCGTGGACAAGGAGTCCGACGTGGACAGCGAGATCCGGCACCTTTTGGGGATGTTTGGCTCCTGAGGTCCGCAATACCGGAAAACTACCGGTAACCCTTCCGGGAAAAACGCTTATGGGATTGTAATCGGAATCCGTGTCATGGAACCCACTCCCAATACCCCACGCACCTGTCAGCGATGCGGCGCGAAGCTCGGTGGATCAAATCTGGGCGGCCTCTGCCCCCGGTGCCTGCTGAGCGATGCCTTCCCGTCCGCGGCTTCCCTGAGCGAGACGCCGCAGCCGAGTTCGACGCCGACGCCAACTCCGACGCCGGTTCGCACCCCCACGCCCAACCCTAACTCCACCACCACCTCCTCCTCGGCCACCAAGCCGGTGTTGCTCCGATATTTCGGCGACTACGAACTGGAGGGCGAAATCGCCCGCGGCGGAATGGGGGTCATTCACCGCGCACGACAGCTCAGTCTGGGACGATCGGTGGCCATCAAGCTGATGTCCGCCGGCGAGTTTGCCCGACCGGAGGTGGTGCAACGTTTCCGCACCGAGGCCATGGCGGCCGCGAAGCTGCAGCATCCGAACATCGTGGCCATCCACGAGGTCGGTGAACATGCGGGGCTTCAGTACTTTTCGATGGATCTGGTGGAGGGCCCCAACCTCGCCACCCAGCTCGCCGGTCAACCCATGCCCGCCCGACGCGCCGCGAATCTCCTCAAGACGCTGGCCGACGCCATTCAGTACGCGCACGACCGCGGGATCCTTCACCGCGACCTGAAGCCGTCGAACGTGCTCATTGATCCGTTCGGTTCTCCGCGCATTACCGATTTTGGTCTGGCCAAGGACATCACCGCCGATTCCGACCTCACCGTCACCGGACAGGTGCTCGGCACCCCCGGATACCTCCCGCCGGAACAGGCCGATCCGCAGCGCGGCCCCATCGGTCCCACGGCCGACATCTATTCCCTCGGTGCCATCCTCTACTTCACGCTCACCGGCCGTCCCCCGTTTGTCGGCGGATCGGTGCACGAGACGCTGCGACAGGTGTTGAACGACGACCCGGTCGCCCCGCGCCTCCTCAACTCCGGCGTTCCGCGCGATCTGGAAACCATCTGCCTCAAGTGCCTGGAACGGGATCCGGCCCGCCGATACCCGACCGCGCTCGAACTCGCCGCGGATCTCAATCGGTTCCTGGATGGTGTACCGATTTTGGCACGACCGATTTCCTCCGCCGGGCGACTCCTCCGCTGGTGCAAGCGGCGTCCCGCCCTGGCCGCGGTCTGGGTGCTCATCGCCGCCCTCGCGGTGGGCTCAACAACCTCTGCCATCTGGATCCAGCGCGCGCGCGGCCGCATCCAGACTTCGCTGAGCAAGGCCACCCTGGCGGAGAACACCGCCCGAGCGCACCTGCGCGACGCGCGGCTTTCCGAGGCCCGGGCGCTGAATCTCACCACCAAGCCGGGACGGCGCACCCAGGCGCTCGCGGCCCTGGCCGAGGCGGCAAAGATCCGTCCCGGCTCCGACCTTCGCAACGAGGCCTTCAACGCCCTGCTGCTTCCCGATCTGGAACCGATCGAAAGCTGGAATCCGGATCCCGGCGTTCCCTGCAACATCCGGTTCAATCCCACCGGACGGATCGCCATCATGGATTTCCCCACCCCCGAGGGCGAACACACCGAACACGCCGCGTTCCTTCGCTGGGGCTCTCCGGAACACGTGACGGACATCCACGCACCGGCACCCGTCTTCGGACCGTTCCACTTCAACACCGACGGATCCCGGGTAATTGTTCGCCATTCGGACGACACCATTCGCATCTGGGGAATCGGCCAAACCAAACCCCTGCTCGAGCTGACCAACCGCCCCGCTCCGACGGCGCGGTCGCTCGATGAATCCTTCGTCGATGACGTGCAATTCTCGCCCGATGGCACCCGCTTCGTCGCCGGATTGAAGGGGCCAGGACTCGCGATCCACCGGACCACCGACGGCGCCGAGCTCGCCCGCTGGAACGGCCCCGTGGCCTTCAACCAGGTGCGTTACTCCCCGGACGGCAATCACATCGCCGCCGTGCACCTGTCCGATCATGCCGACCGCGAGCTCATGATTTTCAGCGCCACCCTCCAGCACGAGCGAACCCTCACCCTCCCCGCCGCCCCGGGAGCCATTGCCTGGGGCTCGGACTCGCACCGCATCGCGGCGTCGTTGGAAGACTGAACGGTTGTCGTTTACGAGAATGAACGTGGACTGCTCACCGCGCGCATCGCTTCAAACATTGCCGATTCGGGCGACATCTTCTTCCTCGCCAACGACAACCTCTTCGCGCTTCGCGGACAGGGCTCCACGCTACACATCTTCAACACCCACTCCGGAGCCGAGGAACTCGTGGTGGGCAACTACAGCCGGGCGCCGCTCGCCAAACAGCCCGCGGGGAACGAGTTCGTGTCGTCCACGATGCTGGGGATCGCCACGCGTTGGCGCGTGATCGAACCGGCCGGATACCGGATCATCTCGGGCGGCCATCTCGCCGCGTACGGACTCTCGATCAACAACTGCTGCTTTGAGTTCAACCCCAAGGCGGATTGGGTCGTCTCCGCCCACGGACGCTACACGCGCATCCGCGATCTGAGCTCCGGACGATTGATCGACGAAATCGACACCGGCATCCACCCCCGCGATGAAGTCGCCATGGTCGCCCTCCAGGAGGAAGGCAAAAAACTCATCCGAACCTCGGTCGTCACCGGAGTCTGGCGGCATCCGATCACTCAAACTCCCGAAGGCCCTCGAATCGGCGCAGGAGAGCGTCTCGATGCGGAACCGAATTTCATGATGACCGACCATTCCCGCGACGGACGCCGGATCGCGATGGTCTCGGCCTTCGTGAAGGGCAATGAGGAGGTTCGAATTTTGGAGGTCACCGACCAGGGAATCAAAACGCTGAGCCGATGGAAGGCGCCCAGCGCCTACTTCGCCGCCCTCAACGCGGATGGCACGCAGGTTCTGGTCAATTGCGCCAAAACCGGATCCAGCAGCTCCAACGCCTTTGTTCGCGTGCACCGGGTCTCCGACGGCAGCGTGATCCGAACCCTCGATGCCCCGATCTCCTGCGACGCCGCGTGGAGCCCCAACGGCAACGTGGCCCTCACCTCCGCCGGCCAAACCACCAGCATTCTGTGGGACACCACCACCTGGCAGCCTCGCGCCACGCTCAAAGGTGAGCTCGGCGGCGACGTCACCACCTTCACGCTTTCTCCCGATGGCAGCGAAGCGGTGGTCTGCGTTGATCGCCGCGTCGCGCTGGTGTCCACCGCCGACGGCAGCGTGCTCGGCAGCTTCGAAAGCCCAAAATCCGGCGGAAATCCAGCGGGCGTCCGATACCTGCCCGACGGCAAACGCTTCGCCATCCTGTGGCACGATGGCCGCCTCGACATCTGCGATCCCCCCGCAATTCGCGCCGCCGCATCAGCCCTCGGAATCCAGTAAGCCCCCGGTTCACTCCCCGCGGAAACTCCGGTCGAAGGTTGCGCGAACCCACCGGGCAGCGATGCTCGCCGGCGTGCAACGGCTGGGTAAAAACATCGGCGGATATCACGGCGAACGCATCGACGTGCAGCAGACTCGCGAGGCGATTGAATCCGCCGCGCGCAACCACGGATGGTCGGTCTCCCACCTGCCCGCCCGCGAGCATCGACTCCCCATCCTCACCCGCGCCGCCCAGACCCCGACCGCCCCGCGCCTGTACGTGTCCTCCGGCATGCACGGCGACGAACCCGCCGGCCCGCTCGCCCTCCTTCAACTGCTCCAGGAAAACCGCTGGCCCGACGCCCACCTCACCCTCGCCCCGCTCCTAAACCCGGGCGGACTCGCCCGCAACACGCGCGAAAACGAGGACGGCATCGACATCAATCGCGACTACCGCCATTTCCGCTCCGCCGAAGCGCAAACCCACGCGGAATGGCTCAAGGCCCAACCCGCGTTCGACCTCACCCTGTTGCTTCACGAGGATTGGGAATCCCACGGCTTTTACTGCTACGAGCTGAACCCGGATCACCGCCCCTCGTTGGCGCGTACCATTTTGGATGCAGTCGCGCCGGTGTGTCCGATCGATCCGACCGACCTCATCGACGGACGCCCCATCAGCGAGCCCGGCATCATCCGTCCGATGGAGTGGCCTGATTTCAATCCTGACCAGCGCCCCGAATGGCCCGAGGCCATCTGGCTTGGCGTGAACAAGACGCGCCTCAACTACACCCTCGAAGCCCCCAGCGACTGGCCCATTCCGGTTCGCGTGCAGGCGCTCGCATCGGCCGTGCGCGCCGCGGTGGACACCCACTTTGCGCGGTTGACCCAATCTCCGACTCCATGAGTTCCGCCGCAGCCCCCATCGCACTGGCCACCCGCCCCTCGTCCGTATCAGCAGGGAGCACGCTGCCCGCGGATCCGTCCGCAACCGAACCGGTCCGCGGCTTGTATGTCCACGTGCCCTTTTGCGCGCACAAATGCGAGTACTGCGCGTTCTACTCCGCGCCGCCATCGGGCGATGTCCTCGACCGCTACGTGGGCGCCCTCGTTCGCGAGCTGGAGTTGATCGCCCCGTCGTGCCGGCCCGACACCGTGTTCTTCGGTGGCGGCACGCCCTCGATCCTCACGCTCCGTCAGTGGGAAACCATCCTCACCGCCATGGAGCGGCTGAACCTTCTCGGTGCCGCCGAATGGACCGTCGAGTGCAACCCCGCCACCGTCTCGGCCGACAAGGCGGCGCTGCTGCGTCGATACGGCGTCAACCGCATCTCCATGGGCGTGCAGTCGCTCGACGCCTCACTTTTGGAACGCCTCGGACGCATCCACTCGCGCGACCAGGTGTTCCGCAGCTTCGACATTTTGCGCGCGGCCGGATTCGACAACCTGAACATCGACCTCATGTTCGCCATTCCCGGGCAGACCCTGGAGCTGTGGCATCGGACCCTCGATGAAGCCCTCGCCCTCGGCACCGAGCATCTCAGCTGCTACGAAGTGATCTACGAGGACGACACCCCGCTCTTTCATCAGCTCCAGGCCGGCGAATTCGACGTCGATGAAGCCCTCGCCTGCAGCATGTACGATGCGTTGATCGATCGCTGTGCGGCCGACGGGCTGCGTCAATACGAGATCGCCAACTTCGCGCGCGACGCCCGCGTGACGCGCGGTCCGCGCGAGGCCACCCCGAGCCCGGCGGCTTCAGGGACTCCGACCATTCCCGCCCTCGCCTGCCGTCACAACGTCGGCTACTGGCGCGGACGCGACTACTTCGGCGTGGGCCCGAGCGCGAGCGAGGCCATCGGAGGCAAACGCTCCAAGAACTGGTCCAACACCAACCTGTGGATCGAGCGTCTGGAACGCGGACGCCGCGCCCAGGAATGGAGCGAGGGCCTCACCCCGCTCGGCCGCGCGGGCGAGCTCGCCGCCTTCGGACTGCGCATGAACGCCGGATGGCCATTCGAGGAATTCCAACGCCGCACCGGCCACGACCTGCGCGGCGAATGGCGTTCCAATTTGGATACACTCCTCCAGCGCGGTTGGGCGGAGGAAACGGCCGAGGCGTTCCGACTGAACCGGACCGGTCTGCGTTTCGCCGACAGCGCCGCCGAGATGATGCTGCGCTGAGCGGGTCCGGGATCGGTGGAGAAACAAAAATGCCGACGGATCCGGGTGGATCCATCGGCATTGAAATCAAATCCGGGTCAGCCCCGAATTTAGAACATCACCTCACTTGAGGAGGGCCTGGTGGAATTCGAACCAGTCGTCGAGGTTGTTCAGGCTGATCGCGTCGGGCAGGACCGATCCGTTGTCCGGGAGATTGTTCGCGGCGAGGATGCCCTTGCGGACGTCGTCGGAGTGGATGTAGCCGGCGATGCTCACGTTGAGCTTGTGAATGTTGGCCTTGGTGAGGTTCACACCAGGCTGCGAGCGGATCCAGGCCTCGAACTGAGGATAGGTCGGCTTGCTGTCGGTGATGAACTTGCGGACGGCGTCGGCATTCAGGCCCAGGCCGTTGATCACCATCATGTCATAGCCCTGACCGATGCCAGGGTAGCCGGCGGCCAGCTTGTTGCGGGCTTCGAGCGAAGCCTTGAGCCAGAGGCGCGGGAGGTGGAGCACGCCGAGCGGGCCGGCGACGCTGGAACTGATCAGGGGAACGATGGTTTCACTCATGGAATAAACAGTATCTCAGGTTTGAATGGAGGCGTGAAGGGCAGAATAGAAAACGCCCCACGCCACGGGCAAATGGATTTCTCGGTTTCATGAAAACCGGTGGTTGAAGGGTTGAAAAGTTGAAGCGTTGAAGGGGAAACCGAACCTGCCGCGAGTGTTTTCTCATGCGTTTGGAGTCCCGTCTTCAGACGGTTCGGGGAGGCGTGTGTGAGGCCGACAGAGGGATTAATTTCCAGCCCACCACAGAATTCACCGCCCAACAGCAGAGCCGCGTAAACGCGGTACTCCAAACGCCTGAGCCAACCACGGTGCTCCTCTTCAACGCTTCAACTTTTCAACCCTTCAACCGCCTTCTTCTGCGGCAAGCGCCCTAGATCCTGAGAAACAACTGCCGCCGGTACATCCAATAAAGGATCCACCACTCCACCGCGAGGACCGCGGCGCCGTGGAAGAACGGTTCGTAGGCCGCACCGGCGAAGGCGAAGAACGAGGCCCCGAGATGGGTCACCAGATTCTTATGGATGAAGCCGTCCCACAGATGCGCGATGCAATACGCCGCAATCGAGTTCATGCCCACCACGCGCAACACCAACGCCTGATTCTTCCATCCGTGGAAATCGACCAGCGCATAAAAGGCCGCGAGGAACCACAGGCAGATGCCACCGCTGAACAACACCCAGCTCGGAGTCCAGATGCGTTTCACCACCGGACAAATCCCGGTCACACCCAGTCCCCATCCCACCGCGAGTGAAATTGCCCCAGCGATGGCCAGCCACTTCAGCTTGGCCTTTGGATCCCGCGGACTGCGCAGCACCCCGCCCGCAATCAATCCGAACACCATCGTTCCGAGCGTGGGAATGAAACTCAGCGTGGAATAACCGCCATCGTTTACCACCCAGGGCTTCGCACGTGGGAACCAGTTCAGGATGACCGTGTCGGCGGCCCAGGCGAAGTTGCTGTTCTTCTGCCAGTGCGCCGCGAAGCCGGTGAGACCGTGCTCCTTCAACCACTCCGCCGAGACCGCCACCTTCGAATAATCAAAATCGGGGCCCGGCAGCGGATACGCCGCAAACGCGGCCCAGTAGCCGACCAGAATGGTGATGAATGCGATCCACTGCGCGCGAACCGACTGCCACCCGAGGACGAACAACACGCCGTATCCGAGGCCGATCTGCGACAGCGT
The DNA here is from genome assembly GCA_947454705.1 of Verrucomicrobiota bacterium. GTDB lineage: Bacteria > Verrucomicrobiota > Verrucomicrobiia > Limisphaerales > UBA9464 > CAIVQB01. The sequence goes on from CANGKZ010000068.1 coordinate 12,866, forward strand.
GTCCTCGAAGGTCCATCGCGTCTGCGTCGATCCGGTGGATCGCAACGCCACACCCAGGAGGATCAGAATCAACGCGCGTCCCAGCGCATGCAGCGTCATCTGCCCGCGCGACTGTCCCTTGGAGGAACGCGCGGCGATGGAAAACGGAAGCGCCACGCCGACCAGAAAGGAGAACGACGGCTGGATCATGTCGTGCAGCACGCAGCCGACCCACTGGACATGCGATTGATGCAAATCCAGGAAACGCCAGAAACCGCTCTCGGGAAGATTGCGCGACACGTGCCCGAAGCTGAGCACCTCCCCCATCATCAACAGCATCACAAACCCGCGGTAGGCATCCATCGAAGCCAGTCGCGACGGCGTCGTCGCAGCCGCAGCAGGGGCGGGAGCGGTCGGGGAGGCGGACATGCCGCGAGCATGTCGAGGCACACAATTTCCGCCATCCCCTTTTCATCGATTTCGCCCCATTTTTCGAAAAAACGCGCACAAATAACTCCTACTACCTTGGGTGTAGTCCTCTTGGCGATCACTCAAGGCGAAGTCGCGACGCGAAGAAAAAATCCAAAGTCCGAAATCAAATGGCTACCCAACAGAGGGTTGAATTTGGAAAGCATGAAAGCAGGAACGGGAAACCGGGTTGAAAGGTTGGGCGGAACCCGATCATCCAGCATCCAGCATCGTCCTCCCCATCTACGACCTGCGGTTTCCATTCGCTTCCCCTTCAATCCTTCAGCGTTTCAACCCTTCAACTGCCGTTTCCAGGCTCACCCCTTCAACTGCCGCCTCACGTAGTCCGCTTCGCTCGTTGCCAACGCACGCGGCACTCGGCTACGCTTCTCGCGTCAACCCTCCCCATGTTCGGTTTTAAGCCAAAGAATCCGGATGCCCACCGGTACTACCTCTTCCCCGGACAGGGACGAGGCGCCAAGGATAAATTCCGTCGGCACATGATCGCCGCGCTTCTGACCGCTTCGGTGTTCTCCGCCGCGCTCGGATGGCTCCTCTGGTACCTGAACACCTACCGATGAAACACGCCGGCGTCCGGTCCCAGCTCACCGCCGGCCTCCTTCTGCCCTTGCTCTTCGCCGCCGCTGGAGGAGCTCCCGACCTTTGCGCAGCCGACTGGCCCCAATGGCGCGGTCCTTCCCGCACGGGACACGCGGCAACCGGGGATTCCCTCCCGCGCACTCTTCCCGCCGAGCCCGTGGTTCGATGGCGCGTTCCCGCCGGAGCCGGACTCGCCTCGCCCGTGGTTGCGGAAGGACGCGTGTTTCTCTTCGATGCCCAATCGAGCCAGGAAACCCTTCGCTCGGTTTCGTTCGATACCGGCAAGGAACAGTGGCGACAGGACATCGACGCCACCTTCACCGACTCCCAAAGCGCCCCGGGGCCCCGCTGCACGCCGGTTGTCGACGGCGACCGCATCTACGCCGTCTCCTGCCGCGGCGAACTCCAGTGCCGATCGGTCAGCGACGGAAAACTCCTGTGGCACGTCAACTACTCGACCCAGTTTGAGGCGATCTTTTTTGGTGAAAAAGGCGCGTCGCAGGGAGCCAGCCGACACGGCAACAACGGCACCCCGCTAATCGATGGCGATCGCCTCGTGGCCTGCGCCGGTTCCACGAATGGGGCCAGCGTGGTGGTGTTGAACAAACGCACCGGCGACCTCATTTGGAAATCGCAGAACGACGTTGCAGGCTACGCGCCGCCGCTGGTGGCGACCCTGGACGGCATCCGCCAATACGTTTGCTTCACTGCCGAAGCCGCCCTCGGCGTGGAGGCCTCCACCGGCCGGCTGCTCTGGAGATATCCACTCAAGACCGCATTCGGACGTCACGCCGCGACCCCGCTCATCGACGGGAACCGAGTTCTCATCTCGACTCACCAGGCCGGACTGATCTGCCTCGAGATCCGCACCGAAGCAGACGGACGCAGCCAGACCGCCACCGCCGCGTGGACCAATCGGGATGCAGCGATGAATTTCGCCAGTCCGGTCCAGGTGGGTTCGACCGTGTACGGACTCGGCCCTGCGCGAAATGTCGTCGCCGTGGACGCCGCTGCGGGAACGATGCGCTGGAGTCGCGACGGCTGGTTCACCAGTCCCAAGGACAAGTCGTACGCCGGATTTCTCACCGATGGACGGACGCTGCTCGTGCTCACCGACGGCGGGGAACTGGGCCTCTTCGCAATCGACGGTGCGGAAGGCAAGGAACTCGGACGTCTCCAAGTGACCGGTGCCAATTGGTGCAATCCCGCGTGGTCCGACGGCGTGTTGCTGCTGCGCGACGCGAAGAGTTGGACCGCGTTGAATTTGGGGGCGGAAGTTGAAGGGTTAAAACGCTGAAGGGTTGAAGGGGGAAAGTAGGGCACCTCCGACGACGTCCCTCTCGTTCACCGGCATTCCAATCCGGTGGAGGGCGCGGTTCCACCCGCGCCCAAATCAGTCGCGCGCCTCATTCGAGAACCCTTCCCCACACCGCAACGCATCCCGCTCCACCGATTATCCTCAGAAGCGCCAAACATCCTTCGACGGGCGTTTGTCTCCCCGGCCTGCGACTTCACACGGCATCCGCAAACCAAGATGGGGCGTGGGTGAAACCCCGCCCTCCACAATTTCGTGGCGCACGGGCCTGACCACTCCACTGCCGCGATCTCGGGCGACGCCCCTCGCGTCCACCGCCATTCCAATCCGGTGGAGGGCGCGGTTCCACCCGCGCC
>CANGKZ010000069.1 GCA_947454705.1 Verrucomicrobiota bacterium
CACCATCCGACGTACACCATGCCAGCCACTCCGGGCTGTTGGTGGGCTCGGGTCCGCTCGGTTCGCTACGCTCACCTCCGCTCCCCCTCGCCCTCCAACAGCCCGCATCTCCACCAGAAATGTGACAAACGGAAATCAGGACGTGACACTACGGACGAGGTGCCGACGATTGGCGGTCGGTTTTTCGCTTCGCGCGGGCTCAAAAGCGGTGTCGACGCTGCGCTCTGCCACCGCACTCCAAGGGCCAAGGCTCGGCTCAACTACGTGATGCGGAGTTCATCACCGCATCGAGCATCGAGCATCGAGCATCCAGCATCTCAGATCGATCTCCGATCTCCCATCTTCGATCTTCAATCTCCGCTCTGCGCCTCTGCGCCTCCGCGGTGAATTCCAAGCCAATCAGTCCTCGGCTTTTTCAACAGGCTCCGGGAGGAGGAAGCTCAGCGCAAATCCCAACGCGAACACCGCGGTGCCCACGATTCCCGCAGCCGTTGCGACCTGTTCGAACGTGTTGCCACCGAACTTCGCGGCCAACTGCGTGGTGAGAAATGCGGCCGAGGTTCCAATCATGCGACCGCCCACATTGGTGGCGAAGCTTCCGCCGGTTCCACGCAGATGCACCGGGAATACCTTGGGCAGGAATTCACCCATGTAGCTGAACTGAGCGACGGTCAGGAATCCGCACGCGGCAATACCCCAGGCAAAGAACTCGGGCGATGATTTGTACAAATTCAGATACGTCAGCGAGAACAGGAAGATGCCCGGTACGAGGAACAGCCGGAGCAACGTCCCGCGTCCGATCGCAAGGACCACTAGAATCGCGAGGGCAATTCGGCCCATGAGACCGCCCATTTCCTGCCAAAGCTGAACAGTGTTGCCGCGCTTCTTGATGACGTCATCCGCAGGCTCCTGCTTCGCGCGGTTGGCGGCGAGCAGTCCGAGGGTTTTCTCGCGGTCCAGCACCGCCTTGCGCGCCTCGGGCTTGTTCGCCGTGGCTTCGGCGAGCGAGGCATCGAGGGTGGTCAGCACATTGGTCAATCCCACCAATTGGGCCTTCACCGCTTCCTTCGCCTCGTCGGTCACCCCGGGCTTGTCGAGCGACCTGCGCGCGGTGCCCATGGCCTGCTTGGTGCGAACGCGTTTGGCGGCGATTTCCTGAAGCGCCGGGACATCGACCAGAGCCTGCCGATATGCAGGAAGCTGGTTGGTCGCGAGCAGCAGGTTCAACTGGCGTGCCTCGTCCTGGAGCGGCTTCAAGGTGGCGCGCTGCGGAGCGAGTTCCTCAAGCCCCGGAACGATGCGGGTCGGCGTCAACTGGAGCGCACCAAACGCCGCAGCATACGCGCAGGCGGAAAGCGCAGCGGTCACCAAGGTGGTGCGACGAAGTGCGGGCGAGAACAACTCACCAAAGCTGGCACGACGCAGCGTTCCCGCTTTCCGACGGGCCAGCCACGCCTGCGACTCCGGAACGAACGGCAGGAGCAGCGCGATCGGAATCGCCGGCAAAAATCCCGTGAGCAAGGTGTAGCGCCAGCTGGCGTGGGCGTTGAAGGGTTCCGAAATCGGAAGCGCGGGCAACGTGTTGGCGTGGGTGATCACCCAGGCATTGACCCCCGTCACCATCAGGCCGCCGATCGAGGCAAAGGCCTGGGTCCATCCGAGGACCTTTTCCTTCTGCTTCCGATCCGGGAAGAGTTCCGAGAGCCAGGTGATCGCTGCGACGAATTCCACGCAGACGCCCACAAAGGTGGCCGACCGGAACAGCACGAAGTGTTCGATCGAGGTGCTCAGCGCCGCGCACGCCGGAGAAAAGGAGTAGAGCGCGATACTACCGGCGAGCACGGTCTTGCGTCCGAGCCGATCGGTGAGCCATCCGCCGAGAAGACCAAACACACCGCCGCAGAGCGCGGTGATCCAAAGCATCTTGCCCAGCCACTCCGTGACCACCGGGTTGTTCACGGGCACCTGGAGCAATTCCGCGACCGCCGGACCGCCGATCAGCGGGAACATCAGCAGCTCATAGGTGTCGAAGGCGAACCCAATGACCGCGATGAGGATGACCAGCCAGGAAGTCAGGGTCAGCCGGGAAGACGCAGCGGACGAATTCATACGTAGGCGTAGGACATCACCAAGCCCCCGCCAAGGCAATCGGCATCTCAGCGGTTCCGCTGGCGCATTTCGACACGCAACAGGACCAAGCCAGGACGTCAGCTCGAATCAGGATTTACGCACCCCATGGAGCCAGTTACCTTCCTGCAGTGATTCAGCCGGAACAATTGGTCGAGGAAGAGTGGGCCGAATGGTATCGGCTTTCCCCCGTCCAACGTTGGCTGGAAAGCGAGAAGCTTTGGCAGACCTATCTCGCTCTCGGAGGCTCACTTGATCCCGAACCCGATACGCAAAGTCCTTTCTTCGATGCGCGCGCACCGCGTTCGCGCCCTGCTGATGGGCGGACAGGCGTGCGTGTTCTACGGCGCAGCCGAGTTTAGCCGCGACACGGACCTCGTCATCGTGGCCGATTCCGTGAATCTCGGACGGCTGCGCAAGGCGCTTGCGGAATTGCGGGCGGAAGTCATCGCGGTTCCACCCTTCGAGGTGAAACATCTCCGACGCGGACACGCCGTTCACTTTCGCTGTCAGCATCCAGATGCCCTGAGAATGCGGGTCGACGTCATGTCCAAAATGCGTGGTGTGGATGCGTTTCCCGCGCTGTGGAAGCGTCGAACCACCCTCGCCCTCCCAGACGGCACGGTTTGCGATCTGCTGTCGCTTCCGGACCTGGTCCAAGCCAAGAAGACGCAGCGGGACAAGGACTGGCCAATGATCCGCCGATTGGTCGAAGCCCACTATTTTCAACACCGAGCCCAACCCAATCCGGCGCAAATCCGATTCTGGCTGAAGGAGCTTCGGACCCCGAGCCTTCTCACAGAAACAGCCCAACTCCACCCCACGCAGTGCAAGCGGTGCCAGGGGATCCGTCCGCTGCTGAGTCACGCATTGGCAGGAAACACGGTTGAGTTGGAGAAGGCCCTGCAGGCGGAAGAATCGGGGGAACGCGAGCGTGACCGTCTCCACTGGTTGCCACTCAAGGTGGAACTGGAAAAGCTGAGACACGGCAAGGCCTGAGCCCCGCCCGGGACCACGGGTCCCTCCTCCGTTTTGACAATTCGCTTCTCCTCGGGTGGCGAGTGTGATTGACTCACAGGTTCCGCCGGAAACCGGCGGTTATTCGGTCCTGTTTACAAGCCACAAGCCATGTCCCTACCCACTGTCATCCTCAAGCCCGGAGAAGCCGATCGTATCGTCGCAGGTCACCCCTGGATCTACGGCAACTCCGTCCTCCGCCTCACCGCTCCCGCCAACGACGGCGACACCGTCCAGGTCAAGGACCACCGCCAGCGGTTGCTCGGAACCGGTCTCTTCAACTCCCAGTCGAAGATCATCGTCCGCATGCTCGACCACGACCGGATCGAGCTCAACAGCGCCTTCTTCAAGGCCCGCATCAAGGCCGCCCTCGCGCATCGTCAGCGCTGGTACCCGAAGGCCACCTCCTACCGCCTGATCAACGCGGAGAGCGATTTCCTCAGCGGACTCATCGTGGACAAGTACGAGGACGTGCTCGTGCTCCAGACCAGTTCGCTGGGCATGGACAAGCGGAAGCATCTCATCGTGGACGTGCTCCAGGAGCTGATGAATCCCACCGCAATCCTCGAACGCAACGACATGCCGTCGCGCAAGTTTGAGGGCATGCCCATGGTAAGCTCCGTGCTCGCCGGTGAAGCCCCGGCTTCGGTGGCGGTGAAGTTGAACGGACTCCAGTTCGATGCCGTTCTCGCGGAAGGCCACAAGACCGGCCTCTATCTCGATCAGCAGGCCAACTACGCCGCGGTCGCTGAATTCGCCAAGGGCGTGGAAGTGCTCGATTGCTTTTCGTTCCTCGGCGGTTTCGCCCTGCACGCCGCCAAGGCCGGCGCCACGCGCGTGCTCGCGCTGGACCAGAGCCAGGAGGCCGTCGATGCCGCCCGCCGCAACGCCGAGGTCAATGGCGTCGCGGATCGCGTCCGGTTTGAAACCATCAACGTGTTCGACTGGCTCAAGTCGCAGACCACCCACAGCCCGGGCGAACGCCTCATCCCGCGCTACGGCCTGATCATTCTCGATCCCCCGTCCTTCACCCGCAACCGCGCCTCGGTTGGCGACGCACTTCGTGGGTACAAGGAAATCCACCTCCGCGCGCTCAAGCTGCTCAAGCCCGGCGGCATCCTCGCCACCTTCTGCTGCTCGCATCACGTCGATGCCCGCCTGTTCGAGGAAGTGGTCATCGCCGCCGCGGCCGATGCGCACAAGACCGTGAAGCGCGTGGCGCAGTATTCGCAGGCGCCCGACCATCCGGTCATTCCGGCGATTCCGGAAACTGAGTATCTCAAGGGATACGCGTATGAGCTCGTCAACTGAGGACGCCGGTTCGCGTCCCACAGTGATTGCAAATGGTCGCGCGGTGGCGTTCACGCCGCCCGCGACCTTGTTTTCCCTCCTCGTCGAACTGGGCCTGCCGCCGCGCTCGGTGGTGGTGGAGCACAACGGCGCCGCCGTCGCTCCGTCGGAATTCGAAACCCGCCCGGTATCGAACGGGGATCAGTTGGAGATCGTCCGGATCACCGCCGGCGGTTGATTCCGGCAGGTCCCTGGACCAAACGTGGAACTGCACCCGGGAACGGATTCCCGGCTCAGCTCACCTTACTTCACCCCGCACTCGAGGACGAAGAACTCCGGACTCATCGCGGACAGCGGTTCCCGGAGTTTATCAATTTCGGTCCCCGGACCGTGGATCTCCAAACGGAAGAGCGTCGAGATCGCGAGCATGCGCGTGATGATCGCCTCCACGTTGGCAAGATGCGCCAGCGTGCCTTCCGCGCCGCGATAACCCTCGCGGCAAAAGATCACGTCCTCGCGAATCGTGAACTCGTAGTACAGGCAGCCCGGCTCATCCTTGGTCTGCTGAACGAATTCCCGGAGCAGCGCCCGGCACTCCGCCTCCCGGCCCGGGTTCATGCGAAAGTACGGATGAATCGTGACGACGTTCTTGGGACGATTGGAGGTCATAGCAGTCAACACTTCCGGAACAGGTTTAGGTCCAACTTAGAATCAGAATCGAGGCATCTCGCCCCGGGTACGTTGGCGTTCGAAGCGATGCACAAAACAATCCCCGTTCAATCGGCGGAACTCAATCGTTCCCTGAGCGCTGTTTTGAGAATTTTTCCCGTCGCATTGCGCGGGAGTGCCGGCAGGTGATGCGCCCGGCGCGGGAGTTTGAAATCCGCCAAACGCTCGCGCAGGAATCCCAAGATCGCCTTCTCATCGAAGGTGCGCCCTTCATCCAGGCTGACGAAGGCCACCGGACGCTCGCCCCGACGCTCACAAGGCTCGCCCACCACCGCGGCTTCGCGGATTCCTGGGAACTGATAGAGCACTTCCTCGATCTCGCGCGGATACACATTGATGCCATTCGGCTTCAGCATGTCCTTCTTGCGGTCCGTGATCACATAATAGCCATCAGGCCGGCGATGACCGATATCGCCCGTCCGCAGCCAGCCATCCACCAGGGTCTCGTTGGTCTTGTCCGGCGCGTTCCAATAGCCCTGCATGACATTCCCGCCGCGCACGCAGATTTCGCCATCCACACCGTCGGGCAGGAGTTTTCCGGAGTCGTCCTGGACCGACATCTCCACATCGGGAATCGGCGGGCCAATCGTCCCGGGAATCCAAGGGCCAAACACAGGATTCACCGACACGACCGGACTCGCCTCGCTCAATCCGTAGCCTTCAATCAACGGCACCTTCGGATGACGCTCGTTGAAGGCGCGCAGGATTTCACCGGGGAGCGGTCCCGCGCCACTGATGCAAAGACGCAGGGGCAACTCAATGCCCGGAGGCAACGTGGCAAGCAGACGGAACAGCGCGGCCATCGCGGGAAGCACCGAGCCCTGATTTTGCAGCATCTCCTGAATCATCGACTTGGGCGGATGTACCGAGCGGATGATTACCATCGAGCCGCCGACAATCAGCGGCAGCAGCACGCAGACCGTGAGCATGAAGCTGTGGAACATCGGCAACAGCAGGACGAAGCGGTCGAAGTCCACCACCTGCAGCACCTGTCGGCACGACTCCACGTTGTGCAGCAAATTTCCGTGGGTGAGCATCGCGCCCTTCGGCTTGCCCGTGGTGCCGCTGGTGTAGATCAGCACCGCGAGATCCGATCGACTCGCCTCCAGACGCCCGGGCGGAAAATCCCCCGGTGCCGGGTGCGACGGAAAATCGTCCACCAGCAGGGACTTCAAACCGGGCCGGCGCGCCTGCAGATCCGCGAGCCCCTCGCCGAGCGCCGATTCCGTGATCACCACCGTGATGCCGGCATCCTCGAGCAGATACGCCACCTCCTCGGACTTCAGGAAATTGTTCACTGGCACCACCACCGCGCCGGTTCCAAGCACGCCGAACAACGCGGTCACGAATTCGGGCCGGTTCTTCAGCCAGATCGCGACCCGCTCGCCCTTTTGCACGGCAAACTTCGCCACCAGTTCACGCGCCAGCCAGGCCGAGGACCGGGCGATCTCGCCGTATCGAATTTGGGTCTCGCCCCAGAATAATGCCGGACGGTCCGAATGACGTTCGGCGGCGACAAGAAAAGCAGTGGCGAGGTTGGACATGGGAGACGCTTCGCAGTGGACCTCTGTTCCATCGGGAGGTCAAGAGGCGGAGCGTTGAGCTCAGACGGAATGCCGATGCCATCCCGGTTGCTTCGAACGCGATTCCGCTTTTTCTCGAATCCAGCCGCACTCTAATCTTCGACATGCGTTCCCTCCTACGTCTCGCACTCGGCCTGTCCTCGGCGGTTGCCGCCCTCGCTGCAACTCCCGGCCGCTGGGAGACGATGGATTACGGCAGCACGATCGCGAGTTCCGTCACCTTGCCCTGGGCCGCCCATGGCGAGGACCTAGGAGGCATCGTGCTCAAGGGCCTGACCGTGCGCCTTGCCGATCATGCCTGGGCGTGCTTCGACACCGGGGAATTGCGCTGGGCCGGTGCCTGGACCGGTGAGGGATTGAAGCTGATGGGAACGCCCTTCGACGGCACGCACCGACCGCCGGAGCGGAGCCGTCCTGCGGCCATCGGCACGTTTGTTTTCGGCACGTCGCACGGTCCCGGAGCCACGGCCGATGGCGACTGGCGAGACCTCCGCAGCGAGCCCTACATTCCGCTGCCTGCTTCGCGTGCTCATTACCTCGGACTCGACCGGTTCGGCGACGCCGTGGTGTTGCACTACAGCGTCGGTACATCCCGGGTTCACGAGCTGCCCGGATGGCTTCCGTTGGAGAACGCCGGTGCCTTCACCCGCACGTTGCTGGTTCCCGCGCACCGGGAACCCGTATCAATTCTGGTCGCAGAACTTCGACCGGAACTCCGCAGCCAGCGCGCCAGCGTGGGCATTCCGCCGACGGCCGACGAACGCGTGATTTCGTTCGGTTCCCTCACCGCCGCGATCGATCCGCTGCCTCCCAAGGCGCGGTGGGAAATCCTTCAGGGCTCCCGACTGGTACTGCACCTCGCGGCATCGGACGACGCCGTTCAGGCGCGTCTCGCCGTGGCCAAAATCACACCCGCTGCCGCGGTCACCGTCGTTCAGCGCGGTGAACTTCGTCCCGCCGCCACGGATCTAGCACTGCTCCAGCAATCGCTCGAATCAAGCCCGGTCGCCGGTAAATCCAAAGTCAAAGCCACGCCCCGCGCGCCGCGATGGCCGCAATCCATTTCAGTCCTCGGACAGCTGGGCGCAGCAGACGGCGCCTACGCGGTCGATTCCATTCCCCTGCCCGAAGAGAACCCTTGGAACGCGTGGATGCGCCCCGGCGGATTCGACTTCTTCTCCGATGGCGATCGCGGCGCGCTGTGCACGTGGAGTGGCGACGTTTGGACCGTATCCGGATTGCAGGGGGACCTGGGATCCATTCGGTGGCGACGATTCGCGGCCGGACTGTTCCAGCCGCTCGGGCTGAAAATCGTCCAGGATCAAATCCACGTGCTCGGTCGCGACCAGATCACTCGGCTGGTGGATCTCGATGGGGATGGCGAGGCGGATCGGTATGAGAACTTCAACAACGACGTCAGCATCACGCCGAACTTCCACGAGTTCGCCCTCGATCTGCACACCGATGCTCGTGGGAATTTCTACTTCACGAAGGGCGGCCCGCTGCTCGGCACCGACTACTGGGACCCGATCAGCATGCACAACGGCAGCGTGCTCAAGGTCAGCACCGATGGGAAAAAACTGGAGCGCTACGCCACCGGATTGCGCGCTCCGAATGGATCCGGCGTGGGGCCCGACGGACAGGTGACCTGCAGCGACAACGAGGGAATCTGGACGCCGGTCTGCCGGCTCAACTGGGTGAAGCCCGGTGGATTCTACGGGTCCATGGGACTTGATCACCGCGACACCCGCCCCTCCACCTACGATCCCCCGCTGTGCTGGCTTCCGTTTGCCATCGATAACTCCTCTGGCGGTCAGGTGTGGACCGATTCCCGTTTTGGTCCGCTGTCGAATTCCCTCATCCACCTCAGCTACGGAAAATGCCGCGCCTTCACCGTGTTGAGGGAAACCGTCGGAGGCGTGGTGCAGGGCGGCGTGGTGCCCCTGCCCTGGCGGTTCCAATCCTCGGCCATGCGCGGACGCATCCACCCGAAGGATGGCTCGCTTTGGGTGACCGGGCTGAAGGGCTGGCAGACCTCTGCGCCTCGCGACGGGGCGCTTCACCGCGTTCGCCCGACGGGGAAAGCCATGCCGCGTTTGATCGGCGTTCACGCCACCCCGGGGCATTTGCGGCTGGAATTCAACGTTCCCCTGAAGCGCGGTGAATCCGGAATCGCCGACGGACTCGACGTCCAGGAATGGAACTACCGCTGGAGCGAATCGTACGGATCGAGCCTCTACTCGGTCGCCCAGCCCGGGAAGATCACCGGGAAGAAAGGGGAACTGACCGGCGATGTTCTCAAAATCCGCAACGCAACCGTGGAATCGAATTCACACACGCTGGATCTCTCGATCGAAGACCTGAAGCCCGCGATGCAGCTCATGATTCACGGCTCGGTGACCACGGCAGGAGGCGACGGATTGCCGGTGGAATACTACGGATCGGTTCATCGCCTCCAATAGCAACGCCGCCGGAGACGCGGCGTAATTCGGGAACACAAAAAAGGGAAAGAACCGGCCAATCCGTGCGAAGCGGAAACCGGCAGAGCGGCGTAGGAAAAAACCGTTCCGCCCGATCTTCACAGTGAAGCTCGGGCGGGAACAAAACAGACAACGGTTTTACCTCCAATCGACAACGCTATGGTCTCCAACTTTGTCATCTTCGCCTTCGCCGTGACCCTGGTCGTCACCTACCTCACGGTGATCCACCTGTGGCTCGGCAATGACAACACTCCGTCCACCGGACATCACCACTGATCCTGATCGGTTCGGAAGGGGTTGAGTTCAATCCCAGGCAAGGCCGGGCGTGATCCATCGATTCGCGCTCGGCATGTCAGCCGGTCGCAGTTCACTCAAATCAAATCAGCCCGGCTCAGTTCAGTTCAGCTCTCCGACTTCCGGGGCTCCACGTTCAAGCCGAGCTCCAGAGTCGGTCCTCCGCTAGTGGGTGACACGGCTGCGGTTCCCGCAGGTTCTCCGGCTTCCTTGCGCAGCAGCTCCGCCACCGCCTCAAACTCGCGCGTAACGTCCACCACCAGTCGCAATGCCTGGTCGGTTTCGCCGTGATGCGCGGCGACTTCCAGCAGACGCGTCAGGCTCCCCAATCGACGCGCCCCCATCGCCGAGCAGCTTCCCTTCAGTGTGTGGGCGGCGGCACGGATGGTCTCCAGGTTCCGATTCTCCGAGCCCGATTGAAGCTCGCGCATCAATTTTGGGACTGAGGTCAGGAAGATCTGCACCAGCTCGCGGTACAAGGCCTGCCCGCCCTCGGCGTCATCGGCGATCAATTCCTCGCGCGCCGAACTGTCGAGGCGATCCTCCGCAGTGGCGTTGTCCAGTTTGGTTCGGAGACGCTCGGGAAGATTCCGCATCAGCGCGGCCCGCAGATCGAGCGGGCGCAACGGCTTGGTCAGGTAATCATTCATGCCTGACGCGAGGCATCGGTCCCGATCGCCAATCATCGCCGCCGCCGTGACGGCAACGATCGGAATCGACGACCACCCGGCCGTGCTTCGCCGAATCCGGCGCGTGGCCTCAAATCCATCGAGCTCGGGCATCTGGCAATCCATGAGGACCAGGCCAAACGGGCTGGCTTCCAGCGCCGCCAGAGCCTCCGCTCCATTGCCCACCACCACGGCCTCGCACCCGAGTTTTTTCAGCACGTACACCGCCAGCTTCTGATTCGTGGGATTGTCCTCGGCGATCAGAATCCGCAGCGAGATCGGTAGTTTGGTCAACCCCTCGGGCGTTCCCTCGATTTCCGGTGCTTCGGTGGGTGTCGGGGTGTTGGCCGGCGGCTTGGGCTCCTGCAACTCGACCACGGAACCGTGAATCGGAGCCGCCAGAACCGTGGCAATCCGGTCACCGAGCAATGCCGCCTTCACCGGCTTGAATAGGAAACCGTCCCCACCCCTCGGCTGGATGGTGGAGGCCATTGCGGAATGCGCGAGCGGGAGGAGCTGGATGATGCGGGTTTGCATCAGCGCCGGATCCGACCGCACCAGCCGTATCAGTTCCAGCGGGCCCACGGAACCGGTGCTCTGATCCACCAGGAGCACCGAGGCCGCCCCGCCCTGCGAGGCAAGATCCCGCAGTCCATTCAGCGCAGAGATTCCATCCGAATAGCTCCCCGCCTCCACCGCTCCGACGGTCTTGACCAATTCCCCCAGAACCGTCCGAAGCCGGCTACCCGCCGTCACCACGGCCACGCGAGTCCCCGCAAGCCGCGGATCCGGCAGCCCCGAAACATGGTCCACTTTGGGGACACGCAGCGGAACCTTGATGGAGAATCGGGTTCCAAGCCCCGGCTCGCTCTGCACCGAAATCTCGCCGCCCATGAGCTCGATCAGGTGCTTCGAAATCACCAGCCCCAGTCCGGTTCCCGACTTTCTCGTCCCCGATTCGTCCCCCTGTTCGAACGGCTGGAAAAGGCGCTGCTGCAGCTCGGGCGGGATGCCGTTGCCGGTGTCCTCCACGCCGATGTGGAACACCGGATCCCCCTCCGCTGCCGGCTCGCGAAACACCGTCACCACCACGATTCCACGCTCGGTGAACTTCACCGCGTTGCCCACCAGATTCAGCAACACCTGGCGCAACCGCCCGGGATCCCCGACCACCCAGGTGGGAATGTTCTGGGGCATCGAAAGCATCAGCTCGAGCCCCTTCGACTGGGCCCGCTCCGCGACCAGATCGAGCGATTCCTCGAGCATGATTCGCAGATCGAATTCGACCGATTCCATGGTCAGCTTACCGGCCTCGATTTTGGAAAAGTCGAGAATGTCGTTGATGATCGCCAGCAGCCCCTCGGCGGAACGCAGCGCGGTCTCGGCAAAATCCCGCTGCTCGGAGGCCAGCGGCGTACCAAGCATGAGGTTTACCATGCCGATGACTCCGTTCATGGGAGTGCGGATCTCGTGGCTCATCCGCGCGAGGAAATCGCCCTTGGCCCGGTTCGCGGCATCGGCACTCTCGCGGGCTCGGCGCTGCTCCTCCTCGGCCAGCTTTCGCGCGGTGACCTCCGTGGCAACTCCTAGAAGGAATCGCGTGCCATCGGGCCGGGTGATGCGCCGGCGCGTCACCTCAAACCACCGGACCGACCCGTCCCGGTCCTGCCACTGCTCAGGCGGACTCGCGATCTCGCGCCCGGACTTCAACACCGCCCGGTCCGCCGACGACAGTTCCGGGGAAGCAATTGGCACTCCGGTCAGAACCCGGGCATTCGGTTTCTTCGAGGGCTTGATGCCGAGGAACTGTCCAGCCGCCGCATTGGAAAGGACGATTCTGCCGGTGGCATCGCGCACCACCACGATGTCGGGAAGCGCCTCGATCACTTCCTGCACCAGGCTCTCGCGCTGACGCAGCTCGCGGGCGATCTGCTCGCGTTCCTCGTTGATCGAAAACAGGCGAAACTCGCGCTGCGCCACGGTGTCTTCCAGACCCTTTCGGGCTTCGCGCAATTCTTCCTCCACCCGCTTCCGCTCCCGAACCTCCGCCTCGAGGGCGCGGGTTCGCCGCGTCAGTTGAAAACCGAATCCCAGGGTCACCATCAACACCACCGCCATCAGAATCGCCCCGGCGCGGACCCGTCCCGGAGTCCACCACGAGGCCGAACGGAGAACCCGAACGTCGTTCGCCTGCGCGAGCCACAGGCGAAAATTCGAAGGATGCCGCTGTGCGTCGAGAAACACCGATGGAACCGCCACCACCGACACCTCGGATCCCACCGGAATCGCCGCCAGCTCCGGATCGAGCTTCAACGCCGGAAGCGTCGCGAAGTACAGCGCATCGCCCCAACGAAGCGTCAACGTGTGCCCCTCCGGCCCCACCGCCTGCTGCTGCAAAACCGCGTAAATCATGACGCGTTTCGACTCCGAGGAATCTCCAAGCTCCATTGGGGATTCACGCAATTCCGGCGCAGGCAAGGGAGCCGAGCCCAACACATGCACCACCGCATCCTGCAACGCCGGGTTGAAGGCTCCGAGGGCGGGAAATGCGAGACACTCGACTCGGTCCCCCGGATTCAACGTCAAAGTCGAAGCCGGCTGGATCCGCACCCCGTTCGTTCCGTCCCATAGGAAATAGCTCCCCGACGGTCCAGGCCCGAGCACCGTGCCCACCACCTTGACCCGATGCCCCCCCGCCCGCGGCGCATCGAATCGGAGCAACGACCCCAGCGGTCGAACCGGCAACTGGGCCGCCGGCAGTGGCGCTTCAATGACCCGGATGGAATCCAACCCAGGGCAGTACAGGCGGATATCGGTGAGCTGCCGGTTGTTGTTGGAATTCCCACCACACACTGCGGTCACCTCCACCCGCGAATCAATCAACCCGCTGAGCTTTTGCCGGTCCGCCGACTGCGGCCAGCACACCTCGAGCTGCACCGTGCCCCACTGAAGTGTCATCACCGGCGCCTGCACCCTGCCGACCATCGGAGTGCTGACGCGACGCACCACGCCCCGCACCCGAACCAGGCGGCCATCGAAACGGCCTTCCTGAAGTTCATCAACCGCGGGAACCGGTGCAGCAGGCAATGCCCCACGGGACACCACGCGAACCGAGGCATGCGCCGCGCCGGGACCGCCGTTGACGATGGGAGTGAATTCGCCGGGATCGGTGAATCCCGCGAGTTCAATCCGATCGCCTGGCTTCGGTGTCGGTGTCCCCGCAGGCGTAGGACCAGGAACAAAAAACACCCCGGTGTCCCCATCCTGCACGTAGGCCTGCTCCTCCGCGTCGTCAAAGTAGGTGAGTGTGCCCGTCAATCGAACCGGCTGACGCCCCCCAGCAGCCGCTGGAGACAAGTTGCGAACACCGATCGTGTTGGTGATCCATCGAACCGGGGTTGGGGCGGACGCTGCCTGGAGTCGGGATGAAGCCGCCGTCTGCGCCATAAGCCCAGCCGGGAAAATCAAAAGGAAAAACGCCCACGCCAAGCTCCGCGGCGCAATGCTGCGGAAGGAAGCAAGACTCCACGGATTCGTCCGCAGGAACCGCGGACGAGTCGAAACCCATGCTGGAACAAATGGATTTTTCGTGCGGGCAGTACCTTGCCGTCACCGCGCGATGGATCAACTGCAAAGGGGAAAAAGGCGGCAACAACCCGGTGTCGTTGCCGCCGCCTCTCGAATCAAAATTGGGCGATCAACGCGGAATCAGAAGCGCGGGAAGGGATGAATTTGGAACGCATGAAAGCAGGTGGGAAAACCTGGAGCCACCACGCTTTGGAGTGCGGTGGCAGAGCGCAGCGTCGACACCGCTTTCGAACCCGGCCGGAAGAAAACTCCGACCGGTTCCATCGCCCACACGTGCAGTTTCTTCATCCACCTATCTGCGGCCCCGGTTGAGCAAAGCGGCGTGGCGCTGCGCTTCCCGCCGCACTTGTATCTTGGAAAAGCCGCTTGAGTCCGACCGCAGGGCCGGACAGAGGGAGGTGCCGTTGCGGGCCGGCCGGCCC
>CANGKZ010000070.1 GCA_947454705.1 Verrucomicrobiota bacterium
CAAGGCTCACTACCAGCAACTCTTGGCACGCGGCAAAAAACCCCTCGTCGCTCTCACAGCCTGCCTTCGCAAGCTTCTCATTCTCCTCAACCGCCTCCTCAAAAATCCCAACTTCCACCTTGTTGGCTAACACCATTGCTCCAAAACCGCGCATCCAGCATCCGCCATCGATCTCCCATCTCCCATCTCCCATCTCCCATCTGCGATCTTCAATTTCCCTCCCCTCTCCGCGCTGTCCGCTTGCAGCCTTCGGGTCCGCGTGAGAAAACGCCCGTCGTCTCCCAACTCGCCATGAATCGCCGCCACTTCCTGACCACCGCAGCTGCAGCAGCCACCGCCGGACTCGCCGCAGCCCAATTGCCGACACGCGCCGCTGGCGCATCCGCCGCCGCACCGCTCCTCGATGCCAAGGGCAATCGCATCAAGCTCGGCATGGATAACTTCGCCGTGCGCGCCTTGAAGTGGAAGGGACGCGAACTCGTGGACTACGCCGCGAGCCTCAAGCTGGATACCCTCTTCATCACCGATCTTCCGTCCCTCGGCTCCCTCGAAGTGAGCGCCGCCGCCGAACTCGGCCGGTACGCCAAGGACCACGGCATCCAAATTCAGCTCGGCTCCTGGAGCATCTGCCCCACTTCCAAATCCTTCAAAAAGGACTGGGGCACGGCGGAAGAACACCTCGCCCTCGGACTCCGACTCGCCAAGGCCTGCGGATCCGATGTCTTCCGCGTCGTGCTCGGTTCCCGCGAAGATCGCAAAACTCCCGGTGGCATCGAGGCGCGCATCGCCGACACCGTGAAGGTGCTCCAATCCCAGCGCTCGCTGGCCAAGGATTCCGGAGTGATCATCACCATTGAGAATCATGCCGGCGACATGACCGCCAACGAACTGATCGGGTTGATGAAGGAGGCCGGGACCGACTACGTCCGCGCCAACATGGATTCGGGCAATGCCCTCTGGACGCTGGAAGATCCGATGGATTCCCTGGAAAAACTCGGCTCCTACGCCGGATCCACCAGCCTCCGCGACGGCACGGTCTGGGAAACCGCGAAGGGCTGCAAAGTCCAGTGGACCGCCCACGGCGAAGGCAGCGCCTGCGACCTGAAGAAGTACTTCGCCCGCTACGCCCAGCTCTGCCCCGGAGTTCCGGTCAACATCGAGACCATCAGCGGATTCTCGGTGGAATTCCCCTACCTCGAGCCTTCGTTCTGGGACGCGTTCAGCAAGAAGCCGGCGGGTGAATTTGCCCGATTCCTGGCGGTCGCGAAGCGCGGCAAGCCGATGGAATCCTTCGACGGCAACAAGCCGGAAACCCAGAAGGGCGAACTCGAACGCAGCGTGCGCTTCCTCCGCGAAGAAATCGGCCTCGGCACCAAGAGCTGATTCGTTTCCGGTCCGGAGCAGCTCAGATTTGGCGAAGGGGACGGGACTGCCTCGTTCCCGGGGATTCCGTCCCCCGCATCCCGCTCGGAGTACCGCGTTCACGCGGCTCTGGGAACACGCCAAGCCTCTTTTCTGGAGCGTAGAAATTCCAACCTGGGATCCGGAAAAACCAATCGCGCGGTTACCGCATCCCCGGAACCGCGTGAACGCGGAACTGCATCCGTACGCCACCGCAGACCAGCCCGAGCGGGATTACTTCAGCACCGTCTGGGAAATCCCGATTACAAACCCGCCCCACACCACGCCTGCGACCGCAGCGAGTTTGAAGCGTCCCGGGCTTTCCACGACCCAGTTGATCGCATCGCGCGCGCGCCACGGCTGGACGCTCCACCACAGCCCGGCCAGCGCCCACACGTAGGCCCAGGCCGTCATCGCGATGCGGAACGGACTCGGGTGCCAGCGGGCGACATCACACACCAGCCACGCCGCCATCAGCATCACCACGCAGAGTCCGCGGACGGAGAGGAAGTCCTTCACAAAAAAGCAGCTCGCCACCCCGAGGATGGCAAAGGCGGCCTGCATCGCCGGCTTGAACTTGGCGATGTCGTCGAGGTTCTCGTTGTGCAGGTTCCACTCGAACCACGCGGTGCCAATCAGCATCAGCACCACCCCCACCGGCACGTTGCGCGGAAACCCGCGGAGCCAGGCCGTGGTCGCCGCCGGACGCGCCAGCGCGAACAGGTGCGACACCAACACGGCGACGCCGAGAACGAGGGCAATCAGGGAAAGGCTCATGCGAAATTCAGAATCAAAATCAAAAATGGACCGCTAACTGCCGGCCAGCGCCGGTGCGCCGGCAGGGGAGAGTTTGGGAACCTCAATCGGTGCCGAAATCGAATCCGCATCGGAATCCTGATCCGGCTCCAGCCCGGCCACCACTGGGTCGCCGTACAGGGTGAACGATCCCGCGCGCTCGATCCGGACCTCCATCAACTCGCCGCGATGACGCTCGGATCCATCGAACACCACGATCTTGTTCGACCGAGTCCGGCCTTCGTAGCGCGCCGCATTCCGGCGGCTCGGGCCCTCGACCAGGATCTGCATGCGCTTGCCGACATCGGCCTGGTAACGCTCCGACGCGATGGTGTTGATGATTTCCAACAGCCGCGCGTGACGCGCCTCAATGACTTCCTGCGGCACCTGGTCGGGCATGGCTGCGGCCGGGGTGTCGCGGCGTTGGGAGTACTTGAAAAGATACACCTGATCGAACCGCAGCTCCTGGCACAGCGTGACCGATTCCTCGTACTCGGCATCCGTCTCGCCCGGGAATCCGACGATCAAATCCGTGCTCAGCCCGATGTCCGGCCGGACGGCGCGCAGCTTGCGGATGATCTCCACGAACCGCTCCCGCGTGTAGCCGCGGTGCATCGCCTTGAGCAGCCGGTCGTTGCCGCTCTGCACGGGCAGATGCGCACTCTCCACCAGCTTGGGAAGCCGTCCAAAGGCCTCGATCAAGTCATCGCCATAGCCCTTGGGATGCGGCGAGGTGAAGCGGATGCGGTGCAATCCATCGATCGCGTGAACCGCCTCAATCAGCTGAACGAAGGCCGACTTGCCGTCTTTCACTCCGATCTCGCGTCGACCAAAACTGGTCACGATCTGCCCCAGCAGCGTGACTTCGCGAACGCCCTTTTCCACCAGGCCGCGGCATTCATCGACGATGTCCTCAATCGACCGGCTGCGTTCCATGCCGCGGGTCGAGGGAACGATGCAGAAGGTGCAGTGCTGATTGCAGCCCTGCATGATGCTGACAAACGCGGTCACGGCCCGGGGCCCCGAACCGACGGATAAATGCTCGCGGATCTGCGACTGGCTGCCGGGTTCTTCGCCCGTATCGACCACCTTGGCCGTGCGTCCGGCGAGGATCGCATCGAGGTGGTCGGCGAGGTGATGCACCTTTTGCGTGCCGATCACGAGGTCCACATCGGGCAGCTGGTCGATCAGCTCCTGTCCGCGGCTCTGCGCCATGCAGCCCAGAAAGCCGAGCACCGGCACTGGTCCGCGCTTCCGGGCCCGGCCGGCCACGGTGGCCATTTTTCCGAGCGCCTTCTGCTCCGCGAAATCGCGCACCGAGCAGGTGTTGAGCAGCACGACGTCCGCGCCGACCTCGGAATCCACCAGGGTGTAGCCCTTCGCGACGAGACGAGCGGCGACCGACTCGCTATCACGCTCGTTCATCTGGCAACCGTAAGTCTTGATGTAAACGCTGGGCATTCCGAAAAGTGAATGCGCAACGTAGGCAAGCGCCGGGGAGGAGCCAACGGGTTTTTTGCACCGAATCCGGGATAAAAAACTCCTTCCATCACGGCCCGCGGTTCGCAAACTCCGCCCCTCGACATGAGTTCCCCTACGTTGAAAATCGCCGCACTCGCCGGTGACGGCATCGGCCCCGAAGTCATGCGTGAAGCACTCAAGGTGCTCCGCGCCACCGCGCAACTCTCCGGTTTCTCGGTGTCCATCACCGAAGCTCCCGTGGGCTGGGCGGGCATCGATGCCGCCGGCAAGGCCCTTCCCGACGCCACGCTGCAGCTCTGCCGCGAGTCGGATTCCATCCTCTTCGGCTCCGTCGGCCTGCCCGATCGCGATCCGACGGTTCCCAAGGAAGAGCGTCCCGAACGCGCCGCACTCCTGCGCATTCGCAAGGAATTCGGCCTTTTTGCCAATCTCCGCCCGGTCCAGCTCCCCAAGGCCCTCTCGCACGCCTGCCCGCTGCGCCCGGAACGCCAGGGAGATGGACTCGACCTGCTCGTGGTCCGCGAACTCACCGGCGGCATGTACTTCGGCCAGCCCAAGAAGACCGAGGCCATCACCCTTCCCTCCGGCCCCGCCCAGCGCGCCATCGACACAATGGTGTACACCACGCCGGAAATTGAACGCATCGCCCACGTCGCCTTCCAGGCCGCCAAGCTGCGCCGCCGCAAGCTGACCAGCATCGACAAGGCGAACGTCCTCGAGAACGGCATCCTGTGGCGCGAGACCGTCACCCGCATCGCCAAGGAATACCCCGAGGTCGCACTGGAACACATGTTCGTGGACAACGCGGCGATGCAGCTGATGTTGAAGCCGACCCAGTTCGACGTCGTGCTGTGCGAAAACATGTTCGGCGACATTCTGTCCGACGAAGCCGCCGCCCTCGCCGGTTCCCTCGGCATGCTCCCGAGCGCCAGCCTCGGAGCGACCTCCGGTGGACAGACCTTCGGCTTCTACGAACCCGCCGGCGGAACCGCACCGGACATCGCCGGCAAGGACCTCGCGAATCCGATCGCGCAGATCCTCTCCGTCGCACTCATGCTCCGGTACTCGTTCCACCTCGAGGACGCTGCGAAGCGCATCGAGACCGCCGTCAGCAAGGTGATCGCCGCCGGGCTCCGCACGGGCGACATCTACAGCGCCGCCGATCCCGCCGCGCGCCGCGTGGGCACCACGGAGATGGGCAACGCCATCACCGCCGCCTTGTAAGCGCAGTTCTTGCCTCATTGGGGAAGGCCGGTCAGGGTATCGGCCTTCCCCATGAGTGTTCGCTGGCTCAGCCGTGAGGCCACGGTTGCCGGCCCGGGTTTTTCCCGTTGGCTGGTACCCCCCGCAGCTATCGCCGTGCATATGTGCATTGGCGAGGTGTACGGCTTCTCCGTCTTCAACGTCCCCCTCACCCGCTGCCTCGGCATCACCCGCTCCATTCCCGGGAGCGATTGGACCATCCCGCAGGTCGGCTGGACCTACTCGATCGCGCTCTGCCTGCTCGGGCTCTCCGCCGCCGTGTTCGGCAAATGGGTGGAACGCAGCGGCCCCCGCAAAACCATGCTCGCCAGTGCGGCGTGCTTCTGTGGCGGACTGCTCCTGGCAGCGGCCGGGGTCCACCTGCACCAACTTTGGTTGCTCTACCTCGGCTACGGAATCGTGGGCGGGATCGGACTCGGACTCGGCTACATCGCGCCGGTGTCCACGCTGATGAAGTGGTTTCCCGATCGCCCCGGCATGGCCACCGGCATGGCGATCATGGGCTTCGGCGGAGGCGCGTTGATCGGATCCCCGCTCGGCGTGCAGTTGATGGACCGTTTCAAATCCCCGTCCTCCACCGGCGTTGCCGAGTCGTTTGTGGTGATGGCGGGGCTGTACGCCGTCTCCATGATCTTCGGCGCCTGCATCGTCCGCGTGCCCGCGCCCGGATGGACCCCAACGGGAATCGCGGCAACAACCGCAACCCAAACACGACGCGTCGTCCCGGGTGCCGCCGATGTGAGCGTGGACCAGGCGTGGAAGACGCCTCAATTCTGGTTCCTCTGGGTGGTGCTCTGCATGAACGTGAGCGCGGGAATCGGAATTCTCGGACAAGCCTCGCCCATGTGTCAGGACCTCTTCGGAGTCAGCGCTGCAGTGGGAGGCGGATTCGCCGGATTGCTTTCGCTGTTCAACATGGGAGGCCGCTTTGTGTGGTCCTCGCTCTCGGATCTCATCGGCCGCCGCGCGGTGTACTGTGTGTTCTTCGTGCTCGGAGCGGGGCTCTACTGCCTGATTCCGTTTACCCAGAAAACCGACAATCAGGCCCTGTTCGTGGCGGTGACGGCGTTGATCATTTCCATGTACGGCGGCGGCTTCGCCACCATTCCCGCCTACCTGCGCGATCTGTTCGGCACGCATCAAGTGGGAGCGATCCACGGACGCCTGATCACCGCATGGTCGATGGCTGCGGTCGTGGGGCCCTCGTTGGTGAACTACATCTCCGAAGCTCAGAAGAAGGCCGGCGTGCCCAAGGGCGAAGCCTACAATCTGACGCTGTATCTCATGGCCGCGCTGTTGATGATCGGACTGGTGGCCAATCTGCTGGTGAGGCCGGTCGATCCCCGCCATCACCTCCGAAAGGATGCCTCGGTATGAAAGCGATCAAAGTAGCGCTGGCCTGGATCTGGGTGGCGGTCCCATTGACCTGGGGCGTGTGGCACTCGGTGCGAAAATCGATGCCCCTGTTCCAATCCCCGCCGTCCCCTCCCGCAGCCGTCACTCCTGCCGCGCGCTGAGGCTGGGTTTCTTGATCCTGGCTAGCATCGGCTCGGGCGGGCTTTGTCCATCGGAGCTTAAAACTCTCAATATCGGACTCGGAAAAACCGGGTGGAAATTTCGGAGTTTCCCGTGAGCTCCAACTCAAAGTGTCCACGTCCATCTGGTTGTTGAGGGTTGAACTCCAGAACCCCTCCCCCTACCGAATACCAACCGTAATAGCCGCGATTTTCCTCAACAATCACCGGGAACAAAGGGGCCCCACCACCTTTAACCGAAGCCGGGAGACATCACCGTGCTTCAGCGGAAGTTCGATCTCCAACTTGGGCGGGGTGGAAGGGTCCGTCGCGTAAGATTCCTCCATCAGGACTGTCGCCGTGGCCGAACCAGCCGGGGTATTCCGGGTGGTGACTTCGAACCCGTTACGCCCTGGATGAAGAAGCAGCCGGGACTTCCATCTCATTTCCCCCAATCCTGTCGGAACCATTTCCTGAGCCGCGACTCCGTTGATCGCAACCAGCACCGGATCATTTCCGGCCGTCAGACTCGACGAAGTCCCCTGAACCACGACGTAGGGATCCTCGGTTTGACGTGGCGCGAACCCGGCGATCAAAGCGGGACCGTTGGTGAAGTGTTGCACGGAAATGGTGCCAACCCCGTTGGTGGGGCGAATCAGCCCGTTAAACCCGCGTACGTGGCGATCCTCCGGAAATCCTGAAGCAAACTGGTTCGTCCCCCAGGGGCCAGCCAAACCTTTCGCCAGGCGTCCCAACCCGAAGGTGGGTTGCAACGAATTCGTAGCACTTCCGATCAACGCAGCGGTCACATCCAACACGCGTTGATACGCTTCTCTCTGCGGAAGGGATGTCTCGACCAGAAAGGACTCATGGGACCTGAGCGACAATTCCTCGCTACCCAGCGTCGATCCATAAAAAGCCCACGAGATCTGGGCATCGCGGGCAAAATCCACTTCCCCATTCGCGATGGGATCGAAGGCTTCCGCGCAGCAATTGGCGGCTGGGTCGATGGCCACCAAACTTGCCACTTTGGTAGGAAAGCGCTTCGCGATTTCATCCGCCAGATGCGCGCCCATCGAGTGACCGATGAAATGCAATCGCTCCGGTTTGAAGCCGTAGTCCTGCATCACCGCCGCGGCCCACTTCGCCACGGGTACAATCGATTTCGCCGCAGTGAATCTCCCGTCCAAATCCGAAGTACCCGCCATCGCGCTCCAATCCAAAGAAAGAACCTGATCCCCTGGTCGCGCCCCAACGACGGCTGAAATCAAACTCTTTATCGACTCGTCTTTTCGGCTCGTGCCCCAGCCATGAATCACCACCCAGGTGGTCCGCGAAGGATCGATCGCCATGCGCAACTGGTCCTCGCGCATGAAATCCGCCACGCCATCCCCGATCACCGCGCCGGCGATCCCGTAGCTGATTTGAAGACGGTATTTTCCTCCAAGAGCCGGCGAGCTGTTGAACGTTTTCCCGACCGGAAGCGGGCTCTGGATTCCAGCGCGACTCACACCGACGAAATGCACCGCCGATTCAGTCGCCGTGTACCGAAGATATGAATCAAAGCGATTGGTTGAGACCGATCCTGGCCTCAAACCATCGTCGTTCGACGCATAGGGATAACCACTCATCGTCTCAACTACCAGATAGCCATCCAGCGAAGCTTCCCCGTTAAGGGTCACTTCCACGCGC
The DNA here is from genome assembly GCA_947454705.1 of Verrucomicrobiota bacterium. Lineage (GTDB taxonomy): Bacteria > Verrucomicrobiota > Verrucomicrobiia > Limisphaerales > UBA9464 > CAIVQB01. The sequence goes on from CANGKZ010000070.1 coordinate 8,148, forward strand.
TGTCCTTTCTCCATATTGAACGCGTGAAAATCCAAGTCGTTCGCAGGATCAATGGAATCGAGGATGATCATAGTGTTCTGCGGAGGCGTGTTCGTCCGAAAACTTACAAAGGACTCCCACACCCACCCCACGCTTGAGTCGTAGTCAGGCCGGAAAAAATGGAGATTTTTCAATCCAGCCTGAACAAAATTGACCGGCTGCTGTCCTTCGTCGACTAAAGGCACAACCAACGAAACATACCCCCAAGCTCCCGAGTACCACGACGCAACCGTTGCAGCGAAGGAAGTGCCTACTGAGTAGTCCCAAACCCTTACTATCAGTTCCGTTGGCCCACTGGCTTCCGGAATCGTGACCAAGCCCAGATCAAAGTAGCCGTCTTCGATGTAACCTCGTCCCGAAGCAACTACGGTATGTCCGTAAAGGATTTCAACCGCACCAACCAATTTAAAAACCGGGATCCCCAATTTATCCACGACTGGCTCCCCACCCAAATTTGTCGCCCGGAAGACACCGGCCTGTAGTCGCTGCCCCACATCCCCAAAAAAGCCACTCCATCCCAACCAGCAAATCGTCAGGAAACGCAAAAGACTCCGGGCAAGGCGGGAACGCTTGGTTTGAATCATAACTCCTCAGTTCGGTGAATTCCTCCGCAGCCCGAAGACGGAATATCAAAGCAGCGTCTCAGGCCGTGGAACTTTCGCAAAAAGACCCGCAGATCGTGGAGATGTCAAACTGGTGAAACGATCTTTAGATCAAATCTTTTACGCACACCCACAACGCACACTTGAGCCCATAATTAGCGGCTCAAATCGCAGTTAAAATGCGATCATCAATTCCCTTTTAAGCATTCGAATTAGATCGAAACAAGGAAGCCGTGTGCCTTTGGTGCGGCGGCAGAGCGCAGCGTCGACACCGCTTTCGAGTCAGGTGCAATTATCAAAGCCGACCGCTCCCCATCCCATCCGTATCCGAAACAACCCTCCCAACCCCTCAGCGTCTCCGCGCCTCTGCGGTTTCTTCATTCGGTTGCCTGGTCGGCTTTGAGCAAAGCGGCGTGGCGCTCCGCTTCCCGCCGCATTCCATAGCGCGCAGCGTTTCGCCACCCACAGTTGCCAACCGAACGCGGACGCCCCGGAACGAACGAAGCTCATTCCGAGAATCTGAACCCGAAAAGAAGCCGTGTGCCTTTGGAGTGCGGTGGCAGAGCGCAGCGTCGACACCGCTTTCGAGTCCGGGGCAATAGACAAAATCGACCGCTCCCCATCCCATCCGTATCCGAAACAACCCTCCCTACCCCTCAGTGTCTCCGCGCCTCTGCGGTTTCTTCACTCCGTTGCCTGGTCAGCTTTGAGCAAAGCGGCGTGGCGCTCCGCTTCCCGCCGCACTCCAAAAGGACGCCGCGACGGATCTGTAGCGGATGATGAATTCCTACCTCCAACGCGGAATCACGCGCCTCCCCGAGCCGCGTAAACGCGAGACTCCAAACATAAGAGGACGCCTTCGCTTTAGCCGCGCGCCCCCTTCAACTTTTCAACTCTTCAACCACCGCTCCCCGCGGCTCCCATCACTTCGCCGGGAAGGGTTCCGCGTCGCCGAGTTTCAGGGTCGGGACTTTGAGGTCATCCCGGATTTCCAACGCCAGCCAGTGACCGTTGATGGCATGGGTGGGAAAGCCACAGGCCAGCGCGTATTCGCCGGCTTCGGCGGCGGTGAACGTGAAGGTGGATTTCTTCAACGCGATGCCCACCGCAGGGTTCGGCACCGATGCCCCTTCAAATGCCGGATCGCCCATCTGCAACCGCTTCACCAGCGGCCGCTCCACCACGATCGCACTGTGAGGAACCGGGGCCGGATTCACGAACGTCACTTCCACCTTCCATCCCGTGGGAATCGAATACACCGCCTTGCCGTGCGAATACCCGTTGAAGTTCATCCCATGATTCGCCTCCGTGAACGCGGCAATCAGCGTGATCTTCACCGTCTTGGGCGCATCACCCAGTTTCAGGAAATCGGCAGGCTTCACGCCATCGATCCATTCGCGCTTCAGGCCGTTCGCGGCATGGGCGGCAGCGGAATGTTCTGCGGCCGGTTCGGCACCAAACGCAGTAGCTGCTGCGAACTGAACCAGGGTGGCAGCCAGGAGGGATCGGCTCAGGAAGGTGCGGGCGGACATCGGGGGAATCATGGATTCAGAACAAATTCAGGTGGATCGACAAACCAGCCCCTGTGCGAATTCAAATCCACACAGGGGCCGTGCAAAGCACTGGAGCGTTGTCGAAGCTCGGGAGTCGAGACAGCTTGGAATTACTTCTGCAACGGCGCGGTCTCCGCACCGGGGGGAACCTTGTCGGCAGCGACAATCTTCCACACCGCGCCGCGTTCGCTCTGGTACGGATCCACCGGGCCGCCGTAGTTGGCGGTGGCATGGGTCAGATACAAGTTGCCGGCTTCGTCCTCACCACCGCCGGTGGGACGCAACGAGGTGTCGAGGTCGAGCAACTCCTGCATCTGCCACTTGCCCCCGGTGTCGCGGAGCAGACCCCAGACCTTGCCGGAGCCCCAGTCGGCGGCGAAGTACACGCCGTCGAGCGACGGAAACTCGCTCCCGCGATACACGCCGAGACCCATGACGCAAATGCCCTGGTCCACGTGGCTGTACTCAGCAATCGGCAACACGCCCACGCGCGGCGCGCCCTTTTCCAATTCGATCGGGAACGGATGGCTTCCGCACATCATCTTCCAACCGTAGTTCTCGCCACCCTTGCTGGACGCGGGCTGGAAATTGATTTCCTCCCAATGGTTCTGACCGACATCGCCGATGAACAGGTCCCCGGTCTTGCGATCGAATGAGAAGGTCCACGGATTGCGCAGACCGTAGGCCCAGATCTCAGGCTTCGCGCGCGGATGGATCTTTGAGAACTGCAGCTCGCTCACCCCGAACAGAGTCATCTGCTGAAGCGGGGTGATGAACGGATTGTCCTTCGGAATCGTGTAAGCGCGATCCGGCGAGCCGCCGTTCACATCGATGCGCAGCATCTTGCCCAGGTAGGTGTGGAGGTCCTGTCCGGCGCTGATCACATCGCCTTCCCATCCGCCATCGCCCACACCCACGTACAGATACCCATCCGGACCAAAGGCCATCTTGCCGCCATGATGATTGCAGTACGGGAAATCAATCTGCATCACCACGCGCGCGCTGTCCGGATCGGCCTGATCGGGATTGGTCTTCGACACGTGGTATTCCACCAGCATCGATGCGCCGTTGAACCAGAGATCGGCGTAGCAGATGTAGAAGATGCCGTTCTCTTTGAACTTCGGATGAAACTCGATGCAGTACAGGCCTTCTTCGAGGAAGGAGCTGAGCGTCTTGTCCTTGATGTCGAGGAACGGCTTCGCCAGCACCTTTCCATTTTTGATCACGCGCACGACGCCCGGGCGTTCGCACACGAAGAGGCGTCCGGAGCCGTCCTTGGGACCGGCCACGTGGATGGGATCCACGAGACCACCGGCCACCTTGACCAACTGAATCCCGACGGGTCGGGACAGTTTGCCACCGGGCTGCGCTGGGAGGGGTTGATCCGCCTGGCCGAATGCCGGAATGACCGCGGCAAGACCAAGAGACACGACGAGTGGGAGTAGGGAGAAGCGTGGCTTCATACAGCAAATGGGGTCGCGGAGAGGTAACGCGACAACCACCACCCGGGGCAAGCTCCAATCCCGTCCGGAACGGGTCAGGATTCGAGGCCGGAATTCGCCGATCCGGACTCCGCTTCCAACCGCTCCCGGTGCCGCTTCCAGAGGTGATACGAGATGGCGAGAATTCCAAACAACAGCGCGATCGCGTACATCCACCAGAACGTCTGTTCCACCACGTCTTCGTGCAGGGCCCGACGCGTCCGTTTCACCCGATTTTCAGCGGTTGAGGACGCCGCTGCCGATGCGATTTCCGGCCGCCCCGGCACTGACGCGGAGGGAATGATAACCTCTTCAGCCCCCGCCGTCCCCGTGGCCCTCGGTCCGCTCGCTCGACTTCCGACCCGCAAGCCGACGGAAGTTCCGGCTCCCCGGTCATGAGGATTTGACCCGGGCGCCGGCCCGACCACACCCGGATCCGCGTAGGTACCAGCGGAACCACCCGGAGCGCCGCGCGTTGGCGCAGGCGAAGGGCGTCCCAAGGGAAGCGCAGGCCCAGGCATGGACAGGCTCCGATACCCTTCCACATGGCCTTCGGCAAACAGCAGGTTGCCGCGCTGATCGTGACGCTCGCGCGTCCACGCATAATTGGGGCGGCCCGATGCAGCCACACCGGCGGGAGTTGTGCCGTCGACGATCGGTCGAGCCAGCGGGCGGGGATCGAGGTTGTTATCGCCCGAGACCAACGACATGGGTTGATCCATGCTGCTGCTCAGGGCGAGGAAGTAGGTGGTGTCCGCAGGGCGCAGCGTGGCGAAATTGGTAACGCCGTGGCGCACCACGGGGCAAAGCGCGACGCGCACATTTCCCAACTCATTGGACAAGGCGCGGAAGACATCGGGCTTCAGCCACAGGTCGCCGAGTCGGGGCTGTCCGGTCACGGCCAATTCACGCACGCCGCCCTGGAACACGGGAACAGCCTGGGGAAACGCTCCGCCGTGATCGTGGGCGAAGGTGTGGAAGGCGATGCCGACCTGGCGCAAGTTGCTCGCGCACCAAGTTTGACGCCCCTTGACGATGGCCTTCTGGATGGCGGGCAGGAGCAGTCCGGCAAGGACCGCGATAATCGCGATCACCACCAACAATTCGACCAGGGTGAATCCCGGTCGTCCTCCCTGTTGACGCCTCCGAATCATGCGAATCGTGAGCAAAGCCAATGCCAGATTCCCCCGTCGAAACCAAGGACGAAGCTCGGAAGTTGGAGGGATAAAAAGTTGAACCTAGAAACGGCAGTTCAAGAAGAGTTCAACCACAGATGGACACGGATAAACACAGATGGGCAGGGAGAAAAAGCAAGGGATGCGTTTCCCATTCGTTCACCTGCTGGGTGAGTCACGAGCGGACTTCACAGTCTGACACCCGGTTTCCAATCTGAAAACGACGGCGCTGTCGCTGGTCGTTTTTGGAGTTTCGGCGGCGCGCAGCGCCGCCCTACCGACGAAAAAAACGGCGGCGTTGCCACGACGCGGGGCAAATTTCCTCTTCAACCCTTCAGCTTTTTAACCCTTCAACCGCCTTTTCTAGGTTGCACTGTTGAAGGGGAATCCAACGCCGAATTCGCCGTTTCCCGTTGCCTTTTCCGCAAACGCTACACTCGCCCACTCGCCCACTCGCCCACTCGCCCACTCGCCCACTCGCCCACTCGCCCACTCGCCCACTCGCCCACTCGCCCACTCGCCCACTCGCCCACTCGCCCACTCGCCCACTCGCCCACTCGCC
>CANGKZ010000071.1 GCA_947454705.1 Verrucomicrobiota bacterium
AGCGTCGACACCGCTTTCGAACCCGGAGCAAAAAACACACCGACCGCCAACCTCCACGAGGCCACATTCCCTCCACGACCGGCGAACCTTTCAGGCGCGGCGTGCCGACCAAAGCGGCGTGGCGCTACGCTTCCCGCCGCACTCCATAGGCACCGTCCTTTTTTGGAGTGCGGTGGCAGAGCGGAGCGTCGGCACCGCTTTCGAACCCGGAGCAAAGAACACACCGACCGCCAACCTCCTTGCTCCTCGTTCCTCGCTCGTGCACTGAATCAACCGGTGCAAAAATAGAAAAAGGGCGCGGAGGAACCCTCCGCCGCCCTTTCACGTTTGCCTTTTTCCTTCCGCCTTTGAACTTCGCGGCGGACGCACGCGCCGCGCGCGCTCAGCGCAGGAAGGCTTCGTGCAACCCGCCGTCCACGGTAATGACCTGGCCGGTGGTCTTGCTCAGGCGCTGGCTCACGAGCAGGAAGTAGGCTTCCGCCTGGTCCGCCGGGGTGATCGGAGCCTTGGTCAGGGTCCGGTCCGCGTAGAACTGGGCGAGCTTCTTCACCAACGATTCCGTAGCTTCGTCGTCGGTGTAGGGAATGTTGTACTTGGCGAGCGACCCGATGACGCGATCGCGCGGGAACATGGCCGAGCCCTGCACCACGGTCGCCGGAGCGACGCCGTTCACCCGCACCAGCGGGCTGAGCTCGATGGCGAGTTCGCGCACGAGGTGATTCGCCGCGGCCTTCGAGCAGTCGTAGGCCACGCTGCCCTTCTTGGCCACCACGGCATTGGCCGACGTGGTCAGCACGAGCTGGCCCTTCAAGCCCTGTTCCTTCCAGATCTTGCCGGCTTCGTCGCCGACCAGATAGCTGCCGGTGACGTTGATGCCGAAGGTGAGGGCCCACTTGTCGTCGGGGATGTGACCCGAGGTGTCGCTCGGCACGAAGATGCCGGCGGTGACGCAGATGGAATCAAACCCACCGTACGCGATCGCCACCTGGTCGAGCATGCGTCGAACGCTGGCGCGGTCGGTGATGTTGGCCGCCAGACCGAGCGCGGGTCCGCAGTTGGAAATGCCGGTGCCGGCGACGCCGATGCCGACGCCGTACTTGTCGGTGATCTCCTTCGCCGTGGCCTGGGCCGCGGCTTCGTTGAGATCGACACACACAATGTGGGCGCCTTCGCGAACGAGGCGGTGCGCGGTTTCCTTGCCGATGCCGGATCCGGCGCCGATGACCACGATGACCTGACGGGCGAGTTCCTTCTCCGCCGGCATGCGCTTGAGCTTGGCCTCCTCGAGGAGCCAGTACTCGATGTCAAACGCCTCCTGCTGCGGCAACGCGATGTAGCGATCGATCGCCTCGGCTCCGCGCATCACTTCGACGGCGCAGTTGTAGAACTCCGCGGTCACGCGGGATTCCGACTTGTCCTTGCCCCAGGCCACCATGCCGACGCCCGGAATGAGCACGACGGTCGGATTCGGATCGCGCATCGCCGGGGAGTTGGCGTGCTTGCAGCGCTGGTAATACGCGGCGTAGTCCTTGCGGTACTGTTCGATGCCGGACTTGAGCTTCGCCTTGAGCGCGGCGAGGTCCTCGGCCTGCGGATTCCAATCGACGTACAGCGGCTTGATCTTGGTGCGGAGGAAATGGTCGGGGCAGCTGGTGCCGAGTTCCGCGAGGCGTGCGGCGTCCTTCGAATTGACGAAGCGAAGGATGCGGTCGTCGTCCTGAACGGTGCCGATGAAACGCTTTTGCTGGCTGACTTGTCCGCGGAGCCAGGGAAGAATCGCCGAGAGCACTTCGCCGCGCTTCTCGGCCGGGAGCGTTTGGACCTTGGCTCCGCCGAAGGCCGCGGCGTCGCCGCCCTTGGCCTGGTACTTGGCTTCGATGTAGGCGGCGGCCTTCTCGATGAAATCCAAAGTGGCGAGGTAGCACTCCTTGTCGTCGTCCGCCCAGGAGATGAACCCGTGCTGGCCCATCATGATGGCCCGGGCCTTGGGGTGATCCTTCACGATCTGCTGCATCGCGAGGCCGAGCTCGAATCCCGGACGCATCCAGGGCACGTAGGCCATGGAGTCGCCAAAGATCTCGCGGGTGAGCTCCTCGCAGCGGGCGGAGGCGGCGATCGAAATGATCGCGTTCGGGTGCATGTGGTCCACGAACTTCGACGGAATGAAGCTGTGGAGCGGGGTGTCGATCGACGAAGCGCGCGGGTTGAGATTGAAGGTGGTGTGATTGTAGGCGGCCACCATGTCGTCCTCGGCCTGCGACTTCAGTCCCTTGTCGGCGCGGGCGCCGTACGACTTTTGCAGCCCGATCAACTTGGCCTGGTAGAGCGAGGAGAAATTCTCGCGCAGGCTGGTGCGGAGGTCGCCGCCGGAGCCCTTGACCCAGAGCACTTCCACGGACTCGCCGGTGAGCGGGTCGGTTTCCATCAGCTTCGACGACGTGTTGCCGCCGCCGGTGTTGGTGATGCGCTGATCGGCTCCCAGTTTGTTGGAGCGGTACACCAGGCGGTCGAGCCCCTTGAGCGCGGCGGCTTCGGCGTCGTTCCACAGGTTGCTCACGTACTGATAGGTCTTCGTGGACATAGGCATTGATGAAATGGAGGACTGAAAACTGAAAACTGGACTCGGTTCCGCCCGATCGGTGACTCGCGGCCGAAGTCCATCGGAGGACGGCGGCGCGGGAGGGGATTCCGGCTCGGGAGCCCGCAGCCTCCCAAAGCGCGCCCAACCGGCGCAATGGTTTTTGAATCCCCACGGCAGCCTCCCCCGAGTTCCCCGTTGCCTTAATCCGCTGGATTCGTCACCACCTTAGGGAATCGATCCACCGCACTCATCCCAAGGCCCATCCCATGAAACTCCTCAAACGCATCTCACTCATTGTCGTTCCACTGGTGGCCACCCTCGCCTTCATCGGCTTCCTCCAGCCAGGCCATTACCAGGTGGAACGATCCCTGGTGATGCAGGCCAAGCCGGAGAAGATTTATCCCGTCATCGCCGACCTGAAGACCTGGGAGGACTGGACCGCCTGGAACAAGGAGCTCGATCCCAAGATCACGCGTACCTTTTCTGGTTCGGCGAGCGGCGCCGGTGCCGTGATGAGCTGGGATGGGAAGAAGACCGGCCAGGGGGAGTTCAAGTTCACCGACGCCACCGCGCCCACGCGGATCGGCTACTCGCTCGCCTTTGAGCACGGCAAATACCTGTCCACCGGCGCATTCATTCTGGAAACCACGCCCGACGGCACGCGGGTCCGCTGGACCAACGAGGGTGACCTAGGAATGAACCCGATCAGCCGCCTCATGGGACGATTCATGGACCGTCTGATGGGGGACGATTTCTCCAAGGGCCTGTCCAAGTTGAAGGCGCGCGTTGAAGCCAAGTAATCGCGGTGGCTGTAGAATCCCCTGCCCTGCCCTGCTCATGCGACTTGTGATTCAGCGCGTCCGCGAAGCCGCGGTCCAGATCGCCGGCCGCGAATCCGGCCGGATCGGAGTCGGACTGGTGGTGTTGATCGGATGCGAACCGACCGACACCGCCGCGGACATCGAATGGCTCGTATCAAAATTGATCTCCCTCAAGCTCTTCGACAATGAGGCCGGGGAAATGGACCGCTCGGTGATGGATGCAGGCGGGGGCATTCTGCTGGTGAGCCAGTTCACCCTGTTTGCGAGCACGCGGAAGGGCACGCGTCCGTCATGGCATCGAGCGGCAAAACCGGATCACGCGAGGCCGCTCTACGAACTGTTCCGACAGCAGCTGGGGCTGGCCCTGGGGCATCCTGTGGCGACGGGGGAGTTCGGGGCTGACATGCAGGTGTCCCTCGTGAATGACGGGCCGGTGACTCTTCTGATCGATTCGAAATCAAGGGAGTGAAGCGCCTCCCAAGCGCGGCCCATCAAAAAACAGGGTTGAACGGGCCTCCCTGAAAAACCTTGAAAGGCGCCGGAACAACGCACTCCCCGGAATGCGATCAGAATCTTCCTACACCCATCGATGGATTGCCCATTCATCACAATTGAGTGAAAGATGAACTATCTGTGGAGGTTTCCGGTTTCAACGTTCAGAGGTCCCCAAGGCACAAGCGGATCACACCGCTTCCCTCAACCTGTTTTCACCGTAACAAAGCGGTGAACTTGTTTTTTTAATTCCCGCATCTCGCCAAACATGCCGGCCCAACGCCAAACCATCACGAACCGCAAGAGGAGCAAGCGCCGTGATTCGAATGAAGATATTCGCAAACAAAACAGGATTCGTCTCGCGATTCAGGGCATCGGGGTACTCGTTCTGATCGCGATCTTCGCCGCCCTTTACTTTTTCAGCCGGCAGGTTGGATAGAACGAGATAGTGCCACCGCAGTAGCGCCGGTGGTTGTTAGGTCTAAATCCGCATTGACTCCCCATCGACTCCACCGTACCCGCGATGGGTCTGAAGTAGCAGCCTAAGCTCATTTGCCTTCCTGCAGGTGAGTGCGGGGGAACCAAGTTCCCGGTGAAAGCCGGGATGGGGCGCACGAGGCCGGGTAACCGGTCACAAGTCCACTTCCAGGGACGAGCCCGTCAGCTAACCCCGTCGGCAATTGGAAGGGCGATCCTCTAGGGCCGCAGGTCGCGGCACCATCTGGTCTCCCCGTCTGGCAACAACACGCAGGCACGTGGTCGTGCTGCGGAATCCTCCGGGGTGGATCGTGTCTCCCGGCGGAACCCCCGCGCCGAATTCTGGCCTGCGATTCGCAGTGGGTTTCGTATGAAACGCATCGTGTTGGTTGGGGTATTGGCCGCGGCCGTGTGGACCGCGGAGAATGAATGGCTGAACCTCCAGCGCTCGGAAACCGCCCGCTCCGCGGCCCTCGCCCAGTTTGGCGACGGAAACCGCTCCCTCCAGGAGTTGCGGAGATTCGACACCACGCAGGATGAGGTGGTCTGGATCGGCGGATTCTTCGTCGCCATTTCGTTGGCACTCCTGCTCGGATCCGCACTTCGGGATCACCTCGCGCGGGGCGGCCTGCGCGGATGGCGTCAGGGATTTCAGCGGACCGCCACGCGTCTGCCAGCCCTGGCCGCGCTGGCGGCCCTCCCGTGGTTGAGCGGATGCAAACCGTATGACCGCCCGGAGTTCGTGGAAATCGACACCAGCGAAACGGGATTCCTGATCCCGCTCGAAGGCGACACCGGCCAGCAGTCGAAATTCCAGAGCGAGGAATACCTGCGCCAGCGCAAGGTCGCGACCAAGCGCGTGCAGATCACGCATCGGTGGTCCCAGCAGGGGCGCATGCCCTTCGACGGACACTGGATCCCAACGGTCCGCCTGGTGAAGGTGAACCGCTCGCCGCTCACGCGCGAATGGACCCCGACGGATCATCGCAACGCCGAGGGACAGCGCCGCCCCGACCACCACGACCAGGCGATCTGGATCGAGAGTGCCGACAGCGTGGGCTTCAGCATGGGCTTCACCTGCACTTCGTTCATCGCGGAGGAGGATTCGTCGAAGTTCCTCTATTGGTACCCCAGCGGCACGCTCTCGGATGTGATGGACCGCGAGGTGCGCGGGCGCATCCAGCAGGTCGCCGCAGAAGTCGCGGCCCGATACCCGCTCGATCAATTACGGTCGAAGAAGCAGGAGATCAGCGACGCGGTGAAGAAGGATCTCACCAACTTCTTCCTCGGTCGCGGCATCACGGTCACCACTGTCGGCATGTTCGGCGGCATGACCTATGAGAATCCGGCGATCCAGAAATCGATCGACGACACCTTCATCGCCCAGCAGTTGAAGGTGGTGTCGGCGGCCAAACTGGAAGCCCAGTTGAAGGACAACGAACGCGTGCAACTCGAGGCGGAAGGCCTGGCAGTGAAGGCGCGTCAGGAAGCCAAGGGCCTTGCCGATGCCCGAACCCTCGCGGCCCAGGCGGAAGCCGGCGCGATCCGCGAGATCAGCAAAGCCGCCCAGGAAGCGCAGTCCAATCCGCTGCTGCTGCAACTGAAGACGCTCGAGGTGGAAAAGGCGCGCGTCGAGCGCTGGGACGGTCGGTATCCGCAGTGGTGGATGGGAGCCGGCGGTGCCGCTCCGAACCTGCTGGTGCAGGCGCCGACACTGCCTGCCCGCTGAAGCGTGAGTAGGTTGGGAAGATGATTCACAGCGCCGCGGTTCCCGCCCGGGGATCGCGGCGCTTTTGCGTTTCGGAGGGGCGAAACGCGTTCGCCTCGCGGGTATGGAGTCCCTCGTTTACGCGGCTCCGCTGTCGGACGGCACCTTCAGAAACGGGGTCAACCTCATACCCGCCCATGCCCTCACCCCCGCCTCCCTGAACCGTCTGAGGACGGGACTCCAAACAAATGAGAAAACCCTAGCGGTAGTATCGGATTCCCCTTCAACGCTTCAAATTTTCAACCCTTCAACCGCCGTTTCCAAATTCCCCTTCTGCGCCTATCCTCCCGACATGAGCGAAGAATGGTTCGATGTGGTGAACGAACGCGACGAAGTGGTGGACGCCCTTCCGCGGCGCGAGGTGCACCGACTCGGGCTGCGTCATCGGGCCGTCCACATCCTGCTCTTCAATTCCCGCGGAGAGCTCTTTCTCCAACAACGCTCGCTGTCGAAGGACAACTGGCCGGGCGTGTGGGATTCCTCCTCGTCGGGTCACGTGGACCGCGGCGAACACTACGATGCCACCACGTTGCGCGAAGTGCGGGAGGAGCTCGGCGTGCAACTCGATGCCGTTCCGCAGCGCCTGTTCCAACTCACCGCCTGCGAGGAAACCGGCATGGAATTCTGCTGGGTGTACTCGGCCCGGCACGAGGGGCCGTTCGTGCTGCAGGAATCCGAAGTGCGCGGCGGCGGATGGTTCACGCCCGAGGCGATCGACGACTGGATCGCACGCCGGCCAGACGACATCTCGAGCGGTTTCCGAATGATCTGGAAGCGCTTCCGCAGCTAAACCCGTTCGATGGGATCGGGTTCCTTGGTTTCCCGATCTCTTGCCCAATTGTGGTCATCGCGGAGTGGTCGCCCCATTTCTGCATTGCATCACGCGGCGCGTGTGAGTTCATCCGCGGCCGTGAACGTGAAGTTGAAGCACATCGACGGCGCCGTCATTGCGGCGAAGGGTTTCCGGGCCTCGGGCATTTTCTGCGACATCAAACGCCTCGGCACCGGCAAGGGGTCCGACAAGGGCCGCAAGCGCGACCTCACCCTGATCGTGTCGGACGTGCCCGCCAGCGTGGCCGGCATGTTCACCACCAACCAGGTCTGCGCCGCGCCGGTGAAGGTGTGCGTGCCCCGCGTGTCCAAGGGCGTCGCCCAGGCCATCGTGGTCAACTCCGGCAATGCCAACGCCTGCACCGGCAAGCAGGGCATGAAGGACGCCCTCACCATGGTGCGCCTCGCCGAGAAGGCCCTGGGGATCCGCGACGGATACGCCCTCGTGGGCTCCACCGGCCGCATCGGCGTCCAGCTTCCCATGACCGAGGTGCGCGCCGGCATCGCCGCCGCCGTACCAGAATTGGGTGCCACCGTGGAGCACGCCGCGCATTCGGCCGAGGCCATCATGACCAGCGACACCCGCCCCAAGCAGGTGGCGGTTGAATTCAAGCTCGGCGGCAAGACCGTCCGGCTGGGTGGCATGTGCAAGGGCGCCGGCATGATCCAGCCCGGCATGAGCGCCACCGGCGCACGCCCCGCCGCGCTGCCCCAGGGACTGCACGCCACGATGCTTTGCTTCATCACCACCGATGCTGCCATCGAAGCCCGCGCCCTCCAGGCCGCGCTGCGTGAATCCGTGGCCAACAGCTTCAACCGGATCACGGTCGATGGCGACATGAGCACCAACGACACCGTGCTCGTGCTGGCCAACGGCCTCGCCGGCAACAAGACCATCAAGTCGTCGAAGCAGGCCGACTACGCCGTCTTCGCCGCCGCGCTTCAGCGCGTCACGCTCGAGCTGGCCAAGATGATCGTTCGCGACGGCGAAGGCGTTCACCGCGTGGTGACCGTTCGCGTGACCGGAGCCAAGAGCATCGAGGACGCCGATGCCGCAGCCCGTGCCGTGGCCAACAGCGCGCTGGTGAAGACGAGCTGGCATGGTGGCGACCCGAACTGGGGCCGCATCATCGATGCCCTCGGCTACAGCCCGGCCACCATCGTCGAGAACAAGGTGGACATCGGCTACAGCGCCCCGGGATCGAAAAAGATTCTCTGGAGCCTCCGTCGTGGCCAGCCCACCAAGGCCACCTTCAAGGCGCTCTGCGCCGCCGCGGCACCGAAGGAATTCGACCTCCACATCCGCCTCAACCTCGGCAAGGGCGATGCGCTCATGTACGCCGCCGACCTCACCGAGCATTACGTGGAGTTCAACAAGGGCGACGTGACCGATCCGACCACGCTCGGAGGCTGATTCCGCCCTGCGTCCCTGAACCGAATTCACGACCGCGATTCCCACGATCTCATTGCCGCACTGATGCAAGATCTCATCTCCAAGGCCGCCACCCTGCTGGAGGCCCTGCCCTACATTCAACGCTTCGCCGGAACGACCTTCGTGGTGAAATACGGCGGCTCGTTCATGGACTCGCCGGATGCCGCGGTGCGCGAGGGCGTGGCCCGCGACATCGTGTTCCTCGAAGCCGTGGAAATTAATCCCGTGGTCGTCCACGGCGGCGGCAAGGCCATCACCCGCGCCATGGAAGCCGCCGGGTTGAAGGCCAATTTCATCCAGGGCCAGCGCGTCACCGACGAAGCCGCCGTCAACGTGGTGGAACAGGTGCTTTCGCGCGAAATCAATCCGGAGGTCACGGCGACCATCAACCGTCTCGGCGGCGTCGCGCAGGGATTCGCCGGGTCCGACATCTTCACGTGCCGCAAGCTCTGGCTCGACGGTCCGGGCGGGGAGAAACTCGACATCGGCTACGTGGGCGAAGTCATCGGGGTCCGCACCGAACCGCTGCTGGAATGCATCGCCCGGGGCTGCACGCCGGTCATCAGCCCCACCGCCCGCGGGGAGGACGGACACATCTACAACTGCAACGCCGACGTCGCCGCCGCCATGGCCGCCGCGGCGTTGAAGGCGCGCCGGCTCGTGTTCATGAGCGATGTACCAGGATTGATGCGCGACCCGAAGGATCCCGCGACCCTGATTTCGCATCTGCCCGCCGACGAGGTGCCCGGGCTGAAGAAGGCCGGCATCGTGGACAAGGGCATGATCCCGAAGGTGGACAGTGCGGTGGCTGCGCTGCGGGCCGGGGTGGACAAGGTGTCGTTCGTGGACGGCCGCGTCGCGCACTCCGTGTTGCTCGAGATCTTCACCGACGAGGGCGTCGGCACGGAAGTCGTGTTGTGAAGTCCGCAACCGAGTCGCGTCCACTGCCGCGCGTGGTGGTGCATACCGATGGCGGATGCCAGGGCAATCCGGGCGTCGGCGCGTGGGCCTGGGTGGCCGAGTTCAAGGGCCAGGTGTGGGAGGGCAGCGGCGCGGTGGCCGCCACCACCAACAACCGGATGGAACTCCAGGCGGCGATCGAGGCGTTGAATCGCTTCAACCAGCCCTGCGCGGTGGAGCTTCACACCGATTCCAATTACCTGCGCGACGGCATCACCAAGTGGATCGCGGGCTGGAAGCGCAACGGCTGGCAGACCGCCGCCAAGGAACCGGTGAAGAACCGCGACCTGTGGCAGGCGCTCGATGCCGCCACGCTGCGTCATCGCATTGATTGGAAGTGGCTGAAGGGCCACGCCGGTCATCCGTTGAACGAGCATTGCGACGTGCTCGCGGGCAAGGCGATGGAACGGTTGCGACGCGAACTCGGGCCGTCGGCGTTGAAGGAAGCGTTGCGGGAATTCGAATCGATCCGCAGCTGAACCTCCGTGGCTTCCGGAGATTTCACGTCCCGCGCCGCAATTTTCCTTTGCATCGTCGGCCGGTTTTTGCGGCGATGCGGCCCGCAAAGATGAGAGAGATTGTTCCGCCCCTTCCGCCGATCGTTCACAACCAGTACGCCGAGGTCCGCGAGCTGTTCAACCGCTTCGTGGTTCCCAGCTACGGGCGCTTCGAACTGGCCTTCAGCCATGGCGCCGGACACTACCTGTGGGACCTCAGCGGAAAGCGCTACCTGGATCTCGGCAGCGGCATCGCCGTGTGCGCCCTCGGCCACGCCAATCCGGAAATCACCGAGGCGCTCATCGAGCAGTCGCGCAAGCTCGTCCACATTTCCAATCTGTACTACCACGAGCCGCAGGGCCGGTTGGCCCAGCGCATTGTTGGGCACCTCGCTCCGGGCAAGGTGTTCTTCAGCAACTCCGGCGCGGAGGCCAACGAAGGCTTGTACAAGCTCGCGCGCAAGTTCGGACATGACGAAGGCCGGTATGAAGTGCTCACCGCCATCAATTCCTTCCACGGACGCACGCTTGCCGGCATCGCGGCCACCGGACAGGACAAGGTGAAGAAGGGCTTCGAGCCCGCCGTGCCTGGATTCCGCCACATTCCGTACAACGATTTGGAAGCCGCCCGCGCGGCGATTTCCCCGGCCACCGCGGCGATCCTCATCGAAGGCATCCAGGGCGAAGGCGGCATCACTCCGGCCACCACCGAGTATCTGCTGGGCCTCCGGAAACTGTGCGATGAAAAGCGGCTGTTGCTGCTGATCGACGGCGTCCAATGCGGACACTTTCGCAGCGGCAAATTCCAGAGCTTCCAGCGAATCCTCGAAGGCGTTCCCGGGGCCGAAGGCTTCCTGCCCGACGGTCTCTCCATGGCCAAGTCACTCGGCGGCGGATTCCCGATCGCGGCCTTCTGGGTGCGCGAGGAATCCCACGGGGTGAAACTCTGCGACCTCCTCAGCCCCGGCACCCACGCCACCACGTACGGCGGAACTCCGCTGGGATGCGCGGTGGCGTTGAAGGTGCTCGATGTGGTCGAGCGCGACCGCCTGGCCGACAACGTCCGCAACACCGGAGATTTCCTGAAGACTTCGCTCGCCGGGCTTGCCGATCGCTATCCCACCGTGGTGAAGAGCGCGCGCGGACTGGGCTACATGCTCGGTTTCGAGCTGCAGGAAAACATCCCGGGTTTGGCGGGCAACTCGAAGCCGATCAGCCTCCAGGTGGTGAACCGTCTTCACGAAGCCGGCGTTCTCACCGTGCCGAGCGGCAACCAGATCGTCCGCCTCCTGCCCGCCCTCAGCCTCCCGCGCACCCTCGCGGAAGAAGGCCTGTCGGTGATCGAGTCCGTGGTCAAATCGATCGCGTGATCGCGGAGCGGGCGCGGTTGAAGGGTTGAAATGGTTGAATAGTTGAAGGGGGAAATCGCCGTAGCGGCGAGCCCGAGGTTTTAGCCTATACACGGATCGAGTGCCGGAGAGACGGCAGACAGACCCTCTGTCGTCCCTCCGGGACTCCACGACAGCCAACTCACCGAAACCCAGGCCTGAAGGCCTGGGCTATTCTCGTTCTCGATCGGAAAGGGTTTGGTGCAACGCCGTCGCTTCCCTCTTCAACCCTTCAACTTTTCAACCCATTGGTGTCCGGACCTGAGGTGAGTTCAATCGGAACCGAATGGGTCGCAGAGGCGACAGGGGGGCGCGTCCGCGTTGTGCGATGCATTGGGTTTGCGGATGACCTTTTGCACGTTTGGATGCGGTAGAATGGCGTGTAGGAAT
>CANGKZ010000072.1 GCA_947454705.1 Verrucomicrobiota bacterium
CCGCCCTCCGGCCCTCCCAGACCGCGCCACCCGTGGTCACAGGCTCGGAGCCATCTCCGTCCGCAAAAAACTCCCGACCTAGGACCCCTGTCACTCCGCCATCTCGCAACACTCCCACTGACCAACTCTCGCTGTCATACGCCCCTTCAACACTTCAACTTTTCAACCCTTCAACCGCGGCCGACCGCGGCAGCAGCGCCTAGCGCACCAGCCGCTGCGACAGCAAATACGCCAGCAACTGGTTGAACTGCGCCGCCGGAATGGATTCCCCAAAGTTGTCCGGCATGAGGGATTGGTCGCTCTCCCGACGCTCCGTCACGTTGCCCTTCTTCACGCTGAATTCCTTTCCAGTTCCGTCGGCAAACACCAGCAGGTCGCCCTCCTCGCGTCGGAACAACCCGCTCTGAACATCCCCGTCCTTCAGCGTCAGAATCGTCTGACGGAAGGCGCGGTCCACATTGCGGTTGGGATCCAGGATGTCTTCACACAGACGCTCCAGTCCCCGATTGCCCACGCCGGTGAGCTGCGGTCCCACGAGCCCTCCCTTGCCTTCGATCTGATGGCACGCGGCGCAGTTCTGCTCGAACAAGCGACGGCCGCCCTCCACCGCCGCAGCGTCCCCGTTTTGGTACGCGGTTCGACGGTCGGCGATCAGCTTCTCCCGGGCCGCATCGGCCGGAGCCTGGTCGCGCGTCAGCGCTGCCACGCGTGACTCCCAATCGCGGGGCTTCACCGACTGCAACCGGTTCTTGAGCCCGGTAGATTGCAGCAGCCGCGCAGAAGCCGCTCCCTGCGAGACCGCCTCCAACAGCGCTTCCGCACCTTCACGCGATCCTGTCAGCGCCGTCGCCCAGCGGGTTTGCAATCGGAATGGCGCGGCCTTCATGGCTGCCACCAGGGCCGCCCGGGCGGGATCGGAATTCAATTCTGCAAGAGTCGCCCCGAAGCGTTCGCGTACCGTTTCTGGTTCGCGATCGTCGCTCAGGGCTGCGGTGAGAATCGGCAGCGCACCGGCTGGATCGAGTCCCGCGAGCGCACGCGCGGCGGCGGCACGCGCCAGCGGATCGCCTGGAGACTTCACCCGTTCCGTGAGGCCGGGCACCAGGTCCTTCAAGCCGAGTCGCGAGGCGAGATCGGATGCAGCGGCAATGCGGTCAGCTCCTGCCCTCGGCGCCACCGCGGGCAGCACCGCGCCGCCCGTGACTTCACCGATTGCGAGCCAAGCATAGGCATCGCCCGTATCGCGATCCGACACTTCGAGCACCACCGGAGTGCCGGCGTGCGGTGTGGTGTTCCAGGTCACCTGCTTCGCCACATCGCTCCGCGGAGGCTCGGCTTCGAACAAAACCGCGCCAGTTTTGGCATGACGCAACCGCACCGCATTCACGTGCTTGGCCGGCTTGTCCGGATAGCCGTCGTGTCCGCAAATCCAAAAACTTACCTCGGCTCCCGCTTTGAACTCGGGTGATCGCAAGACACCGGTGAGCTGCTCTCCGCGCATCAGACTCGAAAGGACACGGATCTTTTTTCCATCGGTTCGAGTGCGTTCCTGGAAGTCCCACGGATTGTCGGTGGGCGCGGATTCGAGCGGGATGTTCGACCAATCCGCCGTGCCGGAGCCCGCCCCGGAACCGCCGCCGAGGACTTCGTGGGCCAGTGCGGAACCCCACTCGCGCAGAGCCGGAGGCATCGCGGTGCCGCGCTGCTGGAGGCCTTGATCCACCGACTTGAACAGCGCGAGCTGGAACTCGGTTTGTCCGGCGAACCGGTTGCGGACGAATCGGGCGAGCTCGGGCAGTTCCGATTCTGGTGCATGGCGCGCGACCTGAAGCAGCGCGTCATTCAACGGACCATTCCCACGCGCGGCCAGCAGTTCGAGATTCCGGCTCAGGAACACCGCAGCCTCGGGAGAACTCACCGCGACGGCCACATCGAGCAGCGACTTCCGATCGTCCTCAGTCCACGCCGTCGAAGCCACCACCTGCTGCAACACCGCGCCGTTGCGCAGATGATCACGCAGGGACTTTTTCACGACGTAGGCGAGATGAGTGTCAGCGGCAGGAATGCGGCGTTGAAGATCGAGCAGCGGACGCAAATGCCCGATGGCCGGATGCGCGCCCAGCACTTCTGCAGCGCAACGCGCGACGAGCGCATCGGGATCCTTCAATCGGGTGACCGCGAGCGAGTCCTGCGCCGGGGTGATCGTGGCGCGATCGGCGAGAATCCGCATCGCGTGCGTGCGCAGGAGATGATTCTGCTGTGCCCCCGCGTAGGCCATCGCGGCATCGGAGGCCCCGCCCAACCGCTCCAGGAGCCAGAGCAGGTGCACGTGTTGAAGTGCGGCCGGATTGTTTCCGCTGGCGTGCGAACGCGAACGGGCCGCGGTGAGGGCCCCATTCAACGACGGAACCGCGTGGGCGCCAAAGCGGTCCTGGATCTCGCTCATCGCGAGCATGCGCCGGGTGAGGTTGGGCGATCCGAGTTCCCCGATCAGCCCGGTCAGGCTGGTGGGCAGCGCGGCCGGACGCAGCGCGGTCTTTCCGTCGGTGCCCTTGTACACCACGCGCCAGATGCGTCCGCGCTCGCGATCGCGTCCCGGGTGCGTGAGCGGCACTTCGTAGTGGCCGATGATGCGATTGTAGAAATCCGCCACGTACAGCGCGCCATCCGGCCCGAGGTGATTGTCCACCGGACGGAACCACGGATCAGTGGTGGTGAGAAAATCCGGCTGTTCCACCGCGCGGGGCGAGGAACCGTCGAACACGAAATGATCCCGGTTCAACCGGCTGGTCATGACATTCCCGATGAAGAAATTGTCCTGAAATTCGGCCGGCCAGAGGTTGTCGTTGTAGTAAAACGCGCCATCGATCGCGGTGCTGCCGTGCGCGTGTTCCATCAACACGGGAGCGAAGCCGAGACCATCGTGCGGTTTACCAAAGCTGGGATAGTACCCGCCGGTCAGCAGCTGATAAATCGGGGCGCTGTGGCAATCGCTCGAATACAGATTCCCGCGCGCATCCCAGGCGAGGCCAAAGGGATTTACCTGACCGTGGGTGTGTTGTTCGATGCGCGATCCGTCGAGCCGGATTCGATAGGTATTGCCCGAGTTGAGATCCACGTGACTGCCGTCGCGTGCCGTGACGTGGGAATCGTTATTGAATCCATGCGTGGCGTAGAGCCAGCCGTCGAAGCCGCGACGGAACGAGGCCTGGTTGCCGTGCGTGTCGCGGGTGTGATCGAAGGGTCCGTACAACTGCGTGCGCTTGTCGGCCACGCCATCCCCATCGGTGTCCTCCAACAGCCAGAGGTAGGGAATGCTCCACACGATCGCCTTCCAATGATGCTCATCGGTGCGGAAGGGATACACGCCGATCGGAATGTTCAGCCCGTCGGCAAACTGCGTGACCTTGCGCGCCTTTCCGTCGGGACCGAAGTCCTCGAAGATCATCACCCGGTCGCGTCCCTTGCGATTCGCCGGAGCAGGGAACGGGTATTCGATGCTGGTGGTCACCCAGAGGCGGCCCGCCGCATCGAACTGGAGGTTCATGGGCTTGTTGATGTCGGGCTCAGTGGCCACGAGCTGGATCTCAAATCCCGGCGGCAGTTGAAACCGGGCGGCCTGTTCTGACGGGCTCAGCGGCGCGGTGGTGCGAACACCGAGCGCGAATTCATCTTCTGCGGCGAAGCCAGTGGTGTGGGCGAAACCGGCGACACCGAGGGCCAATAGAATTGCACGGCGGATTTGCATGGGCGGATGGACGGAAACCCTACCGGTGAATTCGAGCGGAGGAAGCGGGAAGATCAATGATTCGCGGGGCGCTTGGCCAATCGCGCCTCCTGGGCTAGCGTCCGCCGCCGACATGCCCCAGACCTCACGTCCCACACCACGCACCCTGCTCGTCCTGGGGCGGGCCTCCAACCTGCCCACGGTCTGGTCCAATTGCATCGCCGGTTGGTGGATGGGCGGCGGCGGAAGCCTCCTCACCCTTCTGCTGGTCTCGCTCGGCGGAACCCTGCTCTACATCGGGGGCATGTACCTGAACGACGCCATGGACGCGGCGTTCGACCGTCAACACCGACGCGAACGCCCCATCCCAGCGGGCGCCATCTCCGAAGCCCTCGTGTGGCAGCTCGGCTCCGCGATGCTGGCCACCGGGGGATTGCTCCTGGCCTTCATGGGATGGGACACCGCGCTGCTGACCGGCCTGCTGGTGATTTCCATTTTGGTTTACGACGCCGTGCACAAGGCGGTCACGTTTTCGCCCGTGCTCATGGCCGCCTGTCGGTTCTTCCTGCTGCTCGCCGCTGCCTCCACGGGCTCGGTGGGCGTGACCGGACTGGCCATCTGGAACGCCTTCGGTCTCGCAGGGTGGATCGTCGGCCTCAGCTACGTGGCGCGACGCGAAAGCACCACGGGTCAACTCCAACGCTGGCCGCTCGCCGCGCTGCTCCTGCCCCTGATGTTCGCCGCGCTGTTCAACAACGCCGAATTCGCAATGCCGGCCCTCGGCACTGGATTCGTGGTGCTCGCCTGGGCCCTGTGGTGCCTCCGACACACCTTCGCCCCGGCCGGACGCAACCTTGGCCTCACCGTGTCGGGACTGCTCGCCGGGATCTGCCTCGTCGATTGGCTGGCCGTCCAGCCCTCCGCCGGCGGCGCGCTGCTATTCCTCGGGCTCTTCGGCCTGTCGCTCCTCGCGCAGCGTTTCATTCCGGCCACCTGACCGGCCCCTTCCGGAACCCGGCCCAACCTCCAAGTTCGGAATTCATTCTTCGACTCCTTCGCGCTAGATTCCGCCGTGCACCAACCTGGACGTCAGTACCGCAACATTGCCCTCGTGGGGTTCATGGGCACCGGGAAGACCACCGTCGGCCACCTTCTGGCCGAATTGCTCGGGTTTGAACTGATCGATACCGACCGGGTGATCGAGAAGCGCACGCACCGCCGGATTCAGGACATCTTTGCGGAGGACGGCGAACCCGCCTTCCGCAAGCTGGAGAACGATCTGGTCAAGGAACTGGAAACGGCCAACCGCACCATCATCTCCACCGGGGGCGGAATGATCGTGAATCCCGAGAATCTGAAGAGCCTCCGCCGCCACGCGTTGATTGCGTGCCTGTGGGCGACGCCAGAAACCATCTACGAGCGCGTGAAAACGCAGACGCATCGGCCGCTGCTGCACGCGCCCGATCCGCTGGGAACCATCCGGGAGCTGCTGGCGCGTCGCACGAGTTTCTACAAGGAGGCCGACCTTCTGGTGGGTGTCGATTTCCGCGCCCCGCAGGAAACCACGCGCAACATTGCCGCGGCCTACGCCCGGGTGAACGCGCAGCCGGTGGAGCCCTGAACCCGATGCCCGCCCCCGCCCCGCTGCGGCCCGAACTCGCGGGCGATGCCATCAAACGACTGGCCCTGGAACTTGGGTTCGATGCCTGCCGCATCACCACCGCGGCTCCCCCCGCCACCGCGAACCACTTTCTCTCGGCCCTCGAACGCGGCGACCACGGCGAGATGGCCTGGCTCGCCCGCAACGCGGAAAAACGCGTCGATCCCGACCGCGTCCTCCCCGGTGCCCGGAGCCTGGTCGTGCTGGCCATCAGCTACGCCCGGCCGGAACCAGATTCGGTACATGCGTCCCGGTCCGTGCCCACAACGCCAGTCGGTGTGATTGCCCGCTACGCGCGTCATGCCGATTATCACGATGTGCTGGCGGGGCCGCTTCGGACGCTGTCCGACGCCATCAACGCCCTCGGCCCGGCCGACACCCGTTCGCTTTGGTACGTGGACACCGGACCCATTTTGGAACGCGACCTCGCCCAGCGCGCCGGGATCGGGTTCGCCGGCAAGCACACCAACCTGATTTCGCGCACCCTCGGCAACTGGTTCCTGATTGCCGAAATTCTCACCACGCTGGAATTGACGCCCGATTCCCCGGAGGTGAACCGCTGCGGCACCTGTCACCGGTGCCTCGACGCCTGCCCCACCGGCGCCCTGCCGCAGCCCTTCCGACTCGATGCCCGGCGCTGCATCTCCTATCTCACCATCGAGAACAAGGGACCCATCCCCGAGGAATTCCGTCCGCTGTTGGGAAACCGGATTTACGGATGCGACGACTGCCTCGCCGCCTGCCCTTGGAACCGCTTTGCGCGCGAGGGACGCCTGATGCGTGAATCCGTTCGCACCGATCTCGATCAACCGGAACTCCTCGATCTGCTGTCGCTCGACGACGCCGGATTCCGCAGCCGTTTCACCGGAACGCCAATGCTCCGTTCCAAGCGGCGCGGACTGCTTCGAAATGTGTGCGTGGCCCTTGGAAACACGGGGGATTCACGCGCCATTCCCGCCCTCGAACGCGCGGCGCTCGATCCCGAACCCCTGATCGCCTCGCACGCCGCCTGGGCACTCGGCGAGATCCACAGACGCAATTCGAACCCTTCCATTCCTGTTTCCATTTCCAACTACACGTCCACGTCCACGTCAGCTTCCTTGGACCCCGATACCAACATCCGCTAGGCTCCGACCCGTCCCGTGAAGGCCCTTCTCGAAACCGCAGACCGCAAGACACAGCGTTCGTTCCTCATCGGCGTGGAGTTGAAATCCCGCTCCGCGTGGGACGTCCGTGATTCGCTCGACGAATTGACGGAACTCGCCACCACCGCCGGAGCCGAGGTCGTGGGAGACGGCTTTCAAAAGCTGGAGTCCCCGCACACCGCCACCTACATCGGCAGCGGCAAAGCCACGGATTTCGCGGCCCAGTGCAAGGAACTCGCGGTCGATACCGTCATCTTCGACGACGAACTCTCCGGCGCGCAGGCCCGTAATCTGGAGAAGATTTTCGAGTGCAAGATTCTCGATCGCACGTCGCTCATTCTTGAGATCTTCGCCCAGCGCGCGCGAACCAAGGAAGGCAAGCTGCAGGTCGAGCTCGCGCAATTGGAATACCTGATGCCGCGGTTGACGCGGTTCTGGACGCACTTGTCGCGTCAGCGCGGATCCACCGGGTCCATCGGCGGCGAAGGCGAATCGCAGCTCGAGGCGGATCGACGCAAAATCTCCGAGCGCATCCTCAAGATCAAAGAGGACCTCGACACCGTCCGCAAACAACGCTCCACCCAGCGCGCCGGACGGCAGCGTCATCAATGGCCCCTGGCCTCCATCGTGGGCTACACCAACGCCGGCAAGTCCACCCTGCTCAACGCCCTCACCGGCGCGGAGACCCTGGCCGAAGACAAACTCTTCGCCACGCTCGATCCCACCACGCGCCGGTTGCGTCTTCCCACGAATCAAAACGTGTTGTTGAGCGACACCGTGGGCTTCATCCGCAAGCTGCCGCACGGGTTGGTCGAAGCCTTCAAGGCCACCCTGGAAGAAGTCGTGGAAGCCGAGCTGTTGATTCACGTGGTCGATGCCAGCCATCCCCACGCCAGCGAGCAGGTTGAAGCCGTGAACGAAGTGCTGCGTGAAATCGGCGCGGCGGAGAAGCCCACCCTGATGGTCTTCAACAAAATCGATCGCGAAGCGGGCAAGGTGGGGGCTGAACGACTCTCGCCCCTGTTTGCGAAATCCGTCGGGATCTCGGCCAAGTCGGGGCTTGGATTCGATGAACTTCGTGCCGAGCTCGGTCTCATGCTGCGGCCGATCCGCGACTACCTGGCCGTGGAAGTCCCGCACGACGCCCAGCAGGTGATTGCCCGGCTCCATGCCGTCGGCCAGGTCGTCGAACGCGATTACAGCGGCGAACGCGCGCGTTTCCGGGTCCGCATTCCACCGCATCTCCGCTCCGAATTCGCCGAATTCATTGTGGAAGAAGCGGCCTAAGCGGGCAGGAGAGAGACACGGATTTCACAGATTGCACGGAGGAGAAAGTGCGGGGGTGATAAAGGGTTGGGGTCGGCGCTCCTCACACGTTCGGAGTCCCGCGTTTACGCGGCTCTGCTGTTGGACGCGGGGCCATCGAACGGTTGAAGATTAACCAGCTGCATCCCCCGAGACGCGCCTCCCCGAACCGTCTGAAGACGGGACTCCAAACGAAGGAGAAAACCCTCGCGGAAGCGTCGAATTCCCCTTCAACGCTGCAACTTTTCAACCCTTCAACCGCCGTATCTCTTCGCTCTCTCCTCAATCCGTGTGAATCCGTGAAATCCGTGTCTCCCGTCTGCGCCTCCCCCGGAATCGGGAGTGTTCGCCACTTGACCGAGTTTGGATGAATCCGAGACGCTAACGGACGTCACTACTCTCCTCATATGAATCCCTCGCAGCCTGTTATTGCCACCCGGCGCGATTTTATCCGGGCCTCGTCCACCGCGGCAGCCTTCGCGCTGGCCGCTCCTGGAATTCTCGTGCGTGAATCCGCATTTGCCGCCAATGGCGACACCCTCAAGGTGGGCCTCATTGGTTGCGGCGGCCGCGGCACCGGTGCCGCTGGAAACGCCCTCACGGCGGACAAAAACATCGTCCTGACGGCAGTCGGCGACGCCTTCCCCGAACCCGTGGCCGCCTCGGTCCGCGGCCTCAAGGAACAGTTCGGCGATCGCGTCCAAGTGACGCCGGACTCCACCTTCGTCGGCCTCGACGCCTACAAGAAGGTCATCGACCAGGTGGACGTCATCCTCCTCGCCACCCCTCCCGGATTCCGCCCCACCCACCTCCGGTACGCGGTGGAGAAGAACAAGCACATCTTCTGCGAAAAGCCCGTCGCCACCGATCCCGCCGGCATCCGTCACGTGATGGAATCCGTCCGCATCGCCAAGCAAAAGAAGCTGCACTTCGTCTGCGGCTTCTGCTGGCGTTCGGATCTCCCCCGCCGCGCCCTCTACGAGCAGATCCACCAGGGCACCCTCGGCGACGTCCGCGGCGTGTACGGCACCTACCTCACCGGACCGGTGAAGCCCATGCCCGCCGCCTCGACCCGCAAGCCCGGCATCAGCGACCTCGAGTGGCAGCTGCGCAACTGGATGAATTTCTCCTGGCTCGCCGGTGACGGCTTTGTCGAACAATGCATCCACACCGTCGACAAGTTGGCCTGGTGCATGAACGACCAGCCTCCGATCAAGTGCACCGCCACCGGCGGACGCATGATCCCGAACAACGAAGGCAACATCTATGACCACATGACCGTGGTGTACGAATATGCCAACGGCGTCCGCGGAGTCATCGCCCAGCGCCAGATCCCCGGCTGCTACAACGACAATTCCGACTACATCATCGGCACCAAGGGCTACGCCACCTCCGGCTGGAGCAACCCGACCATCCGCGGCGAGAACAACTGGCGCTACAAGACCGACCAGAAGCCGCGCGACATGTACGTCATCGAGCACGAAGAACTCTTCGCCAGCATCCGCGGGGGCAAGTACCGCTTCGACGGCGACTGGCTCGCCTCGAGCTGCCTCCAGGGCATCATGGGCCGCCTCGCCGCCTACACCGGCAAGGAAATCACCTGGGAAGATGCCCTCAATTCCCCGGAAAACCTGCATCCCGAAGGCGAGATCTCCTGGGACATGAAGGTTCCGTTCATGCCCATCCCGGTGCCCGGAAAATACAATCCGGCCTGAGCCATTCACCCAAAGGCCGCATCGGATTCGATGCGGCCTTTTTGTTTCTTTCTCGCGTCCCAGCCTGAATTCCCCATCCCGATCCGAATCATGAATCGCCGTTCGTTCCTCCAGACCGCCTCCCTCGCCGGCGGACTCGTCGCCCTCGAAACCGGTTGCGCCACCGCCGCCCCCAAGTCGCCGATCCCCGTGTCCAAGGCCACCCCCGGACACCGCAAAATCCGCAAGGGCATCATGTGGGGAACCGTCGGCGTCAAAGGCTCCGTGCTGGAACGCGCCCAGGCGGTCAAGGCTGCGGGATTCGACGGCGTCGAGCCGATGGGCGGCATGGACCAGGATGAAGTGGTCCGCGCGCTCGAAGCCACTGGACTCAAGGCGGGAAGCGTCTGCTGCCACACTCATTGGGCCAAGCCCCTCTCCGATCCCAACCCCGCGGTCCGCGAAGTCGGCCTCGAGGGATTGAAGCTCTCCCTGCGCGATGCCCACCGCTACGGCGCGCCTTCCGTGCTGCTCGTGCCCGCCGTGGTGAACGACAAGGTGTCCTATGCCGATGCCTACGTCCGCTCCCAAAACGAGATCCGCAAAGCCATTCCCCTGGCCGAGCAGCTCGGCGTGAAGATCAGCATCGAAAACGTCTGGAACAATTTCCTCCTCAGCCCGATCGAAGCGGCGCGGTACATCGACGAACTCGAGTCCCCTGCCGTCCGCTGGCACTTCGACTGCGGCAACATCATCCACTACGGCTGGCCCGAGCAATGGATCCATATCCTCGGCCACCGCATCCAGACTCTTCACATCAAGGAATACAGCCGCGCCAAGTCCGACAAGCAGGGCAAGTGGGCCGGCTTCGACGCCGAATTCCTCAAGGGCGACAACAACTGGCCCGCGGTCATGCGCGCCCTCGATGACATCGGCTTCAACGGCTGGGGCATCGCCGAACAAGGCGGCGGCGGCAGCCCCGAAGGACTGCGCAAGCTCAGCACCGAGATGGACACGATCTTCGCGTCCTGAGGGGATCTTTGATCCAGCGGTTGAGAACCGCGGTTGAAGCGTTGAAGAGACAAGTGACAGGGAGAGTTGGTCACTCAGGTGACAGGGGTAGTAGGTCGGCAGAACTGATTGTGGAGGTGGATTCCGGCGGGATGGGCGCAGCGAAGGACGAGCGAAGCGAGGCCGCAGCGGGGCCCGGCCCGCCGGGCAGTTGGCG
>CANGKZ010000073.1 GCA_947454705.1 Verrucomicrobiota bacterium
CAGCGGATGGTCCTTCGGGACCCGGCTTTCAGGAGAAATCAGGCAGAACATATCGGCCTGAGGATCAACAGCTCCACGCATTCAATTCAGACGAACCACGAAAACCACGATTCATTAGAATCTTCGGGTTTTTCAATGAACTGCTAGACTTTGGACTCGATTTACGGCCTATCACGCGGCTCTGCAGTTCCGTAAACGAGACGCATCTTTTCCGCGTCGGTGGCGCTGATTCCGTTGTCGCCCCATTGGCCGATGACGCGATCAAACTCCGTTCCCACCGGATCGATCACCGCGCACGGGCTGCTGCCGTCCCCGTCCTTGCACTGCGGCTCGCAGTTGGAGGCCCAGCACGTGCGGTAGTGCATGATCGACCGGTAATCGTACACGGTGCTGCTCACGATCCAGTTGGTCTTCGGAACCCAATCGTAGTCGTGCTCACGGCCCGGCTTGATGTGTTCGTAGTGAATGGTCACGAACTGGTCGCGATCCCAGCGCTGATGTTCATGATGAAATCCCAACGCGTGCCCCAGTTCGTGCGCGGGCATCCATTCGCCCTGACGCCACCAGAAGGCCGTGATGTTCACCTCCACCCGGCTGCCCTTTTGAAATCCATCGCCGGTGGTGTTGTTTCCGGCGTCCGTCCGGCCTGTGAAGTACACATACTCCACCTGGTTCGACCGCGGGACGAACCGCACTCGCGCACCGGTCTCCACCCATCGCCGCATGGCTTTGAGCGCGGTCTTCTGCTGGTCTTCGGTGAGTTTCGAGATGTCGTACGGAACCACGCCGCCCGGCCAGGGCACCGGTTTGGTGACGTTCGCTGCGACATGCTTGGGATCCGACTCCGCAGCCACCAACGGCAGCGCGGACGAAATCCAAGCAAGCGCGCTGAGCAAGAGCGGGCGTGTCGGGAACAGAGGCGCGTTTCCAGGAACCGGGGTGGAATTGGAAGAGGTCATGAAGGGGTCGGATCGGGCCGCAGGTTCGAACGGAGCCATGGTAGGCGTTTCATTTTCGGGCATCAACGAGGCGTCGCACTTGGATTCGCTCGATTGCGAGCGGGGCCTGGGGCATGATCGCATCATGAAGAAGGAGGCAGCGTTCGTTCTGTTGGCGGCATGGCTGTGGTTCACCGGCTGTTCGCGCGAGGACGTGATTGTGTTGAAGGACGGGCGCACGATCCGGACGTGGTCCACCACCTTTGGAACGAACCACGTTGCGCCCGGGCAAATCATTCCGCGGCTCGACAAGGAGTTGTCCCCAGGTCCGCAGGGGCTCCTGCGCTTCGTCTCCAAAAACGCCAGTGCGCAACTGGTGCAGGTCAGTACCGAGACGCCCTCGTTGGCAGTGTGGACACATCCGATCAGCGATCCAACGAACTCGGCTGCGATTCCGACGGTTCAGCTTGGGTTTCCCGGTCGTGTGGATTCCGCGGGAATGATTGTCTATTTCGACGGGGCCTGGGGCCTGGGTCGGGATCGCGCTCCCGGAGTGGCGATATTGACCTTGTTTCCCCGCAGGGAGTCAGTCGTTGACCTCGAGGCACGAATTATTGAACCCGGAACCCGGGGTTGGCCGTCCTCGAGTGGAACTCTTCACCTACGAAATCCCCGGCCGTTCAGTGGTCCTTCTTGGAAACCGGATGCGCTTCCGATCGAACGCAGCCAAAACGGAATTCGTGCCACGCTTTACGACCTCTCGGTGACCAACCTTTACATCACCAACAAGGCAGGAACACGGCTCAAGCTACCGAGGACGTGGATCCGCTTCGAAGCCACTGACTCCTCGAATCATCCGCTCCGGGTTCTCGGATTCGAGTTGTCCGACCCGGGAGGGAATCGGCTCCCGATACCGATTGGAAAGGTTTTGGAAAAGGACCGGGGGCATCCCTGTTCGGAAGTCCTGTTTGATGACGAGCCGGCGTGGCGTCTCCGCGTGGAAATGGAACTTCCTGCGAACGATCCGTCGACGACGGTGGACCGAGTGGAGTTCTCCGCAATCACGGAACCGCCGGACGATGACGAAACGGGATCGCGTCGTCCTTCACCGGCGCCAATGAAGGGGTGTCCATCGATCCAGGGAATGGAGCTCAGTCTGTACCAATTTTCCGCGGGGACGGCTCCGAAGGTTCAACTGGGGGTGCGGGGTTCTCCGCCTGGAATACGCGTGGAGTTGGAGCGGGTGGTGGATGAAACCGGGCGGATCTGGAACGCGAGGGAGATCGAATCGAGCTCCATGGGCGCGGGTGGATCCGATGGCTTCCACAGTTACGTGATGTCGCAGACGAGTGCTCCAGGTGCCGCGGCAAAATCCCTGAACTTCCTCTTTCGAATCCACCGAACTGCGATCTTCGAGTTCCATCCCCCGGCCCGATTCGTATCGGCGGAACCCGACCTCAGGTAGTCTGGCAGCGGTGCGTGGGAATGACGAAGCCGGTTGCGCCGCGCCGCTACGGCGCAAGGAAGCTGACACCGCTGAGGGTCCAATTCACCTTGGAAACCAGAGCTGGCTGAATGGTCGTGCTCGATCTGAAGGTTCCGTTGCTGTTCAACGTCCAGCAGAGCGTTTCACCGCTGTTTCCGAGCCAAAGAATGTCGGCGGTTCCGTCGCGATTGACATCCGTGAAACCGCGGACACTCCAATATCCGGCCGGAGTTACGGGCGTGGCTACGGTGCCGGCGCTTTTTCTGGTGCCGTTTTGATTGAGCAACCAGTAACCAACTTCACCGCCTGCACCTGACCATAAGATGTCGGCCGTGCCATCGCGATCAATGTCGCTGAAACCCACTGCGGTGTAGTAGCCGCTGCGTGTGGAATTGCCGGTGGCCACGGCCCCCGCGCTCTTCAGCGTGCCGTTGGCGTTGAGCAGGTAGTAGCCGACCTCGCCGCCGTTGCCCACCCACAGAATGTCGGGCACTCCGTCCCGGTCGATGTCGTTGAACCCGCCGACCTTGAAATACCCGCTGCGCGTTGCGTTGCCCGCCGTGACCAAGCCACCGCTCTTGAGCGTCCCGTCCGAATTCAGCATCCAGTAGCTGACCTGGCCGCCTGCGCCGGTCCACAGGACGTCGGCCGTGCCATCACCATCGATGTCCCTGAAGGCCGCCACCGTATAATACCCGCTGCGGGTGGCATTGCCGGCGACCACGCTTCCGGAGGACTTCATGGTTCCATCGGCGTTCATCAGCCAGTAGATGACTTCGCCCGTCGTGCGCGTCCAGAGGATGTCCGGAACCCCGTCGCGGTCGATGTCGCCGAAGCCGCTGATTCTCCAGACCGTGGTATTGATCAAACCCGAATACGCAAAGCCGCCCGATTTTTGAACACCATTGGTTTTCAGGTTCCAGGTGAGCACTTCACCGGTGACACGCATCCAGAGGAGTCGAACCGGACCTGGATCCGCCACCGTGAAGGCATTGGCGCTGCTGCCGAGGCTGACGTAAGCGGAGCCGTTGTCCCCCCAGATCGTGTAGTAATTGGTCACGGTGCCGGAAACATCCACGCCGGTGTGTTCAAACGCCTGGGCGGTTCCTGTATAAACCAGGCTGCCATCGGTGGAGTTTGTCGGATAGCGGTCGGTGCGTGTTCGGAGGTACACGGTGTTATTCGGCAGACCGCTGTTGGTTGGGGCCGACCACCGGAGCCAGACGCTGTTGGTCAGGCCGATTGCGGTGAATGAGAAATTGTTGTTCAGCGTGAAATCCACGTCCATCACGTTGCCGCTGGCACTCGTGCTCGAGGTGCCTGTGGCGGCACTGCGCGTGGCGGTGGTCATGCCGGTCTTGCTGGCGGTAACACTGTAGGTTCGCGCGCTGGGAACCTTGATGCCGTAGTAGCCTTTGGCATCCGTCGTCGCGGTATAATTGATGCCAGAGGCCGAGGCGACGATGCTGGCAGCCGTCACCGGTGCGCCCTGCGACGTGAGCACCCGCCCGGTGAGCAACTCGCCGGTTCCGCTTGGGAAGACGTTGAAGATAATGGTGTCGATGTTGTTGAAGGCGTACGGGGTCTCCAGAAGTGGAAGTGCATACCACGCGTTGTAGGCGCCATCCCATCCGAAGTTGATGTGGTGATAGAGCGTTCCCGACTCGTAGCCAAATCCGTCACAAACGACGGCGTGGCCGTTGCTGCCGCTGCTGCTGATGCCGAAAAGGACCGGGCAGCCCGCCGCCAGATTTGAATCCGTGGGCAAGAGGAGATTCCCCGGATTATTGACGTACTTCGCGTTCGAGTATTTGAACACCGATGAGAGTGCGTTTGCGCACAGATACATGTAGGCGCCGGACCCGGCGCTGGCGTACTGCATGTTGACGCTCACTCCGGCATCGAAGCAGAGCGACCCGATCATCTGCCACTGCGAGGCATTGTACGGAGCCGTTGAGGGGCTCAAGGGCATCGCGCTCCAATTGTAGGCACCACCCGCCCCGTCTCCACCCCGAGTGGTGGCGGATTGTGGTGTGCCGTTCACATAGACCGTCTTGGTCACCCGGCCAATGCCCGTGCTGGGGTACTGCCAGTATCGCATCAATTGTCCCAGTGCCGTGGCCACGCACCCATCCACATAATTGTTGGGTGTGTAATAATTGAAGCAATTGACCCCGCGCTCGGCCCCCTGATTCCAGGTGCTTTGGACCAAGGGGGCCACGCGCACGTCGGTGACGGATCCCGCACTCTTGCTCAGGCCCGTTTTGGTGGGTTCGGACACATTCACCACGTTGGTCATGGCGTTGGACGCGGCTGTCGGCGGGGGCGGATGACGCATGAGAGCCACGGTCGGTGCGTCATAGATCTGATCGTTCACAATCCGGAACCAGCTACCCGTTTCCTGAATGGAGCGTTTCGCGGTCCACGTGGGCCAGACGATTGCGGTGTCCTCGATCTGCCAGGTTTGCCCCGCATCCGGGGAAGAATAGATCGTCACCGATCCCGCGGAATCGTGGGTCAATTGCACACGGTCATCCACGAGCCTGAAATCCAGGATGTGGACCGGCGAGTCCGGTGAGGTGACGCTTCTCGCCCCGAGGGCGTTGGTCAGAACAGCACCGGTCAGGCGCATGCTGCTCAATGCGGCACGCGGGTTGGGCGCCTTTCGGGAACCATACTCCTTGAAGTCCTGCCACTTCTTTCGCGCCAGGGCGGCTTCACTGATCAGGGCGTCGTCAGGAGAGGTCGCAGTGCCCCCGGTTGAACTTCTGGTGGCCGACGGGTTGGCCCGCAGTTTTTTCACGCGTTGCAAATGCTCGGCGCGATTCGTGGTGTCACGGCTGAGCAAAATGCAGAGTGGGTTCTCCGGGTCGTACTTGAATTCCCCCCGGTCTGAGAACGCCAGCACGGGTTCAAGTTCGTCGTCATCGGAAGTGATGATGTACCCTTCCGGCTGAAGATGAACGACGTGGTAACCCGGGTGGGTTTCCACGGATTTGAAGCGTCCCCGGAGTCTGCCCGCCGAATGGGGCACGTCCTCGGCCAGCCAGCCGTTGGCCACTGCTTTGGCAGCATCGTTCCCGACCGGTTCGGCCTTGAGCACCGCTGGGGTCGCCAAAAGCAGGGCGACGAGCAGTCGAGGAATGAATGGGTAAAACCGATTCATAGATAATGCCATGGTTTGCGCGTGACGTCGGATTTGACTGCGGATCCCGTCACCGCAAAGCGTTTCAATGCACCCGAGTTTCTCCATCGGTTCATCGGCGCTTTTCCCGAACCACTTTAGCCTCGAGAGCGATCTGACCGATCAAGGGGAGGTGGTGCTGAGCGGGGACGCGCGGGGTTTGTGGGTTCGGTTTCGAACGGGATTGATCGCCGGGGCTTGACCGCGGGGTCCTGTTTCGGTGCTGATCAACAGGTCGTGGCGCGGTCCCGTGCCGGGGCGAAATTTCGAAACCTCATGGTATTAACCCCTCTTACGGATTCGGTTGCCGGAAAGGCGATGCTGCGTGTGTACGACGGTGCCCAGAAGGGGGCGACGGCGTTCTTCCGGAACCGGCCTCTCCTGGAAACCCTGATGGAGCTGCTGGAACAGCGGCAGGGCAGACCGCTTCGCATCCTGTTCCACGCGGGATCCATCGGTGCCGAAGTGTATTCGTTCGTGGTGTACGCGCTTCGCACCGGTTTGGCCGATCGATGTCCGATGGAGATCTACACCACCGACTTGAATCCACAATTTCTCCGCTTTGCCGAGGAAGCCTGCTACCCGGCAGAGGTGTTGAATTCGTTCTCGGAGGAGGAACGGAATTGGTTTGAGCGCGTCGAAGACGGAGTGGTTCGTCCAGTGGAGGCGGTTCGCCGCCGGGTTTGGTTTCTGCCGGCGTGTTCCTTTGTGGATGCCGTTCCACCCGAAGGCGAGGTGTTCGACGTGGTGTTTATTCTGAACGCGCTGACCTATGTGACGCCGGATCAGCAGGCGGAATGCCTGCAGAATGTGGCGCGATATAACACGGACCTACTGGTCGCATGCGCCTTTCATCCGGACACCATACGCCGCGATCTTCTTGCCAACGGATACGTGCCAATCACCACGCGCATTGCGGAGATTCACAACTCCTGGACCGAGCGGATTCGGAGCGGCGAGCTGCCGCCGCCGGAGTCGCCGGACTACAGTTGGGTCATCCCGCCGTTTTCCGAGGTTCCCGAGTTCGAGTTTCGCTTCTGCTCGATTTTTCAACGGACCGATTCACGCCAGCCGATGCCCACAGGCGCCTGAGGTAATTTCATGAAAGTGTTTCTGCTCAATGATACGGCCACGGTGCCGCACATCGGGTGTCAGGCCGTGTCCGATGCGCACGCCCGTTTGCTTGGAGCGGCGGGACATCGGGTGGTGGATCGGGCGTTTTTGGGTGAATTGAAGCCGTTCGCGCATCGCGAGGAGGAGGCGGGAATTGCCGGAGTTCTGGCCGACGATTCGCTGCGCGGGCGCATCGAGGCTGCCGACGTGGTGGTGGTCAATGGCGAGGGAACACTCCATCACGGAGTTGGCACGGAATACTTTGCTGTTCTGGGCTCGGCCCAGCGACTGGGGAAGGGAACGCTCATCGTCAACGCGGTGTTTGAAGCCCATCAGGGCTGGGAGTCGGTGATTCAGCGGTTGGATGATTTCTGTGTGAGGGATCAGAATTCCCTCGAGCATGCGCGGTCCTTCGGCTTTCGGTGTCGGATGGTCCCGGACTCGTTTCTTGCGGCGCAATTTGAGGGGGCCGCGTTCGTTGATCTCCACGACAAGATCGTGATCACGGACTGGCATCCTGCGCGCGATTTTGACGTGGGAGTCACCCTGCGAGGGCTTCTGGATTCCGTGGAGGGCACCTTTTACTTCCCCATGCAGCATGGGATCCATGCGTATTTGTGGCGACGCGCGGCGGCGACGTGGGCCCGTGCTTCAGTCATCGTTACGGCGCGGCATCATGGGCTCTATCTCGCGGCAGTGGCGCGGAAGCCCTTCATTGCCATGCCGTCGAACACCCGGAAGGTGGAAGGTTTGATCGCCGCGGCAGGTGCCCGGATTCCGATCTGCATTCATCGCTCCGAAGTGGAGGCTGCGGCCGACTACACCTTCAAGAATCTCGGGGAGTATGAACGGCTATTTGACTGGCTTGCGGCGCAGCTTCCGCTCCAGACGTTTTCCTCCTTGGGAACGGGGAGCGACGATACGGATGCCCTGCGCGAACTGGCCCAACTGGAGAAGCATCGTTCCCTCCGTCCTGAGGCCGACTCCCCCGCGGCCTGGGGCCTGAGCAATGGCAAGGGCGCGGGCATCGTCTCGCTTTGAGTAATTGATTCGAAGGTTCTCCGAAGGAACCCGGATTCAGTGCCTCGAACGGTTGGCACAACGAGTGCCCTTGTGACCGTTCTCGCTGTTCAGATGCTACTTCGAAGCTGGCTCGGGCACGTATACCACTTCGCCTGACTTCAACTTGTAGGCTGTTCCCAACCTCTGGCCTTCGCCGCTAAGCTGCTCGGTCGTGGCGCGATAGTGTTCAATTTTCACTCCATCCTTTTTGATGATCTCCATGTCTGCCTGGCCGGGGTTCTTCACCAGGACAACCTTGGAATCCTTGTTGAGCATTTCAGGCAGATTGAAATAGCTCACCAGGGCAATCAGTAGTGCGGCGGCAAAGGCGATCCAGACGTCGACCAGATTGATCAGGCCCGCTGTCGGATCTTCCTCGGCGAGGTCGTCCCGAGCTCTTGTTTTTCGCTTACGGCGCATCGTTGCCTCCATCCGGGAAGAGCAGCTCGCAGAGGCGCTCGAGATCACCAAAGTCGCGGCCGTACCAAAGGCGTCGGGACATGCCCATGGCGTAGGCAAGACCGCCCACCAGCAGGCCGACCACCGTGGTGGTGAATGCCACAACGAGATTGCTGGCGAGGGTCTGGACGTTGCCGCCGGCCAGACCGGTCAGGGCGGGCCCCAGTGGAATGAGCGTGCCCATCAATCCCAACATGGGCCCCACGCGCGTGATTAAGGACAACCGGGAAATGGCGGCGGCTATGTCATGTTCCAGGTTTCCCAACGCGTGATTCGCGGACTTGGCTGTGAATCCGCCGGGTTTCATTTGTGCAAGGAATCGTGCCGGAATGCCGCGGTTTTGTTTGTCGAGCCGCTCCCAGACTTCCCTTGGTTTACCCGTGCCCGCGATAGCGGCCTCAAGCGCCTCGGAGAGGGCTTTGCGGACTCGCTTGCGTTCCCAAAGCTCGCGGAGGAATCCCCCCAGCAGATAGAGCGTCCAGCCCAGCATCAGGCTCATGAGCAGGAGTACCGGCGCCAAAAGCGCATTCGAGATGAGGTAGACGGAGTCTGTTAACGGTTTGATCACAGGGAACCTTTACGACGCATGAAACCAAGGGTGAACAACGCCAATCCGATACCGCCCAGGGAACGGAGATATACGGAGGGAGGCTCGGCGACGGGAGTCTGCCCGGAGATGGTATTGGACTCCACCCCCAGCTTGCGACCGGTGACCGTTTCGGTCTTTCCAGGCGTCGCCTGGGCCGTGGCCTCCGGTTTGGCACTTTTTGGCTGGGGATTTCCAGCGGCCTGTTCGAGCGCAGCGGCAAGCTTGGCCGCGAGTGCGGCGCCAGCGAGGTCACCGGGCGCACTGAGTTGGGTGTGGACAAATTCGGAGAGTTTTCGATTTCCACCCGAGACCAGACCGCCGGACTCGCCGTGCTTGGCAACGATCTCTGCGTAGGTGCGGGCCAGCCGGGCCAGATCTTCGGGGCGCGCGTTCCAACGCCCCGTACGTCCTGCTTCCAACATGGTAGCGGCAATCTCGGCGAGGGCGTGGGGGTTTTCGCGATCAAACCATTCCTTCAAACCCAACTTGTACTTGTCATCCATGTACACCGAGAGGATGTCGTTCCATGTCGAATCCGTGATGCTCTCCCGCCGGGTCACTGACCAGCCAAAGGTGTTTTTCACCAACTCCGCAGCGTGACCCGCTCCGGCGTAGCCGTGGGATTTCATACCCTCGATCCACTTTCGGTTGAGCAGTTCGGACTTCAGGCTGGTGAGCAGGACCTCCTGGAAATCACGGAGCTTGGCGCCATTCGGATTACGGACGTCGGCGATCAACGCATCGGGCTCGTGACCGGTGAGTTTTTTTACCGCCATGCTCAGTCCGCCTAAGTATTCGTAAGCGTGGTGATTGGACAGCTGGCTGGTCATGTTCGAGGCCCACACCCGCACCAGCAGTTCGGTTCCCTGGATCGCCTCCTCGTATAATCCATCGACTTTGGTGCCCCAGTTGCCCTTGGTGTACACAAAGCTCATGCTGTCGATATAAACGTCGGTCACCTCGTCCTCCTTCTCCCAAGTGCCGGATCGGGGGACGAGATAGAGGATCTTGGATCCCGAGAGGTCGCCTGGTTTGGTGCCGAAAATCCGGGCATTTGAAAACTCCTGTGCACGGTCTGTCGGCATGCCGCCGGCGACCAGGCGATCGCGAACCCGTGCGGAGCCAAGGCGAACTTGGTTGTCTTCCTCAGGCGACGCCGCGGCGAGACGGACCGCTTTGTCGAGGAGCGCCACGCGGGTTGGGAAATTCTCTTTATACATGCCTCCCATGGCAACGAACACATCGACGCGGGGTCGCTTCAATTCCGCTCGGGGAATCAATTCCACGTCATAGGCGAGATTGTTGCGGTCCCACACCGGACGCACGCCCATCAGGTAGAGAATCTGCGCCTCGAGCACTCCGAAATCGCGCATGGTTTCCATCCCGTTGAGGTCCATTCCGACTTTCTTGGGGTGTCGGGTCCGCACCAGCTCGTCGACCAGTTGCACCGCAACTTCCCATGAGGGCCGGGTGGGGATTTCCTCGGGATTGAGAGAATATAAATTGCGCCCTCCGGGAACTGAACTTGGATTGCGAATCGGCTCGGGTCCGGGTCCGGGTTGGATGTATCGGCCCTCCAAGGCGCGGAGTAGGCCGACGATTTCGCTGTCGGCCCGGTTGAGGCGCCCCAGCATTTCCCGGGCGAAGACCACATCGTTCTCCAGCTCGGGGGGTTGGAGCCTGACCCGAAGCGGGATTTGCCAGCGCGTTGGTCAGGAATTCAACCGACCTGGCCTCGATCCAGGCATTGCTGCGCGCCGCCGTGGCTAGCAGGCCGTTGAAAAACCCCTGTTTATCTACCCGATTCTCTCCTGAGCGGTGTTCAAAAGGCTGAAAACTGGATTTGGCAAAAGGGTGGCCCGGCGGTGTGGGGCTGACTGGGTTCCATTTTCCCAGTCTCCCGACACACCGCAGGCTGC
>CANGKZ010000074.1 GCA_947454705.1 Verrucomicrobiota bacterium
ACTTCCGTTGCGCTTCAGCCTCGCTCGCGTACGCCCCACTTTCAAACTCCCGCACCACCTGAAGTTTGAACGCCTCACTGTAGCGGATCACCGCTTTCCCAGCCCGTTTTTCAATCGCCATCCTGACAACCTATTTCAGGACGGGACATGGACTTTGGACTTTGGACTTTGGACTTTGGACTTTGGACTTTGGACTTTGGACTTCTTGGTCCGGTTCCGTTTCAGCGCTTCATCGCGGCGCTGGTGTCGTTCATCACGGCGAGGATTTCGGCTTCGGTGAATTGCGAGGTGTCGCCGCGGGTGGTGTGAAGCATCACGGCGTATGCGACGCCAAAATCCACCGTGGCTTGAGGCGATAGTCCCCGGCTGAGTCCATGCAGAACCCCGGCTGCAAACGCATCGCCGCTGCCGACGCGATCTTCGATCTCCACTTCACTCCACACCCGACTCGAGTGCAGCGCGCCGCCCGTCCAAAGCCATCCCGACAAATCATGTCGCGATCCGCTCCGCACCACGCGTCGGGTCGCGGCGATGGTTTCCAATCCGGGGAATCGTTCCCGCAATCCCGCCACCAATGCGTCCTCCCGGGTGCAGTCGGCCGTGCCGGTGCCGCCGTCGATAAGCGCGGCGAATCCTTCCGGACTTCCCAGCAGAACCTTGGAGGCCACGGCAAACTCTCGATTCACTTCCGCCGCCGCCGCCGCCGTGCAGAGCTTGGAGCGGAAGTTCAGGTCGTAGCTTACCGAAACGCCGTGTCGAACGGCTGCGGCCACGGCGGTTCGCAGCGTGGCGCGGGTGGAGTCGGACAGAACGGGAAAGATGCCGCTGCAGTGAAAGCGCCGGGTGCGGGACATGACGGCGTTCCAATCGACATCCTCGGGCCGCATGCGACTGGCATCGCTGCCGGCGCGATCGAACATCGCGAGCCCGCCGCGCGGGCCGATTCCGATCTCGGCGAAATAAAGCCCAAGGCGTCCGGTGCGACCGACTCCGTCGAACGGATTGAGGCGCACGTGCTCGGTGGACATGCCGGCAGCCCGGGCGTGTTGCAGCACGATCCGGCTCAGTTCGTTGTCGGGCAGGGCGGTGACGATTCCGGTGGCGTGACCGAGTCGCGCCAGGGCGTGGGCCACGTTGTATTCGCCGCCACCGACATCCACTTCGAGGTGTCGCGCGAATTCCAATCGGCCATGCCCCGGGGGCGAGAGGCGGAGCATGACCTCGCCCAGTGCCGTGAGTTCGAGCCGGGATGGGAATGGGGATGGGGCTGCAGATGCGGTTGAAGGCATGTGGGGAAACCATGTCGTGCCCCTTCGGGCGTTGGCAATCGCGGAACCGGTGTGGCCTGCCATCGTGCTGCTGCTCTTCTCGACCCCGCGAATGGCAGTGGAACTGCTTGGAAAGTGGCGCTTCGAGCCGGATCTGAGTAGGGTGACCCAATTCACCCGGGGGTCAGTGGTGGGTCGAACCTTTTTCTATCTCATGGTCACACGCATGAATCGAGTGGGCTGGCTGGCTGCCTGGATGTTTCTGGGTCTCTGTTCGCAGAGTTTTCTTTTGAGGGCGGAGCCGCTCGTGTCGGTGTTTCTGGAGCTGCGTGGTCCCAGTTTGTTTGAGAGCGAGCATCCGGATGCGGATGCCGACTCTCCGGCCAGCGGACCCAAACCCGCATCGGTCGTCCGCATGCTTCCGTCGGTGCGGCTGGCCGCGATCCGTGCCGAGCAGGATGCCGTGGAATCCCAGCTCGCCCCGTATCAGGCACGGGTGATCGGCCGGATGTCCCGTCTGGTGAATGCGCTGCGCGTGCTGGTGCCGGAGTCGCAGATCCCCGCGCTGTCCTCCGTTCCGGGCGTGACCCGGGTGCAGCGCGCGCATCATTACCGTCCGAGCGTGAGCGGAAGCATTCCGTGGGTGGGGGCTCCGTCCGCGTGGTCCTCGCCCGGCGCACTTCTCGGCGACGGCATCCGCATCGCGATCATCGATTCGGGAATCGATTACACCCACGCGGCCTTTGGCGGGGCCGGAACGACTTCAGCCTACGATGCCAATGATTCCACGGTCGTCGAACCCGGGTCGTTTCCCACGGCCAAGGTGGTCGGCGGAACCGACCTGGTGGGGGACGATTTTGATTCCTCGGGGGTGCATGGTTCTTCGACGCCTCATCCGGATCCGGACCCGTTGGATGCCCGAACCCACGGACACGGATCGCATGTGGCCGGCATTGCGGCGGGCTTGGGAGTGACCACGAGCGGAGACACCTTTTCAGGCCCGTATGACTCCACGCTGGATCCGGCGACGCTCAAGATTTCACCGGGCGTGGCGCCCAAGGCGTTGCTGTATGCGGTCAAGGTGTTCGGATCGAGTGAAGAGGCCACGACCGACGCGGCTCCGGAGGGGATGGATTGGGCGGCGGATCCGGATCAACGGGGCGACCTCACCCATCCGGCCGATGTGGCCAACCTCTCGCTCGGTTCCAATTTTGGGGATGACCTGCCCTCCGACGTGGAACTCAAGGCGGTGGATCGCCTCTCGCGGCTCGGCTGTGTGGTGGTCATCGCGGCTGGAAACGATGGCAACACGGCTTACATCGCCGGCACTCCCGGCATCGCTCCCCGGGCCATCACGGTTGCCAACTCGAACGACGGATCGGCCGGGGCCATTCGGGTCACGGCGCCGGCTTCCATTGCCGGCGATGTTTCTTCGGTGGAGGGCAGCTTCACGGCTCAACTGTCCGAAGTCGGCGAGGTGTCCGGGCGTGTGGTGGCGGTGATTCCCGCCGATGGCTGCGGCGGCTTTGACAATGCCTCGGCTCTCGCGGGCAAAATTGCCCTCATCAACCGGGGAAACTGTTTCTTTACTGAGAAAATCAAGAGCGCCCAAAACGCCGGTGCGATCGGCGTCATCATGGTGAACAACGTGGATGGGCCCACGATCGTCATGGGAGCGACCGATGGCACCGTCGGGACGATTCCCGGTGTGATGATTTCCCAAGCGGCCGGTGCTTCGCTTCGGGCGCATCTTTCGGAAGGGGTGACGGCCACGCTGTCGTCCAAGTTTCATGCGCGCGATCTGACGGTGGCGGATCAAATC
Organism: Verrucomicrobiota bacterium; assembly: GCA_947454705.1. GTDB lineage: Bacteria > Verrucomicrobiota > Verrucomicrobiia > Limisphaerales > UBA9464 > CAIVQB01. The sequence continues at coordinate 3,091 of CANGKZ010000074.1, forward strand.
GATGACAGCTCGTCCCGCGGACCGGTGTATCGCAGTGTTCGTTTGAAGCCCGATGTGGCGGCACCGGGCGTGGGCATTCTCTCGGTCCGGGCTGGCTATGGAACCCAGGGAATCAGCTATTCCGGAACCTCGATGGCCTGTCCGCACGTGGCCGGGGCTGCAGCGTTGGTGCGGCAGGCGCATCCGGACTGGCCGGTCGAGGACATCAAGGCCGCGTTGATGAACACCGCCGTCCAGACCCACGACGCGAAGAAGAATCCTTATCTCGAATCCCGTACCGGAGCCGGGCGAATCCAGGTGGATCGCGCAGCCACGGTCCCGGTGGTGGTTCGCGGAGTGTCGAGCGATGGACGGGTGTCGGTGACCTTCGGTTCGCGGGAGTTGGCCGCTCCGTTCTCGATCACCCGGACGGTGCAGCTCACCAATCACAGCGATCGTGCGGTGAGTTTCCGAATCTTGAACCGCAACACGGTGGTCGATACCGGCATCACGGTGACGCCGTCGGTGACCAATCTCACGGTGGAGGCTCGTTCGCTGGCATCGGTCGATTTGGTCTATGCCGCCGATCCGGCCTTGTTCACGCGGGTGGCCGATGCGTCATCGCCCGCCGTGCAGTCGGGAATTCTCCGCCAGGCGATTCCTGAATCGAGCGGCGAGGTGTGGTTCCTGGCCGATGATTTCAGCCTCCATATTCCCTGGATCTCGGTGGCGCGGGCGGCGTCCACGATGAAATCCACCGCGAGTCTGGTGGGCGTTCCGGCTGGGGATCCGGTCACGATGACTATTCCGGTGCATGGGACCTCGGCGCATCCGAACCCGCTGGTGTCGGTCTTCCAGCTCGGCACCACGCTCTCCAGCGGCAACTACTCCGATCTCCGGTCCTCCACCGATCTCGTGGCCATTGGCGCCGCGAGCAACGTCCGTCAGGTGTCGTCGATCGCGTCCGCGCGGGTGTTCTTTGCCATGGTGACCGCCGGGTCCTGGCTCACACCGAACCGAGGATGGAACGACTTCGATGTGGAGATCGATGTGAACAATGACGGCCGGGCTGACTACACCGTCATCAACGCCAACTCCGGCACCTACGGAGCAGGGGATGTGGATGCCTATGAGAGTTCCAACGACGCGTTGGAAACCGTGGTTCGCAACGAATCGAGGAGCTCCAACAACCTGGTGGCGGAGGCGACGTTCAACACCGTGTCCTCCACCGTGCCGGAGTATTCGGACACCGCCCCGTATCTGAACGGTGTGTTTCTGCATTCCGTGATGGCGTCTGAAATCGGCCTCAGCTCCACGCGGACCAAGTTCCGCTACCGGGCGATCACGCGTGGCGATTTCAGCGACACGTCGGCCTGGATCACGTTTGATGCAGGGGCGCCGGTGGTCGATGGCACCTCCTTCGGGGTCACGACCACTCCGCTGGTTCCCGATCGGTCGGCGGTGCAGTTCAAGGTGTATCGCGCCCAGGCGGCGTCCCAGGGATACACGGCCTCGAATCCGCCACGGGCTCTGGTGGTGCACCAGCACAACACGGCGGGCACGCATCACGACGTCATCCGCCTCGATCTTTCCACGCCCGACACCGATGCCGACGGCATGCCGGACGACTGGGAGTTGGCCACCTTCGGCGATCTTTCCCACGATGCGGTGAGCGATGCCGACAGCGACGGAATTCCCGACCTGGCCGAATTCGTTGCCGGCACGGATCCGCTCGATCCCCAGTCGCCGTTCCGGATTTCGGTGAACGGTTCGTTCGCTGCCGGTCCGGGTGTGGTGCTGCAGTGGCCTTCGAAGACGCGCCAAACCTTCACGGTGGAGCGGGCCAGTTCCGCGTCGGGGCCGTTTACCGCCCTCAAGACGGGCATTCCGGCCACACCGCCGGGCAATTCGTTCAGCGATTCCGCGGCCTCAGGAGAGGCCCGATTCTACCGGGTTCGGATCGAATGAGTCGGGCGCGGAGCATCCTGCGGGACGCTCTCTTGCATTCGTCGGACCGGCCCCCATGCTGTCGCCCGCATGGCTGACCGGCTGGTTTCCGACGTCCTTACAAAGCCCGACGCAGCGCTCGAACAGACGCTGCGTCCTTCCGCATTTCAGGACTTCACCGGCCAGGCCAAGGTGAAGGAGCGGTTGGAAATCGCCGTCGAGGCGGCGCGCCGACGCAAGGAGGCGCTCGACCACATTCTGATCAGCGGTCCGCCCGGATTGGGCAAGACCACCATCGCCAACATCCTGGCCAAGGCCATGGGGGCGGGCCTCAAGACCACCAGCGGTCCCACCATCGAAAAGGCCGCGGATCTCGCCGGGTTGCTCACCAATTTGGAAGAGGGCGATGTCCTCTTCATCGATGAAATCCACCGTCTGCAGAAGACCATCGAGGAGTACCTCTATCCCGCGATGGAGGACTTCAAACTGGACATCATCATCGACCAGGGCCCAAACGCCCGCAGTGTCCGCCTGAACCTGCCGCGCTTCACCCTGATCGGCGCGACCACCCGGAGCGGCCTCCTCAGCGCGCCGTTGCTCACGCGCTTCGGCATTCGCGAGCGGCTCGATTACTACGAGGCGACGCAGATTCAGACCATTCTGCTTCGCGCAGCCCGCTTGCTCGGGGTTGCGATCGAATCCGACGGGGCGATGGAGATCGCGCGTCGCAGCCGCGGCACGCCGCGCATCGCCGGCAACCTGCTGCGTCGCGTGCGCGATTTTGCCGAAGTCCGCGGCGATGGCCGCATCACCGGCGCGCTGGCGGATCAGGCCCTCGCGATCCTCGAGATCGACGAGAACGGCCTCGATGAAATGGACAAGCGCATCCTCGAGACCTTGATCGTGAAATTCGGCGGCGGTCCTGCCGGATTGAACTCCCTGGCCGTCGCGGTCGGCGAGGAACCCGACACGCTGGAGGAAGTGTACGAACCCTACCTGATCATGGAGGGCTACCTGAACCGCACGCCGCAGGGACGCACGGCCAGCGATCGAAGCTACCGCAAGCTCGGGCTCAAGCCGGTGGTCGCGGCGCAGTCCCGCCTGTTGTAGTGCAGTTGGGAATCCCCCCGCGGGCTCAGAGTCCCGCGAGGAATTCGATCAAGTCGCGCAGTTCGAACGGGGTCAGCATCAGTGCGAGACCTTCGGGCATGGGGCTGAGTCCGCGTTCGCGTTCGGTGATTTTCGAAACCTCAATCGGGAGTTCGACCGGTGCACCGGTTTCCCCGTCGGTCGATTCCAGGACCACGATTGATGCGTCCTCGCTCTTCACCCGGCCGGTGAGGGTGCGACCGTCCTTCAAAGTCAGGACGGCGGTCTCAAATCCGGCGGCGATCTTCGCATTCGGCGTCACGATGCTCTCCAGGATTTCATCGCGCTTCAACCGCTTGCCGAGTCCGTCGAGCTTGGGTCCCACCGTGCCGCCTGCGCCCCACGCCTGATGGCAGCGCGAGCACTGAACCGCGGGATGGTTGAAGAACAAGTCGCGTCCCCGCGCTGAATCGCCGCCGAAACGGGTGGCCTTCCATCGGGCAATCGAGGAGGGGGATTGCCCGGCGTTGAAGCGGTCGGCCATTGCCGTGCGCAGCTGCGGATCGCTGCGTCCGTCGGCCGCAGTGATGATGTCGAGTTCGAGCTCCGATGGGAGTTCGTTGCGCTGAAGCCGTTGCAGCGCGGTGCGGGCCACGGCGTCGGAGTCATCGCCGCTCTGCGTCTTCAACGCCTTCAACGCCGCCTGCGCGAGGCGAATGGTGCCGAGGGGCGGACGCTCTCCATTGCGGACGGCGGCGTCCTCGATGAGCGAGCGAATGATGCCGAGGGAGTCTCCGCCTTCGAGTCGGTCGAGGTACGGCACGGCCGCGGCGCGGATGCCGGCATCGGGATCCGCCAGGGCCAGCTTCACCGCCTCGGGCGCCTGCGCGGCCTTCAATTCGGCGAGCGCAGACACGATGGCGCGTCGGAGTTCCACCGGCGCGTTGGTGCGTGTGAACCGGCTGAACAACGGCGTCGAAGCCTCCCGGGTGCCGAGGCGCACGGCGGTGTCCACCACCGCGAGCTGTACCGGAAGTGGTGCAGGAGATCCGCCCACCACGATGCCGTTTTCGTCGGGCGTCGAAGGATCGAGAATCTCATCCGCGACGCGCAGGAAGGCTCGTTTGGCGGGTTGAACGTTACGCTTGAAGGCCAGGGCTTCCTCGTGGGTGACGGAGCGTCCGAGGTCCGCAGGCAGCGTGATCACCGCGTTCGATCCCGCGCCGCTGGTGGCTCCCACGAGCGGACGCCAGAGGCCGTTTACGCGGTCGAGGGGCTTGGGCTTGCCCCAGTCGGCCAGGGCATCGAGGGCCAGGGCACGTGCCCAGTCCGGCACGTCGCGTCGCTTCGCAAAGCCCGCCAGCATCTGCGCGTGTTGCTGGGTGCCGAGACGAAAGGCGGCGTCGATGGCGCGCGACATCAGGTTCGTCGGGCAGTCGATCTTGGTGATGAACGACGCCAGAGCTGGGAACCCGGCGGCGATGGGGACATCGTGAATGGCGCGTCCGGCCGCGATCACCAGGCGCGGATCGGGATCGGAAAGGAAGTTGGTGATTTGATCGGCGAGGGCGACGCCCGATGCCGGATACGCTTTGAATCCCGGCCAGCGATTTCCGAGTGCGCCGAACTCGCCGAGCCGGCGGTAGGAGAGCAGGGCAATGCGGCGGATGTCGGCCAGCTCGTTGGTCGCCGCCTGCGCGAGCGCCCGGTTGTGGAAATCGTTCAATCCCGCGCCGCTGATGAACACCTCCCGGGCGGCGTGGTCGAGGAACGGATCCTGGGGGGCGCCGGCGAGGATGCGTCCCACGTGCGCCACTGGATCGAGGTCGAGTATGAATTCGCGTGGGAAGTGCTGCGACAGGAAGGTGGAGATCCAAGTTTGATGCAGTCGCTTCGCGGCAGCGGCGAGTTGATCCACATTCCGCGGGAGCGGACGCGAGACCTTGCCGTAGTTCAGGGTCGAAGCCACGGCCCCGACGCGCAGGCGGATGCCGAGGTTCGGATCCGATTGAAGGCTCCGCACCAAGGGAGTGATCTCCTCCGCATTGCCCGCCTCGGCGAGGACGAGGGCAGCCTCGGCGGCCAGGCGGTGGTCGGAACCGGAAACCACATGCAGCAGTTTCAGCAGCGGGAGTTCCCACTCCTCGGTGCGGTCCGGGATTTGGCGTGCGAGTTGACCGATGGCCCAGAGGGCGTGGAGGCGTTGATAGAACGGTCCGTTGGCGTGGGCGGTTTCGGCCAGGCCGGGGAGGGATTTGATGCCGCGCTCGGCGAGTTCCCACTGGGCTTCGAGGCGGACGCGTCGATCGTCGTGCCCGAGCAGTTTCAACAGCGCGGCTTCATTCCGCGCGGCCATGCCTTCACCGAGAAGCTGTTTCACCTCGGCGCTCCGGGCGGCCTCCGCGGCGTCGGGCGTGGCGGAGGTGATGCGATGAATGCGACCCTTCATCGGACGTCCCCATCCGGTCACCCAGTCCAGCGTGTAAACGGCCCCGTCGGGTCCGAAATCCACATCGGTGGCCCAGCAGTTCCAGAGGAATTTCTCCTTCCGGTCCACCACGTAGCTGGCGCCGGAGGGTTTGACCGTGAAGGCCACGATTCCGGCCGGGAAATCGCAGTGCAGAAACGTGCCGGCGAAGCGTGTACCAAATCCGGTACCTGGATAATACGCCAGCCCGCTCGGGCCCTGGCTCACGGTGCCGGCGGGCGGGAGGATGCCGTCCTGGCCCCCCTTCCACAGTTCCTCCTTCACCCACGGTCCGAAGCCGTCCATGTGCTGGTAGCTGGTGCGCCAGCCGTAGTCGCCGTACTGGACGAGATGCAGCACGCGGCACGGATCGGCCCCGGCCGTGTCGTTGTCCACGGTCCAGAGATTGCCGAGGTCATCGAACGCGAGTTCCTGCGGATTGCGCAGGCCGTGGCAGAAGACTTCCAGATTCGATCCATCGGTTTCGCAGCGGAGCACGCCGCCGCAATCGGGGAGATTGATCACGATGCCCTCGCGATTGGTGAGGCACACGCCGCGGTCGCCGAAGCTCATGTAGATGCGACCGTCGGGGCCGCGGAGCAGACCGTGGAGGTCGTGTCCGGAAACCCCGATGTGCACGCCGAAACCGGAACCGATGGCAACACGCGAGGCCTTTGCAGCGGTATTCCCGCCGGAGAGTGGGAGGGCGTTGGCCGGGGTTTTTCCGGCATCGGGAGTCGCAGGGGTTTCGTTGCCGAGTTGGATTCGCCAGAGGTTGGGAATGTTGGCGAACCAAATGTTGGTACCGAGGGCGAGGACGCCTGCGGCGGTGCCATCGACTTCGGAGTTGAAGCCGTTGGCGATGATCTCGCTGTGATCCGCGCGGCCGGTCCCGGCGCGGTCCTCGACGCGGCGCACGAGTTCGCTGTCGCGCTTGAGCAGGGCGGTGTTGGTGGAGAACTGACGCAGGAGAAACGCCGACCGGTCGGCCACGGTGCGGAACGACATGTCCTGCGCGAGCCAGTTGGTGTGCTGGGTGATGTCGAAGATGCTGATCGCCCATCGGTGCGATTCCGCGATGTAGCATCGGCCCTGGTTGTCGAAGCTGAAGGCCACGCCGTTGGCCAGCATGGGTTCGGCGGCCCAGGTGGAGAGTTTGAATCCGGGAGCGAGCTCGAAGCGTCGCGCATCGGATGCGGCGGCTTCAAACGAGGCTCCGTGCGCGGAAGTCTGGGCCCGCGCCAGCGGCGACAGCGCGGAAGCGAGGAGTCCGAGTAGAAACAACCTGCGGATCAAAAACGGAATCACCCCACGAGGCTAGCGGGGCACGACGGCGGAGCAAGCGCCCGCGAACCGGACATTGGGGTTTGGAGATCGGAGATCGAAGTTCGTCTCTCGGTGGAGGGCGGGGTTCCACCCACGCCCCATCTTGGTTTGCGGGTACCGTGTGAAGTGGCAGGCCGGGGAAACAAACGTCGGTCGAAGGGTGTTTGGCGCTTCTGGGGATAATCGGTTGAGCGGGATGCGTTGCGGTGTGGGGAATGGTTCTCGAATGAGGCGCGC
>CANGKZ010000075.1 GCA_947454705.1 Verrucomicrobiota bacterium
AGCGGATGGTCCTTCGGGACCCGGCTTTCAGGAGAAATCAGGCAGAACATATCGGCCTGAGGATCAACAGCTCCACGCATTCAATTCAGACGAACCACGAAAACCACGATTCATTAGAATCTTCGGGTTTTTCAATGAACTGCTAGGGCTGTCTCCTCGCTGCTGAACGCTGATGCCGAATAGCCTGCCCCGTAGCCGCCGCTATAGGTTGTTGTCAGGTAACACTGAGCAGCCAGAGCGACTCCAGGCAAAGCGATGGCAACGATGCGAAGTTTGCGGATCTTTGGTTGATTCATGGCGGGTGGCGGTTCTTGTTTTACGGACTTCTTTCTCTTGTTTTCGCTCCGTTGCACGATTCGGCACGATGGCACGATTGGGTGTTTTGGTTGGGAGCGATATTTCGAGAATAGTACCCTGGTTTACACGCGCCTGACTACGCCCATCTTTGATACGGTTCGTGCGTCGTTTTCCTCGAAAACACTGGTGGTTTCCGGTTTTTCGAGACGAATGTCTGGAAGCTTTTTTTGATTCCGGTAAGCGCAGTGGCCGGAAAAAGCCCCAAGTTGATCGCTGGGTTTCGAAGTCCGGGAAATCGAGTACTGGCTGCGCGGCACATCCCCACCAACAATCCGGTAGGGAGGAGCTGCTGCTCCGCCCAAACTACAAGACGACCAGCGCCAGCGCCGTCGGTGCCATATTGGAAGCCCGCCACCCAATCAACCGAAACGCGTGCCACGAAACCCCGGGCTTACCTCCAGCCTCCAGAAACCACCCTCTCCGCACCGATCCGATCTCTTCGATCTCATCCGCGTTCATCTGCGTCCATCAGCGGTTCAAACGGTCTTCGCTTTTTGTCTTCGCGCCGATGCGGCGCGTCGTCGGGTCACGCGTTGGCTTGGAAGAGTTGGCGGATGACGTCTTCGATGGGCACTTCCTCGACCGAGAAATCCTTCACCGGCAACTCATCCAGCAGGGCCTTCACCGCAGGGATCACGCGATCGCGCTTCACCTTCAGACGAATGCCCATCTCGTCGCGCTCCACCACTTCGCCAAACCGCGAGGGATCGCAGGCTTCGCATTTGTCGGGATGATCAAACCGGAGGGTCACCACCTTGTGATCGGCAAACCGGTCGAGCACCTCCGCCAATCGGCCATCGAAGAATACCTTGCCGTGGTCGATGATGATCACCCGCTCGCAGAGCTCCTGGATGTCCGCCATGTAGTGGCTCGTGAGGACAATCGTCGTCTTGCGCGTGCGGTTGTGCCGACGCAGGAATTCCCGCACCACCTTGGCCGACACCACATCGAGTCCGATCGTTGGCTCGTCCAGGAACAGCACGCGCGGGTGGTGCAGGAGCGATGCAATCAGCTCGCACTTCATCCGTTCACCAAGGGACAGCTCGCGCACGGCGGTGGTGAGCTTGTCGCGAATGCCGAGGAGTTCGGCGAGTTCGCTGGTGGTCTTTTCAAACTCTGCGGTGGTGAGCCCGTAAATGCGGGCGTTGAGCTCCAGCGATTCACGCGCCGGCAGGTCCCACCAAAGTTGGTTCTTCTGCCCGAGCAGCAGCGCGAACTGGCGTCGATACCCGTCCTTGCGCTCCCACGGCGTGTAGCCCAGCACACTGGCCGTTCCCGACGTGGGATGCAGCAGTCCGCTGAGCATCTTCAGCGTGGTGGTCTTGCCCGCGCCGTTCGGTCCGAGGAATCCGACGAATTCGCCTTCCTCGATGCGGAACGTGGCGTCCTTCACCGCGACCACGGTCTCGTAATTCCGCTGGAACAGGCCGCGAAAGGCTCCCTTCAATCCGGGATCTTTTTTGGTCGTGCGGAACGACTTGGTGAGTCCGGTCACCTCGATCAACGACATGCCCGCAACCCTGCCGAAGCGGGTTGCCGACACCAATGGAATTCCAACTCCAACTCGAACTCCGCCCCGCCCCGCTACTGCGCCGGAACGAACGAGGTGAGAATCTCCGGCGGCGCGCTCAGGCCGGCGCGCTCGGCGGTCTTCCACAATTCCACGGTCGAATTGGTCGAGGCCCCGCCGGTCTGAAGGAAGAACCAGCCGGGAGCCTTCGCGGGACCGGCATCGATGTTCATCAACGGGGTCGGGTCGCCGGTGAACCGGGCCTTGGAGAGATCGATCCACTGACCATCGAGATTCCGCACCCAGCCGTTGCCGAATTCCGCCACTCGACGCTCGTTCGGGCTGCGTCCGTCCCGACGGAAGTCCTCGATGAAGCTGTAGTACCCGTGCAGCGGATCGCCGCCGGTGAGCGTGCGGAAGGTCACCAAGTGACGCCACTGCTTGCGGGCGTCGTCATAGAGATAACCGGCGAAGGCGGTCTTCTTTCCTTCCACCTTGGCGTGAACCAGGAAGCGGTACACGGAACCGATCTTCCAATCGAAATTCAAAAAGCTCTGTCCGCCCGTGCCCTCGCCGCCAAAGCGACCGGTGCGAACGTCGGGATCCTTGTACAGTAGCTCCACACGATTCGTTACCGCGACCGCGCTGGGATCATCCTGCTTGCCCGGATCCCAGATGGAGAAGATGGCCACCTTGGGTTTGCGTCCGCCGAAATCCTGGAGACCAAAGTATCCGTGACTAAATCCCGCGACGCAGAAGTAGGTGTTGGTGGTGGATTCGAGAATCCGGATCTCGTTGTAAAACAGCGTGCCCTTGGGCGCCTGCCAGCCGAGATGCACCGAGCGCGCGGCGTTCGGCTTTTCCTTCGCTCCTTCCGCCGCGATGGCCGGGGAGGCGAGGAAGGCGGTGCCGGCCAGCGACAGGGCCAGGGCGACGAGGGAGCGGGCGTGGTTGAGGGCGCGCATGCGAATTCGATTCACTGCGATTGCTCCTAACACGGCGCGACGGCGGCGACCACTCTGGATCCGAAAAACTCGGAGCGGAGACACGGATTTCACGGATTCCACGGAGAAAGGCGGATTCTGAAATCGGTTCGAGCAACGAGTTGTCATTCTCCAACGCCGGGCACAACGTCTTGGCCGGCGTGAGCAAACCTGACCCCACTTCCGCGCCGGCCCCGGGCGAATTGCCCCGCGGGCTTGCGCCCCTGTACTGGTTCTCCGCGCTCAACGCGCTGTCGTTCCAACCCGTGCTGAGCAGCCCCATGGTGCTCTACGCGAAATCCCTCGGCGCCAGCGCCACCGTCCTCGGCGTGCTCGCGGGAATGATGCCGTTCCTCGTCATCACCCAGCTCCCTGCCGCGCGATTCGTGAATCGCGTCGGGTACCGCCGCTTCGTCCTCGGCGGATGGTCCTTCCGTGTGGTGACCATCTTCCTGCTCGCGGTGGTGCCGCTGTGCAGCTTCCTCGATGAGACCACGCGATTGATTCTCGTTCTGTCGTTTCTGTTTCTGTTCAACGTGTCGCGCGGCGCGTCCAGCTGCGCGTGGCTTCCCTGGATCACCGAGCTCATCCCCGCGCCCGCGCGCGGACGCCACTTCGCCCGGGATCAATTCTGCATGAATGGTGCGAGCGTGCTTTCGTTCGCCTTCTCCGGATGGCTGCTTGGCGCGCAGGGAAAGCCGTGGGAATTCGCCGTCGTGTTCCTGCTCGCCGCACTCGCCGGCGCGGTGAGCCTCCCGGTTCTCAAGGCCATTCCCGATGTGGAACCGCCTCCCGAAGCCGACGGAGGCGTCGGGCCGGTGCCCTGGTTGGAATTGTCGGCGCATCCGCCCTTTCGCCGACTGCTCTGGGTGAACGTGACGTGGTCGCTGGCCTACGGCGGACTCACCACGTTTGTCGTGAAATACCTGCGCGACGGCGCGGGCCTGCGGGCGGATCTCATTCTGTATTTCATGTCGGTCTCGTTCGTGGGCGGACTCGCCTCGCCCTGGCTCGCGGGACCGCGGCTCGATCGTCTGGGCAGCAAACCCATGCTCGGATTCACCATGTTCCTCGGGCTGTTGATCGGCCTCGGATGGATGCTCTCCGCGGGTGGTGCCATCCAACCCGGATGGGGCGTGGCCATTCCGCTGATGCTGCTGCTCGGCCTCACCAACGCGCTGTTCTCCGCCTCCAACAACCGGCTCGCCATGCAGATCGTTCCGCGCATGGGACGGAACCATTTCTTCGCCCTGTTCATGGTCGTGTGGCAGATCACCCTCGGGCTGTCGCCGGTGATGTGGGGACTGCTCCTCGATGCCATCGGCGAGCGTTCGGGCAGCGCGCTCGGGATGCACTGGAATCGGTACAGCATCTATTTTGGTCTGGTGACGCTGGCGTTCGTTGTGGCGTTTGCGACCTGCCGTCGACTCGAGGAACCCCGCGCCGCGGAGGTCCAGGCCCTGGTGCGTGAGCTCTTGGTCGACGAACCCCGCCGTTGGTGGAGCCTGGTGACCGGGCGGTAGGGCGCGCGCTGCGCGCTGGCGGTTGAAGGGTTGAAAAGTTGAAGCGTTGAAGGGGACGCGAGGAAAACGCGAGTATGTCCGCATTCGTTTGGAGTCCCGTCTTCAGACGGTTCGGTGGGCGCGCGTGAAGTCATTTAGGGGTTTGAATTCGGCCCCTCGGTCCCATGCACCATCCAACAGCAGAGCCGCGTAAACGCGGGACTCCAAACGTGTGAGCCGAACACGTCCTTCCTTTTCAACGCTTCAATCTCCGCCGACTCCGCTACTTCTTCGGCATGGTCCGCAGTTGCTCCAACAGGTCGCGGAGTCCGCTGTTGTCCGGATTGCGCTGAACCACCGTTTCCAGCCACGGGATGGCTTCCGCCTGTCGGCGTTGTTGGCTCAGAAAATTAACGTAGCGAAAGGCGGTCTCCGGGTTGTCCGGTGTCAGCTCCTGCGCCAGCCGGAACGCTTGTTCCGCTGCATCCGCCATCGACCCCTTCTCAAAAATACCGGCCTGCGCCATGAGCAGTTTCGAATAGGCAGAACGCACTTCCTGGGATCCCGCAGTCTCTGAATCGGTGAGCAATTGTGCGGTGGTGTTTCGCCACTGATCGATGGTCTGGGCAACAGATTCCGGACTCGCCGCCGCGGCCTCCGCACCCGAATCCTGTCCGCTCAGTTGCAGCAGGGGACCGTTGGCCGTTGCCTGACGGTAGGCGTTTTGAAAGGGAAACGACTCCTCCAGATACACCGGCACGCCGGGGTTTTTTGCGATCAGCTTCTGCAGGATGCGTTCGTTGATGTCCATCACGGAGACGTTTCCCCCGAAGGAGTGGCGGCCGTCCTCCCCGATCTGGATCTGCTCGCCTGGGCGTACCTGTTTTGGTTCATCGGGATGCTGCTGATCATGGTTCCACCGCGCTGCTGCGTCCGCCGCATATTCGCCGAAGGCCTTCTGGACATCGTCGGTGCCCAGATCGCCCAGGCGACCGGGATAGAGCAATCCCAGGTATTCGATGTAGCTCTGATCGGCGAGCGCGTTCTGGGTGAGGATGATGGACCCGCTCGAACCCGCGTCGTCATTCAGGAGCGTGGGAATAAACCGTCCCGAATCCGTGCCCCCGAAGTAGATCGATCCCGGTGGCAGCGTGCCGAGAACCGCGGAGCCGTAGTCGAGCAGTGCCTGCGCCGGCCAGTCGCGTGTGGATTCGTACGCGCCAACGGTCTCAAGGATCGCCTGCCGGTACGGGGTGGGATCCGGTAGGCCGTCGCCCTCGCGCTTCCCGTTGTAGAGCTTCGCATACACCTCGAGCGCCTCGACCCAGCGCCCCTCCCTGGCCAGACGGAAGAACCGTTCCACCTCGGGCGGAATTGCGGTTCCTTGTTTTTGGGCAATCGATTCAGACAGCTCGGCCCGACGATTCACGAAGCCCTTGAGCTTCCGGGCCACCAGGGCCTCGGCCGCCCCGTTGGTCGCGCCGGGACTCCGGTGGATGAAACTGACGCGGGTAAACCGGGAGAGATTGGTTCGGGACCCGCTCGTCGGTGCGGCTGCGGATCGTTCGACGCGCGTGGTATCGGAGAGGTGCGAGGGGCGGAGCAACAGCAGCAACAGCACCGCGCCGGCGAGCGCGGCGATCCAGATCACCACGCGGCGGGAGTGGGAATTCGATGCGGGATCCGCCCCGCGGGATTGTCGGCTCATGATGTCATCTTGGATTCAACCGTTCCAAACCAACGACACCGCTTGGGTGGATTTTGTATAAACTAAATACGGCAAGGGAAGGGTTACTGCGGAGGAATCAGTAGTCGTAAAACAGGGACGCCGATGGGAACAAAGTCGTCTCCCGCCTCCCCGGGAACGAGCAGCGAGACCACGGAACGACCATTGTGGAACAGCTTCGGGCGCCAACCCAATTCGTTGGTGAGGATCGCATCGTGGTTCGCCGGAAACACGAGATCAAAGGTGCCCGTTGTGGGTCGCGGAAGATGGAAGATGTCGGCGGGAAGAATGGACTGCATCCGGCCGAACCATTCCAGAAACGGCGTATCCCGCGTGCGAAAGTAGCCCTTGAGCGACCACACCATCGGGCCAGCGGCGGGCGAATTGGTAAACGCAATGTCGGCGTTGAAGTTGAGTCCGGTTTCCGAAGCGATCACCGAATTTGGTACCGGGACCACCCATTCCGTCTCACCGGTTCTGTACCGACCCACGAGGCTCGCGGATCGCAGTTCGACCCTGCGCGGGCCGGCATTGGAAACGGCAATCCGGGCCGTCCAATGCTGCGATCCCGAATTGGAGAGTCCCGGAGAAACCGAGAATCCCGTGCAGATCACCCGGGTCTTTGGAGGTAAATTGGTGGATCCGGGTGGAGGGGTTCCAATGGCGGCGAATGGAAACCGAAAAAACAAAAGCAAACACGTCAACGCTGCGAGAAACACGAAGATGACGGCAAATCTCCTCAAGCAGGGAATCCTTTGCCGTAACTACACGTGCCGACGAAGCACCGCAAATTGAATCCCGGAGGTCCGACTAACCCGCGCGCACCAGGTTAGATTGGTGCGGATTTCCCCGTTTCGACGCCGCTGGGCTGGGCCTCGTGCAGCTCCTGCTTCACGCGTTCGCGTTCGATGCGGATTTGCTCCGGGGTGGCGTTGAACCGGTTGAGGATCGATTCGGTCATCGCCAGCGCCACTTCGCCTTCTCCCGAAAACACACCGTCCGCCCCCGCAGCTCGCAGTTTGCCGGCATCGCGCAGATAGGTGGTCCGCGCCAGGATTCGAATGCGGGGATTCAACAGGCGGGCTTGTCGGATGATCTCGCGTCCATTGCCCACGTCCGATGAACTCAGGACCATCACCTCCGCCGTTCGCGTTCCCGCATGATCCAGCGTGTCGAAGCGTCCCGCATCGCCATACACCACGGCGACATTGCGCGCGCGCAGTGCGTGAACGGTTTCGAGATTCATTTCGATGATGGTGGATGCGATACCCTGACCCTCGAGCAGCCGTACCACGGTGGCTCCGACCGGTCCGTATCCCACCACCACCGCGCGCCGACTTTCCTTGGCAGGCTCGGGCGCCGGGGTTTCCTCCACGGCGGTACGCGACTGGATCCAGGCCCAGAGCTTGGGCTGGCGCATAATCCATCGCTCCATCGCGCCCACCGATCGATACAGCATGGGATTCGCCGTGATCGAAACCATGGCGGCGATGATGAGGATGTTGGCCCCTTGTTCGGAGAGGATCCGCAGGTCGCGTCCCATCGAGGCGAGGATGAAGGAAAATTCCCCGATCTGCGCCAGCGCGACCGACACCGACAAGGCGGTGCGAATCGGATAACGCATCAGCACCAGGATCAGCAGTGCAGCCAGCGGCTTGCCGACCACCACAATTGCCAGCGTGGCGAGGATCAATCCTGGGGCCTCCCACAGCGTGCGGACATCGAAGAGCATTCCCACCGAGACAAAGAACAACACGGCAAAGGCATCGCGCATGGGGAGCGCATCGGTCGCCGCCCGGAGGCTGAACTCGGATCGGCCCACAACCATCCCGGCAAGGAACGCGCCGAGGGCCATCGACACGCCGAAGAATTTTGCCGACGCCACCGCGATGCCGAGGGCGATGGCGAGCACGGCGAGGGTGAACAGCTCGCGCGACTCGGTTCGTGCGATCAGGTTCAGCAGCCGCGGAATGCCCCAGCCTCCCACCACGAAGGTGAACAGCACCGATCCCACCACCTTCAACGATCCCATGCCCACGGCGCTCATCACGCCGCCGAACGTGGCCTGGGTGGCGGTGCCGAAAATCGCCGGCAGGAGCACCAGAACAAAAACGGTGAAGAGATCTTCCATCACCAGCCAACCGATGGCGATGTGACCGGCCGGCGTGTTGAGCGCCTTGTTGTCCACCAGCACCCGGGTGAGCACGACCGTGCTGGCGACCGACAGCGCGATGCCGAACACGATTCCCGAAGGCCAGTTCCATCCGAACAGATGCAGCACCCCTGCGCCAAGCAGCGTCGCGACGACGCTTTGAACGATCGCCCCGGGAATGGCGATCCGGCGGACGGCGAGAAGTTCCTTGAAGTGAAACTGCAGGCCGACACCGAACATGAGCAGGATCACTCCGATCTCCGCGAGCTGGTCTGCGAGGCCCTTGTCGGCCACGAATCCAGGCGTGTTCGGACTCACCGCAATGCCGGCGAGGAGGTAGCCCACGATCGGGGACAACCCCATCCGCTGCGTCAAAAGCCCGAAGGCCAGCGCAGCGATCAAACCACCGGTCAGGGTGAGGATCAGATCAATCTCGTGCATGCGGCAGATGTCGTGTCGTAGGTCGGATAAAACGGAGCGGGCTCGGCGGATGCCCCAATATCGGTCAGCTCAGACGCCGAAACCGCGAAAACGTTCGTCGTGAATTGCCAACGTCAACGGCGACCTGAAATCCGGCGAGAATTCGCGGCAAAGGATTCGAAGGGACGGGCTGATCGAAAAACACCGCAGGACCCCGGTTGGGTCTGCGGTGAAGAACGGAGAAGAAAGGGAAGATGGTCGGGACGACAGGATTTGAACCTGCGACATCTTGGTCCCAAACCAAGCGCTCTACCAGGCTGAGCCACGTCCCGAACCGCGGCCAATGTCCCCTGATGCCCCCGGGGCCGCAAGTCCCATATCGAAGGGATTGTGCCCCCCGGAGGCGGTTGAAGGGTTGAACCTAGGAACGGCAGTTGAAGGGTTAAAAACATTGGTGTCCGGACCTGAGGTGAGTTCAATCGGAACCGAATGGGTCGCAGAGGCGACAGGGGGGCGCGTCCGCGTTGTGCGATGCATTGGGTTTGCGGATGACCTTTTGCACGTTTGGATGCGGTAGAATGGCGTGTAGGAATGGCGA
>CANGKZ010000076.1 GCA_947454705.1 Verrucomicrobiota bacterium
ACTCGCCCACTCGCCCACTCGCCCACTCGCCCACTCGCCCACTCGCCCACTCGCCCACTCGCCCACTCGCCCACTCGCCCACTCGCCCACTCGCCCACTCGCCCACTCGCCCACTCGCCCACTCGCCCACTCGCCCACTCACCGCGGGAGCTCACGCGCGAACACATTCCGGAACTGCAACCGTCCATGCTCGTGCTGCAGGCCAATCGCCCCGCGGGCGGGCACGCCGGGAAGTTCCGCTTCGTGGATCACTTCTTCTCCGTTCACCCACACGGTCACCTGCGATCCCACGAGACGGATTCGCATCGCGTTCCAATCGCCCAGCGGTCGATCCGCATTTCTCTTCGGCGTGAACGCGCGTCGATGGGCCGCCGTGGAATTCGGATCGGTGCGGTACTCCCAGAATTCGCCGCTTCCCACCGGATAGCAGAACAGGTTCGCCTGCGCCTTGTAGAGTCCGCGCAACAGCACGCCGCTGTCGCCTGCGTCCAGCACGCGTCGCGTGGCCGCCCGACCATCCGGGCCGGCTTCCAGTCCGTCGGCATTGATCAGCGGGAACTCCTCCCAGGTAAACGCCCCCGACCATCGCCACTCCAGGCTGAGCTCAAAATCGGTCCACTCGCGCGAGGTCCAAAGATCACCGGTGAGCCCGTCATGCTCCAGCACGCCGTCCTTCAGCGTCCAGTGCTCCGCCGGTCGACCCCGTTGAAGCATGGACTCGTCCACCCGCTGCGTGCCCGGGGGAAGCTCCACCCAGCCTTTCGGAATTCCATCTGTCGACTCAGCCAGCAGTGCAGTCCAGCCCTCGGGAGCGGAGCGGATTCCCTTCGCCCGCGGATCGCCACGGCGTGATTCGAGGAATGCGATTAAATCCGCAAACTGCTCGCGGCTGAGTCCGGTCTGAAGCCCCTCCGGCATCAGGGACAGCGGGCTGTTCGTGCGCGTGAGGATGGACGCCTTCGAAATCGGACGCGCCTGGCCGAGAGCATCGACCAGCGACACCGCATCGGCCGTCTCCGATCGCACGATCCCGGAGTACGACTCGCCATCGCGCGTCTCGATCAACACTTGCTGATACCCCTCGCGGACCGATCGGCTGGGATACAAAACGTTTTCAATCAACTCCCGCCGACCGAACTGCGCACCGATCGCCGTCATGTCCGGCCCCAGCGTGCTCCCCTGCCCGGCCACCGCATGACACCGGATGCACGCCACCCCGGTCGCATCCCAGAACACGCGCTGCCCCGCCACCGCGTCTCCCGGATTCTCCATCGCAAACCGTGCGTAGTCCTCCGCCGTCGGCAGAACCTCTTTGAGTTTGAACTTAAACACCGGCCCCTTGGCCGCGCCCGGATGGTCCGCGTACACCTGTCGAAGCTCCGCCAACGTCCGCGCGGACAGGTTGGGAACCTTCGGCTCAACGGAAGTGAGCACCTCGTCCCGGATTCCCCGGAGCGCCTTGCGGCTGCGTTCGCGCACGGTCGGATTCACCTGCCCGAGTCCATCGAGATAGGCATCGAGAGCGCGTGAATCGGGCCGCCGGCACAGCGCGTCGAACGCCTCCGATCGCATCTCCGGCTCGCGCCAGAGCGACATCAAGGCCGGCACTGCCTCGGGCAATTGAAGCGTCCCCAGCGCCCGCACGATCGCGCTCCGATCCGCTCCCCGGGCCGGGGCCATACGCTGCAACAACACCTCCAACGCGGCCGCGGACTTCAATTCACCAAGCGCGCGAATCGCGGCCGTCCGGACTGCCTCTGCGGAATCCTGGGACAACGTGTTCAGCAACGCGATCGCCCCGTCCCGCTTCAATTCACCCAAGGCGGCGATGGCTTCCACCCGTGCTGGATGTTTGGTTGCGGCGAATTCCTGCAGCGCCTTGGAGCTTTCCTCGCCGCGAATCGCAACCGCGGCCCGGACCGCTTCGCGCATCGATTCCAAATCTTCCACCGGAGCGCGCAGGAATGCGGCGATCCACACCGCGGTCTGCGGCGTGTGAAACGCGGTGAGGGCGCGCAATCCGGCCCGTCGAACCACCAGATCCGACTCGCGATTCAGCAACCGCACCACCTCCCCCGAAGACCACGCGTCGCCCATCTGCACCAATCCCTCGATCGCCGCCACGCGCACCCGCGCGGACGCGTCGCCCAATCCTGATACCAGATGCGCGCGGATCCACGGGGTCGCCTCCCAATCCACCGTGGCCCGGGGCGCGGGGGAAAGCGCGGGATGGTACGCCCACCATCCGCCGTCCCAGGCCGGCTTCTGACGCGCCACCTCCGCGATCAACCGCATCACCGATTCACGCCCTGCGGCGTCGGCGGAACGTTCGCTCCACTGCAGCAGGATTCGAATCAGCACCGGATCAAAGGTCTGCCGCAGCGCAAAGCCCGCTCCCTCGCGCACGCGCGGACGCGAATCGCCGAGCGCCGCCACCAATCGGGGCCACTGGTCCGTGTGACGCCGCCCCACCGCGTTCAACGCCGTGAAGGCTGCGAACCGCAAAAACGAGTCCGTCTCCCCCGCGGCGGAAATCAGCGCGGGAACGCTTCTTCCATCCCCAATCCGTCCCAGCGCGGTGGCGGCTTGAAACCGGACCGACGCGTCCGCCCCGGCATCCATCAATCGGGCCGCCAGCAAGGGCGTGGCGGCAGCGGTGCCGCGCTCCCCGAGGAATCGGGCCGCCTGACGCTGCAGCTCCAGCGGAGCGTTGGTGGACTCCAGCCATCGACGCGCCAACGACACCGCCATCGCCGCATCGGTCGAACCCAGCGCCCAAAGCGCATGGGCCCGACCCGCTTCCGGCATCGGTTCCGTTCCGGCCGCGCGGGTCAGTGATATCGAGACCGATTCTGATACGCGTTCCGAGAGTCGCCGCTGCGCCATCATTCGCACGGACCGCGAGGGATGCGACAGCCCCTGAATCAAGGCATCGGTGCTCGCCTGAACCGGGCGTCCGAGCGCTGCGGGAAGAAACCACGACGGTCTGGCAACCGGCTTGGCCGCATCGCACGTGGCCCGCCAGAGACGCCCCGCGCGCACCGCTTCCTTGGTGTCGCGATGCGCCCAATCGCAAATCCACAAACTCCGTTCGTCCTCCGACCAGGCAATCCCCACCGGACGAAATTCTTCGGGCGGATTCACGAACATCTCCTGATGCCGCACCACCCGATAGGTCGCGCCCTGTCGCTCCACCTGCACGCGCAGGATCTGCCGTTTGCCGAAATCCCCGAGGAACAGGTTGCCGCGATACTCCGCCGGAAGCGCCGCCCCGTTGTCGCACTCGATCCCGGTGGCCGCCCCGCCGCCAAAGTCGTGCATCATCCACAGCGTGTACGGACGCCGCGGAATGAAATCGTGGGGATATCCGTACGAGCCCTGATCCACCATGTGGGTGAGCCGCCCCATCCAGTCGTGCTCATCCGTGTTGTCGTAGGTGAAGCGTTCATCCGACGCGTTCAGCACCACGTCCATGATGTTGCGCACTCCGCGGGAGAAAATCTCCAGCCGCGTGCCGTCGGGTCGGAGACGCAGGATCCCTCCCCCATGCAGCGTCACGCTCGAGCCATCGCGTCCCACCGCGCCGAACAATCCCTTGTCCCCCACGGCGACGTAAAAATACCCATCCATTCCCAGGCGGAAATTCGCCGGTACGTGATCATTCCAATCCAGCGCCCAGGGACGCAGCGTGGTTTGTTCGATCAGTTCGATCCGATCCCGCCCCACGCGTCCGCCATCGGTAAACCGGGAGAACTTCGGGTTGTGCAGCACGTACAAATACCCCTCGAGGTACTGCATTCCGAACACGGCATGCAGGTGCTCGGCATACACCGTCAACGTGCCGTCCGGGTGAAGACAAAGAATGCGTCCCGCTGCGGACTCCGCCGGAACGTCGGGCCGGATGTCCATCGGATCCTCGGCCACGAACACCCGTCCGTCCGGAGCCGCACACACCACGCTGGGGTGGTTCAATTTCGGCGATTCCAGCACCAGCTCCATGCGCCAGCCCGGGATCATCTGGGGCACCACGGGCGCGGACCAGGATTGATAAAGGAGACTGGAGAAGACGATCCACACCGCGAGCAGGGCGATCGTCCAATTCCTGCGCCGGAGTCTGAGGGGGCCGCTCATTTCCAATCCCGGGTGAGGCTGTTCAGAACCTGGGTCGGCGTAGCTCCGTCGAAGGTGGCGACCCGGTATTTCAACACCAGTGGTTTGCCGGCAGTCAGTGACACCGCGCCGGGGGCGACGATGCAGGGATTCATCATGCGCACATCGCGATGGTTGTGCCACAGCGAGGCCGGGTTCGACGGATGGTTGAGCACCGCGGCGCCGATGCGCGCGCCGTCCGGAAGGGTTTGCTCACTGGCGTACCACGCCGCGTTGGGCCAGTCGCTCTCCGGTTTGTTGTACACCGGATTGGGGCGATCCACCGGGCCGTCGGGCGAAACGAACCGGATATCGCCGTCCTTGCGCACGCGCAGGCAGAAGCCGCTGAAGGCCACGCGGCCCAGCACGGTGTCGGCCCGTGGCACGATGCGATACTCCAGATCCAACACGTCCACGCCGCTCACCCGACGCGACTTCGCGGTCAACGTTTCCTCGATCACCACCTGATCTTCCGCGGTCCAGTCGTTGCGCGCCTGGAATCCATCCCGCTTCGGAGTGAAGGAGCGGTTTACAATGCGTCGCTCCTTGATCGGGGCTAGCGCGCCCCAGCCCCAGAAATCGGAATCTTTGGCCGCATGCAACTCCACCCACGCGAGGAACAGCCCGCGGTGATGCTTGTGATCGCTGGGGACAAAATCCGTCACCACCACCCCCTTGGGCGTTCGCAAGGGATGGAAATATCCGCCCACCTCCACCGGCAGACCCGAATTCGGCGGTGCCTGCAGATTGTAGGTGGCGATCGATTTGCCCTCGCGAACCAAATCCACCGTGGCCCCCGCGCGCTTCAGGCGCAGGGCCCCGGCGGCATGCGCGGGAACCGAAAACAGCGACGCGACGACGACAGCAACGAGGGCGTGGAATCCGGGGAACGATCTCATGGGTGGAACAGAGCCCACCCTCCCCAAGCCGCCGATCGATGGCAACGCCGCGATTCAGAGTCCGTTCAATTTTGCCTGAAGGTAACCGCCGCGAAGATTCGACACCGACTCGAATCCACGTCCCCGCAGCAGGCAGGCCGCGAGATACCCGCGCTGTCCCTTCTGGCAGTAGGTGACGATCCGGCGATGACGCGGGATCTCCGCCAGGCGGTCCCGAAGCTGTCCCAGCGGGATGTGGGTGGCATCGCCGATCCGTCCGGACTCCGCCACTTCGTCGGCATCGCGAACATCGAGCAGGAACTCATCGGTGGGCTTCCAAGTTTCGGGAGCGACCGAGGCCACATCCCCACGCACCACATGGCCCGCGACGAATCCGGCCACGTTCACCGGGTCGTTCGCCGATCCGAATGGCGGCGAATACGCGAGATCGAGCGATTCCAGATCATCCACCGTCATCCTTCCCGCAATGGCCGTGGCGAGCACATCGATCCGTTTGTCGACCCCCTGCTTGCCAATCGCCTGCGCCCCGAGCAGCCGTCCGGTGCCCTCCTCCACCAGCAGCTTGATCATCACCGGCGTCGCCCCCGGATAATAGTGCGCGTGGCTGTGGTCGCGTGTGAGGCTGGTGAAGAAACTGTAGCCCGCCTTCTGCGCCTGCGCGCTGTTGAGTCCGGTGAGTCCCACCGTCTGATCCAGCACGCGAACAATGGAAGTGCCCATCGCACCGCGGTAATTCACGTGCGCCCCGGCCGCATTGGCCCCGGCCACGCGGCCCTGTCGATTCGCCGGCCCTGCGAGTGCAATGCGAACCCGCGCCCCGGTCAGGGCATGCTGCGTCTCCGCGGCGTCGCCGACGGCATAGATGTCGGGATCCGAGGATTCCATCCGGCCGTTGGTCTTCACGCCGCCCGTGGGGCCGATCTCCAATCCGGCCGCCCTCGCCAGCTCCACCTCCGCCTTCACCCCAACGCTCAGCAGCACGAGATCCGCCGGCAACGAAGTGCCATCGGCCAGGTCCACCCGGGTCTCACCAATTGCGGTCACCCCAATTCCGGTACGAAATTCAAACGACTCGCTCCGCACCTGATTTTGCAGGTGACGGGCCAGGTCGGTGTCGAGCAGCGGAAGCAACGTCGGCGAGAGCTCCACCACCGTCACGTGCATGCCGCGACGATGAAAGGCTTCGGCCATTTCCAATCCGATGAACCCGCCGCCCACCACCACCGCGCGCTGCGGACGCTTCTCATTCAAAAAGGTCACGATGCGGTCCATGTCGGGAATGTCGCGCAACGTAAACACATGCGGCAGCCCTGCCCCGGGGAACGGGGGAACAATGGGCTTCGCCCCCTGGCTGAGGATCAATTTGTCGTAGGCTTCCTCGCGCACCGCCCCCTCCGGTCCACGAACCGAAATCACCTTCCGCGCCCGGTCGATCGACAGCACCTCGTGTCCGGTATGGGCATGCACCCGGGACCGTTCCCAGAACCGTTCGGGCGTCATCACCACAAGCTGCTCGCGCGATTGGATTTCGCCGGCGATGAAGTACGGGAGACCGCAGTTCGCGAAGGAAATGTAGGGCCCGCGCTCGAACACATGGATGTCGGCGAGCTCGTTCACCCGACGCGCCCGCGCCGCCGCCGAAGCCCCGCCGGCCACGCCCCCGACCACCAGGATTCGGCGGGGAATGGATTGGGACACCGTGTTGGAAGCAGAGGAGGAAGATTGGGAGTTCATAAGATTCATCGGGAAGGAGTGGCGCAGCAGGAGGCGTTGGGGTTGTGGGAGGATTTGTTCCAAGGCATCCGGGCCAGCACGAGGGCAAGACCACAAATGCCGGTGAGGCCCGCGAAGAGCAGTCCGGCCCCCATGACCAGCGGAATCAGCGCAAACCAAGGATTCACAGCGAGGGCCAGCACGGACCCCACCGCGGACACGGAGCCGACCACGATCTGCACCTGACGCATCAACGGAAGCACCCGGCTGGTCCCGCGCTCGACGGGGAATCCGGCATCGATCCATGCCTGCGTGCCGCCCTCGACCAGCACGCATCCCATCACCCCTGCGGCTTCCAGCTTCGCAATCGCCCGGCTCGCCCGGCTGCCGAACTGACACAGCACGTACAGCGGCGGCGCATCGCATGTGCGTCCCCGGCAGAAAGCCGCAGCATCGATCTCATCCAGCGGCAGGTTCCGCGCCCCGCGGACGTGCCCGGCTGAAAATTCCGGCGGCGTCCGGACATCGATCAACTCCATCGGCTCCCCCGCCACCAGGCGCTCCCGCAACACCCCCGGGGCGATCCGGGTTTCCATTTGCATCTGTTCTTGTTTCATGACATAATCATATAACTATTTGGTTATATGTCAACTCGTAAGAATCAACGCCCCCTTTCCGTCGAGGAACTGGAATTCCTGGCCGACCGTTTCAAGATGCTCGGAGAGCCCATGCGGCTAAAAATCCTGCAGGCGGTCTGCCATGAACCGCGAACCGTGACCGACATCGTGACCGCGACCGGGTCCACGCAGGCCAACGTGTCGAAGCACCTCGCCCTGCTGGCCACGGCGGGAATCCTGGAACGCCGCAAAGACGGCCAGTGCGTGTACTACGGCACCAAGGATCCGATGGTGATGGAGCTCTGCGAACTGGTCCGTTCCCAGATCCCCAACCACCGCCGGGACACCGAACCACGAAAGAAGTAACCCCTCCGTCGTAGCCGCCGCCGGAAGAAGGCGGATCCGCCGGAAATCCGAAGTCACCCGCCCCAACATTGGGTCACCCCAACCTCAGCCCGCGCCCGGCAACTTTGGAGTGCGGCGGGAAGCGCAGCGCCACGCCGCTTTGCTCAACGCCTACCCTGCGCACCACGTCCAAGCGGAAGAAATCGAATCACGGCGGCGCAGCAACGCCGCCCTACCTCCATTCGATGCCGGTAGGGTCAGAGCTGCCGCT
>CANGKZ010000077.1 GCA_947454705.1 Verrucomicrobiota bacterium
CGCGCAGCAGGGCAAAGAAACCGCAGAGGCGCGGAGACGCAGAGGGGATTCGGGGATGTTTTCTAGGCCGATGCGATGTCATCGGTCGGTGCGGCACCACGATCGGTTTCGAAAGCGGTGTCGACGCTGCGCTCTGCCACCGCACTCCAAAAACACGCGGTCCTATTCAGTCGCCAAGTTTCCGGATCCCGTCTGCTCCGACCAAATCAGGGCTGCTTCGCGACCGGCGTGTGGGCTTTGACGAAGGCGATGCCGCCGTCCACGAACGCGGACGGGTCTTGCGCAAAGATCGGGCTGTCCGTTTCGAGGGCCAGCACGCCGGACCACTTCGCCGCAGCGAGTTTCTCGAGCAGGCCCTTGAGGTTCGCATTGCCTTCGCCGATCAGGGTGTCCACCGCCACATCCTCGCCTGCCTTCACCTTCTCAACGCGCTTGTCCTTGAGGTGAATGTCGAACACGCGTCCTTCATATTCACTGAACACCCGCGCTGCATCGAATCCAGCCGCGGTGACCCAGCCGACGTCGAGACACACCCCGATGCGCGGATCGCGATGCTTCAACACCGCACGCACCACCGCGGGGTTTCCGTACAGCGAGCGGATGCCGTGGTTGTGAACCGCGAGGCGGATGTCGTACTCCTTCACCAGTTCCTCGAGGTTGTCCCAGATATTGAAGTCCTGGGGCTCCACGACGATCTGTCGGATCCCGAGCAGTTTCGCGCATTCGAACAGCTTGCGGTTCTCCTCCTTGTCGAGCGAGGTGTCGGCCACGCCGAAGCTGTACACGTGAATCCCCTTCGCCTCCCAGGCTGCCTTCTTGGCGAGGAGTTCCTCACGCGATGCCTTGGGGTTCAGGTGAACACTCAGATGAAGTTCCTGAACGTGGTGCTGCACCGCGAAGTCGAGCGCCTTGTCGAAGGGCAGGGAACGGAGGCTCCATGACTGGATCGCGACCTTCGGGGTCCAATCGGCCCCGAGCGACCGGAACGAAAACGTGCTCGCGACGGAGATCCATGCCAACGCCGACGCGAGGGCGGCAAAGCGCATCGGACGCAGGCGGGAAGGGGAGTTGAAATGCATCGGTGAACTTCGAGGTGAGGGGGGGAGGATGAAGCGCGCGGAAATCGGTGGCAATGGCAGCGTGGGGGAGAAAACCAGATCCAATGCGCGCACCGCTTCCCAAGCGTCGCGGAGAACGATACGGTTTTTCCCATCAAGTTCCCTGTTCCAGAATTGAGACCTGGCCGGCTCGCTCATGCGATGCGGTGGATCATGGTCTCATTCTGGTGCGGTTGCGGCGTTGGTGGCCTTGCGTGGGGTGCGGGCCCGCAGCCCGGGACCTCGACGAATCAGGGCGCGTGGTTTTCCCCGCCGGTCCGTCCCGCCGTCCCGAGGGCGCGGGATGCCGCGTGGGTTCGGACGCCGATCGATGCCTTCGTCCTCGCGCGACTCGAAGCGGCCGGCCTTCGCCCCTCGGCCGAGGCGACCCGCGCGACCTGGCTGCGTCGCGTGTCGCTGGACCTCACCGGACTCCCACCCACACCCGAGGAGACCCGGGACTTTTTGAACGATTCGCGCGCGGACGCCTTCGAGCGCGTGGTGGATCGGCTTCTCGGATCGCCCCGATACGGGGAACGATGGGCGCAGCACTGGCTGGACGTGGTGCGTTACGCCGACACCCACGGGTTTGAAGTGAACACCGAACGTCCAACGGCGTGGCCGTATCGGGATTGGGTGATCGGCGCGCTGAACCGCGATCTGCCCTTCGATCGATTCGTGCGGGAGCAGATCGCCGGCGATTCGCTCGGCAGCGACGCGGCGACGGGATTTTTGGTCACTGCATCGGTCCTGCTGCCGGGGCAGATCGGTGCGGACGACGTTTCAAAACGCCTCGCGCGTCAGGATGCCCTGGATGAAATCGTGGTGAATACGAGTCAGACCTTCCTCGGGTTGAGCATCGGATGCGCCCGCTGCCACGATCACAAATTCGATCCTATCCTCAGCCGGGAGTATTACTCACTTCAGGCGTTCTTCGCCGGCGTGGAGTACGACGAGCGGGAATTGCGCACTCCCGAAACCGCCGATGCGGAACGGGAAATCACCCGGATGCGCGGGGAGGTTTCCAAGGTGGAATCGGAACTCGCGCGATTCGAACCCGTTGCGCGCCCCGGCGCAGGGGCGTTCCGCCAAACGCAGTCGCAGACCAACCGTGATTCCTTTCCTCCGCGCCTGGCGCGCTTCGTCCGGTTCTCGATTCAGGATGCGAACCGTCATCCCACGCTGGGCGTGATCGAGCCGTGCCTCGACGAAGTGGAATTGCTCACCGACGAGCCTTCGCCCCGCAATGTGGCGTTGTCCTCGTTGGGAACACGCGTCACGGCCTCGGGGAGCCGGGCGTCAGATCGACACCAACTCGCGCACGTGAACGACGGTCTCTACGGCAACGATCATTCCTGGATGTCCGATGAGGCGGGGCGGGGCTGGTTGTTGTTCGAGTTGCCGCGGGCGGAGCGGTTGTCCGCGGTGGTGTGGAGCCGGGATCGCGAGGGGGAATTTCAGGACCGCACGCCGACGGCGTATTCCATCGAGGTTGGCATGACGCCGGATTCCTTGGAGACGGTGGCCTTCGTTCCCTCACCGCGGCCGGCAGTGAATCCGGTGCGCAACTCCGACCGCTTTGCCGCAGTCACCACCCGTCGCGTTCGGTTTACCATTCTTGATTCAGGTTCGATGGAGCCGTGCCTCGACGAGCTGGAGGTCTTCGCCACCGATGGTCGCAACGTGGCGCTGGCCTCGACGGGCACGCGCGCGAGTTCCACCGGCGACACCGTGGTGGCGGGGCGTCACACGCTGGCGGGTTTGATCGATGGCCAATACGGCAACGAACACAGCTGGATGGCCAAGGAATCGGGACACGGCGCAGTGACGCTCGAATTCCCGCGCACGGAGTTGATTGAACGGGTGGTGTGGGGACGTGACCGGGAGGGGATGTTTGCCGACCGCCTTGCGCTGAAGTATCGGATCGAAGTCGAGGATCCGGCGACGGGCTGGCGCACGGTCGCCGATGCGTCGGATCGCCGTGCGTTCAAGGATGGCGATGGGAAGGCCCGATCGGCCGAGATTCCGTTGGCTGGATTGAGCGCGTCGGATGCGCGTCGCGTGGTTTCGCTCGGTCAACGGCGCAAGGAACTGGAGGCGGGAATCCAATCGCTGAGCGCATCGCGTCGCGCCTTTGCCGGAGCGTTCCGCGCGCCGGATTCGATTCGACGCCTGCGACGCGGCGATCCGGAGCAGCCGCTCGAACCGGTCGTTCCAGCCATCCCAGCGGTGCTGGGAACGCTGGAGCTTCCGGAGTCCACTCCGGAATCGAAGCGACGTCTCGTATTGGCCGATTGGCTGGCGCGGCCGGATCATCCGCTGGTGTCGCGCGTGATGGTGAACCGGATCTGGCAGGGACATTTCGGAACCGGCCTGGTGGAGACCCCGAGCGATTTCGGGCGGAACGGCGCGCGGCCCTCGCATCCGGAACTGCTCGACTGGCTGGCCACCGAGCTGGTGCGGAATGGTGGTTCACTGAAGCAACTGCACCGGATGATCGTGCTTTCCGCCGCATACCGGCAATCGTCCTCCGATCGATCCCGCGTCGCCGCGGGCCTGCGGGTGGATGCCTCGGACCGATTGTTGTGGCGGTATCCGTCGCGTCGGTTGGAGTCCGAAGGGATTCGCGATTCAATGTTGTGGGTGAGCGGCCGGCTGGATTTGAAATCGGGCGGACGCGGGTTCGACCTGTTCAATCAGCGGGGAGGTCTGAGCGGATTCAAGCCGGTGGAATCGTTCTCGGGCGACGGGCTGCGTCGGATGGTTTTTTCGCACAAGGTTCGACGCGAACGCGAGGCGGTGTTCGGCGCCTTTGATTGTCCGGACGCGGGCCAGAGCACGGCGCGTCGGCGCGAATCCACCACGCCGCTCCAGGCGCTGAACCTGTTCAACAGCCGGTTCACGCTGGACGAATCGGAAGCACTTGCGCGCCGCGTCAATTCCATCGCGGGACCGAATCCCGCGGAACAGGTGCGGATCGCGTATCAACTCGCCTTGAGCCGCGTGCCGGACCGCGACGAGTTTACGGAGGGTACTCAATTTGTCCTCAAGCACGGCCTTCCCGGGTTGTGTCGCGCGCTCTACAACTCCAACGAATTCCTCATGATTCCCTGAGCCATGATCCGGAGCGAACCCTCATGAGATCGAGTCCGCGCGAGAATCCCGAACACCTGTCCTGGCACGGGCGGCACTTGCTGGACCGTCGGTCGTTCCTGTCGAGTTCCGCGCACGCGCTCGGAGGCGTGGCATTAGCCGGGCTGCTGGACCACGATCGACTGCTCGCTGGCGCGGCGCCGGGACCGATCATTCCCCGGATCGATCCTGCGAATCCGAATGCGTCGCGGTCTCCCCATTTCCGACCGCGCGCAAAGAACGTGATCGTGGTGTTCTGCGCCGGCGCGGTCAGCCAGCTGGAGACCTGGGACTACAAACCAGAATTGATGCGTTACGACGGGAAGCCGATGCCCGGCGGCCCGGCGGTGACCTTTCAGGGGCCGGCCGGCGAATTGGCCCAGCCGCGGTATGCCTTCCGGCGTCGGGGGCAGACGGGCAAGTGGGTGTCGGACCTGATTCCGCACTTGGCCGAGCTGACCGACGACATCGCCTTCGTTCACTCGCTTACCAGCAAGAGCAACACCCACGGTCCGGCAGAGAACTTCCTCTCCACCGGCTTTGTGCTCGATGGCTTTCCCAGCCTCGGGTCGTGGATCACCTACGCGCTGGGCAGCGAATCGCAGGATCTGCCGGCGTTCGTCTCCATTCCCGATCCGCGCGGGGTGCCCCAAAATGGATCCAACAACTGGGGTCCCGGTTTTCTTCCCGCGGCATTTCAGGGGACGCCATTCAGCGCGCAGGAACCGGTGCGGCACCTGGTGGCGCCCGGCGTCGGACCGGAGGCGGATCGCGCATCGCGGGCGCTGCTGCAATCGATGAACCGGCGTCATCTGGAGCAGAATCCCGGCGACGAGCGTCTCGCCGCACGCATTGCCAGCTACGAACTCGCGGCGCGGATGCAGCTCAGCGTGCCCGGGATTGCCGACCTATCCACGGAGCCTGCCCACCTGTTGAAACGGTACGGCGCGGACGACACCGCGAATCCGATCAAGGCGTCGTTCGCAAAGAACTGCATTCTGGCGCGCCGGCTGGTGGAGCGCGGCGTCCGGTTCGTCCAGTTGTTCAACGGCGCATACGCGAGCGGCGGCGAACTGAACTGGGACGGACACAACAAGCTGAAGGAACAATACGACCGCCACGCCTTCATCATGGACCAGCCCGTGGCGGCCCTGATCCGCGACCTGCGCGAGCGCGGCATGCTGGAGGACACGCTGGTGGTTTGGTGTACCGAATTTGGTCGGATGCCGTTTTTCCAGAAGGGCGCGCAGGGCAGGGACCACAATCCGGACGGGTTCACCTGCTGGATGACCGGGGCCGGGGTGAAGCCAGGGGTGAGTCACGGCGTGACCGATGCGTTGGGACGTCAGGCGGTTTCCGACATCCATCCGTTGTATGATTTCAACGCCACGATCCTGCATCTGCTTGGGATCGATCACACGCGTTTGACCTACGAGCACAACGGGATCCAGCGCCGGTTGACCAATGTGGAGGGCGAGGTGATCCGCGAGGTCCTGGCGTAGGAATGGCTCCGGTGGAAGTTGGGAAACCTCACGATTTGCAGACGTATCAGAAATAGTCTTACCACTTTTGAGGCGTTTTCGTTCTGGACAGACCCGCTCCCTCTTGGCGATTCCTGGTGAGCACCGTTCGTTCTTTCCGCCCACCCATGACCCCGAAATCCCTCATCCGCGTCGCTGTCGCAGCCGCCGTCGCATCGCCTGTGGCGTTCACCTCCGCCCGCGCGGACGATGACAGCAGCTCTGCAAAAACCCTTTCGCCCTCGGTCCCCATTGGGGCGGAGATCAGCGTTTACGAACGTCTTCAGGACGGTCAGGAGTTCACCCTGCCCCTGAGCAAGGTGCTCGATATCGGTGGGGAAATCTTCAAGGCCAACTGGACGTCGCAGGAGGGCGGAGGTCGTCCTTTGACCAAGGGCAACGGCAACCCGCTGCTCGCATCCTCGGCCCCGCTGGTGTTCCCGCGGAACTTCAACCGCATTTCGGCGCCCGATGCGAATTCCTGCTTCGGCTGCCACAGCGCGCCGGTGAACGGTGGCAACGGCGACATCGTGGCGAATGTTTTCGTGCTCGGACAGCGCTTCGATTTCGCGAGCTTCGACGGGAATCTCGTCCCGACGGCGAGCGCCACCGACGAATCCGGCAAGCTGGCGAACCTGAACCAGATCGCGAATTCGCGCGCCACGCTTGGAATGTTCGGATCGGGTTTCATTGAGATGCTGGCCCGCCAGATGACCGCGGATCTTCAGTCGCTTCGCAACGCGCTGACGCCGGGGCAGTCGGTCGCGCTGTTGTCCACGGGGGTCAATTTCGGAACGCTCGCCCGCAATGCGGACGGCACCTGGAACACTTCGGGCGTGACCGGCATTCCGGCGCCGAGCCTGGTGAGTGCCTCCGCCGCGCTGCCGCCGAGCCTGATTATCCGTCCGTTCCACCAGGCGGGAAACGTGATCTCACTCCGTCAGTTCTCGAACAACGCCTTCAATCATCACCACGGCATCCAGACCACCGAGCGCTTTGGTGACGATGTCGATGCCGACGGGGACGGGTTCGTCAACGAAATGTCCCGCGCCGAGGTGACGGCAGTTGCCGCATTCCAGGCTGCCATGGCGGTACCGGGTCGTGTGATTCCGCGCGATGCCAAGATTGAGGCGGCAGTGCTGCGCGGGGAAACGGTGTTTTCCTCGATCGGCTGCACCTCCTGCCACGTGCCCTCGCTGCCGCTGGGAAACATGGGGTGGGTCTTTACGGAACCAAGCCCGTACAACCCGGCCGGGAATCTGAACGCGCAGAATGCCACAAAAATTTTCTCGATGGATCTGACGAGCAAGGATTTGCCCCAGCCGCGTCTCCATGCGAAGAACGGAGTGGTGCAGGTTCCGGCCTACACGGACTTGAAGTTGCATGACATCACCAGCGGCCCGACTGATCCGAATCGTGAGGAGCTGGACATGAATCAGCCCGCCGATTCCGCAGAATTCTTCGCCGGCAATGGGAAATTCCTGACCCGCAAGCTGTGGGGTGTGGGCCGCAAGCCGAACTATTTTCACCACGGAAAGTTCACCACCATGCGTGACGCGATCCTGGCCCATGAGGGCGAGGCGCTGGCGTCAAAGCAGGCCTTCCAATCGGCCTCGGCCGACGATCGCAACGCGGTGATTGAGTTCCTCCGCTCGCTCCAAGTGTTGCCGGAGGGGACCAAGTCGCTGGTCGTCGACGAGAATGGTGCCCCCCGGGTGTGGCCTCCTGAGCGCGGCAACTGATCGAGCGGAGCCTGTTGTTCGATCCGTTGTTTGACAACCCTTTGCATTGGCCAAAGCCTCAGGCACCGGGTTTTTTTGTTTCTTCTGCCAGCTGCGGAGACGCTTCCAACGATTGATTAGGTGGGCTTTCGGCAAATTCCTCAGGAGCGTTATTGCCATTGGTGTCCGGACCTGAGGTGAGTTCAATCGGAACCGAATGGGTCGCAGAGGCGACAGGGGGGCGCGTCCGCGTTGTGCGATGCATTGGGTTTGCGGATGACCTTTTGCACGTTTGGATGCGGTAGAATGGCGTGTAGGAATGGC
>CANGKZ010000078.1 GCA_947454705.1 Verrucomicrobiota bacterium
CCAGGAAGGCTACCCAGCGCTCCGTGAAGTTCGTTCGGTGGTTGAGGCACGCAGTCCGCGAACACCTCACGGAAACCGCCGCCGTGCCCCGTCTCAGCCTTTTACTCGCTTCCCTTTAGTCACCGGCTTCGGACACCAATGCCTTCAACTTTTCAACCCTTCAACCTAAAAACGGCAGTTGAAACCACAGATGGACATAGATTCACACAGATAGAGAGGGAGATGCGTGACTCAAGAGGTCTCAAACGGTCTCACCGTCTGGGTGATCCATGAATCCTTCCGTTTCGCGCGTTTTCATCTGTGTTTATCCGTGTCCATCTGTGGTTGAACTCTTCTTGAAGTGCCGTTTTTAGGTTCAACCCTCCTCACACTTTGGACTCCGCGGCGCGAAATCCGTGTCTTCCCACGGTCCCGCGTCGGTGCTCCCATGAACGCATGTCCACGTCCACGCCACTGCCATTGCACTCGCTGCGCGCCGGGATTATCGGGACCGGCTTTATCGGACCGGTCCACATCGAAGCCCTGAAACGCCTCGGCGTTCAGGTCACGGCCATCTGCGGTTCCACCAAATCGGCCCGCGCCTGCGCCGAGCAATGGGGCATCCCGGAGGTGTATGGCGACTACGACTACGCCGCCATGTACCGCTCGCCCAACGTGGACGTGGTGCACATCACCTCGCCCAACAAGGTCCACGTGACCCAGGCCCTCGCCGCGCTCAAGGCCGGCAAACACGTGGTGTGTGAAAAACCGCTGGGCATGAATTCGCGCGAAACCACCAAGGTGGTGGCGGCGGTGGGGAAAAAGAATTCACCGGTGTTTGCGGTGAATTACATGTGCCGCTTTTTCCCGGCGGTGTTGCAGATGCGTGCCCTGGTCCAGCGTGGCGACCTGGGACAGATCATGCACGTGCAGGGGCACTTCTTTCAGGACTGGTTGCTGCAGCAGACCGATTACAACTGGCGCCTCCTCGCCTCCGAGGGCGGCAAGCTCCGCGCGGTCGGCGACATCGGCACGCATTGGATCGATGCCGTGTCGTTCATCCTCGGCGCGAAGGCCGATCGAGTCTTCGCGCATCTGGAGACCTTTCACAAAACGCGTCTGCGTCCGCAGGGGGAAGTGAAGACCTTCGCCAAGATCGATCCCGCCACGATGGTGCCCTACAAGGTGGACACCGAGGACTTCGGCAGCGTCCTGCTGCGCTTCGGGAAATCGAGCCACGGATTCGTCAACGGCGTGCATGCCAACGCCTCGATCTCGCAAGTCGCGGCCGGATGGAAGTGCAGCCTCGCGGTGGGGATCTACGGCACGAAGGGCAGCGTCCGATGGGATCTGCAACAACCGAACGAAATCTTGGTGGGCCGTCGCGACGAACCCAATCAGATCCTTCAACGCGGCACCGCGGGATTCAGCGAGGACGTGGTGGGTTTCACCGATTATCCGGGCGGACATCCCGAAGGCTTCCCCGACAGCCACAAGATGCAGTATCGCGCCGTGTACCAACACATCGCCAGCGGACGCACCACCGCCCCGCTCTTCGCCAACGCCGCCGACGGGCATCACGAAGTCCGCCTCTGCGAAGCCATCCTCCAGAGCAGCCGCAAACACGCGTGGGTGAAGGTGTAGAACCGTGGAACGCAGGGTACCAAATTAGATGCAGGTGATCCGCCGGCCCTCTGTTTCTTTTTTGGTTTTCCCTTTTTCCTTTTGCCTTAAGCGGCCCGGGCCGGTTCGGTTGAGGGCCGACACTGATCCTTGATGAAACTCCCCAAGACCACCCTGCCCCCGGGCGAGGCGCCGACGCCCCTCGGCGGCAAGATTCTCGCCTCCACTCCGGTGATCATGACCGTGGTGGCCACCCTCCTGGCCGGCCTGGCCAACAGTGAAATGACCCGCGCGCAGTACGATCGCTCCATGGCCGCGCAGCTGCAGTCGAAGGTCGGAGACCAGTGGAGCTTCTTTCAGGCCAAGAAACTTCGCGGGGCGACGCTCCGCGCGAATCTCGAATCGCTCTACGCCACCAGCGATGCAGGTCCGCTCCAATCCGCGGATCTCAAACGGTTCACCGACGTGCCCGAAGCAGCCCTTACCGCGCTGACCCGCGGCGAGCTCCCCGCGCAACCCGAGCCGGTGCGCCCCCCGGAGAAGATTCTCCATGCCCTCACTCTTTCCGAAGAAGGCGGGCCCGAGGTGGAACTGGTCAAAGCACTGCGTGAACTCCGCCCCACCGAGGTCGATGCCGCCATCCAGGTTTGGCAGGAAGCCTCGCGCGCGCAGGACGCCAGCCTGGCCCCGATCAACAGCGCGATCGATAAAACCGAGCGGGCCCTCCAGCTCGCCGCCGGAGAAAAACGCGACGGAGCCCGTCAAACCCTGCGCGACTTCACCGCCGCGCGGTTTCGTCTCGATGCCGCGCGCTACGACAGCGAAGCCCGGTTCAACCGTGCCATCGCCTCGCTCTCCGAACTCAAGGTGCGGCTGAGCAACCTCTCCGCAGAGCGACACCACAAGCGCAGCCAGCGTTTCTTTTTTGGAATGCTCGCCGCGCAGCTCGCCGTGATCCTCGCCACCCTCGGCATGGCGGTGAAGCGCCGGAACCTGATGTGGAGCTTTGCCGCCGGCATCGGCCTGCTGGCCGTGTCCTTCGGCGTGTACGTGTACCTCTGGCTCTAATTCCAACGCCCCCTCCACGCATCGCATGACTCCGTTGCGCCCATTGTCTCCGTTGCCGGTGGTATTGGTTCTCGCAGCCGCCGCGCTGGGATCCATCCAGGCCGACGACTGGCCCCAGTGGCGTGGTCCCGCGCGCAACGGCATTTCACGCGAAACCCAGTGGCTCTCCACCTGGCCGGCCGATGGACCCAAGATCGCCTGGAAGGCCAAGGTGGGGCTCGGATTCAGCAGCTTTGTGGTCTCGGGCGGACGCGCCGTCACCACGGGTCACGCGGACGAACAGGACACCGTGTGGTGCTTCGATGCCGACACCGGCAAGCTGCTGTGGAAGCACACCTTCGCCTCCGAGCTGGGGGACAAGTTCTTCGAAGGCGGCACTACGGGCACTCCCGCCTTCGACGGCGACCGCGTGTACTCGCTCAACCGCTGGGGCGAAGTGTTCTGCCTTCAAGCCGCGGATGGGAAAGTCCTGTGGAACAAAAACGTGGCCACCGAAACCGGCATTCGCGTGCCGGGATGGGGCTTCGGCGGGGCGCCGCTCGTGCATGAGAATCTGCTCGTGCTTAACGTCGGCGAATCCGGACTCGCGCTCGACAAATCCACCGGCGCCATCGTTTGGAAATCGGTGAACAAGGACGCCGGCTACTCCACGCCCCTGCCCTTCCAACGGCAGGGCGAATGGTACGCGGCGCTCGGATCCGAGAAGTCGTACCTCGCCGTAAATCTCAAGACGGGCAAGGAGGCGTGGCGCATTCGCTGGCTCACCCAATACGGCGTGAATGCGACCGATCCCATTCTCGACGGCGATCTCGTGCTCCTCTCCACCGGCTACGGCAAAGGCGCCGCGCAGTTCCGCCTCGGCGAGGGCGAACCGCAGCAGGTGTGGAAAAGCCGGACGTTTCACACCCAGATGAATTCCGCGGTGCGCCTCGGCGATTTCCTGTACGGCGTCGATGGCGACTCGACCGAACGCGGCGCGTTGAAATGCATCGATTGGAAAACCGGCGAGGAAAAATGGTCCTTTCCGGAAGTGGGCCCCGGCGCCGTCACCGCTGCGGGAGACCGACTGCTGGTGATGACCGATCGCGGCGAATTGATCACCGGCCCTGCGTCACCGGAAGGCTTCAAACCCACCGCCCGCGCGCAGGTGCTCGGCGGCAAATGCTGGATCGTGCCCGTGATCGCGAACGGACGCGTGTTCACCCGCAACGCCCGCGGCGACGTGGTGGTGGTGGATCTCCGCAAGCCCTGAACCCTCCGCATCGCGTGCGATTCACGCTCGGGGACGTTTGACGCGCGGGGGCCTCCGGAATTCTTCCGCGATTAATTCGTGAAAATCCGTGAAATCCGTGTCCAACAATTCCGTCGTAAACCCCATGCCCTATCCCCGCCGCCAGTTTCTCCGTGACGCCGCGCTCACCGGCGCCGCCTTCGCCGCTGCTCCGTGGGTTCGCTCGGCCGAGACCGGACGGAAATTCCGCACCGCGTTGATCGGCTCCGGATGGTGGGGAAAGAACATCCTCAAGGAAGGGTTGGCCGGCGGACGCATCAAGGTGGTGGCGCTGTGCGACGTCGATGCCAACACGCTCGAAATCGCGGCCGACCAGGTGAACGACCTCAGTGGCGACCGTCCCAAAACTTACAAGGATTACCGCGAACTGCTCGAAAAGGAGAAGCCTGAGATCGTCATCATCGCCACTCCCGACCACTGGCACGCGCTCCAGACCATCGCCGCGGTAAAGGCGGGCGCGCATGTGTTCGTGGAAAAGCCGACCGGCCACACGGTCAATGAAAGCAAGGCGATGCTGAAGGCCGGGCGCGACTCCGATCGCGTCATCCAGGTGGGCCTGCACCGCCGGATCGGGCCCCATCACGTCAACGCGATGGACTTCCTCAAATCGGGCAAGGTGGGCGAAGTTGGCATGGTCCGGCTCTTCGCGCATGGCGGCGGCGGCCCCGAGAAACCTTCGCCCAACAGCGAGCCCCCGGAAGGCATGGATTGGGACCTCTGGTGCGGCCCCGCCCCGCTGCGTCCGTTCAATTCCCGGATTCATCCCGGCGGATGGCGCCAGTTCCTCGATTACGGCAACGGTCAACTCGGTGACTGGGGCGTGCACTGGTTGGATCAGGTCATGTGGTGGAACGGCGGCGAACATCCCAAGCGCATCTTCGGCACCGGCGGACGCACCATCGCGGGTCCGGCGATTCTCAACGCCAAGGAGCAAACCACCGACGCACCGGATCACCAGGTGGTCACCTACGAATTCGAAAAGTTCACCTGCGTCTGGGAGCACCGACGATTCGCCGGCAATGGCGCGGAAAAACACGGCATCGGCGCGTACTTCTACGGCACGAAGGGAACTCTCCACATCGGCTGGCGCGACGGATGGACCTTTCATCCCACCGATTCCAAGAACCCCGTGGTGCACGAGGACTCGCAGCTGCAGGAGCCGGATGGACACAACCTCAAGCTGCTGTGGACGGATTTTATTGGCGCGATCGAGGAGAAACGGAAATCCGTGGCCAACATTGAGGTCGCGCATCGCTCGTCGGTGTTGCCGCTGCTGGGGATGATTTCCTGGCGCACCGGCCGGAGCCTCCAGTGGGACGGAACCCGCGAACAAATCATCGGCGACCCCGAAGCCACCAAGCTCATGAGCCGGCCCTACCGCGGATCGTGGGTGTATCCGTCGATTTGAGTCGCATTGGGGTCGCGATCTAAAATGGGCGTGGGTGGAACCCCGCCCTCCACTTCGTCGAAACTCGTCGCTGGATTTTCAGGCCCGAACCGGGGGAAGCTGCGGGCATCAAGCTCATGAGACTCGGCTTCGTTTCCGCTATCCTGCCTGAACTTCGGCTCCACGAGGTTCTCACCTTCGCCCGTCGGGAGGGCTTCAGCTGCGTCGAAGCCATGTGCTGGCCTTCCGGAAAAGCCGAACGCCGCTTCGCCGGTGTGACCCACGTGGACGTCACCGGCATGACCCAGGCCAAGGCCGACGACGTCAACGCCCTCTGCCGCGGCCACGGCGTCCCACTCTCCGCACTCGGTTATTACCCCAACCCGCTCGATCCCGATCCCGAGGTCAGCCGCGCCGCCGTGCAGCACCTCAAGCGCGTCATCGCCGCCGCCAGCAAACTCGGCCTCAACACGGTCAACACCTTCATCGGACGCGACTGGACCCAGAGCGTGGATGAGAACTGGCCCGCCTTTCTCAAGACCTGGCGCCCGCTCATGGCCTATGCCGATGACCACGGCGTCCGCATCGGCATCGAGAACTGCCCCATGCGCTTCACCATCGACGAATGGCCCGGGGGCAAAAACCTGATGACCACGCCGGTGATCTGGCGTCGCGCCTTCAACGACATCAATTCGCCCAACCTCGGCCTCAATTATGATCCATCCCATTTCGTCCTGCAGCGGATGGATCCGGAATCACCGCTCAAGGAATTCCAGGACCGCATCTTCCACGTCCACGCCAAGGACGTGAAAATCCGACGCGACCGCATCAACGAAGTCGGTGTGTTTGCCGATCCGCTGGAATGGCATCAGCCCCGGATTCCCGGATTCGGCGAAATGGACTGGGGACGTTTCATCGGCGCGCTGATGGAAACCACGTACCGCGGTCCGGTTTGCATCGAAGTGGAAGACGACACCTTTGGACGCGAACTCGACGGCCGGAAGCGCGCGCTCCGCGTGGCCGGAAATGTCCTGCGCCCGTTCCTTCCCACTCCCTGATTTTCAGCAGCCTTTCAGCCGTCCGACGCTTTCAGATCCACTCCACTGCATTCCCCGCCATGAAATACTCCTACGACGAACTGGCCAAGATGATCGACCACTCGCTCCTTCATCCGACGATGACGGATCAGGACTTGGAAAACGGGTGTCGTCTGGCGGCGAAATACGGTGTGGCCTCCGTCTGCATTAAACCGTACGCGGTGAAGCGGGCGGTGGAAGTCCTCCAAGGCAGCGGCGTGCTGGTCGGGGCGGTGATCGGATTCCCCCACGGCAACAGCGCCACCGAATCCAAGCGCTACGAAACCGAACTCGCCTGCCGCGACGGGGCGGCGGAGATCGACATGGTGATCAACATCGGCAAGGCGCTCTCCGGCGACTGGGCGTATGTGGAGGCCGACGTCCGCGCCGTTTGCGACGAAGCCCGCAAGCACGGTGCCCGGGTGAAGGTGATCTTTGAAAACGATTACCTCACGCAGGGCGGAGCGGGCCTGGATTCCGATGCCTTCAAGCGTCGCCTCTGTGAATTGTGCGAACGCGCCGGTGCGGCGTGGGTGAAGACCTCCTCCGGCTACGGCTTCGTGAAGCAGGCCGATGGAAGCTACAACTACAAGGGCGCGACCGAACACGACCTCGCGCTGATGCGCGCGAGCGTCTCCCCTGCGGTGCAGGTAAAGGCGGCGGGAGGCGTGCGGGATCTCGATGGATTGATCCGCGTCCGCGACCTCGGTGGTTCGCGCTGCGGCGCCACCGCGACGGCGGCAATGATGGATGAATACCGCCGCCGCGAAGCCGCGGAGAAGGCGGGCGCCACGGTGGATTCCGGAACGGGTAAAATTGGAAGCGGGGGGTACTGATCGAGCGGTTGAAGAGTTAAAAGATTGAAGGGTTGAATGGGAAAACGCAGAGCCGGCTTCGTGTCCTCGCCCTTTTTAACTCTTCGATCCCGATGTCCCTCTACTCACTTCGTCGGCTCTCGCGTTTGGAGTCCCGCGTTTACGCGGCTCTGCTGTTGGACGTGGGACACCGCACGGGGAGCTCGTTCTCACCCACAGCCCCCTTCGACAAACCCACCCGAACCGCGTGAACGCGGAACTCCATACCTGCTGCAACCGCGCTCCACTCCCCTTCAACTCTTCAACGCTTCAACCCATTGGTGTCCGAAGCCGGTGACTAAAGGGAAGCGAGTAAAAGGCTGAGACGGGGCACGGCGGCGGTTTCCGTGAGGTGTTCGCGGACTGCGTGCCTCAACCACCGAACGAACTTCACGGAGCGCTGGGTAGCCTTCCTGG
>CANGKZ010000079.1 GCA_947454705.1 Verrucomicrobiota bacterium
CAGCGGATGGTCCTTCGGGACCCGGCTTTCAGGAGAAATCAGGCAGAACATATCGGCCTGAGGATCAACAGCTCCACGCATTCAATTCAGACGAACCACGAAAACCACGATTCATTAGAATCTTCGGGTTTTTCAATGAACTGCTAGACCCGCCGGCGGGGGAAAGCTCTTCAGCAGGTGCTCGCGGAATGGGCGTCCCAGAATGGATACGAGATAGGAATCCAAGTACTGCTTTTCCGGAGGCATGCCGAGGACGTGCAGCGTCAAAGGGGTGCGGGATTCGAACAGTTCCTCAATGTGTTCCGCGGCCTTCTCGAGATCCTCCTCGCTCAAGTCAGTCCCCGGGGTTTCGGCCACCGCGTTAGGAGCCGGGGAGTTCGAAGCGCTGGCGAACCCTCCGAGTCGCAGTTCCTCATCCAGCTTTTCCTCACGAATGCGTGAGACAATGCGTTTGCGGTATTCCGACTTCAGCAGACCGGTCTCGAGTCCCTGGTATTTGTCGAGTTCGTCGTGCAGTGCCGTGTACCGGTCCGAAACTCCCGCGTTCACGGCGGGCGGCACCATGTGATCTATGAGCTGAGCGTAGGATCGGCGGCGGGACAGGGTGGCTTCGGCGAGGTTGTCCATGATCCAGAGATTGATCACCGGAAGATTTCCAACGCAGATGTCGCTCCAGCAATCGCGGGTCAGTCCGTTCTCCTTGCCGGGCAGCAATTCCAACGTGCCGTGCGTGCCCCAGTGCATCACGGCGTCAACACCTGCCTCCTCCTGAAGCCACCAATAGAACGCCAGGTAGTTATGGGGCGGTGGAACATCGCGGGAGTGGAGGAGCTTTTCGTCCTGTTTGTCACCGCGTTCGGGTTGCGGCATCAGGAGAATGTTTCCCAGCTGGATTCGGGGAATCACCAAGCAGGGCTCCCCATTCCGATTCACCACCATGATTTTTCCGGGTGGCGCTCCGAAGGCCTTGATGACCGCCTGCTGGTTGGTGGTGCTGAGTTTCGATGCGAACCATTTTTGATACCGCGACACCGGAATCAAAAGCGGCGCGCCGGTATCGACCATCGACTCCAGCTCGCCCTGCATCCACGGGCCGAGATTGTGGCCCTCGCTCCGCATCCGTTGCACGAGCGAATCGACGGAGGAGGGCGCGTTGGTCAGCGCGTATCCTGCAGCCTGAAGCCGGGGTAGGAAACGAAGCAGGCTTTCCGGCCCGTCGAGAAATCCTCCGGTCGGACTCCCCCGCATGAGGTCGTCTTTCCCGAGTCCCTTGTTGTAGTAAATGATGGCGACCTTCTTTTCCGCGTTCGTTTTGCCGCGGAGGTTGAGCCAGCCGGACGCGCGCTGGGCGAACCGTTCCACTCCGCTTGGATACGGGGTGTGGAGGCGGAATCCCTGCAGGTTGGATTCGAGTCCGCCCACGACCACCGGCTCCAGCGTTCCCCAGGATTCCTGAAGGGTCATGAACATCCCGATGTCGCGATGCGCCATTCCACGGGGATCCGCGAGCCATTCATCGACCGTGTATCCGAGCATTGAAACCGGTCGGAGGTAGGGAACATCTAGTTCCTGCAGCAGTGCTCCGTTCTCCCACATGCCACCGTGGCGATCCTCCACCACCAGAGACGGTCGGGTGTCGTGAAGGAGTTTGGCCACCTGCTTCTGGGTATCGCCGAAGATGACCACGGGATTCATTCCGCGCCGTTCCAGGGCACGCACCTGAGCGTCAATCACCTTGGTGTCGTGAGTGATCCAGAACGATTGCTGAATGAGTACCGCGACGACCGGTTTTCCTTCGTGCCAGCGTCCGTGCTTTCGACGGAAAGCCATGAGTGATTCGAGGGTCTCAAACGATTCCTCGCGGTCAGGATCGTAAAACCCGAAATCCGGCACGAGCACAGGGGGCTCCACCGTCCCGGTACGACCGAAATACTTAACGCCAAGGTAGCCGAAGAGTCGGCGCAGATTCACGGCACCGTTGGGCCGCCAATATCCCGGAATCGCGGGATCCTGGGTCAGGACTCCCGCCTTTTCCAATTCGACATGAACGGACCGCTTGTCCAGCGGCAGCACCTTGCAGCCGGGATGGGATACCTGGATTTCCTTCAACCGCTCCTTGAGGGCAGCCGCATCTCCGGAATCCAGATTGAGTACCAGAATGAGGTCCGCGGGAGCCGTTCGGTTCGTGTTGCCGGAGGTGGGAGCCAGCAGGTCTCCAGCCTTGAGGATCGGAGTTTCAATCCCGGTCTCTGCGCCGGCGGCACGGATCATGGGCACCGCGCGGTCCCAAACCCCGACGAACGCGACGCGCGGTGCCGAAGCCGCGCTGGTGTTGAGGCACCAAGCGGCCAGCAAGGCGTAACCGAGTAGAGCGAACGCTCCCCGGACACGAGCAACAGATAAACCGATCACAGAAGTGGATTCAGAACTTGAGACGAAGTCCGGCGACACAATTGAAGCCAGGCGCCACGTACTCCTGCTGAGCAAGAGGTTCCCGATACCTCGCGTCGAGGAGGTTGTTCAAATCAAGGGTGAAATCGAGGCGACGATGCGCTGTTCCCGACCAAAGCTGGACGCCAAAGCGAAGGTTTGTAACCACGTAGCCCGGGATGATGAAGTGGGGGTTGAGTGGCGGATTGAGAGGGCCCTTTGTCGGATCCGTGTTGGGCGATCCCAACGCGGGATCGGTTGAGAAGCCGGCATCGAGCTCGTCGTTTGGAGCATGCGTCCCGAGACGGTCCACCAGCACCTCCACCGCCTCAGCCCACCAGCGTCCGTTCTCGGCGTCGAACCGAATGCCAACCACGCCGTTCAGCGGCGGGATGAAGCGAAGGTTTTCATTGAAGTGTGTATCGCGTCCTTCGGTGTAGGTGGCATTGCCGAAAACAGTCCATGCCCGTCCGATGCGATAGGACACCGCGAACTCAAGCCCGCGCACATAGCCGCCACCCGCATTGCTTGACCTCATGGCGATAAACGTTCCCTGTCCCGGAATGGTGACGGTGCCCGTGCTGGTCTGCCGTACCAGGTCGGAGAGGGCGGTCCAGTACGCGCTCAACGACGCCGACAGATTTCCCGAATGCAACCGGGGCCCCACCTCGTAGCTGATGAAGTTCTCGGGGTTAACGTTGGGGCTCGGGAGCGAGGCGGTTTTGCTGGAGAACACCGGGGTTCCGGTGCTCAAAGCGTCCGAGAACGTTGGAGCCCTGAAGCCGGTGGCGATGTTGCCCGCCAAATCCAGATCCGGCAGGGCTTTGTAGACCGCGCCCGCATTCCAGGTGGCGGAGGTCCAGGTTTTATCCACCTGGAGATCTGCGAGGCTGTAGCCAGCGTTCGGGATGACGTCGAGCGCGGTGGGGCGCGACTGCAGGCGGGTCTGCTCGACGCGTCCACCGGCACTGAGGGTCAGCGGCTCAAACGGATGGATCTCGGTCAGAATGAATCCGTCGAGGGAATCGTAGATGCCATCCGGCACCTTCCCAGCGGGCGTGCTGGTGGTCAGCGCTCCGGAAGGAATCGCGGTGCGCAGGAGTTTCTGGGCGGTGCGAAGGTTTTCGGTGCGGAAATCCAGGCCGTAGACGAGGCGGTGGTCTCCCCACGAAGTGAACAGCGGGGTGATGTTCTGGATTCCTGCACCGTACACATCCTGTCGCGTGTCGGTTCGGGTGTTGCTGAGCGCGGTCGCCGATTCCACCCGGCGCTCGCGGGCCTGATCGTAGTACTGGGCGTAGCCGTAGGCCTTCAGCTCACTGCTCAGCATTCCGAGGTTGTCGATCTGGTATTCGAGCTTTCCGATGCTTCGCTCCTCGTTCGGACTGAAGATTCGAGGAATTCCGCTCGGGTTCAGCTTGGACTGGACGTAGGAATCGACGTTGTCGCGTGCATTCTGAATCCAGGACAGACGCACCGTGTGATCTGCCACCGGTCGGGTCGGAGCGCAAGATTCAGGTATCCGCCCGTCGACTCAAACCCAGTATTCCGAAGGATTCCGGCCCCGGGT
The DNA here is from genome assembly GCA_947454705.1 of Verrucomicrobiota bacterium. Lineage (GTDB taxonomy): Bacteria > Verrucomicrobiota > Verrucomicrobiia > Limisphaerales > UBA9464 > CAIVQB01. The sequence continues at coordinate 4,001 of CANGKZ010000079.1, forward strand.
CCGCGATAGTCGTCGACATCCTGACGGCTGATCCCTGCGCTCACCGTCAGCGACTTCTCGGTGAGCCACCCGTCCAGCCATTCGGTTTTCTCGTTGTTGACCGTCCCGTAGCGAAACGACGTTTCCCCTCCTGCGAGCAGCGAATCGGAGAAGGATTCGGATTTCTTGCTGACAATGTTGATCACCCCTCCAATGGCGTCGCTGCCATACTGCACCGAGCCCGGACCGCGGACGACCTCCATGCGGTCCACCGCGCCGACGGGAAACTGGTTGAAGAAACCATTGGGTCCCGAGAACAGCGCCCCATTGTTGATGCGGATGCCGTCCCACAGGTACAACACTCGGTTTCCAATCTGTCCGCGAATCACCGGGGATCCCTGGGCGGCCACCATAGGGGACCAGATTCCCACTTCCTCGCGGAGCATCTGATTCGGAGTCTGCGCCTGGCGGGAGGCGATGGCATCACTGGTGAGCACCACCACGCTCTGCGGGACGTTCGCGAGGTCATCCACCGCTCGCGAAGCGGTCACCACCGTCTTGGGAAGCGATTCGACGGCCCCTCCGCCGGAAGACGTCCCATCCGCCGCGCGGACGGCGGCGCAAAGCGCCAAGAAGGTTGAAGACCTGATCGTAAGTGATTTGCTGGAGGCGAGAGAATGAATCGTTTTTGACACAGTTGTGGGCGGATTACACAAAGATGTATGGTCCGGACTGAAAGCTGATGACCTAGATCTAACTTTGAGTGTGGTTGTTGTTGAGCTGAAGCAAGAAGTGCGTGAAGCGCGGAAAATTCAGAAACTCAAAACGCGAGGCAAACCTTTTTCAATTGAAGAGGCCTTTGTTAACCATTTTTGAAACTTGGCAGTCTTTAGACTCGCAACCGTTCCGCGTCGCGTGGCTGGATCTGATGAATGCAGATCTGGAAGGAGATGATTGGCTGGAAGGACCCCGGAGTTCCTCACCCGAGGGTTGTGTCTCAATGAAAAAGCTCTGCGGTGAATTTCGTTCCCAGATCCCAGATCTGCGCTGAAAGAAGAGAGCATTCCCGCTCGTCGAGGGTTTCGATCACCGCAGGAAACGGGTTCGAGGATTGGCAAGGGCGCGGGCATCGTCTCGCTTTGATGCGGCAAGCCGAAGGTGCGTTGCAGCGGTTCGAAGTTAATTGCTCGGGCGGTCATGGGCCTGACGGCTGACGTGATGTTCCACGATGGGGACTGTAACGGACACCTCCGGATGCTGAACTACACGTATTCCATGGAATGTTCCCCTGGCGCAGCCGGGTTGCGGGAGGAGCTGAGATGTCTCCGAGTCGTGCGGGGATGTGTTATCAACGCGTCGTTGAGATGGCGTATCCGGTGAGTTCACCCCCGGCATGTTCGTTGGCGGCACCACGCCCCAGCGCTGCTTGAGCCTGTGAGCCCGCTTGAGATCGGCCGCTGAGCAAGTGGAAGTTGTGAGACGCTGGCGAATGGGCTTGCCTCTGGGATTGGCCCGGGGCGAATTAGGGGTCGCTGGTTTTGGCGGTTGGTTGCTACTCGTCCGCCGATCCGGTGATTTTTCAGAGAAGGCAGGGCCCATAGCTCAACGGTTAGAGCAGGGGACTCATAATCCCTTGGTTACAGGTTCGAATCCTGTTGGGCCCACCAACTC
>CANGKZ010000080.1 GCA_947454705.1 Verrucomicrobiota bacterium
ACAGCTCATGAAGTAGTGGCACTTCGGGCAGCGGAGTTTGCACTTCTCGTTGTGGAGTTCGTGGCCGCATCGGGGACACCAGCGCCACGGCTCGCCCGGAGTGTCGTTGGCTTCAGGCGTCACTGGCTGAACTTCGGAGGTGGGAGAGGACGTTGGGGATTTCGGCTCGCTCACGAGCGGGTTGTACCGGGGTGGCGATGAATCTCAAGCGATCGATCGACACAAAAAAGGAAGGCCACCGGTTGCCCGATGACCTTCCCCCCAACTGTGTGTTCCTCCGAAAATCAATTTTGAAACCGACGCCGCTTCGTCCCGCACCGCGCCGCACCGCACCGCATCGCCGACTCAGATCATCGCGGCGCGGACCCAATCGGCGAGGTTCTGCCAGGCGAGCAGGAACTGCCAGGTGACCATCCCGAGCCAGGTCACGCTGCCGAAGGCGAGCACCGTCACGGCACCGTAAAGCAAACGTTCCGCAATCGTGTCCCGCGTGGCCTCCATCGAGAGCTGCCAGAGGGGTGGCTCCGCGCGGAACTCGTTCCGGTTTTCGGTCCGGGGAGTGACCCGGATCCGTCGTGCTGCGGGCTTGGGAGCTCCGGCCTGGAGCGGATAGGAAAGCTGCTGCAAGAGGCCGGGAGCCGTCTTCGCGTTCATCGTCGTCGTCATCGTCATCGTCGTGTTCATGTTCAAGTACGCTGAACTGAACCCGGCGGTTCGCAGAAAGTTTCAACAAAATGAAACGCCTCCAAAAAACCGCATCTACCGCAGGGATACCCACACGGCACGGAGCGCGGTTCACCGTATCAAAAACGATTCACCGGCTGCGGGACGTCGAGGCCGGAGTGGGCCCCGGTTGAGACGAGGCTTCCTCGATTCGACGAAGGAGATCCCTGGACAGGACCTGCAACGAATCGCTGGCGGGACGAAGCCCGGTTCCGATGGATTGGCTCCGGGTAACCGTCGGCTTTGCGGTCCACCCCTCGGGCGTCCTGCCTTCGGCGAACGCACGAACCAGAGGCTCGACCGATTTCGGAAGCACCCGGGCGTTCCAAAAGACCTGGATCATGCAATCCGCCTCCCACCCCTCCATCAGCAACGTCGCTGCATGATCGAGAACATTCGAACTGGGCGGAACCAGTTGTGCGAGGGCCGTGCCGCATCCGCGACGGACGAATGGCGACGAGTTTCGGATACCGACCGTTAGGGCATCCTGGAGCTCCGCAGAAACGGGTTTCGTTGCAGATACCCTACGCACCAGGTGCAACACATTGTAAACGTCCTTGAACCGTTCTCCCCCGCCTGGCGCGCCGTCGAATCCATCAAAGAGAAGCAATGCCTCCATGCCTTCAGCCAGATCGTGAGGCAACCGCTGCTCACGGAATGCAAAGCCCAGCCACAGGCTCAGCACGAAGGCGCGTTTGCTGCGCTCTGCCTTATCATCGCTGTCTTCAATGAACTTCCGAACTGGATGATGGGCGGGATCGAGACGCGCGAGGGTGAGCGAGCGGATGAGCTGATATTGATAGAGCTGCGACCAAGTCTGCGGGACATGGGGCACTTCGATCAGCCGACGTAAGAATCGAGGATCCGTCGAACCCAGATCGCCCAGTCGAATGAGATAAGCCTGCGCTCCCGGCCCGTAGGGCTCCGGAGGCCGGAGCTCCGCCGCGAGGTTGGTAATCAGACGCTCCGCGTGCGGACGTGCGAGGACTGGCTCCTTCATCAGGGCGTGCCCCGCAAGAACCGACTGACCGATGTCCCGTCCATAAATAACCCGAACAAGAAGCGGACTCAGATTCCGAATCACGTCGAGCGGTAAGTGGGCATCCCCAGCGCGGCCCAGAATCTCGCGACGCACCTCTTCGGGGAGCGACTCATACTGGTCCATCAACGCTGCCGCGGTCTCGGGTCTCGCCGCACTTCGGAGCATCCATTCCGTGGCGTTGAATCGGATTTGATACGCAGAAGCACCGTGGAGATCGACGCCGCGAATGTCGGGGAGTTGTCCCACCACGGTATTCCACCAATCCACCATCGGAGAATCTCGTCGCTGCATGGCGGCGAGAAACACCGGCACGGCTTCGGGCGGTTCATTGGTCAGGGGAATCCAGGCGGAACCCCGAAATGACCAGGTGGGAAACCACTCCTGTTCGGTGCGCCCGAGATAGCGCGGGGCGCGGCGGTTTTGAATCCACTGGCTCACGAGGAATCCGACAAACACCAACGCGAAGATCGCCCCCAAGACCCGCCTCGCCCGAGCCCGTTTTCGCTGAGGGGGCAGCTCGCTCATTGGTGTCCCCCGATGGATTCAGCCTTCCATCGAAGGGCCTCGTCATCTTTCGCATTCACCAGCAGCGCGATGGCGAACTGGCGGAGGGCCTTGGATTGCGTGGCGGTGCGCACCGACCCATTCACCTCCTGGTCGGGAGGCGCTTCCGGCGTCCAGCCCGCAACCGGCTCCCCCGCGGCCAGCGCGCGAACCAGTCCCGTCACCCGCTTGGGCAAGGTCCGGGATTGGGCGAGGATCATGAGCATCAATTCGGGTTCACGGCCCTGCTCCAGCAATTCCGCGGCCTTCTCTGCGACGGCCGAGGGTCTCAGGTTGATTCGATAGGCAGTCCATGCGGCGGCGCGGCGGACCCGACGCGACGCATCATCCAGCCCGGCGAGAAACGAAGGCGCCCACACCGGTGAATTGTCCGTCCGGTAGGCGTATTCCATCAGCAGGGCCACCTTCTCCCGTTCCACGATTTCCTCGCGCCCGGGAGGGGCACGGAATCGCAAACACACTTCCAAAATCGGGCCAAGATTCGGGGAGAGGTATGGATTTCGAGACATCCGTTTGAAGAGGAAATGCATCTCTTCAAACTTCGAGAACAGCTCTTGTTCATCGGCCGCAGAATCGAACAGGGCGGATGCAGGAAAGGTTTCGGGGTTCAACCGGCACAGCGCCAGATGCAGCATGAACTTGGGCTTGGCCTGGAGCCGCGGGAGGATTCGCCGCAGGGGCTCGGTGAGCGCTTCCGAAACCGGACCCATTCCGCCGAGGCGCTCCAAGTAGGCTTCGGGATCTCGCTTTGCGGGCGATCGATTAATCGCAGGATCGAGCAGCGATTCCGCAATCTTGATCAGCAGTCGACGCGTGTCCTCGTTGAGGGACTCCCACTCGAGCAACTCGAATCCGGCAGCGTACTGTTCGTGGGACGTTCCCGTGACCAGCTTGCGTTCCAAAATCGGGCGGAGTCGGGCATCGATGATCGCCTTCGACGAGGCTGAAGTGATCCGGCCCAACTGAAGCTGCGAGTCAAACGAGAGCTCTTCCAACCGGTCCGCAATCGCCCGGGCAAAACGGTCGGACGCTTGAACGCTCGAAGAAATCGCTTCGGACACGGTAATCCGAGTCAACTCGCCGGGAACGACAGCTGGAATTCGTTTCGTGATGCTCGCCGGAAAAACGCGAAACCACCGCGGCCACGAAGGTTCTTTGAGATGCGTGGCAGCGATCAGAACGGGGAGGCTTTCCAACTCCCCCATCCTGAGTTCGGGGGGAACCGAAAAGACGAGCATGCCGCCGGTTTGAAACGCGGGAAACCACTGCTCAGCCGTCTTGCCCAGATAGCGCGGAACCGTCGCAACTCGGAAAGCCAGATAGAGAAAGCCCGAGAGAAGAAGAAGTCCTGCAAACACCCAGATCCTGCGAGTGCTGCGTTCGAATCTGTCGGTTCCTCCCGGGGTCACACGGGCAACCTGCCGGATCAAGCGCGGGAACTCAATGGTTCAGGCGGAGCGTGGAAGTTGAAGGGTTGAAAAGTTGAAGGGTTGAAGGGGAATCCGACGCTGCCGCGAGGGTTTTCTCACCCGTTTGGAGTCCCGTCTTCGGACGGTTCTGGGAGGCGCGTCTCGAGGGATGCAACCAGTTGGTTTTTTTGACGTTCCGGTGGCCCCGCGTCCAACAGCAGAGCCGCGTAAACGCGGTACTCCGAACGGGTGAAAAGAACGCGTCTCTCCTCTTCAACCCTTCAACATTTCAACCATTCAACCGGGCGCCAGCCCCGCTCACAGCGGCATCTTCAGCCCGACTTTCTGCGCGACCTGCATCACGTCCTTGTCCCCGCGGCCGGAGAGATTGACGATGATCAGGTCATCCTTGCTCATCTTGGGCGCGCACTCGATGGCAGCAGCCACCGCGTGGGCGCTTTCGAGGGCCGGGATGATGCCTTCCAAACGGGCCAGACGCATGAAGGCGTCGAGGGCCTTGTCGTCGGTGGCGTAGGTGTACTCAGCGCGGCCATTGTCGCGCAGCCAGGCGTGTTCGGGTCCGACCGCAGCGTAGTCGAGTCCGGCACTGACGCTGTGGGTGAGCTGAATCTGCCCGAATTCGTCCTGCAGAATGTAGCTCCGGGTGCCTTGGAGTACGCCGAGCGATCCGCCCTGGAATCGCGCCGCGTGCTTCTCGGGATGGATCCCCTCCCCGCCCGCCTCAACACCGAGCATGCGGACCGAGGCATCGTTGATGAATGGGTAGAACAATCCGATGGCGTTGGATCCGCCGCCGACGCAGGCGATGAGCAAATTGGGAAGACGCTCCTCGCATTCGAGAATCTGCCGGCGCGCTTCGTCGCCGATGATGCGATGAAAATTGCGAACCATGACCGGATACGGATGCGCCCCGTACGCGGTTCCCAAAATGTAATGGGTGGTGCGGACATTGGTCACCCAGTCCCGCATGGCCTCGTTGACCGCTTCCTTGAGCGTCTGCTGCCCGGCGGTGACCGGAACCACCTCGGCCCCGAGCATCTTCATGCGATACACGTTGAGCTCCTGCCGGCGGCAATCGACGGCGCCCATGTAGATCACGCACTTCATGCCGAACATGGCGGCCACGGTCGCGGTGG